>DASXLX010000025.1:0-2173 GCA_036495935.1 Candidatus Aquirickettsiella sp.
AATTTTTACGGGACATTATGAAGCTCCTAAGAATCGCTGGCAAGAAGCAGGGTATGCCATAGGAGTACCTTTAGCTATTGGTGCCCAGTTTGTGATGGCTGGAGAGAGATTGGGCGCAGAAGCCGTAGGAGCAGTAGAGAACATATACCAAGGAGGCCAACGAGTTTTTGGTAGTGTTGCAAATAAGTTAGAAAGGGGGGGGGGTTGTTTGGAAAACAGGTTGCTTTAGAGAATGTTCCAAATTACGCAGCCAAAAATGTGGCATATGGGTTAAAATATAAAACTGAGTTAGCCTTGAAAGAAGCAGGTATTCTTGATAATGATGGAAAGTTAACTAGTTATGCTGTGGAGAATTCCACTATTGCTTTAAGTAAAGGTTCAGTTTTGTCAAATCCAAGTGTTGTAGAAGCTCTTACAAAAGATGGAAGTAATATAGCTGAGTGGAGTAAATTTGCGACCCCATCTATTAAGCTTCCATTTGGGCAAAAGATCGAAGTTCATTTTTATAAAAAAATGGGCACAATGGAAGTAAATTATTCCCACCCAGATTTCAAGGTCAAAGGCATTGTTGATGCTATTCCAAGACAGCAGATGCAAGATTCCTTGGTAAATCAATATTTTAATCCTTCATTTTAAAAAATTAATAGGATAGTTTTATGAAAATTATATGTAGGAAAATTATAAGCGCAACAACGAAAAAAGATTTAGGAGAATCTAGCCCGTGGTTGAAAATAGGTAAGGAATACAATGTTTTAGCAATTAATTTAATTGAAGAGTTAGGAATAGAAATTTTTATACAAACTGAGCATTTTGACGAACCTAAATTTTTTGATATAGATGGCTTTGAATTTATAGATCAATCTATACCTTCATCATGGATTACAAAGATTGGTCAAGTTTATCATCGAAAAGTTATGACAATGCTTCCTAAAAGCTGGAACTATGAAAGTTTCTTTGAAGATTTAGGTGATGAAAATCCTGATGCAATGAAATTATTTACTCAAGAAGCAGAATTAATTTATCGTGAAGCAGGTTTAATTAAATGATCGTTGGGAAGCTATTGGTTATGCTGCGGACGTACCTTTAGCGATGGGCGCTGAGTTTATTGCGACAGAAGGCGTTTTAGGACTTGAAGCCATAGAGAATATATACAAGGGAACTCAACAAGTTGTTAATAATGTTACCAGTAAATTAGAAAGATGGGGATTGTTTGGAAGGGCAGAAGAAGCGGCTGAATTTAATTACAAATTTAAACCAGGTTTGGATGTAATTCATTTTGAAAAACATGGGATGCAAATTGCTAATAAGTTTGATTTGGGTCGTGATTATGATGTTAAACAATATATAGAGGATGCAAATTTCGTTATAAAGAATGGAATTTATGTTCCAGAATTAAATGCTTATGTAAAAATTCCCGTTGGTACCGCCCGTGCTCCTTTTGTTGGATTAGATAGATTTACAAATGAAATAACAACCTTCCATTTGAAGTCGGTAACTTATTTGGAACGACAAGCACCAAGTTTAGGTTGGTCTACCAAGCCAAGCTTTGAAATAGATAAATTCTTAGACGTTAAACAAGATCCAGATTGGATTTCATTAAATACAAGGATGACACCATGATAGTAAAAAAATTGGATTGGATTTCTTTTGAAGGAAAAGAAGCAGAGTTAATAATGACAGATGGAAAAAATGAATGTTTAGTATTTTCTCAACCATGCCATGTTGCTTTAGGAGAAAATGTAAATGACTTGTTACATGCAATGGATGTTAAGGATTTTAGGAGAACAACGGAAACTTCAGAAAAAATAACTCGCAACTCCGATATAACTTATTTTTCACAGTTTTTTATTGCTAAAATAATTGATATAAAAAAAAATATTGTTGCTGTTGGACAAATCCGAATTGAATTGGATTATGCTATTCCCGACTGGGTAAAAGTTGGTGAGTTAATAGAGTTTAGATGTGACAGATTAGATCTTTGGTAAAAAACCAGTTGATTTTCAACCATGGATGTTTTTTGGATATTTTGGAACGCCAACAATTTGATTTAGCGGGTGTTGCTTTAGCCATGGGATCAGCAGGCTTAAGTCCTAAAATAAAACTGGATAATCCTTTAGCACAACGTATGGTATCGGATATTGCGGTAGCAGGTATGAGTAGTGTAGTGCGAGGT
>DASXLX010000026.1:0-2788 GCA_036495935.1 Candidatus Aquirickettsiella sp.
GCAGATCTAAAACAGTTTTAAAATCTTGCCAACGTTGAAATTTCGCTATGTCTTGAAGGTAGGGGTCATCAGAACTTTGTAGAATGTCCTTCATCTTGTTCATAGTTTGTTCAGATACTACTTGCAAAGATTCTTGAGATATTGGGGACTTAATAACCGGCCGTTGTGTGTACACAGGTTTTTGTGTAGTTGCTGGCTGAGTAACGGGTTGATCAGTACCAGGCTGAATTCTTGATGTTATTTCTATCGGGTTATTTTGATTATTGAAGGGGGTTTTTATAAGTTCTATTGTTTCTTTTAGAGGTGACCGGTTAAGACTTTCTATTAAAGCCTTCTCTAAACCCTCCTGGCAGGATTGACCACCATGATTATGTTCACTAAACCATTGATTAGCTTGCAAATAATGTTTATTACCTGATGCATCCCAACAGATTTGGCCTGCTCCGACTGCATGGGCATCAATTTTCTTTAAGCTGAGATAATTGAGTTCGAAAATGTCAAGTTGCAATTGATTTTGTTCTATCGCATATCTAATAATGGCAAACTGAGTAGTATTGCTAAAAAATTGTTCGCGCGTGATTGGTATGCCATCGTTGCTTCCATCACTTAGTTCTAAATGCAAATGAAAATTGGGATTAGAAATAAGCCCGCTAAGTTCAGGATTGTTTTCTAGATAGATTCTTTGCCAGTTTGGGTTTTCTTCTGGCGTTCCAAAAGATAAGCTGGGAGGAGCTGCGCTAGCAATTTCTGGCTTGGATTGACTATTTTGTATTTGTAGTTTTGCAAATGAGGCTAAACGACCATCTTTATCTAATTGTTTTAATTGAGATAAACTAACACAAGGAGAATCAGGATCTTCGCCAAAATATACTTTCGGAATAACATCCAATTCCTCATTGCATTTTCCGGGTGTTGGATCATGCTTGGTTTGTAAATAATAGGTATATTGTATATTATTTTGATCTAGAATTTTTTTAGTTTGAGCACACAAATTACAGCCTCCTGCTGAGCCAATTATTTTTACTTTTTCCTTACCTGTTACTGTTCTGTTTTTTATGCTTAATTTTGTTATATTAATGGGAGTGAAACTAATGTTAGGGAGCTTTTGGATCTTGGCTAACTGAGCTAATTTTCCGGACTGCTCTAAATTCGCAAGCTCAACACCGGTCAGGCACAAATTGTTAATAAATATTTTAGGCACATAGGGATAAGGCTTTCCATTACATTCTGCTGTAGTTTGTTGGGTAGTATATTGAAATTTTATGCTATGTCGATTCAAAATATCTTTAGCCGCTCCACATCCAGCACATCCATCCATCCCATGTACTGTTATTTCGAAAGGGGCGGTTAAGGTATGGCCATTGATTGTTATAGTATTTTTTGCATTAGGAATAATATTTTGAGAATTTGCCGAACCATTTCTAGACGTGATTTGCGTGCTAGGTTTTTTTTCTGCCCATTTAATTACATCCTTTAATTGAATATTTGGATTTTGTTTACAAAATTCTTCTATATTATTGAAGAATTTTATAAATTCTGAATAATGATTCCCATATTGGTTAGTAATCTGATAGGCATTTAATTTAACGAGTTTATTAAATTCATTCTGATTTAAGGTTTGGCTAAAATACCAAGCTACAAAATATCCCCACCGGTATAGTTTTGTAAAATCTCCACCATGGTTGTCATCAAAAATATAATTGAAAGAAGGAACATTACGTTGATTTCTGGAAAAATTAATTTTTTCTGAGCTACAGGGCCCTTCTTCAGTAAGATCGGCTAAACCTTCACAAAGTGTACCAGTGACTGCTTTTTGGTAATTTTGTTGTCGCCAAGCATGATCGGATTCATGTCTAAGCGTTTTTAATAACTGTTGCCAGTCGGATACATGCCTTACTTGAATATATGTTGCATAAGTGTTTCCAGACTGTTGAGAAGAAGTGACTCCTAAAGCCGAAGTACAATCGCGGTCCCCGGCTTGACATAGACTCAAATCGATATTCATCGGTCCTTGCACGTTTCGAGGAAAAAAATTTGCTAAATCTTTGAAGGTATTAATAACCGTGTCAAATAATTGTTTTGATCTACTTTGATAGAACCTTTCTAAATGAGAGGGAATAAATAAACTAATTTTTCCATTCCCAAATTTTTCAGAAAATTGTTTGCTATTTTCATATCCTTGCCGATAAGGATTGTAATGAACTTGCTTACAAGAATGTTCATCACAATTGTGTCCAGTCCCATGTGTAATCCAATCAATATTTTCGTTAGTAATATTATTATTTGGCATAAATACCCTATGTTAAATATTTTTGTTCTTATTTTAAAATGAAAAATATTTCATTTTATTTTAGGGCGTAAAATATAAAAGATAAATTTAAAAAATACAATAGCATATAGTAAATAAAAAAATAAATATAAAATTTGTTGATCAAGCCTATAAAAATAAAAAATGTTAATTAAAAACATCTCTAAATATTTTTTATAAAACTTGCTAATCACTTAAAAGCTATTTTATTTTTTATATTTTTTTAAAGATAAAAAAAGCGCTAGCTTTTTAATGTAAACTTTGATGGTAAAAATTATTTAAGTCTTTTTTTCAATTACTTAAAATGCGTTTGCCCTGGAGTTAACAATCAGGGGAATTGCGCTTAAAAACCCGAAGAATTTAAGATTTTAGCAAGATATTGGGAGTCCCATCCGGCTTTACTACGTTTTATTTTAATGCCGACTTTAGCCGTTTTTTCGGCTTTGAGCAGATTAAGAGCAATGCGTCGAACGATCGCTA
>DASXLX010000027.1:0-15719 GCA_036495935.1 Candidatus Aquirickettsiella sp.
AAAGTATTTTTGAATATATTGAGGTCTTTTATAATAATCATTGGCGTCATTCAACTTTAGGATATTTAACTCCCGTTGAATTTGAACGACGATTTTATCAACGTCTCGATTCTTAGTGTCCAATAATTCGTTGCAAGATCACTAGGCAATTTTATGAAGTAGAGGCGATTAAAAACCGTTGGTCGGTTCGTGAGCTAGAGCGTCAAACAAACAGCTTGCTTTTTGACCGGCTAGCTAAAAGTAAAGATAAAGCAGCGCTGCTAAAGTTAGTTCATCAGGGACAGGAAATATCCAAACCAGAAGACGCTATAAAAGACCCGCTTGTACTTGAGTTCTTAGACGTTCCAGAAGCATACCAGCTTTCTGAGTCCAATTTAGAGGAGGCTTTGATTTGCAATTTACAGCATTTCTTATTGGAGCTAGGTAGAGGGTTTGCTTTTGTAGCTAGACAAAAGCGCCTAACTCTTGATGGTAAACATTATTATGCTGATCTTGTTTTTTACCATACGGTGCTTAAGTGTCATATCATCATTGATCTTAAGACCCATGAACTAACTCATGCTGATTTGGGACAAATGTTGCTGTATGTAAATTACTACGATAGGGAATGTTTGACTGAAGGTGATAATCCGACGATTGGCTTGGTTCTTTGCACTGAAAAAAGCGATAGCATGGCTAATTATCTTCTAGGCGATAAGGCAAAGCAAATTTTTGCAAGTAAATACCAATTTCATCTCCCAAGTGAGAAAGAACTAGAGGCCGAGCTTAAACGAGAGCTTAGTTTACTCAAGCATCAGGAAAATTAATCTTTCTATACAATAACGTTAGTTTTTACAGCATCTATCCAATGACTGTAGATGATTACATTTGGTAATTTTTTAAAAAATTATTAAAACCTCTTGCCGACTCCTTGTCGGGACCGCTAAGATGAATTGCCTGTTAGTAAAAAATCTGGCGCAGGAATAATTCCTACGCCAAACCGCACTGCACAAGGTACTGATAATACCCTGCCGTGCTAACCACACCAATTCACGGAGAATTGATCATGGCTATACTCATACTAAATCATTCTATATGCATTCGGCAATCCTTGGATAAACTAACTTACTGCGCTGATAATTCATGTCAGCGCAGCGGAAGAAAAAACGATCCAATAACACAGAAATTCTCAAATAAATGTCTTGATCAGGGAGTGGTTTATGCTTAATCTCTCTCGTGCAGATAAAATAAATGACGGACTTAGATCAAGCGTTGATGGTTTAAATAAGTTACTACCTCAACAAATAGAAAACTACCTTGAACAACAAACACTTATTTTAGAATATATTAAAAAAGCGGAAGCTCAAGCCACTATTGCTTTGAGTGATGACTTTCTTGATTATAATTCTCATATTATCCACTATTATCTATATGCCTTAAGTGATAGTTTAGAAATTGCCACGCGTATGTTTGAAGGGTTACAAGATGATTTTATGGAAGTAAAAAAATGCATTCTATAAATTATTTAAATAATATTTAATTTTCTAATAAAAAAATTAGGTTAAAAATAATTTCCTAGACTTAAAAATAATTATTATATAATATTATCTAACTGGACATTCAAGATAATAATAAGGGAACAAAATGTCTTTACTTGAAACTGACACGTCGATTGAAACCGAAGCAAGCCAGCCTCCCAGTGAAGGTGATACCGGTTGGAAGTCTGTTTTAGATTCTTATTTTCCACGCCTATTAGAGTTTTTTTATCCACATTTATATGAAAAAATTGATTGGACGAAAGACTATCAATTTTTGGATAAGGAATTACAAGCAATTACACGTGAGGCGGCTGTTGGCAAACGTTGTGTCGACAAATTAGTCCGCGTTAATTCGTACAGTGGCCAACAAGCCGTCGTGTTGCTGCACTTGGAAATCCAAGGACAGCGCCAAGCGCACTTTGCACAACGACTTTTTGATTATTACTGTTTGCTTCATCTACGCTATAAACAACCGATTATTGTGTTAGCGATACTTACTGACGATAGCCCAAGTTGGCGGCCGACACGTTATCAGTCTCTCGTTTGGGAACAACCCGTTATCCATTTTTCCTTTTACACGAATAAGTTACTAGATTATCGAGGTCAAGAACTGATTTTAGGAGAAAACAAGAATCCGTTTGCTTGGGTAGTATTAGCACAGTTAGCAGCGATAGAAACTAAACAAGATAATGATGCACGCTTTCAGCAAAAATTTAGATTAGTTCGGCGCCTTTATGAGCGCGATTTCAGTCGTGACATGGTAATTGCCTTGCTCACGTTTATGGACTGGGTGCTTACACTGCCTGAGGCCTTAGAAATACAGTATAATAAAGAAATTAAGAAAATCGAAGAGGAGCATGGTATGGCTTATATTACCAGTTTTGAACGAATCGGGAGGCAACAAGGTTTGCAAGAAGGAATCCAACAAGGAGAATACGCTATATTGCAACATTTGTTACAGCGCAAATTCCGCCAAATACCCTCTCAGTATCTAGCTATGCTGCTTGAAGCAAATTCCGAGACTTTACTTAGATGGAGTGAAAAGATTTTAGAAGCCAAAAGCATAGCTGAAGTTTTCGAAGAATAGCGAATTTAAGTAGCTTAATTAGGTTATGGAGGTTTATGTAACACCAAAATAAACCTCTGCAACTTCTACAAATCGTTTAGAGTTAGTACTACGTTTTAACTGAATAATGATTGGAATAATAGATTGAATATAAGACCGTAATTTTTCTTCAGTCGAATTAGAACCTGCTTGTTGCATCATGAATACGAGCTGATCAAAGCAACCTTCGGGTATATCAGCATGAACTGTACTGATGCTGCCAGGATGACCACTATTGGCGGCACGAAGAAATGACCATGCTTCAGCACCGCGCAATTCAGATAGCAGTATCCTATCGGGCCTTAAACGTAAACATGCTTTGAATAATTTTGCTGCAGTAATATTTTTATCGTCTCCATTAAAAAGTAAATGCACTTTGTTTTTCTGAACTACCTTGACCTCTCGTGTATCTACTACCGTGATCAACCGCATTTAATTTAAATTCTTTATCATATTTTCTAGACATATCTATACCTGCTTGCTTAGTAACTTAAGTTTACCTCGCTTCTCTGTGTCCGAAAAATCATAGCAAGATCAAGTATACATAGAATCATTTTTTGCCTAAAAAAACCAATCATTAATTCATTAATATTAATTAATTTATTCATCACTATATCAATAGATATATTATATCAATTCATTCCTGTTTACTTAGTTCATAAGTGGAATTCTGCTCCAAAAATTCTAGCCATCGCCATTTTTATTTTATCGATTGGAAAAATAATAGGGAATGGTTATTTAATTAATGTTTTCGATAAAGTGATAAAAAACTCTTTGATTACTATTTCTTTAGGTTTAATAATGCTATTCTTAACTATATTGGAATTAATTTTTTCCAATGAGATATATAGATATTTGGGATTATTATTTTTACTGGGAATAAGCATCGCTATTACTATCACCAATATGTCAGTAATAATTTCAGATTCAACGAATACTCTAACACAAGGCACTGTATTAAGTGTTTCACAAAGTTTAAGAATATTGATCGGAGCAATATTTTGTAATGTGGCCGCACTTTCTTGTTATGTGTCTTTTAGTGCCCCATTTATATTAAGTATAGCTTTTTCTGGGATAGCCTTATTGAGTATACTTATTTTTTCAAAAAAATATTCATATTTAGAAATAAAATGTATAGAAAGTGCATACTAATTCCGATAAATACCAAATTCACTTAATTCATTCCATCCGTTATTTATAAATTTTAATTGAGAACTAGAATAAGTAAATGCAAAGGAGTATTGCTTATTTTTTATTTGGTGTAGATGAAAATCATATATGTAAAAATAATTTGAATTTGTATGTATAGTATCTATAGATTTTAATAATTGTATATTACTTACTCCAGCATAATAACATACCTGACTTGCTGCAATCACCCTATCTTTATAATAACAAAGATAAAACTCTATGGGATCATAAAATGATAATACCTCGCCTAAGTTAGCTAAATAAGTAGAACATGCTTCTGGCTTATTCTTGTTTATAAAAATTTTAAAATCTTCGATTATATTCTTATTCAGCACACGTAGTATTTTAAAGTTTTTGTTAGGTGCAACTGGTAAATAATCATTTATATTTTTATAAAATATTTTTTTACTTTTACATTGTTTGTAATTATATTTCTCTAAATGCTGAGCTAAATCTTTAGGATTATCAGAGGGTAAAATCCACCAAAGAAACGGTGTATTTGTCTTAGCAAAATATTTATTTATTTCCTCAATATAGTTTGTCGCTTTTGTGCTTGGAAAATCTGCATCAATAACACATAACAAAATAAACTGATTTTTTTGGCACAAATGCTGGGTAATACCGACTATTTTTTTCGCGCCCTGGTTAAACTTAGAAAGCTCTTTATTTTTTGGATTAAACTCTCTTTGAAATAATTAAGTTAGTATTTTAATAAAGTTGGCTTTACCCTCATGATAATGCCAGCATTGTCAAGAACCCAAGCTAAAGGTTTAAATATTTAGATTATAAGAAATGAGATATCCCATCTTAGAAGGGAAAAATCTAGTATCTATCCTACTCAATGAGTTTATAGGGCTGGGATAAAGAAGCCAAAATAGATATCGGAGATCGCCGCTAAAAAATTTTTAAAGTAAAAATCTTTATTAAATAACTCTTCAGCGGCAAAATTTTTTATCTAGAATTTATTATCAATATCATAAAGATGCTTGATAAATACTAATATTAGTTTCATCTTGTTCTGCTTCACCAACATCCGTGGTATCTCTAAACAAAGCTCCGCTTCTCATGGAAAGCTCAACCTTAGAATTCTGGCCTTTGCTTGAACAATTTTTATAAGCCGATTCCAGTTCTAAGCGTTTAGCTTTATCTAAACTACTTCTAGTAATTTCTAAATATAAATTAACCAAGTATCTACCTATCAATTTGAAAGGATTTATTTTCACTTGTCTGGAAAATGAAGTTGCGGAATCTTTATTATTTTTAATATAAGCTTTTTTCTTCGATAATTTTTTTATGTATTCATCACTTAGACGCAGCTTAGCTGAATCGGGTATTTTTTCTTTAGTGTCCGTATAAGTATCAGAAAAAAGCTTGTTGACTGAATCAATATATTGAGATGGATTATCTTTATCTAGGTTAAGTAAATTTATTTTTTTAAATAAATTCACTGTAGGATCGCCAGAATTTTTTGAATAATGTTTCTCTACTTTTTTATAATTCTCAAAAAGATCTCGAGCCTGATTTACATTTTCTGCAGAAAAAAGTTTAGTTATTGACTCTGCAATATCAGAAAATAAATTAGCTATCTCGATTTCATAATTTATAGGTAATGTATTTTTTGGATTAGATTCTCGCTGAGTTAGCCTATTAGATAACCATCTAATATATTCATTCGGAGATGGAAATTTCTTATTTTTGTTTACATAGCGAAAAAACTCATTATAGTGCGATATTTGATCTTCTAATGACCCAAACTTTTCTTCAGCTATCTGTTGCCATTTATTCTTAGTAGAAGGATCCAAAGAATAAGGACGCAATGTAAAGGGACAGAGTTCAGAGCCGTCGGAGCATTTATTTTTGGAACTATAGTTTGTCTCGGCACCAATAGGCATTTCTAGTTCAATTGGATTAGCAAGTATAGATGTTAAATTATTAGGTATGGAAAAATCCTTTAAGCTTTTTTGCTCCTTTATAAAATTAACGAGTGCGATGATTTCTTCTACTGATAACAGCGAAATGTTTAATTTCTGAATAACAGCCTTAAAGTTGTTCCGAGAATGAGCAGGACCATCAAGAAAAACTATTTCGCCATTAATAACAATTGAGTTCTGGTATAAAGATCTTATCCATTTATCAAATTGAATGGGTGTTTTTTTAGCATAATCTATCATCCATACGAGCAGTTGGTTACATTGGTAAATTTTCAATTGCCCCAATACTTGTTCTCTATCAAACGGATAGTTTAATTCATCTAAAAGCTCTATATGATGCATTGTTCCAATAATGGCTAATCGATCTAGCTTATCGGTTAATTGATAGCTCGTCACACAGTACCATAAGGCAAGCGCTACTGGGACTTTGAGAAGTGGGCCATGTTCAGCTAACCCAGATAAGGTCATATTGGTAGAATTATTTTTTAACTGGCATATAAGGCTTTCTTTAAAAACATTTATAAAATTACTTTCTTCACTTTCTTGATTTAAATAGGTAGTTTTTTTTGCAATTAAATAAACAACGGCTAACCACAACTCAGGTACCCCACATAATTTTTTTCCAAAAAATAAATCAGCTAATGCATAATGCGTAGCGTTTTTATGAGCGGGCTCGTCTGCAGTGGATATAAAAGATGAAATAGTACTTCTAGTTATGGGGGATGATATAGAAGAATTTCCAACGAAAAGATCTTTTGCACTGGTGAAACCAACCGGATGGTCAAGACGTTCTTTGATCTTTTTTACCAAATCTGGACAATCCAAAATGGCTAAAGGGTTGTTAATGAAACAATCTTGTTCTTTTTTAGAAAGCCCTTGTAAAATAGGTTGATATTCTTCGCCACTTTTGATAAATAATACGGGACAGTCGCTTTCCAGTAAAATAGGACACTCAAATTGTACATTTTTTTCAATTTGTTCTTCTTCCACTTCACTAATATTTACTTCTTTTACTTCTCTCGCTCTAGCTACCCTATTTGAGCTATCTAATTGTCCAAAAGATAAATCACTTCGCTTATCAAGACATCTTAGTAGCGCTTGAAAAATGTCCTCTATTTTTTCTTCATCTTTAATAGAGCTTTGTAATCCGGTCAGTAAATTTTGTAATTGTCCTTCAGCAGCTTTACTATCTTGACTTTCTAAAGCCTTCATCAAATTAAGTTCTATTTCTTTGATTACATCCGTTTTTTTACTTGCTGCAATCGACTTTAATAAGTTATTTTTTAATCTGATTAAGTTAGTTCTAAGTTTTTCACTCTGAGCGACGAGACCTAAATTTTGTAAAGTAGATTCTTCCAATTGTCTTAACAGCTCAGGCGCATCGGTAAGAAAAAGTTGTGGATTATTCCACCATTCTGGTTTTATCTTAATTGAAATAACTTGAAAAGTTTTTTCAGATGTTATTTTATCATTAACCTGGATCTTGCATCTCATTCCTTCTTTTGGTGTGCACCATTCTCTCATAAATGGAGCTGGTACAGATAGATTCATCTTATCTTCAGGGCCAACAAATAAAATAGTTAGCTGCTTAATCTTTACACCAAATTTCTGCAAAGAGTCATCGCATTTATTAATCTCCGATGCAGATATTTGACCATCAGTAAAAACTGTTAATACAATTTCTTTTTGATTTGATGCTAATTTTGGGATAAAGCTTGATGGAGCAGTGCATCCACCACCTTTCTGATATTTTTCATTTGTAGTCAAGTAGGTAATTAATTGTTCTACGGTGATAATTTCCACAACTTTACCATCCCATAAAATACATAGTACATCCATTTGTTCCAATTCCAATAAATGATGTTTAACCTTAGACCAGTATTCGGGATTGCTATCCCAAAATGTAGATGCCGAACAATCAATAGCAATAACTTTAAACTCCCCTGCTATCGAATTATTTTTTTTAACTAAATCTTCCCAAATATCTTCATCTGTTTCTTCATCCGATTTTTCATTTTTATCAAGATTAGCTAACATAGGTTCTCCTTTTCCCAGAATAGCTTCTGAACCGAGATTCTGTTCATGGTCAGATAATACTTTTGGTAACGTACGAATAGTCGTGCCTTTAGAAGTAATATATCAAATCTCAGCAAATGGATCCTGGACTAAAATAGCTTGGCCAAATACTTTCAGCTAAATTTTTTAAAAAACGAATCTGGCAAATTATTTTTTAGAGCAGCATCTATGATGATCAATGAGCGATTCTTTAGGACGATCTCGTCTAAACTAATCCAATTTAACACCCCCATGACTAATTTATACAATCTCTCTTGCATAATTTGATGAACAAATTTTGGCTCTTTATGCCCGAGGTATGACCACTCGCGATATTGCAGCTACGTTTAAGGAAATGTAGGGTGCAGAGGTACCGCACAGTTTAATTTCCAAAGTCACTGAAGCGGTTATTGACAAGGTTAATGCTTGGCAGAATCGTCCCTTAGAAGTGAAAAATGGGATAAAAAATATCCGGCGATCAGTCGTTCATGGCATAAGAACTGGAGCAATATTATAACTCTATTCGATTATCCTGATGAAATACGTAAAATTATTTATACGACGAATGCCATTGAATCACTCAATAGTGTTATTAGAAAATCAATTAATAACCGTAAAATTTTTCCTAGTGACCAATCCGCATTAAAAGTAGTCTATTTAGCTATACAGAAGGCGTCTCAAAAATGGACCATGTCTTTACATGATTGGAGAGTGGCTATGAATCGATTCGCTATCGAATTCGATGGCAGATTTTCATAAACCTAGCGCACTTACACAAAGCGATTTACAGGCTCAGTCAATACCCTCTTTATCGTAAATAATAAATAAAATTTAATTTATACTATTTAAGATAATCCTCACACACTGTTTTAGTATCATCCATTTCTTGAATCAATTGTCGATAAAGCTCATTAGTTTGTCCATTGGGACCCTTTTCGCGTATATAATCATCTATCTGCTTACACGCTTGCTCTAAACGTTTAGCTCCACAATAACTAGCCCCACCTTGTCTTTTATGTGCAATCTCACGTATAGCTTGCCAGTTTGCTGATTTATGCAATTCTGGTAGTTCAACCAAATCTCTTTTTAATCCAAGCACCATTAAATGAATACAGTCTTTAATCAATTCCTCATCTTTTAATATGGCTTTCATCGCATCAATGTCTAAGACCGCTCCGGAGATTGGACGTATTTTAGTGGTAGAGGAAATTTGATTCACATTAGTATCTGGGATAAAGGTTTTTAATAACTCTTTAGCCGTTTCTTTTTTTAAGGGTTTCAATATAACGGTGTTCATGCCAGCATCTATACAACGCTGTCTATTCTCAACATCAATATGTGCTGTTAATCCAACAATAGGTGTAGTATCAGTTCGTTGCCATTGTTGTAATCGGATGCGGTGTGCCAAGGCAATACCATCCATATCAGGTAATCCAATGTCCATTAAAATAAGCTGGTAATCTTTATTTTGAATGTTTTCTAAAGCAGTTTTTGCATCTGACGCTATATCAACCGCACAATCTAATTCGGTTAAAATACTTTGCGCGATTTTTGCAGCCAATTTATCATCTTCAACTAATAAAATTCTTTTTTGATCAACGTCCAAACTTTGATGGTTTAAAGCAATATTTGGCATACTTTCCAAAGTATTCTTTAATAGCTTACTTCCGATGGATAAAGGGATATCCTCTACTCCAATGCTATTCATAACTAATGGCACTTGGAAGGGAATAAGACAAGTAAAGGTAGATCCTTGCTGTAATTGACTTTCAACATAGACTTCTCCACCTAAGTCATCAATCAGTTGCTTTACAATAGATAATCCTAAGCCTAGTCCTGTGTAAATACCTTGATAAGCAGGAGTTAAACGAGTAAATCGGGTAAAAATCTCATCTTGTTTATCTTTAGTTATACCCACTCCAGTATCACTGACTTTTATCTCTATCACATCTTGTTGTGTTTCATGCTTCTGGAGTTTTGCTTCAACAGCGATACTCCCCTGTTGAGTAAACCGTAATGCATTAGTCACTAATTCTAATATTATTCGCTGTAGTCGCGCTGGATCCCCTATCAAATACGGAGGAATTTCTTCATCAACCTTTAAAGTTAACGCCAGATTTTTTTTTACAGCCAGTGATTTATTGAGATCGATAATATTTTGAATATTTTTATTAAAATCAAATTTCCTTTTTAAAAGCGGCATTTCACCACTCGCTACTTTAATCCCTTCTAAAATTCTATTCAAAAAATTTAATAACGCTTCACTTGATTGAATAAGATCTTTTGCATATTCAGCTACCTTTTTTGGATTATCGGATTCTGACTTTATAATTTGTGCACAGCCGACAATTCCACTCAACGGTGTACGGATATCATGCCGCATGTTTTCTAAAAATTCCGTCTTCGCGTAACTAGCAGCTTTTGCTTTTTCTAAAGCAATTTGCAAAGCGGACTGAGTTTCTTTAAGTTCAGTTATATCGATAGAAACTCCTGCTATACCTATAGTATGCCCTTCTTTATCCAACAACGGTCGTTTTGTAGATAATTGAATAATTTTTTTACCTGAAGGCAAAATGGCAGTTTCTTCTTTTGTCCTTGCTACCCCTTCATTGATTACTTCCCAGTCATTTCTGATAAAAGTATCTGCTGTTTCTTTATCAAATAAACGATCGTCAGTTTTCCCTACGATATCGTTAATTTTCCATCTAAAACCCATTTTATGTAAACTGTCTGTTCCTGTACGATTCATACCCGAGTAAATCAATTTCTTACCTACACAACGCTTCCAATAAATATCACCTGGAAGATCATCAATAATATTTTTTAACTGAGAAATCTCAACTTTTTGATCATCAATTATCTTTTGTAACGTAGTTATTTCATCATTTTTGCTAGCTTTTGTTTGCTTATTCATTTTAAACTCACCCTGTTAAAAATAATATTAATAAAATCTTACTTAAAATTTAGCTTTATAGGATTAGAACTTGATGTCGTGTCATGTGACTCTTCTATAATAGAACAAGGTTCATAGAAACCTCCTGAGTTTTTTATAATCCAATCTAGATTCTGAAAGTTTTTAATAATATCCTGAGAATAACGCACAGCTGGTTGGCATGCTAACCATTCATTAGCTAAAAATCGTTGTGTTTTGGCATCGAGCGCATAAATACCTGCTTTCTTTAATAGACTTTGTCTATTAAAGAATTGAATAGCCTGTATTATACTGGTTAGCACTAAAGCTCTCGTTAATTGAATATCTCTTGGGGGAACAGATTCACCAGAATGATCAAAATTTATGGGAAATCCACCTTTGAGGATACGAATAGTCGCGCCTTTAGAGGTAATATATCGAATCTCAGCAAATGGATCCTGGACTAATTTATTATTTTTCCTTTGTATTGCCTTAAGTAATGGTAAAAATTCCTTATCCTCAGAAGAACAGCTTATTAAAGTTTTATCTTTTTCAGCATGTATGAAAGCCTCAATAGTCTTTATAGATTCCTGACCCGTACAACCAAAAATATAATCTGAAAATCCGACCATTTTATCCAGTTTATCAGTAAAAATGGCTTTTGTTAGCACATTTGAAAACTGGAAATGATGATCATAGATCATCACTTTATAATTCATTGATAGCAGCTTTGTGGCTATTGCTTTACCTATAGCACCAAAACCAATGATACCACAGGTCGCTATCTCAGTATTTTTCGGTATTAAAGTGAGAAGTTTATTAACAATTGCTTCAGCAATTAATGGTGATTCTAATATTTTTTTTGTCGCACAATCGGCAACACTAATAAGTGGAAATGGAGGTAACCCCTGGTCTTTAAATTTTATTAATCCAGCGGTCGTTTTTTCCACTGCAATTACTTTATATTGTTTTAATAGTGGGACAGGAACAAAGCTGCTGGCGTATCCACCATGATCGAGTATGAGTAGATTCTGTATATCTTTTCCTAGATCATCACTTACTTTTTTCCATAACAAGTTAATATCGCGAGTAAAACTATAATTATATTGTCCTAATCCTATCTGGGTTGAGCAGGGTTGGTAATGCACACCATATCGAGTTATTTCTTGCACAACCGCTTTACACTCTGAGTATTTTTTCCCCAAAACGAATATATTTTTGGGTATTGCCCCCAAACGAATCATGCTATCGATTAAATTTACTGATGTTTTCAAGGGATGATGAACATAAACAATAGCTATATCTCTTAATGAAAATTGTTTTTTCATTAAGGTCTGGTGAATTAATTTTTCCAGGATAGGAAGATAAGTAAGAGAGGGTTTAATAAAAAATTTCTGAAATAAAGAATAATTTACATACATTTTGTTTAACTTATTAATTTAATTTTTATTTAAAAAAACTGGCTTAGCCTTATCGCATAAGTATCAATTGAGTATTCAAAAACTCAACATTAAGTATAACACTAGGGAAAATAATTATGTTAAATTGCCCCTTTTATTTATTATCATTATCAATAAAGTATATAAAAATCAATGCTTAACGAACAATTCTTTAAAGTCATCAGACAATATATGGATCCAAAGCAACCCGACCCATTTAATTTTTTAACTAATATCAATAAGCTAAGTGCGGCCCTTCAACAAATTAATAATTCTAAAATTGGGAACTATATATACGAAAATTTTATTTTTTGGCTAAGTTACTACTTTCAAGAAATGAAAACTCAAGAGTATTTACAATCTTATTTTTCCTTAGAAAACAGTTTGAATTTTATTTGCAATAATTTTATAAACTACTGCTTTAATCATAAAATTAAACTTGATCCTGAAAAAACCTTGCAATCTTTTAACATTCATAATCAACTATCTGATAATGCTGTAAAAAAAGAACTATTAAAAATAACCAAAAAATCCCATATTAATTTACTAGGCTTTGGACTAGACGACGGCAGCTATGAAAAAGAATTAGCAAATTTTCTCGTTTTACATAAGGTTTGTAATACAGTAACCATTTATGGCATGGACCCCTACGCTATAAAAAGCAATGAGATCCAGTATATAACCCCAGAGCAACTTAGCATGGATTCCTTAAAATTTGACGTTATCATTGCTCGCTGGTCCTTACATCATGTTAAATTAATTAATAGGTGGTTCGATCTTTCAGATTGCATCAGTCAATGCAATGGTGATGCTTCTATTATTTTCATTGAACACGGTTTTCTACAAAACTCACACTTCACTACCGAAAAAAAACTCTATAAATTGTTGAATGCCTTATTTGATATCATTGCTAATATTGGTTTAAGGCCTAGTTATTTCACACAAACTGTCCCTCAGCTAGGAAATAATTTTTTTATCCATTATCTTGAAATTAGTGACTTTAGTTCTATTCTAAAAAAATCATCTCAGAACATCAGTTATCAAAATATTTATGATGTTGGACCTAGTTTTCCTAACCAAACTATTTGTTGTTTTCGTACCGCTCTCCACAAAAACATATAAAAAAAATATTTATCAAATGGCTCTTTATGTCATCTATGCATTGTATATTCCGAAGTAGGTTGGCTTATTTGAACGGACGGTGATTGTCCAAAAAAAGTTAAGTTAACACTTCCAATAGATGCTTGTAATTGCTTTAATTTACTAGCTTCATCCCAACGAGCATTACGATCAGCGAAATAAGCTATTAATTGAGATTTAATAGCTTCTAATTTTGTAATAAAAGAATTGATTGCATTGTAAAGCTCATGCTTATTTAATTTTAAAAGTTCTACTACGAAACTTTTACTCGAATTTAGAATAAAGCCTATAGTAGATAACAAATCTCCCTGCAATTCTTTAATTTTTTTTAAGTCACTCTCATGATTATCCTTTGTATTTGTGTTGGGATTTAGCTCCAAACAGGTTTTAATTTGCTCTCGTGGATATTCTTCAAAATATCCTTCTGCATGTGCAGATAACATAGTTTCATAGATCGCTTTTTCTAAATTAAGTAGTAAATTTAAATATTTCAATTCATCCTTTTTTGTCTTATAAGGTCCTTTATAACTATCTCTTATGATCTCAATGTTAGATATCATTGAATTAATCAAATCCCTTAAACCATATTTCAGTTGCTCAGTAATATAATTATTTTTACTAGTATTAGGGTTAGGCAAAGATAAAAGATAATAGCGCTGCATAAGACTTTCAACAATTAACAATGCCGACTCGAGTTTATTTGAAAGAATTTTATCTTTATTTTTATTTGAACTTCTTTTGGACGCTAAAAATTTTGTTAATGCCTCTTTTATTACTTTTAAATCCTCGATTGCTTTTTCTTTACTATCCGCATTACAGAAAGAAATATAGTGGCTTCCAATTTCGCTGTCATATCTACTCAGATCTTTTAAAAATTCTAGTCTCTTAGTTAATCGCCCAGCAATTTGTAGAACATGCAAATTATCTGGAATTGAATTTATAAGTGGACTAAGCTCCATACCTGATTCCGAGTTTCCTGATTTAAATTTTTTTCTATATCTGATAATAATACCAACTATAGAAACAATAATCCCTATTCCCACAACAACAACTGGAGCAATTATCTTCCAATTAAAACCTTCTGCAGATCGATGATAATTAGACGGTATAGTATTTATGTCCGTTTGCAGCACATCAGAGATTGCTGACTGAGTTTCCGGGAGAGATCGCGAATAGTGATCTCTATTAAGCGAAGTAAAAACCTTAGATTCTTCTGGTTCTAAATTTTTAAGCTCCGCTATTTTTAACCTAACAGCCTGATCCACGCGTGAAACAAGGTTACTGCTATTTCTCTCAGAAAAAAATTCATTAAGCAAATATTCAGCATTAAAAATAAATTTTCCCAATTCAAATTCATTAATATTTTCTAAGGTGGTACCATGACTATAAATACCCATAAGTTGTCTATCATTCTGCTGAATGGGATCTATTGAGCATATATCTTGAGTAATTTGCGCAAAAGCTGCGTCATTTTGCTGACTTAATCGCTGCTCCAGCGCTTCTGCGCGTACCTTCTTTCCTATGAGATAAATAGCCATTGACTTTAAAAACCACGAATAGTCAGATCGGCACAGGCTTTGAAAATTATTATCTATACCCTGGCGACTTATACAATTCCCGCTCAGAATAAAAATTGTATTACTGAACTTAAATTCTATTGATTGTTTCCGATTAAGGATCTCAGAAAAACCCGGACTTTTTTGCAAATCAACTTGATATTTTGTTATATCTAAATTGTCATTATATTGATAACAATGTGGATCCTCGATAACACAATTGTTCGTTGATCTTGTTTGCCTACTAGCTTCTAAAGGTCGTGCAGTTATTATTTGCTTGGTAAATAGTTGTAAAAAAAAAAGCATAGTTAAAAAAGGTTGAATTACAAGCGACTTAAAGTTTGATTTTTTTACCGCTGTAGCTGTATCTGGCAATCTTTTTTCTAACGAGTTAACAATTTCTAAAAAACGTTGATTTTTTTTTTCAGACTCATGAAAAATAAAGATCAATGCATTTTTATCTCTATACTTTATTAGATAAGCTAAAAACTGCTGAATACCTCTATAATAACGGTTATCTTTTTTTTGGTTTAAAATAATTTTTTTAATCTTAGTAAAATCAAATTCAGACTTTACTTCTTGATCATTATTAATTGCGGATTTAAATAGTTGAACTAATTTATTATAAAGGGAATTTTTAGCCATTAAGTACTTAACCTTTCAATAATGCAAAGTAAGTAGCATAAACAAACTAAATTAAAGTTTTATTAAGAGCACAGCTATTAATTGCAAGACCAGGGGAATCGCGCTTAAAAACCCGAAGAATTTAAGATTTTAGCAAGATATTGGGAGTCCCATCCGGCTTTACTACGTTTTATTTTAATGCCGACTTTAGCCGTTTTTTCGGCTTTGAGCAGATTAAGAGCAATGCGTC
>DASXLX010000028.1:0-27037 GCA_036495935.1 Candidatus Aquirickettsiella sp.
ATTTGTTAATGAACTTCTTTAGATTTTTCTTAGTCTTGTTTAGCTTTTATCCTAAAACCTTTCTAAGCTTTTATCCTTTCCCTCAAGCCGAAAACTCAAGAGCTCGCGAATTCTACATCAATCAGCTTTTCTGTCAAGCGGAATGTTCGTTAAAAATATTTACGTTATCTATTGCTTCAATTCAATTGTTTTGTTACTTACAGGAGTAACACCCCCAACGATTGAACTGAGAACTTTTCGTTTTTTAGGTAACAAAATATAGTTGATTAATTACAAATATAAATAGGTGTTATAATTACAATACTAAAAGTAAAGTAATTTTTAATTTAATTATTTGTAAAATTTATTAAGCGAACTTTATAGGTAAGCATTTTTCTGGACATGGTTCTGTCAGTGCAGACACACACACATTTCACCGTCGACGATAGAGATTTTCAAACTATTGACGCCCAAGACTTAATTCCATTTGCTCAATTAACACCTTACTTAGATGGCATAATGGCTTTCACATATAGTCTACAATCAGGTTGATCCGCTACCCTGTGGTTTCTCCTCTTACTGGCTACAATCTATTTTGCGCCAACAATTGAATTTTACGGGTGCAATCTTCGCCGACGATTTATCAATGAAAGCGGTACAACATATGGGCACTATTTCCGAACGCGTTCATCTTGCTTTACAAGCTGGATGTAATGGATTATTAGTTTGTAATTCCCGAAAAGATGCTATCTTGGCATTAGAATATTTAGAACGCTACCCTGAATTAATTAAACTTTATAATTCTCAGCACTTGCAAAAATTATTTCCTCGTCGCACACTAACGCTCCCCGCACTACAACAAACTGATGCCTGGCTTAGTGCGGTTAATCTATTAAAACCATTATTCGAACATTAGGATGCATTCATGTTAATTCCGAGTCATATACAAGAAGTCGAAAGAAAAGCGACTCGTCTTTTTACTAAAGAAGAAATCGAAAAAAGTTTAGATAATATGGCAAAGGCAATTAGCAATAAGTTAAGTGAAAGCAATCCGCTAGTCTTATGTGTCATGATTGGAGGTCTTATCCCAGCAGGAAATTTACTACCACGCCTAGATTTCCCCTTAGAACTCGACTATGTTCATGCTACTCGCTATGCACATGATACAGTTGGGCAATCTGAAATACTCTGGATAGCTAAACCGCGCGTATCACTCAAAGGTCGTAATATATTGATTATAGAAGACATTCTAGATGGCGGCTTGACATTAGCGGCTATCGTTGATTATTGTCATACACAGGGAGCAAATACAGTATATACCGCCGTCTTACTCGACAAACAAAAAGCTGAGCGCTTGCCTGGAGGAACAACCTCCGCAGATTTTACAGCTATTACTATGGATCACGGTTTTGTTTTTGGATATGGAATGGACTATAACGGTTACTTACGGAATGCTCCTGGTATTTACGTTGTAGCCCCTGAGCATGAATAATAACTTGCCAAATATTTTTTTTGAGGTCAAATAGGTTACTACCATGAATAACTCTTCCATTATTACTCTTAACGATGCTTCCTTTGAAAAAGAAGTATTACAAGTTGCTTCATCACCTATGCTCGTTGATTTTTGGGCAGAATGGTGTGGGCCTTGCAAAATGATCGCCCCTATTTTAGAGGAGCTAGCCACAAAGTATCTCGGAAAAATAAAAATTGCCAAATTAAATGTTGACGAGAACCCTAATACCCCGGCAAAATACGGTGTGCGTGGTATTCCTACATTAATCCTCTTTAAAGATGGGAAGGCACTCGAAACTAAAGTCGGCGCCTTATCGAAATCTCAGTTAGAAACATTTTTAGATAAACATCTTGCTTAGAGACCAATGTATTCTATAACTATTTTTCTAAGTAGGATGAACCTTGAGATAAACACTATTACCAGGCATTAACACTGCTTTTGGGATTTCAGGTAACTTTTTTCGCATCATTTATTTTAACCTATGCGTAGGAGCACTATTTGTATCTCTACTCGGATATAACATTATAAAATGAATTTACTTAACACGCTCTAAATTCTTGACACATCCTTTATATTAAATACTTAAACTTTACTCAATTTTTTACACTTCCTTTTATGAAAGAAACAATACTATGAATTTAACAGAACTCAAGAAAAACTCCCCGGCCGAACTCGTTGCCATTGCTGAAGAATTAAAAATAGACGGTCTAGGCCGCCTGCACAAAAAAGATATGATCTTTTCAATTCTCAAAGCACTAGCTAAAAGAGGAGAAGACATCTATGGAGACGGCGTATTAGAAATATTACCGGATGGCTTTGGCTTTTTACGTTCTGCGGAAGGATCTTATCTTGCCGGCCCTGATGACATTTATGTTTCCCCTAGTCAAATTCGACGCTTTAATCTTCACACTGGTGACACTGTTTCAGGAAAAATTCGCCCTCCTAAAGAGTCTGAACGTTATTTTGCTTTACTCAAAGTCAGCGAAATTAATTTTGACGCTCCTGAAAATGCTAAAAATCGAGTTTTATTTGAAAACTTAACTCCTTTATTCCCCGACGAACGAGTGACGCTGGAACGTGGAAACGGCAGCACAGAGGATATCACTGCTAGAATTATTGATTTAGTTGCTCCGACTGGGAAAGGACAACGAGGTTTAATTGTATCTCCTCCGAAAGCCGGTAAAACGATGATGATGCAAAACATTGCACAATCTATTTCGCATAATTGTCCAGAATGCTATTTAATTGTTTTGTTAATTGACGAACGTCCTGAAGAAGTAACCGATATGCGTCGCTCGGTTCGTGGTGAAGTTATTGCAAGTACCTTTGATGAACCTGCAACACGCCATGTCCAAGTTGCAGAAATTGTTATTGAAAAAGCAAAACGATTAGTCGAACACAAAAAAGATGTTGTTATTTTATTAGATTCTATCACCCGTTTAGCGCGTGCTTATAATACCGTTATTCCTTCGTCTGGAAAGGTATTAACCGGTGGTGTCGATGCGAATGCACTACAACGACCAAAACGTTTTTTTGGAGCTGCACGTAATATTGAAGAAGGTGGTAGTTTAACCATTATCGCTACCGCATTGGTGGATACCGGTTCAAAAATGGATGATGTTATTTATGAAGAATTTAAAGGAACTGGAAATATGGAAATTCATCTTGACCGACGGATAGCTGAAAAGCGTATTTATCCTGCTATCCACTTAAATCGATCCGGTACCCGACGTGAAGAATTACTGGCTAAACCCGATGTATTACAAAAAATGTGGATATTACGGAAAATTTTACAATCCATGGATGAAGTTACCGCTATGGAGTTTTTAATTGAACGTTTAAAAAATACCAAAACTAATGACGAATTTTTTGACTCAATGAAGAAATAATCTTCGCTAATATTTTATTTATAGCAATTAAGTTTTTGACAATTGCCAAAAGAATTGCGATTGACCAGAAACATAAGCAAAAATTCAAGTGCTAAGAATATTAGTTGATTTAAGTTTTTTTTCTAAATCGGCTAATACATCTGGGAGCGTATTTTCAATAACTGTCGCTAATTTTTTGCAACAAGGTTCTAAAGCACTATCTTTACGCCATAAAATTCCAATTTTTCGTTCTGGTATAGGAGTAACAAAAGGTTTGTTGACTGTCAAAGAATGTTCTTCTAATGCTAATAAAGGAAGCAAAGTAATCCCCGCGCCGCTAGCCACCATATGCCGCAAAGTTTCTAAACTAGTTGCACGATAATTCATCTTTTCCTTAAGATTACTTTTTTTATGACAAACCTCTAATGCCTGATCCCTAAGGCAATGTCCTTCTTCTAAAAGAAGCAAATTATCGCTGTCTAAATCTTTTAAATGCAGCTCTTTAGAATCATGTAATGGATGTGAGATCGGCATAACCAGGAAAAAAGGTTCTTTAAATAAAGCTTGTACAATCATGCCTTTATGCTGAACCGGTAATGCTAATATCACAGCATCTAAATTACCCTGATTCAATTGGGTTAAAAGAACCTCTGTTTTATCTTCATATAAATATAATGTAAGTTTCGGTAATTGCTGCTTTATGAAAGGTAAAATATGCGGAAGTAAATAAGGCCCCAGGCTGGGAATAAGTCCTAAACGTAACTCAGCAAAAAAAGGGTCGTTAGCTAATTTTGCCAATCTCTCGAGCTCATTCACTGCATTCAATACATGCTTTGTTTGTTCAACAATACGCAGGCCTGATGTTGTAATTAAAACTCTTTTTTGACCACGCTCAAATAATTGCACACCTAAAGCTTCTTCTAATTTTTTTAATTGTATACTTAAGGTCGGTTGACTAACCGAACACGCTTTAGCAGCCTTTCCAAAATGACGATATTCAGCTAGAGCTAATAAATATTTAAGATCTTTCAGATTCATAATACCTCGAAAGTAACAAGCTAATTTTTGTTTTAGCATTTTTTAAACAGGAAAATTAAGCATGTTTAGAATGAGAGGCTACTAATTGAATCTCATATTTGACTGGATTTTCTGGGCAAGCTTTAATTCCACATTCTAAATAAGTAGAAATACCATTAAAAATGGCTAAAAGAAAAACCACTGCAAAAGCAGCATGAGTTAATAATTGCATACCTTTGGTTTTGGATGGTTCATCATATTTATATTGAGGGAAAATACTTAAAATAATTGAGATATAAAAGATAATGCCTACACACAAAAGAAACAGCCAGGTATAAAGATGTAACCCCAGTAAAGGTAAACCATAACCCGGGTCACCAGGGATTACATGAAGAAAGATTTGGCGCACACAAATAGAAGCCGTAAGCATTGCCGATAATAACGACAAAGTATAATGCGCTGGACGTATCTTAAATTGTACATTTAACAAAAAACCAAATGCTATTGCCAATACACCTAGCCGCTGCAGCAAACATAAAGGGCAAGGTAATTCGTGATAACCTATTTGTAAAATAAAGGCCACTAACAACAAAAAAGCCAACCCTAAAGCATCTATCGCGTTGAGGGTTTTAACAATTTTTACTACTTTGGATGGATGCATAATAATTATGCCCTAGAATTGCAGAGATAATTGATTAGTTATATGATGGATGAACACAAACGTTGTTAATATCAAAAAAACAATAAATAAACCTATAGCAAGACTTCGCTGTTTACACCAGGCCAGAAGCACACAAAGACTATAGAGAAAAAATAACGCTAACATAAGTGTCCGCCTATATAAGTGCTTTTAATCTAGCCTAGTTTTAATGAAAAATCTATGTAGAATATTTATCTAATATCGCTTGTATCCCTGTCCATGCTTTAAGCCTTGGTACAGATTCCACCAAAATTGCATCGTTGACATGCTGTTCGGCCTCATGCAAATATTTATATAGCACCTGGGCATATTGGCTAGCATCGTTAGGCATGCGAATCCAAGTTAAGTTTTTATATTTTTTCTTTGTTGGACCTAATCCAAACACAGTTAATGTTTTATGTTGATTTAAATAACTATCGATAATGAACGCTAATTCTTGCTTGGGAACTTGCTTTAATAACGGCTTTTTAGACAAGCAATGAGATAATGTGAACTCCTCAATTTCGCAAGTCGTGATAGATTTTAGTTGCTCTAATGAAATAGCACCCAATCTAAGTATGCGCGGAATATCAAAAGTCACATCAATAATTGTCGATTCAATGCCAATAGCACAAGGTCCACCATCAATAATAAGCTCAAGCTCATTATCAAATTCCTGTCGCACATGTTCGATTTGTGTAGGACTAAGATGAGACGAGCGATTCGCAGAAGGTGCCGCCAAGCCACTGCCAAAAGAATTTAGGATAGCTTGTGCAATAGGATGATCCGGCACTCGTAAACCTATTTTATCTTGTCCACCAGTTAACTCTGTCAACACAGATTTTTCTTTATGTAAAATAAGTGTCAAAGGGCCTGGCCAAAAATGCTGGGCTAATTTTTCAGCTACCAATGGAATATCACGAGCCCACTTATCCAATGAATGTTCTTTAGCCAATAAAACACTTAAAGCTTGATTGATAGGACGTTCTTTCAATGCAAAAATTTGCTGAACTGCTGCTAAATTTCTTGCATCTCCCGCCAAGGCATAGACCGTTTCAGTAGGAAAAACAATCAATTTTCCTTCTTTTAAAAGCTTAACAGCTATAGCTAATTCATTTGAATTAATCATTTGATAAAGCTCACATTAATTAGCAGGCAATATTTAAAAAAGTTATCTGTCATGCTACTAAATAGATTATAATGTTTTGACTTAATTTGAACAAACTACTTGAAACCTGCGTTGCATGAGCACTTGCGCTTAGCTTTAATACATCTAAAAAGATTGGATTCGTAAAGGACTATGAATAAAATAATCTTAAGCTATCTCTATAAATTTTTAAAAGATTCTTTTTTTCTATTTATATTCTTTCTTATATCAAGCTTAACATTTGCCAACTCAAATGTTGATAAAGTAAAAAAAAATCCAGAACTTAATATCCCCTACCCTGCCATTAATTACCCTAAAGATGCTGCATTACGCCAACTCATTAAGCGCGGCGAATATTTAAGTAAAGCAGGAGATTGCATTGCTTGTCATACCGATACCAAACATCATGGCAAACCTTTTGCAGGAGGTTTAGAAATTTACACCCCTTTCGGAAGTATTTATTCTCCTAATATTACGCCAGATAAAACCACAGGAATAGAATCTTGGAGCGATAAAGATTTTATCCATGCCATGCATGAAGGAATAGCGCCCGATGGAAGCTATTATTTTCCGGTATTTCCTTTTGCCAGCTTCACAAAAATCAAAACTGATGATTTATTAGCTATCAAAGCTTATTTATTTAGTCTAAATCCGGTTAAAAAAGCTAATCGAGCTAATGAAATGATGTGGCCATTTAATTGGCGGTTTTTACAATTAGGATGGCGAATCTTATTTTTTCGTTCTGGAGAGTTTGAAATAGATAAACAACAAACAGAGTTATTGAATCGTGGTGCTTATCTAGTTCAAGGTCTAGGTCATTGCGGTATGTGTCATACCCCATTGAACTTGTTAGGTGCTGAAAAAAAGAAAAACTATCTAACAGGTGGGTTTATTCAAGGCTATTATGCGCCTAATATTAGTGCAAGTGGATTAAAAGACGTCAGTATCGACGATATCCGCGCGGTATTTATACAAAACAAAATGTTAAGAAACTCCGGTATCGTAGCGGGCCCTATGGCAGAAGTTAATAGTAACAGTCTTAAATATTTATCCATCGCCGATTTAAATGCTATAGCGCTTTATTTAAAAACTGTAAAAAGCTATGTACCTTATTCAGCTTTCAGTGGGCCTATTACCTCGAAAACCGGTCACAAGGTTTATGAATCCTATTGCGCTGTTTGCCATACTAGTGGGGCTGCAGGCGCTCCGAAATTAGGTGATACCGTTGAATGGGAAAAACGTTTGAAACAAGGTAAAAGTATCGTTTATGATCGGGCTATTCACGGTTTTAATTCAATGCCACCTAAGGGTACTTGCACCGGCTGTTCAGATGATGCAGTAAAAGCCGCAGCTGATTATCTCATCCTCAATGACCAGAGTGGAACTACTGCTACCATACCATTACAAGAAATACCACTCAGCTTAGAAGTAGGAAAACAAATTTATCAACAACATTGTGCTGTGTGTCATGATAATGGAAAGTTAGGCGCACCCATATTAGGGGATAAAACTAAGTGGAAACCTATTATTGCAAAAAATATCGATGTTTTATTTGCACATACTATCCATGGATACAAAAAAATGCCCGCAAAAGGCGATTGCAAAAACTGTAGTAATTCCGAATTGGAAGCAAGTGTAAAATATATGGTTGAGCAAAGTAAAACTACAGGAAATTATTCCCTATGGTAAAATTTTAAACTAAGCATTTTAAATTAATTTAATTTTTTATATTTCAACCTGATAGAAACGAAAGGATTCCCAATTTAAAAATAAGAAAATATTTTCAAATGAGAGAGTAATAAAAAAGGATAGTGTTGACATGGATCATGTTAAAAGATTTTTTTTAGTTTTTTTTATTTTCCTTAATTTTCTGGTTACTCCCGGATTGGCTTTCGCAGCATGGCAAACCAATATGCCAATAGGCGTAACACCTATCAGTCATGCTATTTATCACTTACATATGTTAGTATTTTGGATCTGCGTAGGAATTGCAGTTGTAGTCTTTAGCATCATGATTTATTCGCTAATTCGACATAGAAAATCACGAGGCGTTCAAGCTGCTCAATTTCATGAACATTTTGTCTTAGAAGTTGCTTGGGCAATTGTACCGTTTATTATATTAATTGTCATTGCGATTCCCGCCACTAGAACCTTAATCAAAATGAATGATAATAGTGATCCTGAGCTAACCATAAAAGTTACCGGATATCAATGGCGTTGGCGATATGCTTATTTAGATCAAGGCATCGATTTCTTTAGTAATCTCTCTACACCTACTCAAGAATTACAGAATCTGGCAAAAAAAAATCAATGGTATTTATTAGAAGTTGATCATCCATTAGTCGTACCTATTCATAAAAAAATTAGATTTCTATTTACTTCGAATGATGTCATACACTCATGGTGGGTTCCAACTTTAGGGATTAAACGCGATACCATTCCAGGATTTATTAATGAAGCCTGGGCAAAAATAGATACTCAAGGCATTTATCGTGGCCAATGTGCAGAATTGTGCGGAACAAACCATGCATTTATGCCTATCGTCGTAAAAGCGGTTAGCGAAAAGGACTTTAATTTATGGGCCAAACAACAATCTGGAGAACTTCTTCATGGAACAAGCACTTGATCTGGAACATTCGGCTCCTCATCGCTTTTTAGCATTCATAAAACGTTGGCTGTTCACAACCAACCATAAAGAAATTGGAACATTGTATCTCCTATTTAGTTTACTCATGTTTTTTATCGGCGGAATCTTTGCTTTATTGATCCGTGCAGAATTATTTCAACCGGGAGCACGTTTACTTAATCCAGAATTTTTTAATCAAATGACAACATTACATGGCTTAGTCATGTTATTTCTTGCCATCATGCCGGCTTTTTCCGGTTTTGCAAACTGGATGATCCCATTGATGATAGGTGCGCCTGACATGGCTATGCCGCGGATGAATAATTGGGCGTTTTGGATTTTGCCTGTCGCGGCAATCTTACTTTTTAGTACCTTATTTATGGATGGTTCGGCACCTAATTTTGGTTGGACTATGTATGCCCCCTTATCAACCACCTATGGACCAGTAAGCACAGATTATTTAATTCTTGCAACCCATTTAATGGGCCTTTCTTCGTTAATGGGTGCAATTAACATTATTGTCACGCTTCTGAATCTTCGAACACCTGGAATGACGATGATGAAAATGCCAATCTTCTGTTGGAGCTGGTTTGTTACAGCTTTTTTGCTTATAGGAGTGATGCCCGTTTTAGCCGCTACGGTTACGATGATGCTTATGGACAGGCATTTTGCTACAAGTTTTTTTAATGCTGCTGGTGGAGGTGATCCTTTACTTTATCAACATCTTTTTTGGTTTTTTGGTCATCCTGAAGTGTATATAATTATACTTCCTGCTTTCGGTATTATCTCACAGATTATTCCGACGTTTAGCCGCAAAAAACTTTTTGGCTACCGATTTATGGTGTATGCGTTGTTAGCCATTGCATTCTTATCTTTTATTGTTTGGGTGCATCATATGTTTGTAACAGGCGTCCCGCTGGCCGCGGAATTATTTTTTATGTACACCACTATGCTGATTGCGGTACCGACAGGAGTGAAAGTTTTTAATTGGGTAACAACCATGTATCGGGGCTCTATAAGTTTTGAAACCCCCATGTTATTTGCTTTAGCATTTGTTATCTTATTTACCATCGGTGGTTTTTCGGGTGTCATGCTATCCATGGTTCCAGCGGATTTTCAATATCAAGATACCTATTTTGTGGTCGCACACTTCCATTATGTCTTAGTTCCTGGTGCTTTGTTTGGCGCTATTGCCGGAGCTTATTATTGGTTACCTAAAATGACTGGGGTTATGTACAACGAACGCTTAGGTCAATGGCATTTCTGGTTATCAGTTATCGGCGTCAATCTGACATTTTTCCCGATGCACTTTTTAGGCCTTGCCGGTATGCCAAGGCGAGTGGCTGATTACTCATTACAATTTGCAAATTTTAATGCCATTGCCAGTTTAGGTGCTTTTTTATTTGGTTTTGCACAATTATTTTTTCTCTACATTATTATTCAATCTATGCGTGGAAAAGGAAAAAAAGCCAGCGCTCAAGTTTGGGAAGGAGCTGAAGGCTTAGAATGGACCTTAAGTTCACCTCCTCCCTTACATAGTTTTACTACACCGCCCAAATTTGAGCAATATACTCTTCGCACTTAAATTTTGGCTGCGAGTATATAAAAGCATGACTGTTAGAATAGCGAAATTATCCAATAAAAAAATTTTGATTTTGCTGGGTTTTACAACATTAATTATGTTTGGTTTTGGCTTTGCCATGATTCCATTTTATAACGTGCTTTGTAAAAATTTAGGTATTAATGGTAAAACCGATAAAAATGCCTATCTAACTTCGAATGAGATTGATTGGTCACGTAGTATTCGTGTGGAATTTTTGACAAATAATAATAACTATCTTCCCTGGGATTTTTATCCTAGACTTCAACATATCCAATTACATCCCGGAGAAAATATTTTAGTTTATTTTGCTGCAAAAAATAATTCAAATCATCTAATGACAGTGCAAGCGATTCCCAGCGTTTCTCCAGGATTAGCTGCACGTTACTTAAAAAAAACTGAATGTTTTTGTTTCACCCAACAAACATTTAATCCAGGACAGCGCCGCGATATGCCGGTTTTATTTCATATCGATCAACATTTGCCTAAAAATATTAATACTATTACTTTAGCTTATACTTTATTCGACACCAGTGGTTTAAAAAATACCAAATTAACGTCGCCAACTTTAAGACACATTCCGGCCTAATTATCGTTTAGGCAAACAAATTTACTACTATTGCACCGCTTTTTATTCTTTGCTATTGTAACTAACCTATTATATAACTATATTCATATATTATTTCATAATCTTTCTTTAAAATTTATCGATGCGCTATTTTCACTTAACAAAAAAATTCAATATTTTATTCATTCTTAGTTTTTCATTTTTACTACAAGCCTTCAATCCGGTTTTTTCCAAATCATTAGACCGGCAAATGAGCCAAAACCAGCTGGTAATAACTTCAAATCCTGCTGATCGTTGTAATTATAATCAACGAATAAAATTTATAATCCTGCACTATACCGTTTCAGACGAAAAAGACTCTCTAAAAGTACTTACACAGGGAGAAGTTAGTGCGCACTATTTAATTCCTAAAGAGGCTAAATTCAATGGAACCGATTTATGGCAATTAGTTCCTATAAAATATCGCGCCTGGCATACAGGCCAAAGCTATTGGCAAACACGTAATCATCTCAATGATACGTCGATAGGGATCGAAATTATTAACTATGGATATGGGCTAAAACAAGCTTCCGGAAAAATTTTATGGCCTTATCAAGTAGAAAACAAGATTAAATTTTTTCTTATTCAGGAAATAAAAAAGGATAAGAGCCTTTATTCTTTGTTAATTAAAAAAAACTTACTTTCTGCATTTCTTGAAGATGTAATGCGCGGTTTAGTTCCTCCACGCGATGATCAAATTTACAAAAAATATATATCGGAAAAAATTATCAAAAAATATACAAACTTGACTAATACTCTTCGAGAACAGCATGATCCTTTTTTAAATATTAAAATTAACGATCTCTATGAATTACAGCAACAAGGTAAATTAGTTTGGGACGATTACACTCCTCATCAACGTAAAGTTCTTGTACTTTTGCTTAAAAAATTAACTAAAGAATTAGAAGTAAAAGACAAAAATGGTAAGGTTTGTGAAGAAATCCAACCAACTGACATCGTCGGTCATTCAGATATTGCCCCAGATAGAAAATCAGATCCAGGTCCACGATTTCCGTGGAAATATTTAGCAGAACAAGGAATAGGCGCTTGGCCTAACAAACAGGATGTTGATATGTTTCTAAAAGAATTATCAAAAAACAAAAATATCAATCTCATTTGGTTACAAGATAATTTACGTTTATATGGTTACAATATTCAAACGACGAAAATATTAGATACACAAAGTAAAGATGCTATACGTGCCTTTCAATGGCATTTTGAACCTGATAATGCATCTGGAATCCCTAGTTTGAAAACAGTTGCTCTATTGAAAGCATTGATTAAAAAATATCCTCCCATTGGAATTCAACCTCAAATGAATAGTGCGATTCAATTAAAAAATAGCATCAACTCTGGATGGAAAGATCTTAAAAAGCAACTTTTAATTTTAGATAAAGACTTACAAGCTACAAAAAAACAAATAGATTTATTTTTCTAATACTATCGCAATTGTTTTTTGGCTTTTAAACATTCAATCGCATACTAAAATTGCTCTTATATGTTTAAAACCAGACAACTTGGAAAAATATAGGTGTAAAGAGTGGGTAATTCTAATCCTGTTAATTATTTTTTAGATTAGGTTGAATCTAAAATACATTTTTTTCGTACTGTAGCAGATCAGTTACAGCTATTTTAAATGGAAGATCTGGCTTTTCTAGAGTAAATTCAACAAACATAAGATCACGTTAAAGGATAACGCTGATGAAAAACAAAGACTCTTCATATTATGTGCCCGAGCAAAGTGCTTGGCCGATTATAGGCGCACTAGCATTATTTTTTTTAGCATTTGGCTCACTCAATCTAGAGAAACAGTGGGGGCTAATTGCATTTATAGTCGGCATAGCTGGCTTAGTATTTATGTTAAGCGGTTGGTTATGGCATGTTACAGAAGAAAGTAATGCCGGATTATACAATCAACAAATGAATAAAACATTTCGTTGGGGAATGCTATGGTTTTTAATCTCTGAGTTATTTTTATTTGGCTTATTAATTGGCGCTATTATTCAGGTACGATTCTCTATTACTCCATGGCTAGCCGGGCAAAGTGGCGATGCATCACAGTTAACCCATTATATACTCTGGCCAGATTTTGCTAAGCATTGGCCCCTAATAAAACCTCCAAGCGCAAATGCTACTGCAAACACACTGGCTATAGGTTCTTTGCGTCACATGCCACTCCTCAATTTAATTATATTATTGTCAAGTGCTTTACTTCTGACAGATTCTTTATATCATCTAAAAAAATTGCGCTATAAATTGTGTCGCATAACTCTAAATATAGCTATTTTTCTAGCGTATATTTTTTTGATTTCACAAACCTATTACTTTATTCACCTTATTCATGTCCATATCATTGCCCAAAGTGGTGTTTATGGCAGTTTTTTAATTGGCTTCTTAGGATTACATTTATTAAATATTGTGGCTGCATTGTTATTTTTAAGCATTTTATGTTTCCGCATCTATAAAAATAATTTATTAGAAAAAAATGTTTTTTCCTTCGATGCTGCTGTTTGGTGGTGGGATTTCTTGGCAGCAATCTGGATATTAGGTTTTTTTTGGATTTTTTGAGCTAATGAAAAAAAATATCATATATATTCAGTTATATAACTATTGCTTTGCACCTACATTATTTCCTAGCTTGCTAATAATAATCTTATTTCCCCTACTTGTTTATTTAGGATTTTGGCAAATTCATCGTGGTGACATAAAAAAACATATTCAAAAATTATTTTTTCAACGATCGTTGTCGATACCTATTAATTTAAATCAAAATAAAAATATAGATTTAGATAAAAATTACTTTGCTGGAAAAATGCAAGGCCACTTCGATAATAAACATACTTTTTTGTTAGAAAATAAAATATATTTACATAAAGTAGGTTATGAAATACTAACTCCATTTATTTTAAACGCTGGGCAGAAAGCCATATTAGTAAATAGGGGGTGGATCACACAAGGTATAGATAGAAAACACATACCATGCATACCGTCTTTTGCTAAACAAATAAATTTGCATGGGTTAATTGTATTTCCAAGCAAAGCCTTTAGCTTTACACAAGCAAATGAAAATGGGTGGCCAAAGAGAATTCAATCTATCAATCCAGAATTTTTAAAAAAAAATAATTTTAAATCTTTTATATTCATCATTAACACTCCATCAGCTTATAGCTTTACGCCAATCTGGCAACCCATATCCTTACAAGCCAGCCGACATTATGCCTATGCCTTTCAATGGTTTGCTTTAAGTATAACTTTATTTATTGCTTATTTTTCTACACATATACGGCGTTTATGAAAAAGAAAAAATCAAAAAATTATTTATTTATTTTTGTATTGTTATTAGCTATATTTTTAATCCCATTTATAGTATCCGTCATACTTTATAAAAAAAATCCAGTTTGGTTACATCACAAAACAATCAATAAAGGCACTCTCATTTCTGCAAATTTGAATTTACAGCAGATAAAATTAATCCCTGATAAATCGACACACCCTTCGTTTAGGCATAATTGGTTTTTATTTTATTTGACAACAGCTCCCTGTCGTGAACTATGTCAAAAAAATTTGCATACCCTGCGACAAATTACCGTAGCATTAGGAAAATATCGTCATCGTGTAAAATATGGTTTAATCTTAGTTAAAGAAAATTCATCGAATATTTATCCATTGATACATAAAGAAGTAGATTTACAGAACTATACAATTTCTAAACTAGAATTTAAAAAGATTTTTTCTGCATTAAACATTAGAAATCAAAGCGAAGCCTATTTTATAGCTGATCCGATTGGAAAAATTATTTTATATTATCCCGGCAATGCTTGTGGTGAAGATATCTATCAAGATTTAATGCGTCTTTTAACAATTTCAACAACAATAGGATAAAGCATGCAATTGGAAAACAAATCAGCTTTATATTTTTTGTATATAGCTTTTTTTTTAGCTTTCATCGTTGTACAGCTTGGAGCTTTAACTCGCTTAAAAGATGCTGGTTTAGGATGCCCCGATTGGCCAGGTTGTTATGGAAAATTAACCTTACCCAATAAGTCTATTCAATTGATAAATGGACCTTATAGCGGCCAAATGCTAATTCCTGAAAAAGCATTGCCAGAAATGATCCATCGTTATGCAGCGGCTACATTAGTAATACTGTGTTTTGCTGGTATTGTTTTAATTATTTATAAATATAAACTTCCTCAACAACCCGTATGGATAGCGACTAGTTTGCTTTTTTTAATATTTTTGCAAGGCTTATTAGGAAAATGGACTGTCACATTGCGACTGCATCCTTTGGTGGTTATGTCTCATTTATTAGGAGGCTTAGCATTATTAAGTCTGCTTTGGCTATTAATTCTACGACTCAACCCATTATCCATAAGTCAATCTTCCGGGGAACATAAATTAAGATCATGGACGACATTAGGTTTATTATTGATTGTTATACAAATTGGTTTAGGCGGTTGGACCAGTGCTAATTATGCCGCGTTTGTTTGCCCTGATTTTCCTCAATGCCAGGGACAATGGTGGCCTACAATGAATTTCTCAGAGGGTTTTCATCTTTGGTTAAATACAAATCTCACTTACGAAGGTGGGATCCTATCGCAAACTGCACGAGCCGCCATTCAAATGAGTCACCGGATAATGGCAGTGATTACGAGTATCTATCTTGTTTTATTGGTTTATAAACTATATAAGGTGACGAAAATAAATTTTTTACGCGGCCTTGGAGTTTTATTGCTATTCTTGTTAGGATTGCAAATTGGTCTTGGCACTTTAAACGTATTATGGATGTTACCCTTGTCAATTGCGATGGCACATAATGCTGTGGCTATATTATTATTATTAACTATAATTACCTTAAATATTAGTTTATATGAAATATAAATTATGAATAGGTTTTAAAATATTTAAAATCTTCAAGCATAAACTCATCACTACTATTTCTTACTCCATCTCCATTTTTATATTTTTTTTCATTAAAAGAAAATAGTGTACATAATAAAAAATAACTTTTTATTTTTATGCTTTTTTCATTATCTTCAGAAAAACTAATAGGTTCATGATTTTCATTTAAATTTTCTTCTTCAGATAACTCAAGTACTTTCTCTGATTTACTCATTAGTTTTGTTTGCTGAATAGTTTTATTATATTGTTCATTGGCTTCATTATAGACCTCCCAAAAGTTTATCTCGGAAATTCTTTTTGATGAAATGACATCCCTTTTTTTTATATAATCAGAAGTATTTTTATTAATTAAAAATTTCTTAAATGCTGTCAATAATGACATATATGACTCTTATTATTGTACTCTTAATACTGATTAAAAGGGACAGTTAAAATGTCCCTTTTAACCAAGTCTTTTTTTAATGGCTAACTGATGACATAGAAGAAACAAAATTATGATTTGGAAATAATTCCAAAAATTTACCCAATAACTCCTGCAACTTATGCATTAATTCGCCAAGAATAGATTGACCTTTGCCAAAAAGCCTACCCACAGCTCCTCCTGTATAAGAGCTCGCCTCATTAATGTTATCTTTAATAAATTTATCGGCCTTATTGATAGCATTAATAAGATCTCCGTGAGAATTGCATTGCTGTTCCAATATGTTATTAATTTCTTTTTCTAAATTTTCTTTTATTTTTTCTTTACCTTTACTAGGTTTATAAATTTTAATCTCGTCTAAAAGTTTTCCTAATTCGACGAATAAAGGGTTTACACTTGGGGTAAAATCTTCTTCGGTATCTTGGTTAGCCTTATCTAAAGTTAAATCGTTAATACTCTTTTTGAAAATTTCGAGATTTCTTACATATTCGTTATTTTTTTTCTCTAGTCCATTTATTTCTTCTTCCGTAAAACTTTTCCACTTAAGTTCATTCAAGTTGTTCAATAAAAAACAGATATTTTGTGTAAGTATATTGTGATCTTCAATTATTTTTTTAGAATATAACCCATCTTCATGACAGGTATTTTCACAATCGTGTTTAAGTATTTCAACTTTAGCTTTAAGACTATCTAATCGTTCTTTTCGTTTTTCAGTCTCGTTTTTATTTTCCAACTGAACTATTTCATTGTTAAATTTATCTGTGATGTCTTTAAATTTTTTTTCTAAAAGCTTAAATGTATTTGTAAAGTAATGTTGATGTTGTTCAATAGCTGATTTATATTCTTTTTCTCCTTCATCTAATATTTTTTTTAATGAGATAACATCTTGAGTCCCATATTTGTCTTCTTTTTCTTGATAAGTTTTATACAATGGAAAAAATTTTTCATTCAATAATATATTTAGTTTATCAGATACATTTTCTCCTGTTTGTCTATCATACGCCTGATATAACTCTTCGAAGGCCTTATATTCTACAAATAGTGAGTTATATTTCGTTTTAAAGTGGGATATTGTCTTTTTAATTTTATCTTGCTTAAAAGCATCCATATTTTTTTCTATGGCATTAGACAAGCTAATTGATAACTTTAAAAAAGTTCCTGTTTCATTAAGAATTTCATTAATTTTATTTTCTTTAACACCTATAGCCAGATAAAAAATTTTTCCTTTTCCTTTCTCATTTAGAAAAGCATCAAAATTATATTTCTTTGCAAAAAAAAATTTCGACTTTTCATCAAATTCAATACATATAAACTTGATTTTTCCAATACCATTATTTAGAACATACAATTTTGTATTTCCTAAATCTGAAGAATAAAGTTCTTGTTCTTTTTCGGGGTTAGTATTCAGTAAGTCTGGATAAGGCGATTTAGAATGAGAATTTAATGGCATAACAACCTCTTTTATTTATTATTTTTTCTCTTAAATTAAAAATATGAATTTTTAACGAACACAATTTATCATTATTAAATTATTTTTGTCCAGTTATTTTTTTTTAATTATTATATAAAAAGTTATTTAATTTACCATTAAAATGTTAATAATTTATTTTTAAATTCTCTGAAACTCTTTCACTAATAGCATTATTCTCGTATAATTTTTTCGACAGAATGAAGGATGTGTTGAAAAGTATAAGGAAAAACATGTTGAAGAATTTTACTATTTATCTGGTTAGTAAGACGCGAATTTATTTAGAATTAGGAAAATGGCGTGTCACGAGTTTAATGTTAATTACCGCTTGGGTCGGTATGTCACTCGCTGCTTCGAAACCGATTTCTTTACAACTAAGTTTATTTACATTATTAGGCATCGGTTTAGTAGCCATTTCTGCAGGCTCACTGAATCATTTATTAGAATATCGATTGGATAGCTTAATGACACGGACTGAACAAAGACCATTACCACAAAAAAAAATTTCTTCTATGCATGTTTTGCTATTTTCGTTAACCACCAGTTTATTTGGATTAGTCATAGTAGGATTATCAAGTAATTTATTAACTTGTTTTTTAAGCTTTTCAAGTTTACTTGTTTATTCATTTATTTATACTTTATATTTAAAAAAATATACCGCGCAAAATATCGTCATCGGTGGTTTAGCAGGTGCAACACCTCCTTTGCTGGGTTGGACAGCAGTAACAGGAAATATTGATCCGGGCGGCTTAATCCTAGTGTTAATTATATTTATTTGGACACCTCCGCACTTTTGGTCATTGGCTATTGCAAGACATAACGACTATGCAAAAAGTAACTTGCCTATGTTGCCAGTGACGCATGGTATTGCTTTTACTAAGCAACAAATTTTACTTTATACTTTGCTTCTAACTGGAATCAGTTTGTTACCATTCAGCATAGGCATGAGTGGATATTTTTATTTAATTGCTGCTTTGTTATTAAATACAGGATTTATAGTTGCAGCGACTAATTTATTAAAGCAAACTAAAGCCACAACAGCGATAAAAACATTTCATTACTCGAATTTTTATTTACTCATGCTGTTTGCATGTTTATTCATGGACCATTCTTTAATGAGGAATATTTAATGACCTGCCCTGTCCCTAATAAAAGATTTTTAACCTTTATCATTTTTGCTATACTCGCTTTAGTCTTAGGCTTAGGTGTTAATCTTTGGCATACTGAAAAAACGCGAGTAACGCTACCCATTGCGGGAACTAGCATCGATCAACCTCAATTAATACCTGAGTTTCATCTAGTAAATAGACTAGGCAAACCATTTACTAACCATAGTTTAAAAGGTCATTTCAGCTTACTATTTTTTGGTTACACTTATTGTCAAAGTATTTGCCCGTTAACAATGGCTATGTTGACGCAACTTTATACTGAATTAAAAGCCGAAAAAACCCCTCTCCCGCAAGTAATATTTATTACACTCGATCCTAGACGAGATACACCAAAAGTAGTGGGATCTTATGTTAAAGCCTTTAATCCTAATTTTATTGGCCTTACCGGGCCCTTAGCAGGAATCCAGCAACTGAGCAAACAAATGGGCGTGGTGTATATTCAAGCTCAGCAAAGCAAATCTTCGGAAAATAACTACCAAATTGACCATAGCGGGACTTTATATTTAATCAATCCTGAAGGTAAATTGGCGGCTATTTTCTCTCCTCCACATGATGTAGCCAGCATTAAACAAGACTATAAAAACTTAATAAATAAATAAATAATAAAAAAGAAAAAATAGATCTTTCGGCTATTCTACTGATAATTAGAGTAGCTTAACGTAAATTAGGGATGGCGCTCATTGAATAACTAGAAAGTTAGCCTAAATGGAGGTAAATTAATCCACAAGCATTCTCATAATAATATGACTTAGGTCAAATTTAAAAAATTACATGAAAAAACAACGTGTTATGGTCGGCCTCTCGGGGGGCGTGGATTCCTCAGTGACTGCTTTGTTGCTTAAAGAGCAAGGCTATCAAGTCGAAGGGCTGTTTATGAAAAACTGGGAAGAAGACGACACCGAAGATTACTGCTCTGCCAGTGCCGATATTGCGGATGCACAAGCTATTTGCGATAAATTAGAGATTCCATTGCATACTATTAATTTTGCAGCCGAATATTGGAATCGTGTGTTTACACATTTTCTAGCCGAGTATCAATTAGGTCGCACACCCAATCCGGATATCCTATGTAATAGGGAAATTAAATTTAAAACTTTTCTTGATTATGCCCTACAATGCGGCGCCGATTTTATTGCCACCGGCCATTATGCGGGAATATCTCATGAAAATAACACCTATCAATTACTTAAATGTGCCGATAAAAATAAGGATCAAACCTATTTTTTGTATACTTTAGGTCAAAAGCCATTGGCCAAAACCTTATTTCCATTGGCCAATCTTACCAAATTGAAAGTACGACAAATCGCTAATCAAGCAGGTTTTCTTAATGCAACTAAAAAAGATAGTACCGGTATCTGCTTTATTGGTGAACGCAAATTTAAACATTTTTTACAAGCCTATCTCCCTGCGCAGCCAGGCAAGATTGAAACATTAACCGGTGAAGTCATTGGAGAACATGATGGCCTGATGTTTTACACCTTAGGTCAACGCCAAGGATTGCGCATCGGAGGTCGGAAAGAAAAATCTGGATCGCCCTGGTATGTCGCCGATAAGCAGCTCGCACGAAATACTTTAATCGTGGTACAAGGACACGACCATCCTCAGCTTTTTTCGACTGCTTTGGCCTGCACACAATTGCATTGGATCAACGATTGTCCTCTCAACAACCCATTGTATTGCACAGCAAAAACGCGTTTCCGGCAAGTTGAAACGCCTTGCCTAATCAAACCTTCAAGCAACGATAAATATCTAGTAGAATTTGAAATACCTCAGCGAGCAATTACACCTGGTCAATCGGTTGTTTTTTATCAAGGTCAAACCTGCTTGGGAGGCGGAGTCATTGATGCCACTGTCTAATTCTTGTAATACCCGTTTGATCATTGGCTTAGGTGAAACTGGGCTTTCCTGTGCACGTTATTTTACCCGATTAAACTTGCCTTTTACGCTCCTGGATAGTCGTTTAAATCCACCAAGATTATCGGAATTTCAAAAAAAATTTCCGCGCGTTGCCTATTATTTAGGACCTTTTAATCCGCAACACTTCCAAAATTGTAAAGAGTTGATTGTCAGTCCCGGTGTTGATCTCAACGAGAAAAATATTTGCAGTGCCATTAAGCGATATAAACTTAAACCTTTCGGTGATATCGAATTATTTGCCCAACACGCTCGCGCACCTATCATCGCGATTACTGGTAGCAATGCCAAAGGGACTGTGACTAGCTTAGTGGGAAATATGATAGATCAATCAAAACTAAAGGTTGGAGTGGGAGGAAATATCGGTAAACCGGTATTAGATTTGCTTGATGAACCGATACCCGATTTTTATGTATTAGAAATTTCAAGTTTTCAATTAGAAACTACTTACAGTTTGCGTCCTAAATTAGCAAGCATACTAAATATCAGCCCTGATCATTTAGATCGTCATAAAACCTTAACTGCCTATATACAAGCAAAGCAACGAATTTACCAAGAATGTGAAATAGCTTTATGGAATCGAGAAGATTCAGATACTTATCCTAAATTTAAAGCAAAAAAAATAATCAGTTTCGGTTTAGAACCACTAAAATCTGATTTAAAAGAATTTGGTTTGCAAATCATTAATCAAAAAACCTATTTTGCAAAAGGGAATCAAATTTTATTGCCTGTTGAAAAATTACCTATTAAAGGCCGACATAATTGGACCAATGCCTTGACTGCTTTAACGATAGGCCATGCAATTGGATTATCCACATCAGCCATGCTAATTGCATTGTGTCAATTTAAAGGTTTACCTCACCGCTGCCAATGGATTAAAGAGCATGAAGGTGTAACTTGGTATAATGATTCTAAAGCAACCAATGTTGGTGCAACCCTTGCCGCGCTTAATGGATTAGGCCCAGCCATTTCAGGTAAAATTATTTTAATTGCTGGAGGTTTAGCTAAAGGCGCCGATTTTTCATTGTTAAATGATCCGATAAAGCGTTATGTTAAAAAAATGATTTTAATTGGCCAAGATGCTGCTTTATTAAAAAACTCATTAGAAAAAAGCACGGCCATCGATATGTCTGCTGATTTGGCGCAGGCCGTAAAAGTAGCTCATCAAATTGCAACTCAAGGTGATATTGTTCTTTTATCTCCTGCATGTGCCAGCATGGATATGTTTAAAAATTATGAAGAGCGTGGTGATGTTTTTAGCAATTTAGCGCGGGGAATCCATTGATATGTCAAAAACCAGCAATTCCGATGTGACATCCATCGTTTTGTATGATCGTTGGTTGCTCGTTGTCATTGCTACTTTACTTGCATTCGGTTTATTAATGGTCGCTTCAACCTCAATTGTGATTTCTGAACATCAGTATGGCCAATCTTTTCATTTTTTTTTCCATCAACTGTTTTACTTAATCTTAGGAATCGCCGCTGGAATAATTGTAGTTCAAATAAAAACCTCTTATTGGCAACAAATCAGTCTTGCGTTGTTAATACTCAGTATTGGTTTACTTTTTTTAGTTTTATTACCTGGTATCGGCAGACAAGTTAATGGAAGTATGCGTTGGTTAGGTTTTGGCCCATTTGGACTACAAGTTTCTGAATTCGTCAAATTAACCATGATTGTTTATCTAGCTGGTTATTTAGTACGCCAAGAAAAACAGGTGCAAAATCAAATTCGTGGCTTTCTCAAACCGTTAATGGTTCTTGCGGTCATTACTTTTTTACTTTTACGCGAGCCTGATTTTGGAGCCGCCACAGTGATATTGGTCACTAGTTTAGGAATGTTATTTTTAGCGGGCGTAAGAATTTGGCAATTTATTGTTTTGTTAACCGGTGTAGCAATTATTTTAGGTATCTTAGCGGTTAGCTCACCTTATCGTTTAGCACGTCTAACAACTTTTCTTAATCCCTGGGCTAACCAATTTGATTCAGGCTATCAATTAACTCAATCATTAATTGCTTTTGGTCGTGGAGGTTGGTTTGGCGTGGGACTGGGGGAAAGCATACAAAAATTATTTTATCTTCCTGAAGCACACACAGATTTTTTGTTTGCCGTGCTTACCGAAGAACTAGGCTTGATCGGCGGATTATTTATGATTCTATTATTTTCACTATTAGTCTGGCGGGCATTATATATAGGCAATCGTTGTTTTAATATTGGCCAGCGTTTCTCAGCTTATCTTGCTTATGGCATCGGTTTAAACATTGCTTTACAAGTCATGATTAATATTGGTGTCAATACCGGCGTTTTACCCACGAAAGGTTTAACATTACCCCTCATGAGCTATGGAGGAAGCAGTTTACTCATGATTTGCATCATGCTAGCTTTATTGTTGCGTATCGATTATGAATATCGCTTAATCCAATTTGGCTTTAAAGTAGATAAATAGCAGTTTTTTAATCTAAGCATCTTATCCAAAACTGCTATATAACATGAATATATTTTGCATCTTCAATACAATGAGTATAAGCAAAAGTTGAAGATATAAGTCAACTAATGCCACAATACGCTTCCTCACTCCAAAATATAGGTTTTTAGCCATGAAAATCCCTTTTGTTGACCATCAAATGGGACGTATACAACACCTCCATTTCGTAGGAATTGGCGGCGCTGGCATGGGTGGTATTGCTGAAATCTTGTTAAATGAAGGTTACATTATATCCGGTTCTGATCTTCAAGAAAATGCCATGACTCAACACCTGAGAAAATTAGGCACTGAGATCCAACTGGGTCATCACGAAAAACATATATGTGATGCCGATGTGATTGTTTATTCTAGTGCTGTCTCCCCCGATAATGTAGAAATTGTGGCCGCACGTAATGCGCTGGTACCCGTCGTTCCCAGGGCCTTGATGCTCGCTGAATTGATGCGTTTTCGTTATAGTGTTGCCGTTGCAGGAACACACGGAAAAACAACCACAACGAGTTTAGTAGCCAGCTTACTAGGAGAAGGAGGATTGGATCCAACGTTTATTATTGGCGGCAAATTGAATAGCACCAGTACACATGCACGTTTAGGCGCTGGCCGTTATTTAGTCGCTGAAGCCGATGAAAGTGATGCTTCTTTTCTTTATTTGAAACCCATGATTGCTATTGTGACTAATATCGATATTGACCATATGGAAACTTATGATGGTAATTTTCAGCAACTAAAAAAAAGCTTTTTGGAATTTTTATGGCATTTACCTTTTTATGGTTTAGCCATTATGTGCTGTGATGATCCATTTGTCCGATCGATCTTACCTGATATTATGCGTCCTATTATCACCTATGGATTTAGTAAAGATGCTGATATTCGTATTACTTCTTTTCAGCAAAAAGGGATTAAAAATTACTTTACCGTCAATCGGCCAAAGAAAAAACCGCTCGATATAACTTTAAACCTCCCTGGCGAACATAATGCTTTAAATTCATTAGCCGCTATTGCCGTTGCTTCCGAGCTCGGCATTAAAGACGATGTGATACTGGGCGCTTTATCTCATTTTAGTGGTGTCGATCGACGTTTTCAAATATTAGGAAAACTGAAATGCCGACAAGGACATGCTTTATTGATAGATGATTATGGGCATCATCCGCGCGAGATTGCTGCTACTTTAAAAGCCATTCGTAACGCATGGCCTGACCGACGTTTAGTCATGACTTACCAACCACACCGTTACACACGAACACGCGATTTGTTTGCAGATTTTGTAGAAATTTTATCCGAGGTTGATCGTTTGCTTTTGCTAAATGTTTACTCAGCTGGAGAAACACCCATACCTGGCGCAGATAGCGCCGATTTATTAGAATCAATACGTTTAAATAATCAATCAAGTCCTATCCATATCGAAGATAAAGAAAATCTTACTCAAACTTTAGATGAAGTTATTCAGGACGGTGATGTTCTGCTATTACAAGGTGCAGGCGATATTGGCAGTATTGCACAAAAACTAGCGCTCTCAATTGATAATGAATAGACTTTTCACACTTGAATTTTTGACTGCCGCTCAACTCGCAATCCTTATGTATCTGAATAAACGAAGGTTGCTTCATTACGCGGTATACTTCAAAAAAACCCAACTACTGTGAGTCCAATTTATGCAAAATTTACGCGGTCAACTTATAGAAAACGCAACACTGGCCGAATATTCTTCATGGCAAGTCGGTGGTAAAGCAGATCGTCTGTATAAACCTGCAGATATGAACGACCTAATTCACTTTATTAAACAGTTACCTAAGCAAGAACCTTTGTTTTTTTTAGGCTTGGGAAGCAATACACTGATACGCGATGGTGGCATCAAGGGCACCGTTGTTGTCACACAAGGTGCACTAAAAAAATTAAAAAGTATCGACGCTGTGACGCTTTATGCAGAAGCAGGTGTCGCTTCGCCAGCCTTCGCTCGATTTTCAGCAAGAAAAAACTTAATCGGTGCTGAATTTTTAGCGGGTATTCCTGGAACTATTGGCGGCGCTTTGGTCATGAATGCAGGATGCGATGGCTCTGAAACCTGGAATATAGTCAAGTCAGTCCTTACTATTAATCGTCAAGGCGAAAAAAAAATTCGTTATCCTAATGAATATGAAATTGCTTACCGGAGTGTCAGTGTATTTCCAGATGAATTTTATTTGGCTGCTGAATTTGAATTAAAACCAGGTAATAAAGAAAAAGCGTTAAGCAAGATTCGCTCTTTACTTAAATATCGTGTAGACACTCAGCCAACTAACGAACCAAATTGTGGCTCGGTGTTTCGCAATCCTCCTGGTGATTATGCAGCACGCTTGATCGAAGCGTGTGGGCTTAAAGGTTTAACTATTGGTGATGCCACAATATCGCACAAGCATGCTAATTTTATTATTAATAATGGCCATGCCAGTGCTACTGATATTGAAGCCTTAATTGAAAAAATTGCTGACTGTGTTTTCCACAAATTTCATATTCGCTTGATACCTGAAGTGCGTATTATCGGCGAAGCTTAGTATAGATCACAGGCGGATCCAAATCATAAGTGCAACGCCTTTTCTTAACTATCTATTGGCATGAGTTTACATAAAATATCTCCTTTGGTGTAGCAAAACCTAATAATTTTCTCGGTCGGTTATTCAATCTATCCATAATAGATCCAAGCTCATTTTCTGTAATGTGGCTAAAATCAGACCCTTTTTCAAATACTGTCTAATTAGGCCATTCGTATTTTCATTGAGGCCGGTTCCCATGAGGAATAAGGATGTGCGAAATAAAAGTCAGTTTCTAATTCCTGACTAATTTTTTCGTGATACGCAAACTCGCTTCCATTATCCGCCGTGATCGTCAAAACTTTATCAGCTATTGGCTTCATGGATGAAATAATAGAGGAAGAAACTAAGTCAGCAGTCTTATTTTTAACTTTACTCAATATTGTCGTTTTACTTACTCGTTCAACCAGTGTAACAATCGCTTGTTTCCTATTTTTACCTATGATGGTATCGATTTCCCAATCACCTAATCGTTGTTTTTGATCCACAATAGATGGTCGTACGTCAATAAAACGGCGGTTTTTTATTGCTCCTTGCCTTTTAGGGCTTCCATAGCGCTTACGATATCTTTTGCTTTGATGACGCAAATGTTTATATAAACTACCGCCCTTTTGTTTGTCTTTCAAAATATATTGATAAATACATTCATGACTTATTGAAAACAGATTGTGACGTTTTGCATAACCACTAATTTGCTCAGGACTCCATTCGAACTGAATTTTTTCATCAACAAATTTTTCAACTGCTTTAGTTAATTTAATATGTTTAAGTTTACTCTTATGTCTTTCATCGGCATAAGTCTGAGCATAGTGCGTTTTATATTGCCAACAACCCCATTGGGTACGCATAAGCTGTGTGTTACGTTTAAATTCCCGACTAATTGTTGATTTATTAACGCCTATTTCTTTGGCTATCTCCGTTTGATTGTAACCTGCTTTCCATAACCCATAAATTTGGCATCGTTTCCTAAAATCAAGTTGTTTGTACTTATTCATGCTGCAATCTTTTATTATTTGAATAAACAATATTTTATATAATTTTATTGTCTATTATTTGTACAAAAGTTGCTCTTATAACTTG
>DASXLX010000029.1:0-11155 GCA_036495935.1 Candidatus Aquirickettsiella sp.
AGCGGGTGTTGCTTTAGCCATGGGATCAGCAGGCTTAAGTCCTAAAATAAAACTGGATAATCCTTTAGCACAACGTATGGTATCGGATATTGCGGTAGCAGGTATGAGTAGTGTAGTGCGAGGTCGATTCGATGTTGAAAGTTTAGCGACACAGTTGATTTCAGATGCAGCTGTAGTAGGGATGCAACAAAGACAAACAAAACACGTCTCAGATGATTATCAAAAAAGCCAAAAGGCGAGTCGCGGTGCAGGCCGTAGACATTAATGCTTATCAACTAAAATCATGACTTCTTTTTCAGAAAGACCGGTTAGTTTTTGGACAGCTCCTGGAGACTTTCCTTCAGCTAGAAGAATTTTGGTAATAGCAACAGCCTTACGGTGCTCGCCTTGTTTAAGGCCCTGTTCTAGGCCTTCTTGTTTTAATTGTTGAGCTAAAGTCATAATATCCTCTCTGAAATTTGGTAGTGCTTCGGACAAAGAAGAGTAAAACCCTTTAAAATCCTTGGACTCGCCCTCTTGGCTTATATAATACAGCAAACCCTTAAATTGGTCAGGTGCTAAGAGAGATGCTTATTAATAATGAATAACAAAAAAGTGATTAAATGACATATAATAGGCTACTTTTGTTACTAATATATTAGGGTGTAGTTTGAAAAACAAACTTACTTATTGTTTTGATCCCCAAAAAAATGCTCTGTTAATTGATAAGCGTGGCATTAGTTTTGAGGAAATCATTTCTGTATTGGAAGAACTAGGGCCTATAGATGTAATTAAACATCCTAATATTAAAAAATATCCTAAACAAGAGATGTATGTCATAGAAATTGATTCGTATATTTATTTAGTCCCATTTGTTAAGGAAAAAAATTATATTTTTTTAAAAACCATTTTTCCGAGCAGAAAGGCAACTAAAAAATATCTAAATGAGAGGTAATCATGTATGTCTAAAAAACGACAACCTATTTTTGATCTAGATGATGAAGAGAAAAAATTATCTGACTCATTTGATCGTGGTGAATGGAAAAGTACTAAGAAATTAAAACAAGAAGTTAATTTAGCTAAAGAAGCCGCTGCCAATTATTTCAAGGAAAAAGAGAAAATAAGCGTTAGTGTTCAGACGGTAGATATGCATATTATTAGAAAAATGGCAGCAGAACGCGGGTTGAGACCTCATACTTATATCGCTAGTATTTTACATCAATTAGCAGCAGGTCATATACATACTAAGTAGGTTTTTTAATGCCAAGAAAGCAAATATTTAAAGTTAAAGCAAATACTGAAATAAAAAAGAATCTGCCCATACGATTGCCAATTGAATTACACAAAAAACTAAAGATTTATGCTGCTAAACAAGATAAAACAATGGTTGAAATAGTCATTGAGCAAATAGAAAAATTGCCTCTCAATTAATATTGACGTCAAGACGTCAATATTATATATTGTAACTTGAAAGTTTAAAAAAGCGTTCTCCAAGGTGTTCAGACCTTGGAGACATTTAACACAACCAACTTTATAGGAGTTAGTTATGACCGCAGATGCCAGTCTAGAGCAATTCGCCCATCTAAAACAACCCGCTTGTGATTATCTGTCACAGGCTTACGAAATCTCTTCCAAACTAAACGATTTAATAGAGGCATTAAAAGATCTTCTATCACTTATGCAAGAGTATACGAAATCCTCACATAATCTACTTGATAAAGGACAGATACCCGTTAAAGACTTTGAAGATTTAAATCTTTGCCAAATAACCGGAATTAAACACCTTCGACAAGCGGCTAAAGAAATTGAAGCTTTTAATGGCTTTGAGATCTATTCAAAAGCTTTAGGAAAATTAGAAAAAGAGGAGATAGCATATATTTAACTTTAGTAAGCAAGATTTTTAAACAAAAGAGAGAATCTTTTAAACATAACGAGGACTAAAAATATGAGACCAGACCCAATGCCCTTTCGAGACAGTGAATTTCGTTTGGTTCAAAAATTAGATCGGCTTGAAGCTCATCTCTTTAAGATCAAGCGATCTCTCTTAAAAGCATTCTTAGGGTTGTCAGTGATCTTAATCACCTTAGAAGGAGTTTATATGTTGATTCACTAACCAATAAATAAAACTAAACATAATTATTAAATTGGCTAACCCCTAAAGGGGACACCGATAGGGCGCAACTAACACTCTACCGATGCCTGGCCATCATCACCTAACCAGGAGTTGACAATGGTTAAACGCAGCTTATATCGCGAAGCTTTGTTAAACAAGCTTTCTGAAAAAGAAGACAAATTTTTCGAGAATTTTGCTAAGGATTATCTTATATATCTTGGTAATCCGAAACCCACCCAAATTCACATAAAAGAAATGAAATCTATACTTTGTGAAACAGAAGTAAAACGAGTCGTTATGTTGGATAAACGATTAACCCCACAGGAAAAAAGGTGCCTTTTTTTAGCGAGTAAGGGGAAAACTATTAAGGCTACGGCGCAGATCCTAAAATTAGGTTTTAATACGGCAATAGGATATCGAAATTCAGCAATTAAAAAACTTAATGCCGCAAATTTAACAGCTGCAGTAATTTTAGGTATTAAGTATTTGGATATAAAAGAGACGATTTAATGCCCCCCAAAATTTTGGGGGTGGTTTTGACTGACTTAAAAGGCATGCTTTTTAATTTTTGGAATTATTTAAAAACATGCCTAAAAGTAGAACAGTAAAAGCTGAAAATCTTTTAAAGAAAATTAATGACGCAGAAGTTCAACTTTCCGAGTTATTAGCTCGTTATCATCTTAGTTTTATTGGGAATAATAATCCAAGCTCTAAAGTATTAGAGCATACAATTCAGCTTCTTTCTCATATTTTTGTTAAAGCCTCTATTGTATTAACGGCTTCTTTAACCACTAGAGAAAAGGAATATATCGAACTTGCGTCAAGAGGTTATAAATTAAAAGAAATTGCTAAATTTTTAAACATCGCTCTTTCTACCGCAAAATCAGTTCGGGAGGTTATTTTACAAAAATTGTTTTGTAGAAACATAACTGAAGCAACAGCAGTTGCGAGAAAGTATCAGTTATTGCCCTAACAGATATTTTAAATTTTATCAAGTGGCCAAAAGGCCGATGTATTTAAATTAAATCAAGTTCATTATTTAGTTTACTTTTTTTCTAAAGGATAATAAATAATGAAATTTAAAAAGTTAATATCTAAAAAAATAGACCATTTTTATTGGGACTTAGGAAAGGATTATTTGGCATTTTTTTATAATCCCACCTTAAAAAAATATCACTTAAATGAAATTATCCATTTGCTTCAATATCGTTATTTTAAAGAATTTAATATTCTTACTGATCAGGAAAGAAAATGTCTCTATTTAGCTGGAAAAGGTAAAACTATTAAAGATACAGCTAATATTTTAAATGTCGGTTTTCATACGGCACGAGAATATCGAGAAGATAGTATAAAAAAAATAAGTGCAACTAATATTACAGAAGCGGCTGTTAAGTATTATGGGAAGATTAAAAATTAAATTACCTAAAATTTTGGGGGTTTTTATCTAGATAAATTTTACCATAATGTTTTTTTAAATGATCAAAAAGGGATTCACATGGGGCAGCAGGAAGAACAAAAACAAGAGGTTAATATTTTTAATCGCGCATTGTTAATGGAAGATGATGAGGCTTGCCAAAAAATCATGCATTACTACTTACGACAACTCAAGTATCAGGTTGATTTAACTAATGATGGTAGTAGGGCCATTCAATTCATAGAGAATTTCACTTACGATTTAATTATAGTCGATATCCGCTTATATGGAACATCTGGTAAAGACGTCATTCAATATGTACGTGATAGTGAATTGAATACAGATACATTACTAATTGTATGGAGTGCCTTTGTTAATAAAAATGACGAAGAAAAATTTCTATCTTGGGGGGCTGATGGTGCGTTAGTTAAATGGGATTTACCTAATGGATTAAAAAATTTGATTCAAAAATGTTTAAAGAAAAATCAATAAAATGGAATATTAAAAGCATGTTAAGCCAATTGGTTAAAAATAAGAATTATACGGCAATAAATAGAAGTACAACGCTATTGTTTCCATTAAGCTTAATTCTTTACGAATTACCTTTGTATTTATCCAATAATTTCTTTTTCCCTGCTTTACCCAAAATAACTAAAAGCTTTCATGTAACTAATGCTATCGCCCAATTGAGTATTGCTTTCTGGTTTCTAGGGGCATCAGCTTTCCAAGTTATGTTAGGACCACTCTCAAATCATTATGGGCGGAAAAAAGTATTGCTAAGCGGAGGAGTTCTCTTTTTATGCGTAACCTTACTCTGCAGTTTTACCCATTCGATCATTTGGTTTCTTGTCGGTAGATTTTTTCAAGGCTGTGTTGTGAGCACCATTTTAATAGCGGGATATGCGACTATTCATGAGATTATGGAAAGAGAACAAGCGGTCAAAACGATATCATGGATGGGTAGCATTACTGTATTAGCACCTGCCTTAGGGCCCTTATTGGGAAGTTTGTTACTACAATGGATGAATTGGAGAGAATTATTCATTGCCTCAACTGGTTTTACAGCCTTAAGTTTATACTTGCTCTATGTGTTTATGCCTGACGATAGATTTAATTCAGAAAAATTACACTTAAAAAAAATATTTTTTGATTATCAAAATATTTTTACTAGCTTAAAATTTTGGACTTATACTTTATTTTTTTGCTTCTTATTTGCTAGTTTAATGGCCTGGGATACCTTAAGTCCATTCTACTTGATGAATTATTTAAAATTTAATCTTATTCAATTTGGTTTGATGCAGTTGTTAGTTTATGGAGTATTTATTCTCGGGATAAATCTAAAAAATTTGTTGAGATACCCTATAGAGGAAATCATAAAAGGTGGATTATTTTTGATTATAATCTACTTCAGTTTAGGTTTATGGACATTAGTATACTTACCTCAGCATTTATTTTTGTTAATGGGAAGTGTTTTATTGTTTTGTTTTAGTACAGGGCTCATTTTTTACTCATTACATCGTAAAGCGATTGAGATGCCTAAAGCACCTATAAGTACGATTATAGCGGTATTTTCTGCTATGATGAATTTATTTGGATTTTTAGGAAGCTTAGCGGCTAGGAGACTCGATTTTTAACAAAGCGTGCAATTATAGTGAGAGTTTTAAATCTCTAAGCCAATAACACTAATGTTTTTTTATAGGTAATTAGAGATTCAAGTCAGCATTCGTTGCGCTCTATTTTATAGTATATAATCGCGACCCCTAAAATTTGTAATTAGAAATTTATTTAATTATCATGAAATCTTTATTAAAAACTTCATTAAACACTATTAAAAATTATTATCCGGCTTTCTCTGCCCAAGCTGAAAGTAAATTTAATATACGTACATTACAATTACTGGAATTTGAAAAGGTCATTAAAGTGTGGGCTAAAAAAGAGGGGTGGAATCCGGGTATTTATGAATATTTACCTTTTTACAAAGCCTTTCAGAGTGGGCATAAAGGATTATTTTTGAATAATCAATTAATTGCTTCTTTATCCGCCGTACGTTACTCCAAAGATTATGCCTTCTTGGGAATTTATATAGTTGATTCAAACTTTAGAGAGCAAGGAGTAGGAGAAAGATTAGCGAAAACAGTTTTATCAGAACTGGACAGTTGTTCTTTAATGGGACTTAATGGAGTAAAAAAGCAGGTAGAAAGCTATCAAAAAAAATATGGTTTTAGGCCCCTTTATAACAATTTTAGATTTTCCGGCACTTTCAAATCCAAAATGTATACCATTCTAGAGCCTGAAGAAAAGATTAAAATAATAGGGCGAGAAACCTTAGATATTAATCAATTAATCGATTTCGATGCAAATGTATTTTCGTTTGTGCGAGAATCTTTTTTACGAAAATGGATAGAAATGCCTGACTCTTATCTATTAGCAGCAGTTGAAGATGAAAAAATTTGTGGTTACGGCGTTGTTAGTAAATGTGTAAACGGTTATAAGATTGCTCCTTTTTTTGCTAAAAATGAAAAAATTGCCAAAGCATTATATGAGGGATTTTATTCCAAGTTTAAAGATAAATTAATGCAACTAGATATTCCAGAGCCAAATAAATCGGCTATAAAATTAGCTACCCAATTTGGGTTGTATAAAACACTTGAAACTAAACGAATGTATAAAGGAGAGAGTAAATTACTTCATGAACAAAACTCAAAAATTGATCAAGTTTATTCGTTAACCTCTTTAGAAATTGGTTAGATTTAAAATATAAATAATAACAATAATATTATGTTAAATTCCTTATTTAAGGATAATTTTCAATCCTTCTCAGAGCGTCCTGCATTGAGTTATAAAGATAAGGTCTATTCTTATAAAGAATTAAACCAACGATCTAATCAATTTGCTCATTATTTGAAAAGTAAATCTATAAATAATGGAACTATTGTTGCGTTACTTTCGAGAAATTACCTAGAAAGAATTGTTAGTATTTTGGCACTTTGGAAACTGGGTGCTGCTTATTTACCTATCGACCCAAATTATCCAGAAGCGAGGATCGATTTTATTCTTCATGATGCAAGAATAAATTTCATGATTACGGATGAAGAAATTTATAAAAAAACAGATTTAAATACTGACTGTAAATATATTTTACTAGATAGCAAAGATAACGAAAGTAATGGTTTCCCTATAGATGAATTGCCAGATTTTAAGGATAAAAATGCCCTTGCCTATATTGCTTACACCTCAGGTTCAACTGGAAATCCAAAAGGAGTAATAGTCACCCATGGTAATATATTCAGTATTTATAATGCTTGGGAGCGAATTTATAATCTAACTTATGAGGACTGTCATCTACAAATAGCTAATTTTGGTTTTGATGTTTGTTCTGGGGATATAATAAGGGCTTTTGGGTCTGGGGCACATTTAGTGATATGCCCTACAGAAATAATACTAAACCCTGAAAAGCTTTTTAATTTGTTAAATAAAGAAGTTATAACGGTTGCTGAATTTACACCTGTTGTACTAAGAAAGTTAATTTCTTATCTTTATGAAGAAAAGCTAGATTTACATTTTATGCGTTTGCTTATTTGTGGGTCAGATGCTTGGTCAGTTAAAGAATATAAAGATTTTAAATCCTATTTAAGTCCTAATGCTCGTTTAATTAATTCCTATGGTACTACGGAGACGGCAATAGATAGTACTTATTTTGAATGGAATGAATCCATCTCCTCACTAAATGAACTTTCTCCAGTACCGTTAGGCAAACCTTTTCCTAATTCAATAATTAAAATCCTTAATGAAGAGCTTAAGGAGTGTCCACCTGGGATCCAAGGAGAAATCTATATTGGTGGAGAAGGTGTTTCTCTAGGTTATTTAAATCAACCAGAACTTACACAGAAAAGATTTATTTCATTCATATTAAATAAAAGAAATGAAATTTTTTATAAAACCGGTGATCTTGGATATTATTTAACGGATGGAAATATAATGTTTTTAGGAAGATCGGATAATCAAATTAAAATTATGGGTTTTAGGGTAGATCTTCTCGAAGTCGAAAATATTTTAAATACTTATCAGACTATTGAAAAAGCAGTAGTCTTACCTCATTCTTCTTTTAATTCGACAGCACAATTCTTAGTTGCTTTTATTAAACACGACAAAACCTTCAAAATTAATGACTATATTGATTACTTAAAGACTCATTTACCGCTCTATTCTATTCCACTTGTTTACTTTCCAATTAATTCATTTCCTGTATCTCCTCATGGAAAAGTGGATCGGACCAAATTAGGTGCTTATTTAATTTTCTCAGAACAAAACAATAATTTTAATAATGAATTTCACAAAGGATTAAGAATAGAGAATGATATTGAAAAAAAAATTGTAGAAATATTGCGAAGATTATTTAATATTTATACTTTCGATCTGAACAATTTTTTCTATATTAATACAGATTTTTTACTAAAAAAATTACAAACAGAACTAAGGTTTATTGATATTAAATTTTATTTAAATAAATATATATCTATTCATACTATTTATGATATAAAAAAATTATTATTGAGTTAGTCTTAATTTATTTAGAAAACAATCTATATAAATATTTTTTTACGCTACGATTCAAAAATTGTGTAAACCGGAGGTTACAGTGAAAGAAGAAAAAGCTATTGAATATTTAAGAACTTTGATTTTAAAAATTACAGGAAATCCCCCTTCAGAGAAGAAAGCCTCAGTTAAAGATTATATAGATGACATTGTCTACTATTTTACTAATATTCTCCATTCAATGCCGAATAATGTTTATTGGTTAGATAGAAATTGTGTTTTACGGGGTGGAAATGATGAGTTAGCCCATAAACTCAATTTAAAGTCAGGATTTGATTTAGAAGGGCTAACTTATGAACAGATGGCACAAGTCGCCAGATTACCTACCAAAGAATTTGAACCCTATCGAATAACAGAATTGGCAGTGATGAAAACAGGAACTCCTAGTGTTGCCAAAGAGGAACCTCCTATTACCGATCAAGGAAAAACTTTTTATTATTTATCTAATAAAACGCCTTTAAGAAATAAAGCAGGTGAAATCATAGGAGTTGTAGGGATTTCAACTGATATAACTAAACTTAAAAAAATTCAATTTGATTTAGATGTTGCTTTAAAAAGAGCAGAAGCTGCGAACGAGGCTAAAACTGAATTTTTAGAAAATATGCGACATGATATTCGTACTCCCCTAAGTGGCATTGTGGGCTGTGCCAGAATTATTCAGTCAGAAGCGGGCGATTCAGAAAAAGTTTCAGAATATACAGAAGATCTTATTCAATCGAGTGAAGCGCTATTAAATTTTCTTAATAGAGTTTTAGAAGGAATTAAAGTTGCTAATGGGGAAATGCCATTAATCAAAAAAAAGTTTGATCTTAAGAAAACTATTCAAGCCATTATCGATCTCAATAAATCCTTGGCGGCCAAAAAAAAATTAGACTTAACTTTAGAAATTGATGAGAAAATCCCTCCCTATTTGATAGGGGATCCAGTACGACTACAACGAATTATATTGGAGTTAGTGACTAATGCGCTAAGGTTTACAAAACAAGGAAGTATTGATGTCGAAATAAAACTAAAGAAACACGAAACCCAGCAAGACGTAATAGAGATAAAAGTTCGTGATACGGGGATAGGTATATCAAAAGATAAACGAGACGAGATATTTACTCGGTTTACTCGCTTAACTCCTGCTCATCAAGGTATCTATAAAGGACTAGGCTTAGGATTATCCATTGTAAAGCAACTTGTTGATGATTTGGGAGGGGAAATCTATGTAGATAGCCAACTAAAGCAGGGAACTGCCTTTACATGTCTCATTCCCTTTCAAGAACCCTTGGTTATGGATAATGTTGGGGTTGAGGAGGATATCTCTCTACCAATTGAAAATGAGATATTTAAAAGTACTTCGGAAAATAGGTCAAAAATTGCTTTAAGTCATCAAGATTTGGCGTCTGATCAAAGAAGGATTTTATTGGTTGAAGATGATAAATTAGCCGCCAAAATCGCAGAAAGTATTTTGACTGAATTAAACTGTGTCATCGATGTAGCAGCTGACGCAAGGACTGCTTTACAACGAGTTCAAAAGCAAGATTACCATCTGATTTTGATGGATATTGGTTTACCTGATATGGATGGGATTGCATTAACGCATCGTATGCGACTACAGCAATGGCAGCGAACCGATACGACTCCGATCATTGGGTTAACGGCTCATATTGATGTTGAAAATAGACAGCGTTGTTTAGATGCGGGTATGAATACCGTTATATTAAAACCATTTAAAAAAGAAACGGCAGTAGAATTATTAAAGACCTTTGTGCCAGATGCAAGTGTAAATCAAGTTTCTTCTCTAGCCGAAATACGTCCAATTTCTGGGGCGGTATTAGATATTGATGCGATGAAAGCCGTATTAAAAAATGAAGAATTGATTAAGGACTGTATTCATTTAATGGTGCTTGGATTAAAAAAAGATCTTGTTGAATTGCCTCGTTTACATCAATCATCTAACTGGCAAGCCATACGCGAGATTGCGCATAAAAGACAAGGAGGAGCTAGCTATTGCGGAACCAAACGTTTGGAGCAAGCCTGTAAGCAGATAGATGATTATATACGAGAAAATGGACCTAATGAACAAGCGAATACACTTTATCGACAATTGATTCAAGAAATGGAAGCCGCTAAAACTATGTGTGAAGACTATCTTTATAAATAAGAAATAGATTGATGCTCTCTATTTTCCCAGTTTTGAATATATTCTTTGGCAAGTTTAGTGTCTGAAATAAAGACTACATTCTCGGCATTTCTTTTTTGAGCTGAATCAGTAAAGTTAAAGGAACCGGTAATGACTTCTTTTTCATCAATAATCATGATCTTATTATGGGCAATAGCTGGTTTGGTATCGATCCAAACAGGAATACCTGCATCGACGATGTAATGTAGCAAGCTATATTTTTGAGTACGTTGGCTTTTATCCAATATGACTTTAACTTTAATGCCTCTGTTTTTAGCCTCTATTAACGCATCAGCAATATCTTTGGAAGTAAAGTTATAAGCTTGAACGAGAACAGAATGCTTAGCTTGTGAAATATGACTAGTAATTTGATGGGTACAATCTTGCCCTGGTGTAAAACAAGCCTGAATAGCTGGGCAAGTTACCGATTTAGTCGACAAGCTAATCAGTTGAGTAGGTGATGATTTAGCGCATCCCTGGACTAGTGTAAAAGAACTTAATATACAAATTAAAAATAGTCGTTTTAGCATAATGGTATTCATTTTATGAAAGTTAAAATTGTTAAAGTATTTTCTATAAATAATCAGGGCGGGAATCCCTGTGGCATAGTAGATGATGCGGCTCATCTTAGCACAGATGAAATGCAAGCAATGGCTACGCACTTTAATCTTCCTGAAACTGTTTTTATCATTCCAGATAAAAATCAATACTTACTCCGATTTTTTGCTACAAAAGGTGAGCTTCCCCTATGTTGCCATGGTGCTTTGGGTGCAGCGTATTATCTTTTTAAATCAGATTACAGTAAACCTTTTACTATTAAATCTTATCAAGCAAAAACCAATATTGATATAGCTCATGATGATAATTTAATCGCAATGTCTATCGT
>DASXLX010000030.1:0-10722 GCA_036495935.1 Candidatus Aquirickettsiella sp.
AATATTAACTTCCAACCCCGCCTTTTAATGACCCCCGATGAAATTATGCAGCTATCGGACAAAAAAGCCATTATTTTAATGGAAGCAAGAAGTCCGATTAAGGCCGATAAGTGTTATTGGTTTAAAGACTGTAATTATCAAAGTTTACTTAAAGGTCATTAATTAATGATAAACAGTAGAAGGATAAAGATCTTCTATAGACCAGCCGGTAATACTTTTTATTTTCTCAGGAGATAAGCCTTCATCGACTAGACAGCGGGCAATACGGCGGCATTCTTTGTTCAACATATTGAGTGCAGCGGCATCCATAAACTGTAAGAGCGCTTCTTGGATTTCTTTAGAAAGCCCTATTTTGTCCCATTGTTCTTTCAATTGAGCATCAAATTCAGGGTTAATAGAATAGCGAGTAGACTCATTTTTAGCCGTAGACATTAATGCTTATCAACTAAATTCATAACTTCTTTTTCAGGTAATCCGGTTAATTTTTGAACAGCTTTGGGGGACATACCATCATTTAGTAGATTTTTGGCAATAGCTATAGCTTCTTCATGCCGCCCTTCTTGACGGCCTTGCTGTAGACCTTCTTCACGGCCTAACTGTTCTATACTGGTAATGTAACTCACTTTTTTAGCCTCCTCTAATTGATGGACCTTTTCTTTATATTCTAGCGCTAGATCTTTAGGTAATACTAGCACCCAGTCTATCACTTTGAACAAATTTATTACATAATCTCGGTTATAGCCTTTTTCGTATAATCGGCGGGTTAGCCAAAATTTCATTTTAAACCTAGCATCTAGATCGCTTCTAGTCTCAATGTAAGCTAAATGGGCTAAAACTACTATAGAAAAAGGATTATCAGATTCCTCAAGCGTCTGTTTTTTAGTTCGATAATCAATTAATTTGTGGGTTTTGAAGTTAAAAGTTAATACTGAAAAATTAAAAACATTCCTCTGGTAATCCTTTGGATGCCAGCTTTGGTTACTATCCGTTAGAATAGCTAAGGTTAAAATAGATTGATCGTACTTAGTAAAAAGTTTGCAATAATATTGAAATAATCGCTTAGAAAATTCTTCTTCTTTCTGTCCTTGGACCTCAATATGGATTAATACAACTTCTTCTTTTCCTTCTAGTGACTTCACTTTCATTAATTTATCGACGAAAGTTTTACCTACCATTGCGTCAGTCGTTATGGATTGTAATTCATTATCTAAAGGTTCATAGGGAGCTAACCAATCAATTTTCGTAGCAACGTCAGGATAAAAAAACTCCATAAATTCTTTAAAATAGACATCTAAAATATCCTTCCATGCACTATCTTGATTTGATTTTAACATTTCTTTTTTAGACATTGTTTTTATTCCTTAGCTGGGTCTTAAAGGCGAAATATTACGCATAAAACATCTAAAAAGATATATAATTATCAATTCAATTAATAAATTGAATTTAAATATAAATTAATATCAAATTTTTTTAATATACTCTCTCATTAATTCACATAAGACATCTTTCATATCTTTGTCTTCCGAAGCAGCTTTTACCTTAAAAGCTTTTCTTAAGGAAGCAGGGGCATCAAAAGTCATCCTTACTAACTTATCTTCCGTATTACTTATAGGTTTAGAAATTTTTACCATAAATATTAAAGGTTTAAATTAAAAAGCTTCAGGTAACAGTATATATTAAACCATTAAATAAGTATTGACGTAAATAAATTATTCAGTATAGTATACGAGTATACCAGTAAATAATTGTTTACTGGTATAATTAGGAAGCGCTGATAGCGGGGACTGGCATCCCACAACTACCAGCTAACCATAACCTACTACTGGAGAGTAAATCATGGCTAACGTGATACTAGATCATCCTACACTTGTTCAGCAATATTTAGTTGAGCTCACGCGTAAAGCTAAACAACTTAATATCTATGTTGATGAATTAAAACCTAAATTAGAAATTCTAATTGATAAAATCATCGATGAACTTGAAAAAGAGAAAAAGCAATCTAGAAAATTTCTACCAATCTTTGATCAGGATAAGTTTCTTCAGTTTATTCAAAATAATTTAGAAGAATTCAATTTAACTTTATCGAAGGTTTATTTAGAAACTCGTCAATTTGAGCGTGTCGTTAAAAACTACCATAGTACGATTAATTCTCTTATTGAGAAGGGAATTCATCATTAAAAAACGATCTTTATTTAATAACTAGTCTGAGGAATAGAATATGAACTTAGCCCCATTAAACAGAGACAGTGAAATTCGGCTGATCAAGAAATTAACTGATATAGAAATAGGGCTCTATAAAGTTAAAAATTCATTGATTCTAGGGGGGATTTGTTTAGCTTTAATTTTTGCAGGATTAGGAGCAGTTTTTTATAAATTATTACATTAAATCCGCCAGACCCTGTTAAGGGGACAGCGATAAGAGTGCAGAAACACTCCATCGCTGTCTGGCACATCATCGGAGAAAGCCGACAATGGTTAGACAAAGCTTAAAGAGTTTTTCATTTGAGAGCAAATTAAATGAAGACGAAAGTAATTATCAAAGGGCAGCAGCTAAAAATTACTTAAATTATTTTGGTAATAGACGACCCAGCATCGAGCAGCTTAATATGATGCAATCCTTAATCGACTCTCATTGGTTAAAGCGCACGGTTAAATTTAATAACAAATTGACGGATCGTGAAAAAGAATGCTTATTACATCTTATACATGGAAAAAATACCAATGAAATTTCTTTATTAATGGATATTTCAGCACAAACCATCAAGATACATATACGCCATATTTTAAAAAAAATGGCTTGTAAAAATACTAAGGAGGCGATTGCAAAAGCTTTACGGTATGAATTAATAAAGAAGCGATATTATTTCGAGTGATCTTTTTTATGGTATAGATTGATATGTATATCAATTAAATTTTCATACAAATGAGCGTGAAAGTTTCCTGACCCACAGATGAAGGCAGCCTGGATCATATTATGGCAATTAAGCTTTTTTATCCCCTGCCTTCTATAGTATTTCACCGTATCTGGGTTTAGTGAAAATATTTGGGACGCATAGGCCACGGTTTTACCCTTAAAAGCAAGATAAAGGCATTTCATTTCTTGTATGGATAATTTTTCATCAAAGATTAAGGTTTGGCGAGTTAATAAATCGATGATCAAGTTTTTAGCAACAATCATTTGATTATTAGTAGGTTTTTGATTTCCAAAATAGGCTAAATAATCTTTGGCTAATTCTTGATAGCATTTCTTTTTTGGTTTAAGTAGATAATCTACATATTGATCTACATCATCTAATTTATACATTTTAATGAACATATTAAAAAATATTATGCTCATTCTGCATAAAAAAATTGTTGAATGCTCTACCCCTTTAGGGTGATGTTTTTAAGATTATTTTAAAAATAAAATTCACTGTATATATATGTTAAATATTTATAAGGTAAAATTTTTTTTATTAAAAAAAGCTACCTTAAGGGGTAAATATTTTTATAAATTAATTATCCATAATCTTTTTTTTTAATAACTAGAAAGGAATTTTTATGGGAATAAAAATTTGGACAAGAAAAAAAGAAGATATTAGTGTGATTAAATTGGCTTTGCTCGTAGAGGACGATGCTGTTAATCAAAAAATTATGAATTTTTTTTTATCAGATTTAGGATATCGGGTTGATAGTGTTACCAATGCAAATTCAGCTATAGAAAAAATTCAGAGTAAAACCTATGACTTGATTATAGTTGATATTGGTTTACCGGATAGGCCTGGTACAGACGTCATTGAAGCTGCTCGTCAATATCAGCTTAATTTAGCAACTCCTTTATTAGTATGGAGCGCACATATAAATAATGATGACGAAAAATATCGCAATTTGGGCGCAGATGCCGTTTTAGAAAAAGCTTGTTCGGCTGAGGATCTGGAAAACGCAATTCAGGATTGCTGTTTAATTTCGACGTATGAAAGGAAATTTAATTTTCAATTAATTGCATTGGGAGAAAGATGGCGTGATTTAGATGGGAAAAAATGCGAATTAGCTGCCATTGATTATGTTGAAAAACTTATGACTTTTTTTCGTGAAGCGCTAAAAATAATTGAAGAATACCATGTATGGCTGAGATTTTACGAGAAGCAAGAGGAGGGAAGTGAAGTATAATATTATTTTTACGTAAATAAAGCTAAATTTCATTAAGTTTATCATTTTTCACGTACATTTGTACGGATTTTTTTAAGGATAATTCATTTATAATCTATAAGAGTCTAAAAAAGGAATGAAATGGAGCATCAAGATAGATTATAACTTTTTATATAAACACCCTTGCATTGAATGTAATTCCTTAGCAGGGGTATATAAATATATATATAAAATATTTATAACGAAGTATGATATCTATAATTATATACTATTAATTGAAAATTAATGGTAAAGAAATCAAGACAAATTAAGGAGTATAAAATGCTAAAACAAAGTATTTTAAATAATTTAAGTAATCTTAATATAAATTATTTTGAAAAAGATATTCGATTAAACTATACAGGGTGTAATGATTCTACTGCTGAATATGCAGGCCTTGATTCTCCGCAACAAATCCTTAACAAATCAGACTACGATTTAATCTGGAAGGATTTTTCAGCCGAATCATTTCGAACAACCGATCAAGAAGTCATATCCGGAAAACCTCAAATTAATCATTTTGAGTCCATACAAGTAGCGGGTGGAATAAAGGACTTTTTAATTACCAAAACAACTCTTCTAGATGATAACGACAAGGTTGTGGGGATTATAGGCTGCAATATTTGTGTAAGTGGGTTCACGCTAGCCAAGAAAGAGGGTTATTTTAACCTGGAAGAACAACGGTTATATTTAGGAAAGGCGTTTGGAGATCAGAATTTGACTAAAAGACAACTGCAGGTGTTTAAGTGTATTCTTCATGCGTTCACTACCCCTGAGATAGCGCTTTATTTAAAAATATCAACTACTACCGTTCGTTCGACCATTAGGGATTTGAAAAATAAACTGCAGTGCCGCTCTAAAGCTGAAATAGTGTTAATAGCTATTAAGAATGGATGGACTTTTCTTATCAATGAAAAAGTATGTCTACCTAAAAATCTTGGAGCTACATCATGATGCAAACTCACTCTTTAGAAAAATTATTTCAGGGAAAACCATTACATTTGGACGATAAAAAGGAAATAGTCAATTTTTTTGAAAATCATCGCAGAAAGAAACCACTCTTATTTACGAAAAAAAATAAATTAGAACAACAGATTTTTGAAAAATATATCAAAAACTTCAATTTAAAAGAATTTAGTGTTCATTTTTTTGAGAACAGTCTACTTTTCTTAAAAAAAGATTTAAGCCCAGAAGAGGAAAAAAAGCTAAAAAATTTTAAAATTCTTAATTATCTTATTGAATCGATAGAGCTAGAAAATAATCTGAAAAATAAATTACTTAATAAAATGAATGAAATGGAGATTTTCAATAAATTCAAGGGATCCGAGAAGAAAGTATTTATAAATCTAATAATAAACTTCTCTTCAGAAATAAATGCCTATAATAATACTATTTAGTCAAAAATTATTTTTAAAATACCTTAATAGCTACACCTTAAGGTATTTTTTTTACTTATAAAATAACAATAATATGCAACGGAACAATAATAAAATAACCTTGTTATTCCCAATCAGTCTTATTCTTTACGAATTACCACTTTATTTTTCTAATAATCTTTTTTTGCCAGCTTTGCCAGAAATAACTAAAAGCTTTCAAGTGGCAAATGCTACGGCGCAATTGAGTATTGCCTTCTGGTTTCTAGGAGCTTCATTCTTTCAAGTCTTTTTGGGTCCGCTAGCCGATCATTATGGGCGAAAAAAGATATTATTAGGTGGAGGTGTTCTATTTGTAACCGTCACCTTATTCTGTAGCTTTACCCACCAAATTATTTGGTTTCTTATAGGTAGATTTTTACAAGGTTGCGTTGTTAGCACTATTTTAGTCGCAGGACACGCTACTATTCATGAGGTAATGGAAAGAGAACAAGCGGTTAAAACGATATCATGGATGGGTAGCATCACTGTTTTGGCACCCGCCTTAGGACCGTTATTGGGGAGCTTGTTACTACAATGGATGAATTGGAGAGAATTATTCATTTCTTTAACAGGTTTTACAGTCTTGAGTTTATATTTATTGTATGCGTTTATGCCCCAAGGTAGAGCTAATTCAGGAGGATTAAAGCTAAAGAAAATATTTCTTGATTATCGAACCATTCTCACTAGTTTTCAATTTTGGGCCTATACTTTATTTTTTTGTTTCTTATTTGCTAGTTTAATGGCATGGGATACCTTAAGTCCTTTTTATTTGATGGATTATTTAAAATTTAACCTCATTCAATTTGGGTTAATCCAGCTATTTGTTTATGGATTTTTTATTGTCGGTATTTATTTAAAACATCTATTAATCTATCCAATAGAGGAAATCCTTAAGGGCGGGCTATTTTTGACAATAATCTATTTTATTTTAAGTTTGTTTACCTTAGTGCATTTACCTAAGCATTTATTTTGGGTAATGGGGAGTGTTTTGTTGTTTTGTTTGAGCACAGGACTTGTTTTTTACTCATTACACCGTAAAGCGATTGAGATACCTAAAGCACCTATGGGAACAGTCATAGCAGTATTCTCTACGTTTATGAACTTATTTGGATTTCTAGGGAGCCTAGCAGCTAGAAAATTATATTTTTAAGAGGAATTTATGTCCAATCATTTAGTTAGTTTATTAAAAGATTGTATTGAAAAGCAAAAGGGACAAATAGTTCTATTAGAGCATGTCATTAAACACTTAACAGATAACCTTGCTTCAAAAGATAACTCTATTTTTTCATCAGACGTAAAAGATCCCATTCTACTCAATATTATTGCTAATTTACCTGGGTTTATTTATTGGAAAAATAAAAATGGTCAATATATGGGCTCTAATAATAATCTTGCTAAGATTTCGGGGTTAAATGATAGAACTGAAATAGTCGGAAAAATGGATAGTGATTTTGAATGGGGGAAGCAGGTGGCTGATCAGTTTAGAGCCGATGATCAGGAGGTTATGCACGATAAAATCGTAAAGATTTTCGAAAATAAACTGCCAATAAAAAGAACTGATGGCCATTATTATTACATTAGAACTGAAAAAATGCCTCTATATGAGGATGGTAAAATTGTGGGTGTGCTTGCTGTAGCCGTTGATATTACTGATCAGAAGATTTTAGAAGAAAAACTCAAAGAGCAGCAAGAGATTTCTGAACAGGCTAATCTAGTAAAAACTGAGTTTATTCGAAACATGGAACATGACATACGAACACCTTTTAATGGAATTTGGGGGATGGCTAATATTTTATGGAAACAGGAAGAGGATCCATTAAAAAAAGAATATTTGGGGGATATTACTCAGTGTGCTAAGGAGTTATTAGATTATTGTAATGGAATTTTAGAGTTCTCTAAAATCTCACTTGGCTTAATTCCCTTATTGGAAAAAAAGTTTAATTTATGGAATGTGATAAAAAGTATACTAAAAATCGAAACTCCCGCTGCAAAAAATAAGAATTTATTTTTTACTTCACTTTTGTCTAACGATCTCCCTAAAATTGTTATTGGTGATCGCTATAGACTTTGCCGGGTACTGGTCAATTTAGTAAGTAACGCCATTAAATTTACAAAAGAAGGGCGAGTTTCTATCAATGTTGAGCTTACTTCAAACACAAAGAAAGAATTTTTAATTCGATTTGCAATTAAGGACACTGGAGAAGGAATACCATTGGAGAAACAAAATTATATATTTGAAAAATTTTCGCGTTTATCACCCTCTAACATGGGTTTATATAAAGGTTCTGGTCTCGGCTTAATTATTGTAAAACAGTTTATTGATGAAATGGGTGGTGAAATTGATTTAAAGAGTAAAATTGGAAAGGGTACTAATTTTGTTTGTACTATCCCTTTTAAGATCCCATTAACTGAGGATTTTATATAAACAATCACTTAAAAAATGTAAAGATTATGCCTATTAAAATATTAGTTGTTGAAGATAGCGAAATTGTCAGGAAAGTAATAGAAATCACTCTATCTTCGTTGAGTTATAATGTTGATATCGCCATTAATGGATTAGAAGCTATTCGATTATTCAAAAAAAATGATTATGACATTGTTTTTATGGATCTAGGATTACCTGATATCAGTGGCATTGAAGTAACTAAAGAACTAAGACGATTCGAAGAAGTGCAAAATTCGATACCTATTATTGCACTTACTGCACACCATACTAAACTTGATAAAGAATTAGGTTTAACCGCCGGCATTCAAGAGTTTGTATTAAAACCTTTAACTAAAGAAATGGCTCAAGCTACTATAAATAAATATGTAGAAAAAAATAATCTTTTCACTTAGTTTTATCCTAAGACATCTATCTTAGAAACAGAATTTCAAATTGCTTGTGATATCAGCTATTAATTATTTACGTATGCTTTAATATTAGTTGTTACTAACATAATTATAATATTAAAAGGTTGATGCAATGGTCTATAAAAACTGGATGCAATCAAAAATTGTGCGGGCTGATTGTTTTCAAAATAAAGCATTTGATGAAATTAATAATTTATTGATTGTAAAAAGAGAGGGTAAAAAAATTAAATTAGTCGATAAAAATTCTTTAATTGAGTTTGTATCTTGTTCTTATCTGGGTTTGGATCAGGATAAACGGTTAATTGAACACAGCTGCGACCATTTAAAGGAATTAGGAGTGGTTTTTTCAGCTTCACGTACTCGTATGCAACCTGTTATCTGTGCAGAACTAGAGTCACTTCTTAAAACAATTTACTGCAATGCCTATCCCATTGTATTTCCAACTATCCATATGGCACATTTGGGACTTTTCCCAGTTTTAGCATCAGGAGAAATGCCTAGTTTTCCAGATTTGGGAAAGGGATTTATTTTTGTAATTGATAAAACGGCGCATTCTTCTATTCAAATTAACCGAGGTTTATTAGCACAATTTGGTCAGATCGTTATGGTTGATTGTAAAGATCATCAATGGATAGAAGATTCTTGCAAGAATAATCAATTGCAGGGTTATACCAGTATCATTATTACCGATGGCATTGGTTCTATGGGAGGTATGGTTTCTGTTAAATTTTTACTTTATTTAGCAGAAAAATATAATAGTTATGTTTATCTTGACGATGCACACGGCAGCTCTGTTCATGGATATCATGGGGCAGGATATGTTTTAAAATGTTTAGATTATCAGCTTCATCCGCGTTTAATCCTCGTTAATTCCTTAGCAAAAGGTTTTGGAGCGTTGGGCGGGGTTTTATTGTTCAAACAAAAAGAAGATGCCGATTTCATAAAACGTTTCGCACCCACTTATGCTTTTTCAGGACCTTTAGCACTTTCAATTGTTAATTCGGCAGTTGCTTCCGCAAAGATTCATTTATCTGAAGAAATACATCATTTACAGGACGCTCTATGGAAAAATGTCAGCTATTTTGATTCTTTGTTAATTGAAAAAACTATTAATGCAAATCTATCAGTTCCTTTTCGTGGAATTTTTGTAGGAGATGAGCTTAAAGCTATAGAATGTACAAAAAAACTCAAGAAAAAAGGGTTTGCAGTAACGGCTGCTATGTATCCAACTGTGGCTAAAAATGAAAGTATATTAAGAATTGCCATTTCAGCTATTCATAGCCAACAGGATATATTTTCTCTCTGTGAAAATATCAAAGCAATCGTATAAATTACTGAAGATAAATTGAAAACTAATTTTTTATTTGATTATTATTTATGATAAATATGGGGTCGACTGATGTTCTCTATTTTGCCAATTTTCTATAAATTCCTTTGCAAGCTTAGTATCAGTGATAAATACTAAATTCTCAGCATTTCGCTTTTGTGCCCCATCGGTAAAGTTAAAAGAACCAGTAATGACATCTTTTCCATCAATGATCATTACTTTATTATGAGCAATAGCAGGCTTGGTATCGATCCAGACAGGAATTCCTGCATCAACGATATAATGTAACAAGCTATATTTTTGTTTACGTTGGCTTTTATCTAATATGACTTTAACTTTAACACCTCGATTTTTCGCCTCTATTAATGCGTCGGCGATATCCTTAGAAGTGAAATTATAGGCTTGAACAAGAATAGCATGGTTTGCTTTTGAAATATGATCGGTAATTTGATGAGTACAATCTTGACCCGGTGTAAAACAAGCATGAATAACAGGGCAAGTAACCGATTTAGTCGATAAACTAATAAGATTGGTATGCGATGATCCGGCACATCCTTGCATCAGCGTAAAGGAACTGAATATAAAAATTAAAAAAATTTGTTTTATCATAATGGGTACTATTCTATGAAGATAAGAATTGTTAATGTATTTTCTATAAATAATCATGGAAACCTGTGCCATAGTAGATAATGCGGCTCATCTTAGCACAGATGAAATGCAAGCAATGGCTACGCACTTTAATCTTCCTGAAACTGTTTTTATCATTCCAGATAAAAATCAATACTTACTCCGATTTTTTGCTACAAAAGGTGAGCTTCTCCTATGTTGCCATGGTGCTTTGGGTGCAGCGTATTATCTTTTTAAATCAGATTACAGTAAACCTTTTACTATTAAATCTTATCAAGCAAAAACCAATATTGATATAGCTCATGATGATAATTTAATCGCAATGTCTATCGT
>DASXLX010000031.1:0-1539 GCA_036495935.1 Candidatus Aquirickettsiella sp.
TTGGACGACGAAGAACCAAGTCGTGTCGAATTATAAATACCGACGTTATTCTGGAAAAGAACGAGATCATAGTGGACTTTATTACTACGGTTACCGTTATTATTTACCGTGGTTAGGAAGATGGCTCAATCCAGACCCTTCCGGCATTTCGCAAGGCCTTAATCTCTTTGAGATGGTTAGTAATAATCCGATTACTTACAGAGATGTTGATGGGAAAGTTTTTGAGTATTTGAAAAGCTGGAATACCGAACAAAAAATAAGTAAAGGTGATATAAGTGCAATAAAAGGGAAAGGGCCATTCGGTTTAACAATGCAGAGCAATATTGATCTAAATTTTAGTTTTTCTCGATACGATAGCCAGCAGAACTTTGAACCAATATTGCAAAAAGAATTAACAGAAAGCCAAAATTCAGATGTCTTATTTACAGCATTAGGCCATCAAGTGACCTCATTTATCGAGGAAAGCTCATTTTTTTCGGGTACAGCCTGGGATAAAAGACCATTAAGCAGAGAAACGAAGATTATTTTATTAGCCAACGGAGTACAAGGGGCTGCCGGAATTAAACTTGATCTAAATGATATTCAAGCTAACAGCACTATATTAATAACAGGCGGTACTCTTTCAGGGTGTACAATGATAACGGGTGTGAAGGATTCAATTTTTTATGCATTGCATACGGGTACTGCCACTCCTACAAAAAAGTGGAAAACTGGCCAAGAGGGAGTTCGTGATACCATGGTTCTTTATAATCGTCTTAATCCTACTTTTCCTGTAGCTGACACTGGCGATTACTCAAATAGCAACTTGCTTGATCTGCTTCATAGTTTTGATAGCGGTACACTGAGCTACAGTGGAAAAAGTCCTTTCCAAATTCAAGGAGCAGCGAATGATGCTAGAATTCTAAATTATAGTTCAACAGGATTAGGCGTGTCGTTTACTTTAATCAGAAAAAATAAGGAGGGTGTAGTGTCAGTTCAAACATTATTAGAAGCAGGAGAGCTTTCCCCTACATCCAAAAAGAAAAATTCTCCGACAACGACACGTAATTTTTTACTGCCTGTGCATAAATATCGAGCTCAAACTTCTGTGATTCATGAATTACTTTAAAAAATATTTTATTTAAGGGGCAAACTGATTGCGTAAATCCACTGGGATTTGCGGTATATATTTCTTGATAGTGTGAAAAAGCAGCCGATCACTATCAGCATTAATTTATTTAATGATGACTATCTTTTTGAGCGCTATTAAGCACTGAGGATATACGTCGTTTTAGTAGTGGGACTTTTCAAACGATTTATGTCAGTGATTATAGAGGTTTAAAGTGCTTTAGAGCAGGAGTTTCGCACCTCGAAAAAAGGTTTAAACTAAGAAGGTAAAAAATAAAGCCATTAAGGGAAGAAGATGTCGGAGTTCAAATGTACGAAAGAACTGTATAGAGCATTTTTACAAGTGAGCAGTGTAAGGTATACAGGATTAGCGTTATCGGAGTAAGTCCTAGCAAATTATCGCCTGATAGTATCAGTCGATGGCTGCGTAGT
>DASXLX010000032.1:0-10635 GCA_036495935.1 Candidatus Aquirickettsiella sp.
CGACGCATTGCTCTTAATCTGCTCAAAGCCGAAAAAACGGCTAAAGTCGGCATTAAAATAAAACGTAGTAAAGCCGGATGGGACTCCCAATATCTTGCTAAAATCTTAAATTCTTCGGGTTTTTAAGCGCGATTCCCCTGCTGTAAAAGTATTTTCCTAGCAAAATAAATAAAAAAAACAAAAATTTTTCGATATTTAATTTATTTTTTAAATATTATTTAATTTTTCTAGCTAAAAAAAATAATACTTAATAATATAATATTGAAATTAAAAATCTATGGTTTATACTTAAATTTAGGTTGGAAATAAATAAAAAATGGAAGGAAAAATGTATAATAAAAATAAGGAAAATAATTTAAAATTTATATTAAATTTCTTAGAAAATATTAAGAATTTAAAAACATCTAATCAATTGCGTGTTAAGCGTGGTAATGATGGAACGCTGGTCGAAGCAACAGCAAAAGGTCAATATAATTATTGGTTAAATCAAGATGATCTCAACGAAATCGTTCGCTTAGAATATAACACGTATGCAGGAATAGTAGGCAACGCAAAATTTGCAGTATCTACTTCATTATCAGACTTAACTACTAACTTGGAGTTATTTTTATTAAAGACTAAAGAATCCGCTGAGGCTGCCAGACTGACTTTAATTATGCAATTAGAAAGTTTGCATTGGGTAACTTTGGTTATTTCTTATAAAGAAAGACATTATATCGCTTATTATACGGATTCAAAAAATTATCCCATGCCGCCCGAATATTATCGATTACTTTTTGATCAGTTTAAAATACAGCCCATGAGTTTAAGTCCGGGTTTTCTGCAACAAACTGAGGATTATAATTGTGGTTTATGGGCTCTTGAAAATGCAGTCAGTTTGAATCGGATGCTTGTTGAAAATCAGTCAATGTATTGGCTAATAAATCAATTGCAATTGTCACGCAACAAAGAATATTTTGAGACTAGACGACAATTTCTTTCCGAAAAATTTCGCACTGATCCCGGATGGCGTGAAAGGCACCCTATGTTTACTCAGGAATTCAATCCACAACGAGAATCTTTTCCCTCTTCATTCCGCCGTATCTCTTCTACACCACTCGATAGAGATGATTCTAAACGATTAAAATTGCCGCCTAAAGATAAAAAAGAAAAAATAATAATTTTATTAGAGACTTTTGTTGAAACTTTTATGAGAGTTTTTACCCAAAATTTGGGTAAATATCATTTGTTGGCAAAAGGTGAGCTATTAACCGAAGAAGCATTAAAAACTGAACTAAAAATAGGATTAACAGGTGCGTTACTAGGAATAGGTATATCGCAAAGTTTAGTTGGCTCAATCCCTTCACTCGTCGCTTCATTAAGAATGATTAGTGGTAAGTATTATGTATCAAGAGATAAAGCGCAAAAAATTACTAAGATTTTTTCAAAGCTTAACCCAGGTAGTTTGAGCAAACTTTTATCCGCAGCGGCGGTTGATATTTTTTATAGCTATGAAAATCAATTTATGCTGGTAACGGATAAAGCCGGCGACATGATTGCTATGGAAAAATTAGCCGAAGATGCCGTGGACCGGGTATTTAACTATATAGCAAAACTTACTGAAATGGATAGTGTTATTTCCGAGGAACTCATAGTACAAGGTATATTACAAGGTCCATCGGAAAAATACTTTGATCCAAATGTTAAAACAGCTAGATTAAGAGTCACAGGAGCTATTCTACAAGATAAAAGTGGAAACGATATCAATACTGCAAATTTATATGAAAAGGTAGGTTTAGTTATTCTTGACACCGACGGTCAACCCAATGAATATTATGCAAATAAAGAACATTCTGGGAGCCATCGCTATGGTTACCGAAGAGTTTTAAATTGGGAGCAAGAAGTAAATGGTGAACTAAAACAAAGTTTGCAAAATCAGCTTTCAATACAACAATATCCTCAAGAAGAAAGTGTTTTTCAGTTTGTTTCCAGAGGACATAATTACGTTTTAGATACAGAGACGAATGAATCAGAAGCGCAGCGTATTTTAGATAAAATTGAGTATCGAAATTCCGACCAATCTTTTAAAAAGGAATACGAATACCCAAGTAAAATGCCCATTTTGTTTGATTTAAGAAAGCCTATAATAAACTTTAGCGGCAGAGTAGAGCTGCTTAAAACATTGCATCACATCTTAATATCGGAAAGGACAATAGCCATCGTACCAACTTTATCTTTTTTAGATATTTCAGCAAGCTCATCCAGCAGTTCCTCTCAAGCAGCGAGTGGTTCTTCCTTTTCTATTAGTGGTTTAGGGGGGATCGGTAAAACTCAACTCGCCTTACGTTATGCTGAGCTTTACGCCAGAGACTATGATTATAACGTTTTATGGATTAGTGCTGAAACTAAAGAGAACTTGGCCTATTCTTTTCATAAACTGGCAAACAAATTGCAGCTTATCATCACAGATAATTATGGCTCAAAAAAAGATCTGGAAGAAATTGTCAATGCAGTGTATGAATATTTTTCCGGCAGAAAAAGTCTATTTATTTTTGATAATGTTGAGAATTATCTTGCAATAACAAATTATTTACCTAAAACTATGTTGGGTAATAAACCTACATTATTGATTACTTCACGTTATAATAATTGGGAAAATGTTGCATCAGTGTTAACGTTGGGCGTTTTTACCGAACAAGAAACTGAAGAGCTTATCAAGAAATCCTTAAATTTAACCGATAATACCGAAAATGAAAAAATAAAGGAATTGAATAAGTTGCTTCAAGGTTTACCATTAGCACTACAACAAGCGCTTGCTTATATTAAGCTTAGAAAGAATACTGATACTGGTTTTTCTCTCGAAAGCTATATAAAACTTTACAAAGAAAAATGTCAACTCTTATTAAGTTTTGATTTTTCGAATTACAACAATGATCCCTATCTGCAGACTGTATATACCACCTGGCTTATTACCTTAGAAAAAATTAAATCTTATTCAGAGGGGCAAGTTGCGATAGATGTTTTATATATTATGGCCTATTTGGACCCAGATAATATTCCAATTACAAAATTTTATTATTTAAACCATATTAATTTTAATTTAAAATTATATGATTTAAATGCCATTATGCACTTGCTTAGCAGTTATTCTTTGCTTAACCAAAGAGAGGAAACTAAATATACTATCCACCGATTACTGCAACAGGTTATACGGATTAATCTTGAACAGGATAAACCTAAATTTGAAGAAATAATAAAAAAAACTCAAAGATTATTAACACATTTTGGTTTTAGAGATGATGAAGAGAATATTTTTCACTATCTACATTTCTTACTTTATATGTCAGAGCATACCGATCTTGAATCGACTTTTTTATATGGTCATCCTGAGAAAATTTTTTTTGATAATTTGAGTTATCAGCATATAAAATATTGCTCTTATTTTATCGATTTAGCCTATCTTAAATTTCCAAAGCAAAAATATCTTAAGTTTATTGGCGATGCTATTGCCTATTATACAAAGTTGGGTTTAACTTTTTTCTTGGCAGAAACCTTAGACTATTTAGAAAAAAAATGGCTTACTGGAAGCTTATCTAAAGAAAATATTAAATATATTATCGAGTATTTTAATAGTTTAAAAGATCCTAAATTTAAAATAAAGCGACTATCGAGTTTACCGTTGAAAAAGGAAATGCAAAAAGAGTCTATAAAACTTTTTTATGAATTTAAGATGAAAATTTTTGGAGACTTGTTTGGCGGATATGAAAACTGTCCAGCGCATAGCTTAAAGAGGAGTATTTGTTCATTTGAAACTGAGCAAGATAATATCAAAGATATCAAGTATCTAAAAATTAAATCTCATTTAAAAAAAATAGCATCGCTAACTCGGACTGTAAGTTCCGGTCTTATGGCTAAGGATACCTTAACGGCTTTACTTCAAGGTGATTTTAGCCAAGTGGCCGTTAATTTTGGATTAATAATCAGTAGTGAACTTTTTGGAAAAATATCCAATGGCTTACTTTCCCAAGGAAAAAATTTGGCAGCAGAAACAAGTTTGCTAGAAAAAGATTTAAGTTTAGAAAGAAAAAGTGCACTGCGTACTCTATTTAACAAGGAAGCAATATCCGTTGGCGAAAGACAATTTTTAGGTAAAACCATGCAAGTCGCTGCGCCATTTGTAGCTAGAGCGACGTCCATTTTTTTTGTTTATAATCTAAAAAATGAAATACAAGCATATGAAATGGGCAATAAAGCGATTATTCCTGATATTGTTTCCAATGGCATTATTGTAGGTGTTGATGGTATAGAAGCAGGTATTGAGGGAGCTGAATTGTTTGGAGTTATTGCCGGTGTAGCCGAATTTACAGGTCCAGTAGGCGAGGGGATTGCTTTGCTCGCTTGGCTCGGATCCGAAATATATACCTCAGAGCAACAAGTTGAGACCATCAATAAATATGTTTCTCTTTCTAGAACAGAACAAATTGTTCAGTTTTTGCGAGCTTTTTTTCAGATGTCGCCATCAGAATATTTACAAGTTAAAGCAAAGAATGAACAATTAGTTAAACATGCCATTCCTTTTTTAAAAGAACATACCGATATTATTTGGTATATTGTTCCTGCTTTTTATACAGAAAAGGTTTTATACAATAATAGTAGAGTTTTCTTGGATGAAAAAAGATTGTTGGAACTTGATGACAGCACCCCAAATCAGCCTAATGAAGGACATTTATTTTGTTTATCCGGCACTATTAAATGGAAGGATTTTTCTGATTTTAACATGCCTTCTAACTGCGGATGTACTTACCTCTGTCAACATGCCATAGGTATAGAGTATTCGGCAAATAGAACCGGTAACGCGACTCTAATCGCTTTAGGACCCGGGAATCAAGAAGTAATTGCTTCTATTAATTCTCCCACATTATTTATTGTAGAGAATGGCAGAAAGTTGTATAGAGGTGGTGATAAAATTAATGTGTTTAATTTGCAAGGAAATTCTACAACAGGTCTGCTACAAGGAGGTCAAGGATCGAATGTACTTATACTGGATAAATTTAATCCTGAAAAAAGTGATTATTTATTAGTTGATGTTCATGGATTTTTATGTGGAAAAAATAGTAGCCTGTTAAATTATATTCCCTTATCCTGTTCACCTGACGAGAGCAAAATTCAGCTTAAGAAGATAAACCAAATTCGGGGTAAAAATAACCAACAAGAAATTATTTACCTGAATAAAAATATGCGTGAAATCGATGGTGATGGAGGTAAAAATAATGAATACCCAGACACTTTCTTCCTCAATGATCGATCTAATAAAAATCCAAAGTTTATATTAAGAAATAATACCATTATTGTATTTATTTTAAGTTCAAGGGTGAATTCTGTTGATTATTTAGTACCACTAAAAGAAGTGGGTGGAGCGCAAGTCCAATTACATTCACAAGAAGCAATGCAACATCGATTCTTTTTCCAAACGCCTATACAGAATATTCAAGCACTCAGTTTAAAAAATAGTACTATAAATATTTTGCTTAACGCAGGTTTTGAAGATACAAAAACATTTACGCTTACTATTTCTGACTCTTCGGTTACTTCAATTAATAATGAAACAAAAAATGAACTAGACCTCGCAAAAAATATATCTTATTTTTTTCAAGATACTGAAATGAAATTGTTAAGTAATGAACAGATCTATTTACAAGAAAAGGTATCTAACAATAAAACCATTGATGAAAACATTAGTTTATTTGCAGAATTGGCTAATCGGTTAGAAAAAACTTTTTCACTTCAGTTATTTAACAATATCTTGATTTCTATTGGAAGAACGAAATACGAGATTTTTCATATCAATGGCTTATTTGAAAGTCATTTAGTGGGGAATGGTGGAGAAAATGCCTATATTATATTGCCTTACAAAGATCCTGTATTTCCTCTTGCGTCAATCACACTCTATGATACGTTAAAAGAAGATTATAACGCATTAACAGAACTCAGAGATACTTTGGATTTACGTGAACTGGTAAAAAAATATAAACAAATCTATCCTGATGCTATCATTTTTCCTCATCTAATTCGGGTAGGGAGGGATTTATTTTTGACATTGATTAACGCAATTTACTCACCCTCTCGTTATTTGAATGATTTAGACTGTTTCCATTCTTTGGTGACTATTCAATTAAAAAACTCAGTTCTTGATAATTATACTTGGTATCAAAAAATCGATATTTTTATCGATAATCTTATCCCTAAAAATATAAGAATTTTGGAGGATGAGGAGGATGAAATTTGGAATTTGGTAGAAGCACCTTTGGTTTTTACGGATGATAAACAGATTATAGTTATTACAGATAAAGATATCGAAGAACAAGCTGAAATTATCATATTAAAAAATATAGGCTATTTTATTTTTCTTCATACTGAAACGGATCTTATTCTGAGTAATATCCCAAGTATTACCTCTGATCTCTGTACAATTATTATAGCTGATTTTAAAAAACCTGAAATGAAAAAAAAGATCTTATCAGCGACCTTTAAATTTTTCGATAACGAATTTCGATTGCAAGATTATCAAGATAAAATTGAAGATGCTGTCTATTTTTCGGATGAAATTAGTTCCGAAGATGTTACCACGACAGCTAATTTTTTAGACTTAATGAGCACAAGAAACATACCTTCTGATTATGGATTGTCGCAACAAGAATTGCATCGTCGCAAGCGTCAAACCGTTCACGAAGAAAATACAGCGATAAACACTAGCAAATCAGTTCCTAAGAATGAATATAAACTAACCAATCAGACGTTTCCTCAAAGTAAACCGTATTCTCAGCTAAGAGCATTTGACAAGGATCGTATTTTAATGATTGCAGAGGATTACTTAGAAAAATACCAAAATTTTTCTTCGAAAAACACATCTTTACGAGTTAAAAAAACTATTAATCAGAAAAATAGTAAACGACAGGCGAGTTCGTTGCTATCTGCTCAGAAAAACAAACCTAATTCCGAAAAAAAGCATTTAATTTACATGAGAAATAATCGAAATAATCATAAGCAAACTATCCCGAAGCAGCCTATTCAGAAGAAACCTAATTTCAATCTGAAAAAGCAAGCGAGTCCGATGCCGTCTGCTCAACATACCTCAAAATCATCAGCAAAGTCACGAACTGAAAATCCAGCTGTAAATAAAAATAAATTTTTAAAAAATATCTTTCTCCAGGATAAAAAAATTTCTTTGGCTGCGAGTACTGCAAGCAACTTCGTAAACTATAAAGAAGTATTTAAAGATACAATAAAACCCCAACCGAGACTAAGCTATCAACAAAGTGAATCTAAATCGCAGCACAAACCAAATCAATACTCAACACGACTTTCACGCATAGATGTTTTACCTGATTTTAATAAAACACTTCTGCTTTTTCAATTGGCTGCGCGTAAATTTTTACGAAACCGGGTATCGTATTCTTTTGATGAAAAAGTAAGTAAAATTTTTAAGAAAAAAGAAAAGCAAGTAAATAAAATGAAATCTAAGATTTTTGGGATTCAGTTTAACCGGTGAGTGGTATGCTCAGGAGTATGCAACTTATGAATTACTTTGGATTACTAGGCTGAGAACTATTATTCCTATTGACGAGAACCCGCACAAGGCACTCAGAGGAGGGATTAATACTAGACATAATATCTCATCCTAATTCCGCTAAATATCCTAATCAAATGATATAGTAAACATCAGTAACTATGTATGCTTAGTTCCTTTTGTTAGAAAGGATAAAAATGCAATTTTTTTAAAAACCATATAAAATCTTATTTTGCAATTCAATAGAAAATGCGTAAATTTTTTGCGCATCTGTATCTATTGAGTGAATTGGTTATTAGTTATGTTTGTTGATTTGGTTATGGGATAAATATTCAAAAGAAGTTATTACCGCGATAGAAGGGGGAGAGACATAACCTTAAAAATTTACCAAGAAATCATCTACGCCTTTTTCGAGACTGAGGTATAATAAAATTCAGTTTGTACTCAACCATCAAGCCAAAATAGAGGTATAATCACTATGAAGGCACTTATATACAATAGCCCAGGAAGTAAACAATGGGTTGATAAAGAAGCCCCCAAAATCATTAAATCAACCGATGCTATTGTTCGAATCACACATACTACAATTTGTGGGACTGATTTACACATTCTAAAAGGAGATGTTCCAGAAGTTACAACAGGTAGAGTACTTGGGCATGAGGGAGTTGGAATAATAGAAGCTGTAGGAGAAAGTGTAAAAAACTTTAACCCTGGCGACTCTGTACTTATTTCATGTATAACCTCTTGTGGAAGCTGTGAGAATTGTAAACGTCAACTCTATTCTCATTGCGCTGATGGCGGTTGGATACTTGGACATTTGATCGATGGAACACAGGCGGAATATGTACGTATTCCTCATGCTGATAATAGTCTACATCTGATTCCTGGTGGTACTACCGACGAAGAGTCGATGGTCATGCTGAGTGATATTTTCCCAACTGGCTTTGAAATTGGCGTGTTGTCTGGAAATGTTAAACCCGGCGATACCATTGCGATTATCGGGGCAGGACCCGTTGGTATGGCGGCCTTGCTAACTGCTCAACTTTACTCACCAACATACATCATTATGGTTGATAATGATGCTTATCGCCTTAAAGTGGCAAAGACTTTAGGTGCGACCCATATTATCAATGGAAAAACTGAGAATGCTATTGAGCGCTTATTAGAGATCACCAATCAAGTGGGTGTCGATGTTGCTATTGAAGCTGTAGGTATTCCAGCTACTTTTGATATGTGCCAGCAAATCGTTGCGCCAGGAGGTCATATCGCGAATATTGGTGTACACGGAAAAAGTATTGAGTTACACATTGAGAAGCTATGGATTCGTAATATTGTAATTTCAATGGGTTTAGTCAACACAAATACAATATCGACATTGTTAAAAATAATTCAGTCCGGAAAGATAAAAGTCGATCAACTTATCACACATCGTTTTACTCTTAATGAAATTATAAAAGCCTATGATGTGTTTGGAAATGCTGCTAAAAAACAGGCATTGAAAGTGATTCTTTCTGCTTAGAGTGAGTTGACAAATTGAAACTAAGGCAAAATATAGATTCTAACTCAATGGTGTGCCCTCTAATTTATAATATAAAAAATTTATATCGTAAATTAAATAAACAAATCAATCATAATTGAAAAGAATTATTATGTTATCTTGCAAATTGCTTAAAATATTATTAAGGGCGCCTCTAAAAATTGGGAGGTTTATAATAAACTAGGTATGTTTTATAGCGCAGTAAGCCAGTTGGAATCAACAATATCTCGCTAAAGTTTTTTCTTTTATTTCTCGGAAAATATAGCGCGTTTGCCCTGAGTCTGCATGCTAATCTACTTTCGTGCCTTGTTCGCTATAAAGATATAGCATTGCGCTTGCCAATGCCCTTACACGGATTATTTGGGAGAATATGAATTCGATTGTTCATGATAACTTCCAGCAGAATCTGCAATATTATTAGTACTATTTGCTTTTAAAGAGGCCAGCAGCACTAGTAGTAGCAACATCTTGGTCATTCCAGTCATTATTATTTTCGTCACCATTTTCATCATCTGAATAACCAATAGCAGGATAGCGCTTGGCAATAGCAGCTCTTAATATGTCACTCGTATTTGAAGATGGTATTGTAGCATTTTTTTGCTTTACTTCCTTTTGAACCTTTGTCAATTTATTTAAGCTGAACTGTTGAATTTGTGAAAGTAAAGAGGCAGGCATTTTTTTATTATCTTCGGGAGTATCAGGCAAAGCACTTACATTTTCAAATGCAGCATTGAATTTAGGGGGTGGCGGAATCTTCCCAGAAGTCTCAGTTGTCTGCAGTGGGATAGTAACAAGCACTGTTTTAGCATCTGAATCAGAATTTCCCTTTACATTTTTGATAGTTTCTTCAGGAGCTAGATTTACAAGCGATGTATCAGCATTGTGCAATGAAATGCTTTTAACCGCATTTTTCATAATTAAATGCAGATCATCAATAAACGTCCTTTCAGTTCGTAACTGTAGATAAGGCTTGTCACTACCCATAGATTCACGAACGGATGCAAGCGCACCCGACACTTTTTTGGCTTCTGTAGTGGCAGTGTACTGATATTTTTCTCTACCGAATAATTTAGTCGCCCAATAGCCTAGCAATTGTAACCAATAAATAACTCTCCAGTTTGAATTTGGGCGCTCAGGTTTAATTTCTTTAGTAAGTTCTTTTGGAAGAAAATAACGTGCCAAATCTGATTCAGAATAATTTGTTACAATGAGTGCGGTTAAGCAATAAAATGCATCGATACTTTTTTTATTATTTGAGTTTTCTTTGCTAAATGATTGTGTTTTAAGAAAAGCTGCAAATTCTTGCTCTCCCATTTTATTCATATCAGTGAAGAATTTTTCGACGAGAGAGCAAACATTAGCTTGGTAATTAAGCTCCTCTAATTTTTCAAGATTTTTAAAAAAAATTGCCGAAGGATGGCTTTATCTAGCGGTTGTACTTGATCTTTATTCACGTAAAGTGGTTGGACTTTCTATGAGTGAATCATTACAAACCACTTTAGTGTTAGAAGCTTTAGAGCAAGCTTTACAGCGTCGAAATCCAAGCTTTTCA
>DASXLX010000033.1:0-46813 GCA_036495935.1 Candidatus Aquirickettsiella sp.
CGACGCATTGCTCTTAATCTGCTCAAAGCCGAAAAAACGGCTAAAGTCGGCATTAAAATAAAACGTAGTAAAGCCGGATGGGACTCCCAATATCTTGCTAAAATCTTAAATTCTTCGGGTTTTTAAGCGCGATTCCCCTGCCTTGCAACCCCCCCCAAAGAAATTCCTGTTTCATGCGAAGCAAGAGATAATGGTAAATAATAAACTCCCATCATATTGGCGTGGCGACAAGTCATTAAATAGAAGGTTAATACTTTGGCTTCTAGTTCACAGCTTTTTATTTTTCTTCCTAGGGGACTTGTCCAAAATTCAGAAGATATTTTTGCAAATTCACGCATCAATTTTTCTCCTTTCTTTAGTTTCTTTGAAATTTTATCAAATAAGATTTGGTGTTCTAATTGATAGAAATCCTTAGATACTAAATGATCACTAATAACTGACCAAGTTATATTATCAAGTAGCAAACCACCTAAAATAGCTTGTTCTGCCTGCAAGGAATAAGAAAATTGAACAGTATTCATGGTTCGGCTCCTTTATTGTTGTTTATTTATTAAATTGGGATAAGAAATCGAATGATTTGGTTAAATTATTTTTTCTATTCTTGTAATTATCGTTATTGTTTGTTTCCTTTTTTTTACAACTTGAATACTTTTTTGTTTGTTATATAAATATTCAGCGATTTCACCTGCTTTAGAAATTGATATTTTTCCTTCTAGGACTTGTAGGATGAGTGTACGGCTACCGTGTCGGAAGATTTTATTAAGCATTCTGCAAACATAATCACTACCAAAACCAAGTGCATCAGCAACAAAGTCTCTTGTTTTAATTCCTTGAACTTGTGGAGGAAGATTCACAAGTTCATCAAGATCAGTCCTCCTTCCTTGACGTTTTCCAATAAATTTTTCTAAGGCATTTCTAATAGCTATTCGTTCAATTAAATTAAAGCTTTTAAGTAAATAACGAACTTCATATTTTTTATTTCGTAAATCTTCTAGTGATATATGCCAAGAAAATACTGATTTTTTCCACCATCTTTTGGCAGCTTCAATATGCTCTAAACCATAGATAAGATGAAGATTTTCATCGACACAAATTGGGCGATAATCAGATAGAGGTAAGTTTTTTTGATGAAGAAAACTCAATATATCTGCAGGTAAAATAATTTTGTTTAAGGGTGTTTTAATAAGGGAACAAGGAAAAACGTCAAGCTCCGTATAATATTTAATTTCCCAAGGAATAAGTTCTTTAAATTTGATTTTACCCTTACTTTCTTTTTCGATACGCGAAGCAATATGAGGAGGAATTGATCGTCCATTGAGATAGTTATAAATACTTGCTCGACTAATGCGAAGTTTTTTAGCCATGTCTGAAATATTCCCAAAAATTTTGATAGCTTTTCTAATGATTGTTTCTTGCATAAGACTCCTCATTATTATTTTTATTGTGCAATTATTTTAAATAAAAAAAACGTCACCATGGTGACGTTTTTATGAAGTAAAATTTGTTTAATAAAAAAACAAAAAGGAGAATAAAAAATGCAACCTCGGTTACTCCGTTTACGTGATGCCCTCAATTATTTAGGAATGGATCGACATCGATTTAATAAAGAAGTACGACCTTGTTTATCAGTGATTCCAATTGGTAAACAAGGAATTGCATTCGATCGACTTGATTTAGACGCATGGGTTGAGCATTATAAGCAATGTAATGGCCGCCCCATTAACAAGAGGAGTAAAAAATTATGGGGCGAAAAAGAACGTCAGGTCTACTCAACCGTAAGGGGATCTGGCATATCGACAAAAAAATACTCGGACAACGAATTTGCGAAAGTACTGGATCAAATTCTCTCGAAGAAGCTGAAATCTATCTCGCAAAGCGTATCGAAGAAATAAGACAAGCGAAAATTTATGGTGTTAGACCCAAACGAACCTTTAGACAGGCTGCTATAAAGTATGTGGAGGAAAACCAAAATAAAGCAAGCATCCGAATAGATGTTATTCATCTAAAAGCTTTAGACGAATATATAGGACATTTACCTATTGAGGAAGTTCATATGGATAGCTTGAAAAATTATGTTTTTCATCGTAAGAGGAAAAATAATAATACTAAAGAACTGAAAAAAAGAACTATTAATTATGGACTTCAAGTTGTAAGGCGTGTTTTAAATTTAGCTGAACAAGAATGGAAAGATGAATATGGGTTAAGCTGGTTGATTAAAGCACCTAAAATTAAGTTGGAAAAATTAACTGATACGCGTAAACCTTATCCTTTGTCTCATGATGAACAAATAAGATTTTTTAATGAATTACCTATTCATTTAAAAAGAATGGCTTTATTTGCAGTCAACACAGGATGTCGTGATAAGGAAATTTGTAGCTTGAAGTGGGAATGGGAGATAAAAGTACCAGAGGTTCTGTATTTCTTATTCCAGAATGGAGAGTTAAGAATAGAGAAGAGCGACTTGTAGTACTTAATAAGATAGCACATCAAGTGATTGAAGAAGTAAAAGGTATGAATTCGGAATATGTTTTCACTTTTCGAGGTAAGCCTATTACACGAATGTTAAATTCAGCTTGGAAGAAAGCACGAGTACGTGCGGGTTTATCTCATGTGAGAGTGCATGATCTCAAACACACTTTTGGAAGACGTTTACGTGCTGCTGAGGTTAGTTTTGAAGATCGACAAGACTTACTTGGACATAAGAGCGGGCGTATTACAACGCATTATTCTCAATTTGAATATAGTAACCTAATTCGTGCTGCTAATAAGGTTTGTGATTTAAAAAATAACTTAGTGATTTTAAGCAGGAAAGAAAAATTACTAGCTCCCGCAAAAGTCCCGCAAGGGAATTTTGTGGATCATTTAAAAGTAGTATAAGTCTTTGATTTTACTGGTGGGCCGTGATGGAATCGAACCATCGACCAATAGATTAAGAGTCTACTGCTCTACCAGCTGAGCTAACGGCCCAAAAATGGGGTGAACGATGGGGATCGAACCCACGACAACCGGAATCACAATCCGGGGCTCTACCAACTGAGCTACGTCCACCATTAAACATAAGAGTTCATTAGGAATTGGTGCGCCTGGCAGGACTCGAACCTGCTACCCTCGGCTTAGAAGGCCGATGCTCTATCCAGATGAGCTACAGGCGCTTTCCTGAAAATTATTATCTTATAATAAAAGTTTAAATAACAAGGCCTGTTTCTTAAAAATCTAAAACTAATTTCTACGTGCTTATGTAAGTTGTTGTATCCTTGAGTGTTTTAGTAAGGCTAAAAATAATACCATATACGTCTTATTTAATTGATATAATAAATAATTAGTTTTAATGATTAAAATTAAGTATAGCTACAAAAATTTGGTCGGGGTAGAGGGATTCGAACCCCCGACATCCTGCTCCCAAAGCAGGCGCGCGACCAGACTGCGCTATACCCCGTAACCCATCAACTTACGTTAGAGTTGGCTTAAGTCACTCTATAGAGCGCAAAAACTTGCACCAACTGCGGGTAAGGATAATACCTGCGCAATCGATTAATATCAACTGGTCTATTCATTACAACTAAAGCTTGCATCAATAAACATAAGTTATTTATTTAGTTTTTGGTGGGAGTTAATTTTGTTAACTTGAATTAAAATCTCTTTAGATTTAGAAAGATAGATTTAAAAATAAGCATGTTTCGTATGTTATACTAATAAATTTTTTTTAGAAGAGGCGTTAATAGGCCTCATGAGAGGGTTTATGCCCGCATTCACTCAGTTTTCTTTACTAAAAAATCGACGATTTTTACCTTTGTTGTTAGTTCAATTTTTGGGCGCATTTAATGATAATGTCTTTAAAAACGCGCTAATTATTTTAATTACTTATCAAATCTTCACGCAATCTCTATTGTTGCAACAGCTTTCAGTAACCTTAGCGGCTGGATTATTTATTTTACCCTTTTTCCTTTTTTCAGCATTTGCAGGGCAATTGGCCGATAAGCTAAGCAAAAGATACTTAACAATAATAATTAAAGGCTTCGAATGTTTATTTATGTTATTGGCAAGCTTAGGATTTTATCTTCATTCAGTAAGTTTATTGATGCTAGTATTATTTTTTATGGGCATACATTCAACTTTTTTTGGACCTATCAAATATGCTATTTTACCTGATCTTCTAGAAAAGAATCAGTTAATCGCCGGCAATGCATTAGTAGAGGCTAGCACGTTTATTGCGATATTGATAGGAACTATTTTAGGTGGATTGTTAATTGCTAATCATACTGATCTAAGAGAGGTTTCAACGGTCATAATCTCTATTGCGGGGCTGGGTTTGTTTGCCAGTTTTTACATTCCGGCTACTGATAAAGCCAACCCAAATTTAAAGTTAAATTTACATTTTATTAAAGCCTCATTACAGATAATTCAGCAAGCAAAAACTGAAAAAAAGGTTTTTTTAGGAATACTCGCAATTTCTTGGTTTTGGTTAATTGGCGCTACGTTTTTAACCCAATTTCCTAGTTTTACTAAGAATATTCTGCAAGCTGATGCTAGTGTAGTGACACTTTTTTTAATTATTTTTACCGTGGGTGTTGCTTGTGGCTCATTAATTTGTAATCGTTTATTGAAACATAGAATAAGTATGAAATGGATACCCATGAGTCTTTGGCTGATGAGTATTTTTATTATTGATCTTTATTTTACTTCCAACCATTTACTCCATAACTCTGAAAAACTGACTAATTTTTCAGGTTTTTTTAATTCGTTAACTCATTGGAGAATATGCGTAGATTTGTTTGGACTTTCTGTGAGCGGTGGCGTTTATGCTGTGCCTTTATATACCTTAATCCAAACAGATACTGCTACTGAACATCGCGCAAGAACAATTGCCGCTAATAACATAATTAATTCTATATTTATTGTTATCTCCAGCATCATTATTGTTTTTTTACTTAAAATTGATTTGAGTGTCATACAGATTTTTTTATTATTAGGGATCATTAATACTGGATTGGCTATTTATGCAACAAGACTTATACCCCAAGGATTGATTAAACCTCTTTTACGAAAGATATTAAGATGTCTTTATGATGTTAGATTAAGTGGCTTTGAGAATTATAAACAAGCAGGTGAAAGTGTCGTTATTGTTGCAAACCACACTTCTTTTTTAGATGTTGTTTTACTTTATGCATTTTTACCTGATGAGCTTCTGTTCGCAATTAATAGTTTTACATCACGTATTTGGTGGATACGACCTTTTTTATATTTTTCTAAAGTATTTGAACTAGATCCATTAAATCCCTTAGCAATCAAGACTTTAATCAAAGAGGTAAAAAAAGGGCAAAAATGTGTGATTTTTCCGGAAGGAAGGATTACCACAACCGGTGCGCTGATGAAACTTTATGAAGGTCCAGGATTGATAGCGGATCATGCCAAAGTTAATTTACTGCCTATTCGTTTACAAGGGGCACAATATACTCCTTTCTCCCGTTTACGAGGTAAAGTCCAAATACGTTGGTTCCCAAAAATTTATATTTCAATTTTGCCGCCCAGAAAGTTTATTGTTGATCCTAATATGAGTAGTCGAAAAAGAAGACAAGTTATTAGTAATCAACTTTATGACATGATGGTAGAGATGTTATTTCGAAGCACAGATTATAATAAAACTCTTTTTCAATCTTTATTAGAAGCGAAAGAAATTCATAAAGGGCCTACAAAAATATTAGAAGATATTACACGAGTAGCTATTAATTATAATCAATTAATAACACGATGTTTTATTCTAGGTCCTTATATTTGCCGTTACACTAACTATCAGAAGACGGTGGGGCTTTTGTTGCCTAATATGACGAGTGCAGTGGTTAGTTTTTTTGCATTGCAAGCGTTTGGTAGAATCCCTGCTTTGCTAAATTATACTGCTGGTTCTCTGCAAATAGATTCTGCCTGTAAAGTTGCTCAAGTAAAATATATACTTACTTCCAGAAAATTTATTGAAGCTGCTAATCTGTTCCAAGTAATTAACCGCTTAAACGAAAAATCTATCCGAATTATTTATTTAGAAGATTTAAAAGAAGAAATTAGTTGGAAAGACAAATTACGTGCGAGTTTATTCAGCCGATTTCCACAATATTATTATAAAAAATTAAAAAAAGGAACTAATCCACAAGATCCAGCAGTTATTTTATTTACTTCTGGATCAGAAGGTGAACCTAAAGGAGTAGTTCTTAGTCATAAAAATATACAAGCTAATCTTGCGCAAATGACGACTCAAGTCGATTTTAATCAACGAGATATTTTCTTTAGTTCATTACCATTATTTCATGCCTTTGGATTAACCGCATGCATCATTTTACCTATCTACCATGGAATAAAAGCTTTTATTTATCCATCTCCTCTACATTATCGTAAGGTTCCTAATATGATTTATGAATGTAATGCGACTATTATGTTTGGAGCAGATACTTTTTTAGCAGGCTATGGTCGGTATGCGCATCCTTATGATTTTTATAGCATACGTTATGTTTTTGCTGGCGCAGAAAAGTTAAAAGAAAAAACACGTAAATTATGGATGGAAAAATTTGGAATTCGTATTTTTGAAGGTTATGGTGTAACTGAAGCATCACCAGTTATTAGTGTTAATACGCCGATGCAAAACAAACCAGGTACAGTAGGTAATTTTTTACCAGGTATTCGTTATGAAATTGAACCTGTTCCTGAAATTAAACAGGGAGGACGTTTATTAATATCCGGTCCTAATGTGATGTTAGGTTACTTAAGTAAGGAGCAGATTGGTGAAATTATCCCCCCCAGCCATGGATGGTATGATACGGGAGATATTGTTGAAGTCGATGCAGAGGGATATCTGACTATAAAAGATAGAGCTAAACGCCTTGCAAAAATTAGCGGAGAAATGGTTTCTTTAACAGCCATAGAAAATGTAATTTATGAGATATGGCCTGATAAACACCATGCAATACTCAGTGTTCCAGATGCTAAAAAAGGAGAACAACTTGTTTTAGTCACAAATTATAAACTTGCCACGCGGTCTTTGCTTATTAAAACATTTAGAGAAAAGGGATTATCTGAATTAAGTTTACCAAGAAGATTATACTTTATTGATAGTATGCCCTTATTAGGTAGTGGTAAAGTAAATTATATTGCTGTTAAAACTTGGTTAGAAAAACAAACTTAAAATTAAAAGCACTTGTTATATTTTTTCTGATTTTTTTAAAAGTTCAAGTTTTTCTGCAATTTTAAGTTCCAAACCTCGAGGAACAGGAAAATAATATTGCCGATCCTTTAATTCTTCAGGAAAGTATATTTCTCCATCGGCATAAGCATTGGGTTCGTCATGGGCATAGCGATAGTTTTTTCCATAATGTAATTTACGCATTAATTGAGTGGGGGCATTGCGCAAATGTAAAGGCACTTCTAGTGTACCTTTTTCTTGAGCATCTTTCATAGCGGCATTAAAGGCAGTATAAACGGCATTACTTTTTGCTGTGCAGGCCAGATAAACAATGGCTTGTGCTAAAGCAAGTTCTCCTTCAGGGCTACCTAATCGTTCTTGAACTTCCCAGGCCCCTAAGGCAAGTTGCAAACCTCTCGGATCAGCATTGCCAATGTCTTCCCTCGCCATACGGAGTATACGTCGTGCAATATATAAAGGATCACAACCACCATCGAGCATGCGTGCAAGCCAGTACAGTGCAGCATCTGGATTCGATCCCCGTATCGACTTATGTAAAGCAGAAATCTGATCATGAAAAATCTCGCCACCTTTATCGAAACGACGTAAGTTAGTTTGAGTGACTGTCTGTAATGTGCTCATATCAATGACATTATCTTCTGCTAAATCACTGGCAATTTCTAAAAGATTTAAAACTTGGCGCGCATCACCATCAGCGATAGCAGCTAATTGTTTTTTTACTGCTTGGGCTATCATTAAATTCTTTTTGCCTAGTCCATCGATATCGTTGATTAGTGCTCGGTCGATGACTTGTGTAATTTCTTCTAGGGTCAATTTTTTTAACACATACACACGTGTTCGTGAGAGTAAAGCATTATTAAGTTCAAATGAGGGGTTTTCTGTAGTAGCACCAATTAATATAAATAGACCGGATTCTACAAAAGGTAATAATGCATCTTGTTGCGCTTTGTTAAAACGATGGATCTCATCAATAAATAACAAAGTTTTTTGTGGCCCTAAAAGATGGGTTGACAAAAAATCATCTAAATGACGAGGTCGTAAGCGGTCAGCGAGGGGAGAGTATGGGTTTTCGGTGCTAATCATACCTAGATTTATACGACGACAATATTTCAGAGTCAACTATACTCTTACTACTTTAATGTTGTCTGTGTTGCCGCTTAATTCGCAATTCCTCTTCTGGCACCCACAAAATTCTATTGCTGAGGTTATTATGTTTTATATGATTAATGTTTATTGGATCTTTTTTCGATAGATTTAATAATTATTTCAGCAACATTTTTTTGTGTGGCCTTTTCTATTCCCTCTAAGCCAGGGGACGAATTTACTTCCATTACCAAAGGGCCTCTGCTTGATCGTAACAGATCAACTCCAGCAATATTGAGACCAATAACTTTAGTGGCTCGAACTGCCGTTGCTCGTTCTTCAGCTGTTAATTTAGCGAGTCGTACAGTTCCTCCGCGGTGGATATTGGAACGAAATTCACCTAATTTTGCTTGCCGCTCCATAGCTGCAATGACTTTGCCATTAACTACAAAACAACGAATATCTGCCGCTTTAGCCTCTTTGATATATTCTTGAACCATAATATGAGCTTGTAAATCTAAGAAAGCTTCAATAACACTAATAGCCGCTTGCTGAGTTTCAGCTAGTACCACTCCAATCCCTTGTGTTCCTTCTAAAATTTTAATGACTAAAGGCGGACCACCTACCATGCTGATTAGATCTTGAATGTCATCAGGAGAATAAGCGAAACCCGTAATAGGTAAACCTACTCCTTTTCGAGATAAAATTTGTAAGGAACGGAGTTTATCTTGAGCTCTGGTAATAGAAATTGAATTATTCGCTACAAATACACCCATCATTTCAAATTGTCTGACCAATGCAGCGCCATAAAAGGTGATTGAAGCTCCAATTCTTGGAATTATTGCATCGAATTTATCAAGAATCTTTCCTTTATAATGTATATATGGATTTTGTGTGGTGATGTTCATGTAACATCGCAGCGTATCAATAATTTTAACTTGATGCCCTCTTTTCTTAGCTTCTTCTTCCAAACGGCGCGTAGAGTATAGTTTTGGACGGCGAGATAAAATTGCAATTTTCATGGGATTATAGTTTTTTTACTGTATAAATAAGAATGTGTGGGATCAACGATAAAACGTTGTTCTAAAGCCGTTCGACCTAGCAGCATCCTAAAACGCATATTGTCTCTGCTTGTCAAAGTAATTTCGATAGGCCAGCTTATTGTGCCGAGAACTACAGAGGTTTGAATAACACATCGATTTTCCTTATGGCCACCAGAATCGGTAATTTCACGTATATCGATTAAATCAGCAATACATTTAATAGATTTTTCCGGAAAACGTTTTGGTTGAGGATGTATGATAAAACATACTTGCTTTTGATGGTGAGTTTTTTCAATAACTTCTACACAACGAGCATGTAAAGCTGAGGTTCGTGCGCCTGTATCTACCTTGGTTTTTAAACGAGGAATTCCTAATTTAGGTAAAGATACCCATTCTCTCCATCCAATTATGATTGATGAGGACATGCTATTTAACAATAGAAAGCTTGGGTTTTGTTCCTGGTCGAACTCTAGGTGGGGTAGGGCTTCCACCCTCATCACCGCTTTCTTCTTGTGTAAATACCATTCCTTGACCATTTTCTCGTGTATAGATGGCTAATATCGCTTGAATAGGCGCGTAAATAAGCATCGATTGACCATTAAAACTAGCTTCAAATTGTATAGCTTGCGTATCTATTTTTAAATTTAATATGGCATCAGTAGATATATTTAAAGTAATTTTTCCATCTTTAATACATTGTTTTGGGACTTCTACATGCGGCAATTCAGTATCTAAAAGAATATACGGTGTTAATTGATTATCGATAATCCAATCATAAAATGCACGCAATAAATAGGAACGATTTGAGGTCATCATTTTAAATTTTTACTCCAAATTCGACCTCATTTAAAGTAGCTTTAAATGAGGGGCGTTTAAATAAGCGCTCTTCATATTCTTTGATAGCACCTGGCATAGGCGCTAGTTTAATATCTAAACGGTGTAAACGCCATAATAACGGCGCCATGCAACAATCTATTAAAGTAAATTCATCGCTCAAGAAAAATGATTTACCAGCAAATATAGGGGCCAGACTAGCTAAACTACTTTCTAATTTCTTTTGAGCGGCATGCATAGATTCTGTAGGCTTGGTTACCTTAGCATTATTTAATGCGTTTTCAATTTGTTGTAATAAAGGGTACCAATCTCGTTCAATTCGATAGATCATTTGTCGACTCTTGGCGCGAGCTACCGGATAAACCGGTAATAGAGGAGGATGTGGAAAGCGCTCATCCAAGTATTCGGTGATAATATTTGTTTCATAAAGGACGAGATCTCGATCAATAATAGTAGGTACAGTGCCATAGGGATTGTGTTGTAACAAACCCTCAGGTAAGTCTGTAGGTGATACTTCTATAATTTCTGCACTAATTCCTTTTTCAGCCAAAACAATACGTACCCTATGGCTATAAGGATCATTGATATTTGCATATAAACTCATAGTTGAACGTTTACCGGCAGGTTGTGCCATATAAAAGGTTCTCCATATTAATAATTTAAAACATTTTTCATAGTTTATGAAAAATGTTTATTTTTCTATATTTCCCCAAATTTGCTTTTTTAAAATAGAAACAAAAAAGGTTAATAACACCAAGAATACGCATACTTTTTTACCTAATGATTGACGATTATTTTTTGTAGGCTCGGCTATATAAGCTAAAAAATTAACTAAATCAGTAACAACTTCTTCTAATTTAGGGACTTTTGATCTCTTTTTATTAGAATGTGAATATATTGCATGATTACTAATTTTTAGGGATAACCGATCGTTAGTATTATTATTTACGTTATGATAAGTATTGGTATCCATACGTATTGTCGCTAATGGATCCGGCATTGCGGTGTTTTTAATGAAACTATTGTTAACTCCAAAAGGCCTTGTATCATCCAAATAAAAGCTAAGTAAGTAATTATACACCCAATCAGCGCTTCTTGCCCGAATACTCAACGAAAGGTCTGGAGGGAGCTTTCCAAACCATAATATACTTTCTTTTTCATGTAGGTTTGATTTTATTATATCGCTAGTTTTAGCCTGAGTAAAAATAAGATTTTCTTTTAATCGTGGTTGGGTGGCTGAGTTAAACTTATCGTCAATTTTCAGATCAACTCCAAGTCGATTATAACGCATATATTGTAGTGAATGACACCCTGAGCAATAATTCATAAAATATTTTGCCCCACGTTGCAAGGAAGCCAATTCAGATGGTCGAATTGAGGATATTAATAGTTTATTTTCAAAAGGGCTTGCAACCATGAAAAAAAATAGAATAATAAATAGAAAAACTATACTTATTTTCCACATATAGACTTGGGTAGCGGTTTATTTTTTTCATATTTTGTATAAAAGGGCATGAAGAGAAAAAAAAGAAAATAGTTTAGCAATAAAATTTGTAAGAGAAGTATCTTATTGGGGGTAAGTATGGTTGTACTCATATAACTGAGTAAGCCAAAACTTAGTATAAAAATTGCTAAAGCACAACGAGAATAATAACCTCTATAGCGCATCGATCGAACCGAGCTGCGGTCAAGCCAAGGCAACACAAATGGTATGCAAATAACTCCTACCATAATTAAAATACCTAATGACTTATTAGGGATAACGCATAATACGCCATAAAAAGGTGCCAAATACCATATTGGTTCGATATGACTAGGAGTTAATAAAGGGTTTGCAGGTATGAAATTATTTGCTTCAAGGAAATACCCATGCATTTCGGGAACAAAAAATACGATAATGGAAAAAATAAGCAGAAAAATTAATAAAGCATGCAATTCTTTGACTGAGTAATATGGGTGAAAAGGGAGTTTATAAAGCGTTTTATTATGTAAGTTTGGTTTTGCCAATACAGAAATTCCTTCAGGATTATTACAGCCAACTTTATGTAAAGCAGTAAGATGTAGCCGAATTAAAAAAACCAAAATAAAAGGTATAGCGATCACATGGAAGGCAAAAAAACGATGTAAAGTTTCTCCTGATACAGTGTTATTACCTCGTATCCAAAGCGTAAGCATTGGGCCAATTTTGGGAATTGAGTCTAGCAATGAAGTGCCAATTTGGCTTGCCCAATAGGAGGTTTGCCCCCAGGGGAGTAAATAGCCGAGGAACGCCTCTAGTAATAAAATAATATAAAGACATACACCTAACAACCAAACTAGCTCCCTAGGTTTTTTATAGGATCCATATAAAAGGCTGCGAAAGATGTGTGCGTAAATTATGAGAAAAAAAACAGAAGCCCCAGTAGAATGTAGATAGCGGAATAACCATCCATAAGGTATATCTCGCATCATCATTTCGATTGAAGTAAATGCTCCTTCAGGTGTTGGGGTGTAAAAGAGGGTTAACCATATGCCGGTCAAAATTTGCAAAAAAAAAGTAAACAGGCTTAAAGAACCAAAGAAATACCAAAAATTAAGATTTTTCGGTAAATAGTAATGCGTTAAATGCTGGTGTATGTATTCATTGATTGGAAAACGCTCAGACACCCAATTGATTATATTTTTAGGAGTTAAATTTTTGTCTGCGCTGCTCAATTATCAATCTCCAAGATTGTTTTAGATGTCTAAGATGTTTATTTGCAAAATCTTGCTAAATTTTCAGTTGCCATGAGCAAATGAATTTTTTTATTACACTAAATTTGGATTTTCGCCTATCACGACAGTATGCACGTTTATGAATCGATAGGGAGGAATTTTGAGGTTAATGGGTGCAGGAACTCCTTTCATAACCCGTCCTGCAAGATCAAATTTAGAACCATGGCACGGACAATATAAACCACCGGGCCATTTGTCATTTAACTCTCCTGGCGAGGGTTTATATTGCGGGGAGCAACCTAAATGAGTGCATAAGCCAATAAGTATCAAATATTCAGGATTAAGAGAGCGATATTCATTACGCGCATAAAAGGGTTGTTGTTTTGTTGAAGAATCTGGATCGCGCAATAAAGAATGAATATTAGAAAGATTATCTAACATTGCTTGGGTTCGTCGGATAATCCAAATAGGCTTATTTTGCCAAGCAACCACCATGGATTCACCTGGTGCTAGATGAGTTAGATCAACTTCTACGGAATCAGTCGCTTGTGCGAGTGTTTCTGTAGTTGGCTGTAATGAGGCTAAAAAAGGTATAGAGCTTGTAGCTATACCAAATCCAGCCATGATAGTTATTATAATAGCCAGTAAATGGCGACGATCTTCTTCCATTTTTTTCGTCGTTAAAAAGTATATAACTAATTATTGATATGCTTGGTCTCTATAAACACCACAATAAATAATATGATGATTATCGTTTTGAATATTGAGTTCCTTTACGCGCTTTATGTCGACCGACTTTTTTCCTTTCAACTTTTCTTGCATCTCGAGTAACTAAACCAGCACGGCGTAATAATCGACGAAATGATTTATCACTACTTGCTTCGCCACTATCGGAGTCGCCATCATTATCACTAATCGTTGTTGTTAGTTCATCATAATTTATTAGAGCTCTACTTATTCCATGTCGGACAGCGCCTGCTTGACCGCTGCTTCCTCCACCAGAAACTGTTATTTTGATATCAAATCTACCCATTTGATCAACAACTTCTAGTGGCTGGTTCACGATCATCTGGGCTGTTTCACGACCAAAATAATTTTCTAAAGTACGACCATTTACTTGGATAATACCAGTTCCTTTTCTAAGGAATATTCTTGCCGTCGCTGTTTTGCGGCGACCTGTACCATAATTCTGTTCTAATACCATAATTATAACCTATCAATGCTAGTTGGTTTAGGGTTTTGAGCGCTATGAGGATGTGAAGAGCCAGCATAGACTTTAAGTTTACTTATCATGGCATAACCTAAAGGATTTTTAGGCAGCATACCCTTAACAGCTTTTTCAATAATTCGAGCAGGAAAGCTTTTTTGCAACTTCTCAAAAGAAATAGATTTTAGCCCACCAGGATAGCCAGTATAGCGCTCATATAATTTATTTTTAGCCTTCGTGCCGGTTACAGTCACTTTTTCAGCATTAATAACAACAATATAATCACCAGTATCAACATGAGGTGTGAATTCTGGCTTATGTTTTCCGCGCAGAATATGAGCTATTTTAGTAGCCAGGTTACCTAAGGTTTTTCCTGAGGCGTCAATCAAAAGCCATTTTTGTTCAATAAGGCCGGGTTTGGCCATCAATGTTTTCATAACTGGGAAGCTCCGAAGCTTTCTAAATGCAATGACTACTCTCATGAGTAGGGCGGATGATTCTAACAAAAATAAATCAAACAATACAAGTACGGTGTTGAGTATTGTTTAAATAAGTAATTTTATCAGTTAAAGTATTGTAAAATATAGAACAATTTAATAAGGTAGGTACTTTATGCGTCAGTTTCCTCATACGCGCTTACGTCGCCTAAGAGAGAATCAATTTAGTCGGCGCCTAATACGCGAAACTAGGCTTAGCTGTGATGATTTAATTTACCCAGTATTTCTGCTTCCTGGGCAAAGTCAAAAGCAGAATATAGTAACGATGCCTGGGATAGAGCGGCTTACCTTAGATTATTTATTGGATGAAGTCAGTGTTTTACAACAGTTGAAACTCCCGGCTATTGCCTTATTTCCAGTTATTTCTACAAAAGATAAAACCCGGGATGCTTGTGAGGCTTATAATCCAGAAGGCTTAATCCCTCATGCGATAAGAGAGCTAAAAAAGAATTTTCCAGAAATGGGGATTATCACAGATATTGCTCTTGATCCTTATACATCACATGGTCATGATGGTATTTTATCTGAACGGGGTATTATTTTAAATGATGAATCGATAGAGATATTGGTTAAACAAGCGCTTTGCTATGCTCAAGCGGGTGTGGATGCTATTGCCCCTTCTGATATGATGGATGGTAGAATTGGCTGGATTCGTAAGGTGCTTGAGGAAAAGGGCTATCGAAATACTCAAATCATTGCCTATTCTGCTAAATACGCTTCTCATTTTTATGGACCCTTTCGTGATGCGATAGGAACTGCCGGGCAATTAAAAACCGCTGACAAAAAAACCTACCAAATGGACCCTGCAAATAGCAATGAGGCTCTACAAGAGGTAGCATTAGACCTTGCTGAAGGAGCAGATATAGTTATGGTAAAGCCAGGCATGCCCTATTTGGATATTCTTTATCGCATCAAGCAGCATTTTAGGGTGCCTACTTTTATTTACCAGGTTAGCGGTGAATATGCCATGCAAAAAGCTGCTATTATGCAAGGCTATTTAAATGAGCGTGAGAGTATTTTGGAGGGTCTTTTAGCTATGAAACGCGCTGGAGCTGATGGTATTTTGACCTATTTTGCCAAGCAAGCAGCTAGTTGGCTGACAAATTCACTAGATTGATTTTTTTCATGATAAGATATCTGTATAATTAACGACCTTTGCGAAAGTGGCGAAATTGGTAGACGCGCTGGATTTAGGTTCCAGTGGGGTAACCCTTGAGAGTTCGAGTCTCTCCTTTCGCACCAGCATGGCCTCCTAGGATTTACAACGATAAGAGCCTTAAAATTTATGAATGAAATGCAAGTTTCGGTAGAAAGCGTCGACAACTTTACTCGACGTCTAAGTGTCACAGTGCCTATCAGCCAGTTAGAAGAGAGAAAGAAGCTACATATTCTTGAATTGGCTAAAAAGACGCGTTTGGATGGGTTTCGGGCTGGAAAAGTGCCGCCAAGCCATATTGAGAAGCTTTATGGAAGTAGTATCTGGCAAGAGGTCATCGAAAAATCTTTACAGATTAGTTTGTCTACTGCTTTAGAGCAAGAGACTTTAAATCCAGTAGGACACCCCCATATTGAGTCCATAAAAGCAAAGCCGGGTGCAGATCTTACTTATACAGCAAGCTTTGAAATTTATCCGCAAGTAGAGGTACCTACATTAAAAGGTGCTAGCTTAGAAAGATTTAAAGTAAATATAACCGAGGAAGATATAGTTAAGGTGTTAGAGCAAATGCGTAAGCAATACGCTGAGTGGATTGAAGTGCCTGATAAAGCTTGTTATGGCGATCGGGTGAGCTTTGATATAGTTTTTGTTGATGCAGAAGAAAAAACGCGTAGAGATTTACAATGGGTTCTTGAGGAAGATAAAATTCCCGAAGGTTTTTCAGCATTGCTTTCTAGCGTCGCTGGAGACACTTTATCAGTTTCTCTCCCAAAAGAACAAGGATCTGAACAAGGTAACTCAGCAATAATAAAAGTAAAAAAAGTTGCAAAAGCAAAATTACCTGAATTAGATAATGCTTTTGCAAAACGGCTTGATATTAAGGAGGGCACTATCGAAGCTTTAAAAGATCAAGTTAGAGAACATATGCAGATAGAGTTAGATAGAATTTTACGTGAAAAATTAAAAACTCAAGTCATAGATAAGTTAGTTACTATGCATGCTATTAATGAGTTGCCACAGGGAGCGCTTAATCAAGAGTTTAAGCGTTTAGAACAAGATGTGTTTAGGCAACAAAAACAACAAAATAATGAAAAAATTAGCTTATCAGAAATTGAAAAAGCAGATTTAATGAAAATGGCGTATCGACGAGTTACGCTTGGATTGTTATTTAATGCACTTATTGAAAAGCATCATCTGCATGTTGACGAATCTCGAGTTCAACAACATATTGATAAACTAGTAGGAGCTTTTCAATTTGATCAAATGGTGCGGGATAAGTTGTATAAAGACAAAAACATGATGATGAACATTCGTTCTTCGGTTTTAGAAGAGCAAGTAATTGACAAATTATTAGAAGAAGTAGAATACACCGAAAAACTAGCTGAGTATTCTGAAATCATGAATCTCACAAAGAAAAGTGGTGGTGTGAGCAATACTGGTGGAGTAGCAGTTTAATTGACTAATTGGTTTTAGTTTTTTAAATAACGAATATGTTATATCTTAGCAACAATCAAAAAATTTATTTTTATCTTTAGAGAGTAATTATGTATTTACGCAGTTTATCAAAGGAAGTAACTAATTCATTGTTAGTCCCTATGGTCGTTGAGCAAACCGGCCGAGGAGAAAGGGCTTATGATATTTATTCTCGTTTATTAAAAGATCGCATTATCTTTGTTGTGGGTCCTATTGAAGACCATATGGCCAATTTAATTATTGCGCAAATGCTTTTTTTAGAATCTGAAAATCCTGACAAAGATATTTCGCTTTATATTAATTCACCAGGAGGTGTGGTGACATCCGGATTAGCTATTTACGATACCATGCAATTTATCAAACCCGATGTGAGTACAATGTGTATTGGCCAAGCGGCAAGTGCAGCAGCTTTGTTGCTTTGCGGTGGAACAAAAGGAAAACGCCATTGTTTACCACATGCTCGGATGATGATTCATCAACCTTTAGGCGGCTATCAGGGACAAGCAACGGATATTGAAATCCATACCCGTGAAATGTTGTTAGTTAGAGAAAGAATTAACAATATTATGGCCAAACATACAGGAAAAAATACGGAACAGATTTTGCGTGATACCGATCGTGATAATTTCATGGGAGCGCAGCAAGCCATAGATTATGGCTTAATCGACGCAGTTTTAACAATGCGTGCAGAAACTGGGAAAACCAAAGAATCTTTAGCTGTTTCATCAGTTGATTAATTAGTTTAGTTATTCGAAAGTTTTTTAAATTTTGTTTAAATATCAATATATGAATAATAGTTTGTTGAGGTAATAAAATATGAGTAGTTCCATAAACGATAAAACCTCGGGGCCTCTTCACTGTTCATTTTGCGGTAAAAGTCAGGATGAAGTGCCAAAGTTAATTGCAGGCCCTTCTATTTTTATTTGTAATGAATGCGTGCAGCTATGTAGTGATATTTTGCAAGAAGAGTTTCAACAGGAAATTCCGCGCCAGGAAGGTGGTATGTCCATTCCTAAGCCTGCAGAGATTCATGATGTATTTAACGAATTTGTTATAGGCCAAGAATTTGCTAAGAAAATATTATCTGTAGCTGCTTACAACCATTATAAGCGGCTAGAATTAATTAAAAAGGCGCGCCTTCATCCGTTGAACGTCAAAGATGATACCGAACTTAGTAAGAGTAATGTGTTGCTTATAGGTCCTACCGGGAGCGGTAAAACTTTATTAGCAAAAACTTTAGCGCGATTTTTCAATTTACCTTTTGCTATTGCGGATGCGACAACCTTAACCGAAGCGGGTTATGTAGGTGATGACGTAGAAAATATCTTACAAAAGTTATTACAAGCTGCTAATGGAAACATTGAAAAGGCCCAGCTAGGAATTATATATATCGATGAAATTGATAAAATTAGTCGTCGCGCCGAAAATCCCTCTATTACTCGAGATGTTTCAGGTGAAGGTGTTCAACAAGGATTACTTAAATTACTTGAAGGTACTGTTGCTTCTGTGCCTCTGCAAGGGGGGCGTAAGCATCCTAATCAAGAGACAGTACAGATAGATACTACTAATATTTTATTTATTTGTGGTGGTACTTTCTCCGGTCTAGAAAAAATTATTCGTGAACGTACCGAGAAAACTGGAATTGGATTTTCTGCTGATGTACGCAGCAAAGGAGATAAAAGGAGTTTAACAACGTTGTTAAATCGGCTTGAATCAGAAGATTTAATTAAATATGGAATTATACCCGAGCTAATCGGACGTTTACCTGTTATTGCAACTTTAGAAGAACTTGATGAAAAAATGCTGATTCAAATCTTAAAGGAACCTAAGAATGCATTGATCAAACAATATTTCAAATTATTTAAAATGGACAACGTTGATTTAGAATTTCGTGAAGACGCTTTACAAATGGTGGCTAGAAGGGCTTTAGAACGTAAAACAGGCGCAAGAGGTTTACGTGCAATCTTAGAAAGTGTTTTATTAGATACAATGTATGAATTGCCTTCTATGCAGAATGTAAATAAAATTGTTATTGAAGCAAGCACCGTTAGCAAGGGAGCAAAACCCTTGGTGATTTACAAACAAGAAAAAGAAATTGAATTAGATAATAAAGAAATAGCGGCGGGTAGCGAGTAAATCTTTCAAAGGTTGAATTTATGGCAAAGCAACTAATGGGCGGCGGAACAGCAACTTCTAAACTCTCAGAGAAGCTTCCGCTGCTCGCTTTAAGGGATGTTGTAGTTTATCCTCATATGGTAATACCGCTATTTGTAGGTAGAAAGCAGTCGATTAAAGCTTTGGAAGCCGCGATGGCTGAATCCAGTGCGGAGAAAAAAGTTCTGCTTATTGCACAAAAAAACCCAGCTGAAGATAGCCCTACTGTTGAAGATTTTTATCAAGTTGGAACGATAGCCACTATTTTACAATTGTTAGAATTGAAAGACGGTACTGTTAAAGTATTGGTTGAAGGTTCTCAACGAGGTAAAGTTAAGCAATTTTTCCAAGAGAAAGATTATATTGCCGCAGATATTGAAATCGTAGGTATACCTCCAGTTGAGCCTGATCAAGAGATTGAGGTTCTAACACGAACAATTTTAAGTCAATTCGAACAATACGTTAAGTTAAATAAGAAAATCCCTCTAGAAATTTTAAGTACCTTATCGAGCATTGATAATCCTGGCCGATTGGCCGATATGATTGCGGCACACTTGGCACTTAGAATTCAAGAAAAACAAGAAATACTCGAAATTTTTCCATTAAAAAAACGTTTAGAACGATTATTAGCTTTCCTTGAAAGTGAAATTGATCTATTGCAAATACAAAAGCGTATTCGCGGACGTGTTAAAAAGCAAATGGAAAGAAGTCAACGAGAATATTATTTAAATGAACAGGTTAAAGCGATTCAAAAGGAACTGGGAGAGTCTCAAGGCGTTACGAATGAGCTAGATGATCTTGCAAAACGTATCGAAAAAGCAAAAATGCCTAAAGAGGTGAAGGATAAATCAATTGCTGAACTAAATAAATTAAAATCAATGTCGCCTATGGCGGCTGAAGCGACAGTAAGTCGAAGTTATTTAGATTGGATTTTATCTCTTCCTTGGAATAAACGGAGCAAGGTTCGCTACGATTTAGACAAAGCGCAAAAAGTACTACAAGAAGCGCATTATGGGTTGGAAAAAGTCAAAGAGCGGATTATTGAGTTTTTGGCAGTTCATCAACGTGTTAAAAAATTAAAGGGTCCAATTTTATGCTTAGTAGGACCACCTGGTGTTGGAAAAACATCCTTAGGACAATCTATTGCTGAGGCCATAGGACGTGAATTTGTACGTATGTCCCTGGGTGGTGTACGTGATGAAGCAGAAATTAGAGGGCATCGTCGTACCTATATTGGTTCTATGCCGGGTCGAATTATGCAAAAAATTGCTAAGGTAGGGGTCAAGAATCCTCTATTTATGCTTGATGAAATCGATAAAATGGCAATGGATTTTAGGGGGGACCCAGCAGCAGCATTACTTGAAGTATTAGATCCCGAACAAAATCACGCTTTCGATGATCATTATCTTGAAGTAAGTTATGATTTATCTGAAGTTTTATTTATAGCTACGGCAAATACTTTGAATATTCCTCCAGCTTTATTAGATCGCATGGAAGTTATTCGTATACCTGGTTACACCGAAGATGAAAAAATTAACATTGCTAAACAACACTTATTACCTAAACAACTTATTCAGAATGGTTTAAAAATTACAGCAAAAAATAAAGAGTTAATTTTGGCTGAAAGCGCATTGCAGGACATTATTCGTTATTATACTCGTGAAGCAGGTGTTCGTAGTCTTGAGCGTGAAATTGCTAAAATTTGTCGGAAAGTTGTTACAGAAATTGCGCGCAAGCCTAGTGTAAAATCAATTACTGTGACTAGTTATAACTTAGAAAAATATCTTGGTATAAGGCGGTATCGTTACGGATTAGTTGAGCAGCATGACCAAGTGGGTCAAGTAAGTGGTTTGGCATGGACTGAAGTTGGCGGTGATTTATTAACTATCGAAGCGGCAGTTGTGCCTGGCAAAGGAAAAACAAGTTATACAGGCCATCTGGGCGAAGTGATGCAGGAATCTATTCAAGCTGCTTTAACAGTGGTGCGAAGTCGTGCTGAAGTCTTAGGCATTCCTATTCACTTTTATGAAAAAAAGGATATCCATGTTCATGTTCCTGAAGGTGCAACGCCGAAAGACGGTCCTAGTGCTGGTATAGGCATGTGTACAGCATTGGTTTCTGCAATTACTAAAGTACCTGTACGAGCTGATGTCGCAATGACAGGAGAAATAACTTTACGTGGTGAAGTTTTGCCGATTGGTGGTTTAAAAGAAAAATTACTTGCAGCTCATCGTGGGGGGATACGTGAAGTTATTATCCCTGAAGAGAATAAACGAGATCTCAAGGAAATTCCAAAAAATATCAAAGAAGGTTTAATTATTCATCCTGTTCGTTGGATAGATCAAGTATTGGATATTGCTTTACAACATCCAGAAAAGGCTTCAGCTAAGCCTAATGCTAAAAAGAAGCGAGAAAAAAAAATGGTTGTACCTATCAAGCTAATTGATAAAAAAAATCAAGCAAAAATTAATCCTACTACAAATACTCGTTAGATACTTACAGCAATGAAGTTTCTGTCAAGGTTGCTGAAGTAACCGAGTACGTTGCTTTCTTGGATTGCAAACTGTGCAGCAATACTGAAAAAAATTTAAGTGGGAAGAGTATATCTCTTATTCCCTTGACAGAGGATTCACGCTATTGATATAAACAGTTCACTTATAATCTATAGCAAGACGCTTAAAATTCAATTTAAAGGTATGGGCCTTAATTTTTACCGTTGTGAGGGTATATGAACAAATCAGATTTAGTTGACGTTATTGTGGAAGCTGCACAAGTTCCAAAAAATGTTGCAGGAAAGACTTTAGAAAAAATTTTAGACTCTATTACTACAGCTTTATGTAAGGGAGAAGATGTTAGTTTAGTTGGATTTGCTACACTTTGTGTTCGTCATCGTAAAGCACGTACTGGACGTAATCCTAAGACAGGAGAATCTTTACATATTAAGGCAAGCAATGTTGTAGCGTTTAAGGCAGGGAAGGCATTAAAAGACGCTGTGCAAAAAGGGTAGCAATATCTTGCAAATAAGTTTAGAATGACGTCCCTTTCAACAGGGTGCTTAGCTCAGTTGGTAGAGCATCGCCCTTACAAGGCGAGGGTCGTAGGTTCGATACCTACAGCACCCACCATATATATTGCGGGAGTGGTAGTTCAGTTGGTTAGAATACCGGCCTGTCACGCCGGGGGTCGCGGGTTCGAGTCCCGTCCACTCCGCCAGTCCTCTAAAATTTTAAATATTAATTGTAATTGTAAATTAAAGTTAGAATAATAAAATGTTCTCACTAGAGTTTATTTTTATTCGTTAAAAAGCTTTTTATATTGATTTAAACTAAAGTTTTCTTAATATGTTGCAATCCATTCGTGATAGAACGCAAGGCTGGATAACCAGCACAGTAATCGGATTATTAATTATTGTTTTTGCTCTATGGGGAATCCACGGCTATTTAGAACTTAATGCAGGAAGAAATAATAAAGTAGTTGCTAAGATCGCGGGTCAAATATTACTACAGAGAGATTTTGATAAGGCATATCAACGTGCTTATCAAGAAGCTCGGGATCGCCTAGGGAAAAATTTTTCTAATAATGAAGAAATGATTGAACAATTAAGACAACAAACTTTACAGGAGTGGGAAGCGACACAAGTTTTATTTCAAGCAGCGTTACAATCCAAATATCGCATTAGTCAGGCGCTAATAAATTCTGTTTTATTACAAATTCCAGCATTTCAATTAGCAGGCCGTTTTTCTGTTGAACAATTTTATGATGTGTTGCATGCTCTAAATTATACCAAACTTCAGTTTTTAATGGACATAAAAAAGACACTGCTCATTAACCAGGTGCAGCAAGGGATTACACAAAGCGCATTTGCTTTACCTCAGGATATCAACAATTACGTAAAATATACGCATCAAAAAAGGGATTTTGCATATCTTATTATTCCTCATTCAAGATTTTTACACCAACAATTCATGCCACAGGATTCCAAAATTTTCGCTTATTATCTGAAAAATAAACAAATCTTTAGCCAACCAGAACAAGCTAGTATTAAATATGTCCAACTTTCTTCCAAGGATGAAAAGACCTTCCTGGAAAATAGAGCTAATTTAGCTAATTTAACTTACATTCATCCTGATTCTTTAGCAATCGCAGCAAAGAAATTGAATTTAACGATACATTCCACAGGTTTTTTCGATAAGGATGGGGGAAAAGAAAAATTGAGTAAAGTTCCAAAAATCATTGCTGCTACGTTTAGCCAAGATGTTTTGCAAGGAAATAACAGTTCGGTTATTAATATTAATCCGAATATCGCCATTGTTTTGCGAATCAAAAAATATCAACCAGCAGGTATACAGCCTTTTAGCGAGGTGCGAGAAAAAATCAAAGGAATTTTGAATCAACAAACTGCTATTTCTGAAGCACAACAGTTTGGAGAGAATTTACTCAAAAATTTAGAAAAAAATGCCATTACTCCTAAAAGTTTCACGAGTAAAAATTTAAAATGGCAGTTTATTCAGCAAGTTAATCGGTATAATAATAAATTAGATAAGGATATAATAAAAACTGCATTTATGTTAACTCCCCCGAATAAGAATATTTCAAGTACGTTATCGATGAAAGGCATTAACTTGGAAACAGGAGATTATGCGTTGGTTAGATTAATTGCAGTTCATGATGAAAAATACCAACTTGCAACCAACTCTACGCCAAATCTTTATCGTGAAGAAGTAGCCAAAAGTTTTGGCCAGTTGGAATATGCTTTATATAGACATAACTTATTGAAAAAAGCTCAATTAGTTAATTGAGAATCACTGTGAATTTAAAAGATTAAGATTGACAAAGATCAGGTCGAATAGAAAGATAATAATCAAGTAAATTTAGATCTTCTTTATCGGTCATTTTAATATTATCTTTACGTCCTTCTATCATTTTTGGTTGCTGACCAAATAGCTCAATTGCATTGGCTTCATCCGTAGGGAATTGATTTTTTTTGATAGTTGAATCAAGTGCATTGACTAGCCAATGGTAGCGAAACATTTGAGGCGTTACTGCCATCCATAATTTTTTTCGATCCAAAGTTTCAAGGCATTGATTATTAAGGAGCTTAACAGTATTCTTTATGGGGTACCCTAAAAGCCCTCCTACAGGATGGTTATCCAGATACATAATTAGCTTATCGATATCGTTGTGGTGCAAAAGCGGTCGCGCAGCATCATGCACTAACACCCAATCATTTTTTTTTGCAAACTCTTTTAAAGCTAATAAACCATTAAATACTGAATGGCAACGTTCTTTTCCTCCCCAAACTGTGACTAAATGGGGTGAGATTAATTGGAGAGTTGACCAATGTTTGTCTTCTTTATTGATAACTACAACACATTTTTTAAATTTTTGATAGTTCAATAAAGTAGCTAATGTGTATTCGAGTATTTTTTTTCCATTAACAGATATATATTGTTTAGGTAAATCCATTTGCATACGATTACCTACGCCTGCAGCTGGGACTATTGCAAAATAATTAGTTGAGTCTTTCATTTTTAGGTTTAAGTCCTAAACAGTTTAAATTTTTGTATTTTCTTAATGAGCTGTATACTGCCAACTTATGAATTCTTTGCTTAAAGATATAGTTTCTCTTGCTAAACAAGCCGGGAATCAAGTTCTTAATATTTACCAACGCGATCTAACTGTTGAATATAAAGCAGATAAATCCCCTATTACTGTCGCGGATTTAGCCTCTCATGATTGTATTTGTCAAGGATTGCGCCATTTAACCCCTGATTTGCCTATTATTTCTGAAGAATCTATACCTGCATCTTTTCAAAAGCGTCGATCCTGGGAGAAATACTGGTTAATTGATCCCTTGGATGGAACAAAAGAATTTTTAGATAAAAATGGCGAATTTACTATTAATATTGCTTTAATTGAGCAGCATAAGCCAAGTTTAGGAGTTATATTTGTTCCATCCAAGAATATTTGTTATTTTGCTAGTAAGCGACTAGGAGCTTATAAGCAAATAGGTCAGGCTCAGTCCAAGATAATACTTAGCCGAGCTTGGAAAGAAGAACTGCCAATCACCGCGGTGATAAGCCGTCGACATGGTAAGGAGGAATTAAAGAAATTTTTAGCTCAATTTTTCAGTTTAAATTTATTATATTGTGGAAGCGCATTAAAATTTTGTTGGTTGGCTGAAGGTTTAGCTGATATTTACCCGCGTTTTTCTCCAACCTTTGAATGGGACACAGCCGCAGGGCAGTGCATACTTAAAGAAGCAGGAGGTCTTGTTATCGATAATACAGGCCAGGAATTGCAGTATAATATGTCATCCTCTTTACAGATTGCTAATTTTTTGGCTGTAGCGGATAAACGACGTCATTGGTTACGTTATTTTAAGTCATAAAAAAATTACTACATATTAGTTTTATAGGAATCTAAATATGAACAAAAAACCGATTAAAATTGCCATTACCGGAGCAGCTGGTCAAATAGGCTATGCTTTGTTATTTCGTATCGCATCAGGTCAAATGTTTGGTTCTGATCAACCGGTGATACTTCATTTATTAGAATTAGAAAAAAGCCTTCCCATGTTACATGGAATAGCAATGGAGCTTGATGATTGTGCTTTTCCATTATTAAAAAATATTATTTGTACCACTCAATTAAACGAATCAATGAAGGATATTAATTGGGCTATTTTAGTTGGGTCCATGCCGCGTAAAGAAGGAATGGAGCGTGCGGATCTGTTAAAAATAAATGGTAGTATATTTGCTCCGCAAGGAAAGGCCATCAATGCTCATGCTGCTGCGAATGTAAAAATCTTTGTGGTAGGGAATCCCTGTAATACCAATTGTTTGATCGCCATGCACCATGCTCCAGATATCCCCAAGGATCGTTTTTTTGCTATGACTTTATTAGATGAAAATCGAGCTCGCGCTCAATTGGCTAAAAAAGCGGTAATTTCAGTCGATGAAGTGACTCAAATGGCAATTTGGGGAAATCATTCATCAACACAATATCCTGATTTTTATAACGCTAAAATTGCAAATAAATCTATAATTGAAGTGATTACTGATAAAAATTGGTTAGAAAATGACTTTATCCCAATAGTGCAGAAACGAGGGGCAGCTGTCATTAAGGCTAGAGGAGCATCCTCTGCCGCTTCTGCAGCTAATGCAGTAGTGGGTAGTATTTATCATTTAACACATGATACAAAAAAAGATGATTTTTTTTCGGTTGCTTCGTGCTCGACAGGTCAATATGGAGTTGATAAAGGATTAATATTTTCTTTTCCGAGCCGGGTTGAAAATGATCAATTTAACATAGTCACTGATATTCAGCATAATTTATTTGGACAAGAAAAAATTAAACTGTGTTTGAATGAGTTGCGAGCAGAAAAAGATGAAATAAAAGAAATGGGTTTAATTTGATTGATGCCCGAAAACAAAAAATTGTACGGCGGATTTTTTAATTAAAGTTTCTTTCCTCCGTACAATATAAAAAATTATTTTTATTTTCCAATAAGCCGAAAATTATTATTTTTGATTAACAGCCTTTTTATTTTTATTTCTAACTTTATTTTGAATAATTTTAATAAAAAATATTTATAAATTTATTTAGACAATTAAAAAATAATACCGAATTATTTTTTAATTGTCTAAATAAAAAAAATTATTAAATATTTTGTAATGAAAGATTATATAATCACATTCTTAAAAAAATTAAAGAAGATTGAGAGAGGAAATCGAATTTTCTGAAATGCTAAAAATAATATTTATGATGTCAGAGTTTTAAACAGATTTTGAAAATAAATTTATTCATTTAATCTATCGGGTATAAGAATGTCACGGTTACCATTACTTTCCATAGCACTGACCAAACCGGCTTTTTCCATATCTTCCATTAGTCGCGCCGCGCGGTTATAGCCAATTTTAAGTCGTCGCTGAATGCTCGAAATAGAAGCACGGCGTGTATCTATTACAATTTGTACAGCTTGATCATACAACACATCTTTTTCACTGGAGTTATTGTCTAAAAAATCTAAATCTCCACCTTCATTAAGATTAGCTTGAGTGAGATCAAGCATATATTCTGGCACGGCTGATTTTTTTAAGGCGTTGACTACATGGTGAACCTCCTGGTCAGCGACGAATGCTCCATGGACTCGAATAGGAACACCTGTTCCAGGAGCTAAATACAACATATCTCCATGTCCTAATAATTGATCAGCACCTTGCTGATCAAGAATAGTACGAGAATCAATTTTCGATGAGACCTGAAAAGAGATACGTGTGGGAATATTTGCTTTGATTAAGCCGGTAATAACATCAACAGAAGGTCTTTGCGTAGCTAGAATCAGATGTATACCTGCTGCTCTAGCTTTTTGGGCAATTCTTGCAATTAATTCTTCAACTTTTTTGCCAACTACCATCATCATGTCAGCAAATTCATCGATTAATACAATAATATAGGGGAGATGTTCTAAAGTTTCTGCTTTACCACCTTGCTCAGATTTCCAAAAAGGGTCATTAAGTGGCTGTCCTTTATCATTGGCTTCTTGTATTTTTTGGTTATGTCCTGCTAAATTTCTTACTCCCAAATGTGCCATTAATTTATAACGATGCTCCATTTCCGCGACGCACCAACGTAATGCATTCGCTGCTTCTTTCATATCGGTGACAACAGGTGCTAAAAGATGAGGGATACCTTCATAGATAGCTAATTCCAACATTTTTGGGTCTATCATAATCAATCTAACTTGCTGAGGCGTTGCTTTATATAAAATACTAAGAAGCATGGCATTGAGACCGACTGATTTTCCCGAACCTGTAGTTCCTGCAACAAGTAGATGTGGCATTTTTCCTAGATCAACGATGACTGGATGGCCGGCTATATCTTTACCTAAGGCAAGAGAAAGTGGTGATCTCGCATGTTGATACGCGGTTGAGCTTAATATTTCGCTGAGCCGAACAATTTCGCGATGTTTGTTCGGAACTTCGAGTCCAATAACGGACTTCCCAGGAATAACTTCCACAATTCGTACGCTAACGACTGATAATGACCGAGCTAAATCTTTGGCGAGTCCTGTGATACGGCTTACTTTAATTCCTGCAGCCGGTTGCATTTCGAAACGTGTAACTACAGGTCCTGGATGTACGGCTACAACTTGTACTTGAATCCCAAAGTCTTTTAACCGCAGTTCAACATCACGTGATAGTTGCTCTAGTTCATCGCGGGTGTATCCTTCTTTACTTAATTTTTCAGCGGGATCTAATAGAGTTAATGAAGGAAGAGAAGATTCAGTAATATTTTTTTTATTTGAAACTATAGTGGTAGGGGGTGAATAAGGCTTTATAGATAGAGAATTATGATTAGTTATTTCTGTGTTAGATAGGGGTGAATTTATTATAGAATTAAATTGAGGTGAAGGTTTACTGCGAGACATATTTATAGTGTCAATCTTATTTAAAGTGCTTGCATGCGGTGGCTTAATTTTTTCAGATGCTCTTTTTTTTACAGCATACATGATAAGTTTTTTTATTTTTTCGGCAATTTTTGCTGGCATTACCGCGATATAGCTGCTTATTTTATCGATAATATTTAACCAAGAAAAACCAGTTGCAAGCGTTGTGCTGGCTAATAAAAGCGCCAATAGAAATAATGTGCTGCCGACTACATTAAATTGAACAATAAAACCTTTTGTAACAAAATTTCCTAATTGTCCTCCTGGAGTATAACCATGTTTTGTATGCGTACTGTGTAAAGCTGCGAGTCCACAAGCTGCAATAAAAATAGTGAGGAAACCTAATATACGTAAAGCCAAAAAAGGATAACTAAAAGATAAGCTCGAAAAACGACCTTTAAAACATTGCCATCCTCCATACACTAGTAATGCTGGGAACAAATAGGCTAAAGAACCAAAACTATAAAAAAAGAAATGGGCAAGTTGATCTCCCCAGCGGCCTGCTATGTTCATTGAGACTTTGGTATGTAGTGCAGGATGGTGAGTCCACAAGGCTAAAAACAAAAAAAGAGCAAGGGCACCACTAACGATGAGTAGGCCTTCTAGTAGACGCTGCTTAAGACTTAGCTGTAAAAAATCTTCGGTTCCGGCTTTTTTCAAGGGGGCTCCTTATTTAAGGCGTAGCATAAGCATACGGTCTTTTTGGACTACTTATGGGTATAGGTACCATTTATAGCGTTCTTTGTTATACTTTGTTAGCAATTTTAATTATAACAATTTTTTTATTATCTGGGTTTTTACCTTAAAAGTGGTTTTTATGAATAAGGTTCAAAATCATCGACTAATTATTTTAGGTTCCGGACCAGCAGGATATACAGCAGCGCTTTATGCAGCGAGGGCTAATCTTGATCCAGTTATTATTACGGGCTTGCAAAAAGGCGGTCAATTGATGACCACTACAGACGTTGATAATTGGCCAGGTGATGTAGAGGGTTTACAAGGGCCTGTTTTAATGGAGCGTATGCATAAGCATGTTGAACGATTTAAAAGTCAAATTATTTTTGATCATATCAGTAAGGCTGATTTATCAAGCACACCATTTATATTAAAAGGGAATGACGAAACATACCATTGTGATGCTTTGATCATTGCTACAGGCGCGGCAGCTAGATATTTAGGTTTACCTTCCGAAAATGAATTTAAAGGTAAAGGAGTTTCAGCATGTGCAACTTGCGATGGTTTTTTTTATAAAGGTCAAACAGTAGCTGTTGTTGGGGGTGGAAATACAGCTGTAGAGGAAGCCCTTTATATGGCTAATATTGCTGAGCATGTTTACCTTATCTACAGAGGAAGTAAATTTTTTCGACCAGAAAAAATTTTGTTGGATAAGTTAATGGCAAAAGTAGAGGCAAAAAAGATATCACTTATATTAGACACTGTAGTGGATAGTATTCTAGGAGATGAGAAAGGAGTCAATGGACTAAAGATGACAAACACTAAAACAAATACAACTAGTCAATTAAAAGTGCATGGGGTTTTTATAGCTATAGGCCATACACCTAACACAGAGATATTCAAAAATCAATTAGATATGGAGAATAACTATATTTTAGTGCGAGGAGGAAGTAAGGGCTTTGCGACAGCGACTAGTGTGAAGGGTGTCTTTGCTTCTGGTGATGTTATTGATTCTGTTTATCGTCAAGCCATTACTTCCGCGGGGACTGGTTGCATGGCAGCACTAGACGCCGAGAAATATTTAAGTGAGAGTTTCTAATTAGAAATATAAATTAAAATGAGGCATTGTGAATGCATAACAGATTATTAGGATTTTGCCTGTTGTTATTGGCGGCATTACCTGTTTTAGCTGTAGATTCAGATAGTGATTTAAATAATGATCCTTATGAAAATTATAATCGACATGCCTTTAAACTGAATCAAACTTTAGATAAAATTCTTTTTAAACCCGTTGCTACCGTGTATAAAACCATTTTGCCTTGGCCAATTACTAAAGGTATTAATAATTTTTTTAGTAACTTAGAGCAAGTTCCTACTATTATTAATGATTTACTACAAGGGGAATTTTATGACGCAACTTCGGATACCTGGCGTTTATTGATAAATAGTACAGTAGGAGTTGCGGGTTTTATTGATGTTGCCAGCAGAATTGATTTACCTGCGCACCATCAGGACTTTGGCTTAACCTTAGCTAAGTGGGGTTATACCTCTTCAGCTTATCTAATCGTTCCTATTTTAGGTCCACGTACCGTGCGGGATGCTGTTTCTTGGCCTATAAACTACGGAGTTTTTTCCGTTTATCCTTATATTAATGATGTAGCCTGGCGAAATGGATTAACATGGGGTAGCTTCATTAATGCTCGGGCGCAATTGTTGGATTTCGATCAAGCAATAAAGCACGCTTCTTTTGACCCCTATATATTCCAACGTAATGCTTATTTACAACATAGAAATTATTTAATTCGTGAGAACAATAATTTAATAACGGATGAGGATGAAGAAGATAATGTTGACGAGGCGGAATAGCTTCTGTAAGCTTTTTTCTATACATCATTCATAAAATTATATGGATATACTTGATTTAGAAATAACAATCTAAAAAACTTTAATTTTGGAGGTTTCATGAAAGAAGTATTGAATGGCGGATTGACTGAAGCTAAACGGAAAAAAGTGGCTGAAGGATTGATTAAATTATTAGCAAATAATTATGTGTTGTATTTGAAGACTCATAATTTTCATTGGAATGTTGTAGGACCTATGTTTCAACCTCTGCATAGTGTATTTGAAACGCAATATATTGATCTCTGGAATGCAGGTGATATTATCGCTGAACGTGTGCGAGCTTTGGGGTTTCCTGTACCAGCTAGTTATGCTGATTTTGCAAAATTAAGCAAAATTAAAGAAGTTGTTGGAACGCGCGCAATTAAAGCCAAAGACATGATTAGTCAGCTAGTGCATGATCAGGAAGTCATGGTTCGTTTAGCCCGTGAATTGTTGCCAGAGACTGAAGAAGTCGATGATCAAGTATCAGTGGACTTACTTTCTGACCGGATGGAAGTTCACGAAAAAAATGCTTGGATGTTACGTAGCTTTTTAGAATAGTGTTTTTAACACCAAGTTTACCCTCCTATATACCCTAGAGGATTGTCCTGTGTTACTATGATTGCGTTTAGTTTATCTCTGCCATAGCCAGATTAATAAGCGTGGAAACGATTAATATCTTGGAAGTGGCCTTTTTTAGCCTTTTGGAGGTTTTGCGTGAATAAAAGATTGTATGTGGGTGGTTTAAGCTATAGCGTCGATGACGATGGACTAAGAGAGCTTTTTACCCCTTTTGGGACAGTAAATTTTGTTAAAGTTATCCGAGACTTCCATAGTGGCCGTAGTAAGGGCTTTGGTTTTGTTGAAATGTCTACACCTGAAGAAGCGAAAGAAGCTATAGAAGCTTTACATGGCAGTATCCATGAAAGGCGTACCATTACTGTTTCCGAAGCTAATCCACCAGATTCTAGCTCAGGTGGTACTGGCGGCGGACGACGTACTGGTGGTGGTGCAAGCGGCGGACGACGTACCGGTGGTGGCGGACGCGGTGGTATGGGCGGTTCTGGTGGTGGCGGCAATGGTGGTGGTTATCATCGTGGTCGTGAGCAACGTGAAGAGCAGTATTAAGAGATTTAATACTTTAGTATAATAGAATAGGGCTTAATTCCCGCTTAAGTAAGTGCGGGCACAACACCATACATCTATTCTTTTTACACCCACATCGTATAAAGCGTGACTCATCTCGATGAGCGTATGGCCAGTGGTCATTACATCATCGAGTAGCGCTACATGCTGGTTAGCAAGACTCTGGTGTGCGACAAACGCATTTTTTATATTACTTGAGCGCTCGTTTGCAGGCAGCATACTTTGAGCCACGGTGTTTATTACCCTCTTACATCGTTTATAGTCAATACGTATGTTTAATTTTTTCGAAATGGGGCGAGCTAATTCTATCGCTTGATTAAAGCCACGCTCATACAGCCTTTTTTTATGTAAAGGCACGGGAATAATTATATCTGGCAGCTCCTCGCTTTGGTAATGTGAGTGGATTTTTTCAGCTACTAAAGTTCCCAAAATATGTGCATAAATTAATCGTTGCTGAAACTTAAGACCAGTAATCAATTTTTTTATTGTTTCTGAATAAGAAAAAAAAACACATAATTTATGGAAAGGCGATGGCTTTTTTAAACAAGTACCGCAAACGGATTGTGTTGAAAAAATTAAAGGTGCAGCGCAATAAATACAGATATTTTTTAACCAAGGTAAAAGTTCTTCGCACTCAATACATAAATCAAAGTCTCTATTAGCTTTATCGTGGCATAAAATGCAATGATAAGGAAATAAACAGTGAGTGATCCCTTTATTTATGTGTTTTAGTAATTTGCTGATATCCATTATTTAAAATTCTTGTTAATCTAGAAAAAAATCTAAGCTATTTTAAGGTAAGTATTGGTAGAAATATTTAGTTAATCCATAATAAACCTTTTTATAATAATTGAATCAATAGATATAAATTTCCTTTTTGATTAACAAGCAAAGGTTTAAGAAGTTGTGAAGGTATAAATATGTGTGGAATTGTAGCGGGAATAGCGCAACGTAATATTGTTCCTATTCTTATTGAAGGTTTGAAAAGGCTAGAATATCGTGGTTATGATTCAGCTGGAATCGCCATATTGGATTCTAAGCAACACTTAAAACGTCGGCGAACTGTAGGTAAAGTTGAAGCTTTAGAGAAAGCAATAATGCCCGAATTTTTATCAGGTAACATTGGTATTGCACACACGCGCTGGGCGACTCATGGAAAACCAAGTGAATCTAATGCTCATCCTCATATTTCAGGTTCCCATATTGCATTAGTTCATAATGGCATTATTGAAAATTATTTACCTTTAAGGCAAGAACTAATAAAAGCAGGCTATTACTTTGAATCTGAGACCGATACCGAAATTATGGCCCATTTACTGAATCAAGAGCTTAAAAAAAACAATAATTTTTTAACCGCGGTTCAGAAGACAGTAGCTCGTTTAGAAGGTGCTTTTGCCGTTGTTTTTCTCTATCAGAACGAACCTCAATCTTTAATAGCCGTGCGTAAAGGTAGTCCTTTAATGATAGGGCTAGGTTATAGCGAAAATTTTATTGCTTCAGATCATTTAGCTTTACTTCCCGTAACGCAACAATTTATTTATTTACATGAAGGTGATATTGCTGAAATCACAGCTGAAAAAGTTAGTCTCTATGATAGTAATGGTAAGAAAGTTCATCGTCCTAAGTATTCAGTCGATTTGCCTAAAGATGTGGTGAGTAAAGGAAAATACCGCCATTTTATGGAAAAGGAGATCTTTGAACAACCGAATGCGGTTAATACGGCTCTTGAAGGTCGTATTGTGAATCAGCCAGAGGTCTGGAATGAAGTTTTTGGCTCTAATTCCATGTTACGTTTTGCCAATATTAAATATGTGCAAATAGTCGCTTGTGGTACGAGCTATCATGCAGGTTTGATTGCAACTTACTGGTTAGAGCGGTGGGTGGGCATTTCTTGCCAGGTAGATATTGCCAGTGAATTTCGATATCGACCACATATTATTCAACCAGATACGTTATTTATTGCTTTATCTCAATCGGGAGAAACCGCAGATACATTAGAAGCATTAAGACAAGCAAAAACTGAAGATTATGCAGCCACATTAACGATTTGCAATGTTCCTGGTAGTACTATGGTTCGCGAGTCTGATTTTGTGTTGCTAACGCGAGCGGGTCCTGAAATTGGTGTTGCATCGACTAAAGCGTTTACGACGCAATTAACCGTTTTATTACTGTTAACCTCTTTTTTAGGCTTATCTCATGGCTGGGACAAAGAGCAGGAAGAAAACTGTCTATCGGAATTAAGAAGCTTACCTAAACTTTTAGAACAAACATTAAAATTAGATCCAGCTATTAAGAAATTAGCTAAAATATTTGTGGATAAAGAACATGCCTTATTTATTGCTCGAGGAATTCATTTCCCTGTAGCATTAGAAGGGGCTCTCAAACTGAAGGAGATTTCTTATATTCAAGCTGAAGCTTATCCGGCCGGAGAGTTAAAGCATGGACCGCTTGCTCTGGTCGATAGTAATATGCCAGTCGTTGTTTTAGTGCCATCAAATGCCTTGCTAGAAAAACTTAAGTCAAATATCCAGGAAGTACGCGCGCGTAATGGCCAACTTATTTTGTTTGTACAAGAAGAGTTGGATATAAATGAGACTGATAGTAAGAGTATTTTACTACCTAAGGCGAGCGACATGATTAGTCCGCTAATTTTTGCAATTCCATTGCAACTTTTAGCTTATCATGTAGCGATTTTAAAAGGCACGGATGTCGATCAGCCACGCAATTTAGCAAAATCGGTGACTGTTGAATAAGAAAGTTAATCTTCAGAGATTATTTGTAGAAACTTTAACAATTTCAGCTAATTTATCCGCAATAGTTTGTACTTCGGACAATTCGTTTCCTTCGACCATGATACGAATTACAGATTCTGTTCCTGAAGGCCGTAATAATATACGGCCGCGATCTTTTAATAAAAATTCTGCTTCTTGAACAGCTTTTTTTATACTAATGTCGTTCATTACGACTAAAGGATTTTCAACAGGGACGTTAATTAATATCTGAGGAAATTTTTTCATTGCTTTTTTGGCAGCATGCAATGATACACGCGATGATTGAATAGCCTCTAGGGTTTGCAATGCAATAATAATTCCATCCCCAGTTTTAGTTAAACGACGAGAAATAATATGCCCAGACGATTCTCCACCTAATTGCCAATCTTTGCTTTGTAATGCTTCATTAACATATCTATCGCCTACTGAGGTACGAATAAAATCGAGTCCTAATTCTTTTATAGCTAATTCTAAACCGAGATTACTCATAGCAGTACCTACAATACCACCTTTAATATGACCTTTTTTAACACCATGTTGGGTTAATAGAAATAGTAACTCATCTCCATCAACAATTTCACCCAAATTATCTACCATTAATACTCGATCACCATCACCGTCAAATGCAATGCCCAAATCTGCTTTTTCGGATAAAACCTTTTTTTGTAAAATATCTAAATGGGTAGAGCCACAGTCTTTATTAATGTTTAAACCATTTGGCTTCGTACCTAGTAATGTTAAATCGGCACCTAATTCAGAAAATAATGCTGGTGCAATATGATAAGTGGCTCCATTAGCACAATCGAGAATGATTTTTAAACCGTTTAATTGAAATGATTTTGGAACTGTTGATTTGCAAAAATTAACATAGCGTGTTTTAGCATCTTCTACTCGAACTGCTTTGCCTAATTTAGCAGAATCAACCGCATGAATAGTTTGATTAAGGTGATTTTCGATTTGTAGCTCAATGTTATCAGCTAATTTACTTCCATCATGAGAAAAGAATTTAATTCCATTATCATAATAAGGATTGTGAGAAGCGCTGATTACTATACCTGCTTGCGCATCTAAATCAGTAGTCAAAAAAGCAATAGCAGGAGTTGGGATAGGGCCTAGAAGATGTACATCGACTCCTGCTGCAGATAAACCAGCTTCTAGAGCTGATTCAAGCATGTAACCAGAAATACGCGTATCCTTGCCAATCAAAACTTTATTTCGACCATTAGCTAAAACCTTTCCTACAGCCCAGCCCAGTTTTAGTACAAATTCCGGTGTAATAGGATTTTCACCTACCTTTCCGCGAATACCATCTGTCCCAAAATATTTGCGGGTTTTAATCATGATGAATCCAAGAATAAATCGATCAATTACAGACTATCTACTGCTGGATCGTCTGTAATTGTCGAGTCTTTTTGTGAAGGAGATTTTTCCTCAGAAGAAGAGGGTGAGGGCGTATCTTTTTTACCCCCATTACTCCAACCTTTGGGTTCCCTAGGAGGTTTTCCTTCCATAATGTCATTTATTTGACTGGAATCAATAGTTTCATATTTTATCAGGGCTTCTGCCATGAGATGTAATTTTTCAATGTTATCTTGTAATAATGTTTCAGCAAGCTTGTAATTACGATCAATAATACTACGGCTTTCTTCATCAATTAGTTGTGCAGTATCGTCAGAGAATTTATTGTTTTTAGTAATTTGGTGTCCTAAAAATACTTCTTCATTTTCTTGATTATAAGTTAGAGGACCAAGACGTTCGGATAAGCCCCATTTAGTTATCATGTTCCGGGCAATTTCAGTCGCACGTTGTATATCGTTTGATGCTCCAGTGGTAATTTGTTCTGGCCCAAAAATGAGATACTCAGCAATGCGTCCTCCAAATAAACTGGCAATCTGGCTTTCTAAGCGTTGTTTGGTATAGCTATAACGATCTTCTTCTGGCAAGAACATAGTAACACCTAACGCTTTACCACGGGGAATAATAGTAACTTTATAAACAGGATCATGGTCTGGGACTAAGCGCCCTACAATTGCATGCCCCGCTTCATGGTAAGCAGTTAGTTTTTTTTCTTTCTCATTCATCACCATGGAACGTCTTTCACTGCCCATCATGACTTTATCTTTGGCTTTTTCTAGGTCAACCATATCCACAGTAGATTTATTTTCACGTGCGGCAAATAAAGCAGCTTCATTGACTAAATTAGCTAGATCTGCACCCGAGAATCCAGGTGTGCCTCTGGCTATAATCACTGGTTTCACATCTTTTCCGTAAGGAACTTTTCTAAGATGGACTTTTAGAATTTGTTCACGACCACGGATATCAGGGAGGCCAACAATAACTTGTCGATCAAATCGGCCAGGTCGCAATAAGGCTGGATCTAAAACGTCGGGACGATTAGTGGCAGCCATAACAATAACACCTTCATTACCTTCAAAACCATCCATTTCAACCAATAATTGATTTAATGTCTGTTCGCGTTCGTCATGTCCGCCACCTAGGCCGGCACCACGATGACGACCGACAGCGTCGATTTCGTCAATAAAAATAATACAGGGAGCTTGTTTTTTAGCTTGCTCAAACATATCTCTTACGCGAGATGCACCTACACCTACAAACATTTCAACAAAATCAGAACCAGAGATCGTGAAAAAAGGGACTTTTGCTTCGCCAGCAACAGCTCGAGCTAAAAGTGTTTTACCAGTCCCAGGAGGACCCATTAATAAAACACCGCGTGGGATTTTCCCCCCTAATTTTTGAAATTTAGCGGGATCTTTTAAAAATTCAACTAATTCACTGACTTCTTCTTTCGCTTCTTCAGCGCCAGCCACATCAGCAAAAGTAACTTTAACTTGATCTTCACCTAATAAACGAGCTCGGCTGCGACCAAAAGATAACGCGCCCTTTCCACCCGCACCCCCCATTTGGCGCATAAAAAATATCCATACCCCGATGAGCAATAGCATAGGGAACCAATTAATAAAAATACGCATCAAGAAGCTTTCCTGCTGCGGTGGTTCTCCTTTTACATTAACTTTATTTTTCAATAACTCAGGAAGTAAATATTGATCAGGAATGGGCATATAGCTCGTGAAAGATTTTTCACCCTGTAACTGGCCTTTTATAACCTGGTTACTTTGTATTGTTACAGACTGCACATTCCCTTGTTGAACGTCTTTCAAAAACTCAGAATACGTTAAGCGTTCGCCACCGTTATTGCGAGGTTCGAGATTGTTAAATACCGAGATAAGTATGACAGCAATAATGAGCCATAAAAATAGATTTTTCAGCATGTCGTTCAAGCTAGACTACCTCACATTTCTCACAAAGAGGGGATTATATACTAAATTTTGTGTTTCGATTATTTTTAGCTCTTTTTCAGTGCGTTACCAAAAGAGGACTAAATAAATATACTCTTCGTACTATCGTAGTAGAATTTTCTGTGTAACCGCTGGCCTTGCAATTGCTCCTCGTGGCATTGGTCAAAAATCCCATTAGAGTGAGTATAAATCCAATGTTTATTTTCCCTTATGATATCCCATAGCAACCAAATAAATCTCAGCAGAGCTTCCTCTGGAAGCGGAAGGTTTTCGAATAGTAACTTTTGTAAATAAGCTTCTTAAGTTTTTTAAAAAATCTTCAAATCCTTCCCCTTGAAAAGTTTTTACTATAAAGCAGCCTTTTGGTTTTAGTACTTTCTGAGCAAAATCTAAGGCTAATTCTGCTAAATAAATGGATCTGGGTTGGTCAACACTACGCATTCCACTAAAATTGGGGGCCATATCAGAAATTACAAGATCTATAGGCTTTAATTGTACACGTTGTAAGAAATGTTGCATAACAGATTCTTCTCGAAAATCCCCTTGGAGGAATTCCACATGGCTTAAAGCATCCATTGGCAAAATATCTAAGGCATAAACTTTTCCTGTGATTCCAACTATTCCAGAGACAATTTGAGACCACCCTCCAGGCGCCGCTCCAAGGTCAACGATAGTCATGCCTGGCTTAATTAGCCTGGTTTTCTCTTGAATCTCTAACAATTTATAAGCCGAACGCGATCGTAAACCCTCTTTTTGTGCGCGTTTTACATAGGGGTCGTTAAAATGCTGTTTTAACCAGCGTGGACTACTTTTACTCCTAGACATCATGTTGTTGTTGGCAATGGGTTTCTCGTATTAGGAACTTTCCAATTAATAAAGCTATCAGGTAACAAAAAGGCAATATTATTAAGGCTTTTCGGTAATTTTCGACACTATAAAAAGGACTCCCATTATAATAGGTTCCATTCCAGTTTAAATGTAAAAGTATACCAATCACTGGTTGAAACAAAGCTCCCCCTGCAACCGTGGCCATATTATTAATCCCCATTGCTGTTCCTGCTACACTAGAGTGATTATTATCTTTAACAACTCCGAATGCGAGTGATTGTCCCGAAGCTGCAAGACCAAATAAGAATAAACAAATATAAAGCCAAAATAAGGGAAGGTGAGGAATATAAATAACTGGTATTAATCCAACTAAACCTAAACTAGCTGCAAATTTTAAAGGCATTCCACGTAAGTTTACCTTATCTGACCACCAGCCTAATAATGGGCAGCCTATTCCGATAGCTAGCCAAATCATAGTGCATGCGGTAGAGGCAGCTTTAGTGCTGATACCATAGGCTACAACTAGAAAAGGTACGCCCCATAATGCAGCAAAAGCAGTAATAGGTGCCCATACCATAAAAGAATATAACGCTATGAACCAAGTTTGACTATTCGATGCTACTTGATGAAAACTTTTTAGTATGCTTTTTTTTGAAGTAGACTGAAATTTGTGACCTTTCGAAACAACTTCTGGACTGTCTCTAACTATCAACCAGATTAATAGAGCTAAAATAACTCCAATTATACCCAAAATAATGATGGTTAGTCGCCACCCCCAATGGCCTACGGCAATAGTTAATGGGGTTTCGCCAACAATTGCCCCTATACAGCTCATTAATTCGACTAAACCTGTTAAAAAAGCAAAATAACGAGAAGGAAACCAGCGAGATATAAGGACTAAAGTGCCTATAAACGAAAAAGCGGAACCCATTCCCATCATAAATCGGCCCATGGAAGCGGTGGTAATATTGTTGGTTGACCCAAATAAAAAAGCACCTACAGCACAGGTTAGAATTGCAATAGTTAATAAGCGTCGAGGGCCAAACCGATCAAATAAAAACCCTGCTGGCAGTTGCATCGGGGTATAAGAATAATAATAAAAAGCCGCCATTGTTCCTAAGGTAATAGCATTGAGCCCTAAATCATTAATTAATTGATTAGTCATTACTGCAGGTGAAACTTGCAATATAAATTCGTACATATAAAAACAGGAGGCAAGAATACAGATAATTCCGGCGAGTAAAGTAGGTTTTTGCTTTTCTAAAGAAAGCGAGGAGGGTAAATCGTTATTTTTATTTTCAGACATAAAATTTGATTAAAGTAGCAATGCTAATAAAAAAATTAAATTGCACTAGCTGTTTCATTGGAATACTGTGGTTTGCAATAAGTTTCTCGAAGTAAAAAATTACTTACAAAAAATGCAATGATATAACATAAAGGTAATACAAAAAGCGCTTTCTGATAATCTACTATACCATAAAAAGGGGTACCATTATGCATAATGCCCTTCCAATTGACATAAAGCAAAACTCCTATTAAGGGTTGAAACAAAGCTCCTCCCGCGACAACGGCCATATTATTAAAACCAATTGCCGTGCCGACTACGCAAGAAGTATTGTTATCTTTGACAACCCCAAAGGCTAATGATTGTCCTGATGCAGCTAAGCCAAAGATAAATAAAATAAAGTATAGCCAAAATAATGGGAGTACCGGGCAATATATAATTATCGTAAGACTTATTACTCCTAAAAAAGCAGAAAAGCTAAGTGGTTTTGATCGCGAATTGATTTTGTCTGAGAACCAGCCCGCTAAGGGGCTACCTAAGCCGATACCTAGCCAAATCATTGCGCTCGCTTTAGAAGCAGCTTCTGTAGTAAGGCCATAGCTGGCTACAAGAAAAGGTATGCCCCACAAAGCTGCAAATGCAGTAACAGGCGCCCATATAGAAAAAGAATACAAGGCAATTAGCCAAGTTTGTTTATTGCTACATACTTGTTGCAGACGTTTCAATTCTCCTTTTTTGGGTGGAGATTGAAATTTATGTCCTTTTGATACAGCTTCTGGACTATCTCTTACCACTGTCCATACTAATAGCGCTAATAAACAACCAACAATAGCCAATGAGATAACAGTTGATCGCCAACCCCAATGATTAATTGCTGTTACTAAAGGAACTTGACCAGCAATTGCTCCAACTGAGCTCATCAACTGAACGAGGCCGGTAAGTAAGGCAAAATATTGAGGAGGGAACCAACGTGAGACAAGGAGTAAAGCGCCGATAAACGAAAAAGAAGATCCTATGCCCATTAAGAACCTACCAAACGAAGCCATAAACGCGTTCGGTGTTATACCAAACAGAAATGCTCCAAGAGCACATATTAAAATAGCTAAGGTTATTAAACGTCGTGGACCAAAGCGATCAAAGAGTAGACCGGCGGGTAATTGCATGGGTGTATAAGAATAATAGTAAAAAGCCGCCATAGTGCCTAAGCTTGCTGCATTAAGACCTAAATCGCGCATCAGTTCGTTGGTCATAACTGCAGGAGATACTTGCAAAGTATACTCATACATATAAAACATGGCAGCAAGTATACAAATAACAGAAGCGAGGAGTAGTTGTTTTTTAGTAGTTAATGAGTGTGACACATCTTGTGACATTATCGCTTCATTATTGTGCATTATTTACCTCTTAGATCATGTTCCTCATGACCTTATTGTTGATAGCTTTTTTTAAAAGATCAAGCTAACGTTATTATGCAACGTTCTAACGCCATATACTAAAGGTTTGATAGAAAACAATAAGTGATTGAGATTTTGATTGCAAGCTCATAATTTTTCAGACAAGTAATAAAGATTGATCCTAAAAAATACTTTGTTATACTTGGGCGGCTATTGCCGGGATGGCGGAATTGGTAGACGCGCCGGACTCAAAATCCGGTGATGGTGACATCGTGTGGGTTCGAGTCCCACTCTCGGTACCAGTAAAAATAAAAATTATTTAGTTTGAAGAAGAGCTATCGCAGTTGCTGCAACTCCCTCTTCGCGCCCAATAAAACCTAGTTTTTCTGTGGTAGTTGCTTTTACATTGATCTGGTTTAGATCAATTTTCATATCTTGCGCTAAATTAAAACGCATTGCTGCAAAATAGTCTTTAAGCTTGGGTGCTTCTGCGATGATAGTAATATCTGCATTATTAATGGAGTAATTTTTTTCATTCAACATTTGGACGGTTGCTTGTAGGAATTGCCGACTATCTTTATTTTTCCAACGCTCGTCAGTGTCAGGAAAATGTAGACCTATATCACCCAAAGCACACGCTCCTAAGAGCGCATCAACTAGAGCGTGAATAACGACATCACCATCTGAATGTGCTTTAAGACTCATTCGATATGGAATTTTGACACCTCCTAAGATTATGTGGTCTCCTATTTCAAAAGCATGTACATCGTACCCATAGCCTACGCGAAAATTAGTGTTCATAGCTTCCTCTTTTTTATGGCATTTTTTTGCTTAACGAGATAACGATTAGTATCGTATCATGTTGAGCAAATGTTTTTCAGCCTAAGCTTGAGGGCATGAGGAATTATTGTTCTAAGCTAAAGACTAGGTTGGATATTAAAGCAGATGCTATGATTAACGAGCAGATTTTAGCCGGGAAAGGTTTAATGATAGAGATGACAAATTACTTTACAAATTACTTTTTAGTGGCTATGCCCATTTTAACCGATGCTTATTTTAATCGTTCCGTTGTATATATATGCGAGCATACTGAAAAGGGAGCAGTAGGTATTATAATTAACCAACCCCTACAATCCTTGCGGGTTAATCTTTCAGAAATATTACAAGACATCACGAATAGCAAGATAGAAGCAACTAAAAGCACTGCAGGGGCAGATTTTCCAATCCTATGTGGAGGACCTGTTCATCCTGAGCGTGGTTTTGTGATACATGCACCTATGGGGGAATGGCAATCAAGCCTTAAAATGAGCAGTGAAATTTCCGTAACTACTTCTAAAGATATTTTACTCGCGATTGCTAAACAACAAGGACCTGATAAGTTTATTTTCTCATTAGGTTATGCAAATTGGATAGCCGGTCAAATGGAACAAGAAATTATTAATAATTTTTGGTTAACTTTGCCCGCCAGTCCTAATATATTGTTTGATATTCCTTTCGAACAACGATGGTTAAAGACTATGAATTATTTAGGTGTTGATGTCACTAAACTAGCTTATATGGGTGGTCATGCTTGAATTTAAGACTGTAATAGGATTTGATTTTGGTTCTAAGTATATTGGTGTGGCAGTAGGACAAACATCACCTTCCTTAGCTCAACCTTTGACTAGTTTAACCGTGAAAAAAGGTGAGCTTCCATGGAAAGAAATCGAGCAATTATTACAGATTTGGTCACCGAAGGTATTAGTAGTAGGTATTCCACTAAATATGGATGGCTCAGAGCAACCGATAACGCATTTAGCACGAGATTTTTTAATAGAATTAAAAAATCGTTTTCAGTTACCGGTTTTTCCGGTTGATGAAAGATTGACTACCGTCGAAGCGCGGTCACGCCTTTTTGCTGTTGGAGGATATAAGGCTTTAAAAAAGAAATCTATCGATAGTATTTCAGCTCAATTAATTGTTGAAATGTGGTTAGAAAACCGATGAGTAAGGCACTTTTTAAATCAATTTCAGTTGTTGCGTCCATGACCTTGGTTTCGCGGATTTTAGGTTTTATTCGTGATATGGTGGCAGCCAGGATTTTTGGTGCGACTGCAGCTGTCGATGCTTTTTATATTGCGTTTAAGATTCCTAATTTCATGCGCGGGTTATTTGCTGAAGGATCTTTCTCTACGGCTTTTATTCCTACGTTATCTGAGTATAAACAAACTCGTTCACAAGAAGAAGTGCAACAATTTGTGGCACATATAGCCGGTACATTAGGATTAATTTTATTGGGCATTTGTATTCTAGGTGTTCTAGGAAGTAAGGGTTTAGTTAGTTTATTTGCTCCAGGCTTAGATCCTTATCGTTTCCAATTAGCAATAGAGATGTTAAGGATAACGTTTCCTTATTTAATGTTGATCTCTCTAACCGCTTTAGTCGGTGCGACTTTAAATTGTTATGGACAATTTTGGGTTCCTGCTTTTACACCTGCATTACTAAATATCTCATTAATCTTTACTGCCTTTGGTGTGACGCGGTTTTTTAAAGTACCTGTTGAAGCTCAGGCTTGGGGTGTATTGCTAGCCGGATTTCTACAATTAGGCTTTCAATTACCTTTTTTGCATCGATTAAAATTATTACAAAAACCAAGATTTAAATGGCGTGATCCTGGCGTACAAAAAGTATTAAAACTTATGTTGCCGGCTTTATTCGGTTCATCTATAGGACAAATCAGTTTATTGCTGAATACAGTTTTTGCTTCTTTTTTAGTTGCTGGCAGTGTGACTTGGCTTTATTACTCAGATAGGCTGGCTTATTTTCCATTAGGTGTATTTGGTGTGGCTTTAATGACGGTAATTTTGCCACATCTTTCTCGACAACATGCGGCGAAATCTCCTGAATTGTTTGCCAGCACCTTAAATTGGGGGTTGCGTTGTAATTTATTGATCGGTATTCCTGCTTCATTAACTATGTTGATATTATCGGGACCGCTAATTGTTACGCTTTTTCATTATGGAAAATTTACTATCCATGATGTTTTTATGACTCAACGCAGTGTGATTGCATATTCTGTGGGTTTACAAGCTTTTATGTTGATAAAGGTATTAGCAGCAGCTTTTTATGCACAGCAAAATATAAAAACGCCTGTGAGAATAGGCATTATTGCCCTAATTGCGAATATGATTTTTAATGCCTTATTAATCTTTCCGCTAAAACATGCTGGTTTAGCTTTAGCAAGCTCGTTATCTGCTTGGTTGAATGCTGGATTATTATTATGGGGTTTGCAAAGTCGTCAGGTTTTTCAATGGCAATCCGGTTGGTTAAAGTTTGTGTTACGACTGCTATTAGCAAATAGCGCATTGTGTTTATTTTTATATTGGGCAGCAGCAGCTACTCCGGTTTGGATAAATTGGAGTTGGCAGCAACGTTTCTCACATATTTTTATTCTGGGTATTGCTGCAATTATTATTTATATTGCTATGCTATGGGTAAGTGGTTTGCGTTACCATGATTTAAAAGCTGAGTCATGACAGAACTAATATGTAATATTCATAATATAAAAGCGAAGCATAGAACTTGTGTCGTAACCATTGGTAATTTTGATGGTTTACATCAAGGCCATCAAAGTGTTATTCAATCTCTAATCAAACTCGGGGAGCAACTTAATTTACCCACTTGTGTGATTCTTTTTGAGCCTCATCCCCAAGAATTTTTCTATGCAGAAAAAGCTCCAGCTCGTTTAATGCGACTCGGAGAAAAAATTAAATTGTTACAATTTTTAGCGATTGATCGAGTTCTTTGCTTACGTTTTAATAAACGTTTAGCAGAATGCACCGCAGAAGAATTCGTTAAAAAAATTTTGGTCGATAAGTTAGGAGTTAAAGGCTTAATAATCGGAGATGATTTTCGTTTTGGCAGAGGGCGACAAGGAGATTTTGTTTTTTTGCAAAAATTAGGTCAGGAATATGGTTTTAAGGTTTTTTCTACGCCAACCTTATTATTTGATAATGAGCGCGTAGGTAGTTCCCGCGTAAGAAATGCTGTCAAACAAGGTGATTTTAAATTAGCAGCATTATTACTAGGACGTCCATTTATACTCAGTGGCCGAGTTATTTATGGTGATCAACGCGGTCGTTTACTTGGTTTCCCCACAGCGAATATTAGGTTGCATCGCAAGGTGACTCCTTTACAAGGTGTATTCGTTGTAAAGGTATATGGCTTAGCAACGACACCATTACTGGGAGTTGCCAATTGTGGTAAACGTCCCACCATAAATGGGTTGAAAAATTTATTAGAAGTTCATCTATTTGACTTTGATCAGAATATCTACGGTCGATTTATTGAAGTAGAATTTTTAAAAAAAATACGTGATGAAAAAAAATTTGATAGCTTAGAAACGCTTAAACAACAAATTACCATGGATGTGATTGAGGCTAAAAAATTATTTTATGAAAAATTAGGGAAACTCGCCATTCACCTATTTTATGAGCCCAAGCAAAAGCAATAGCCATTAAGGCGATAAGCTTTTCGAGTTTATAAGGCGTGTAGAAGACGTGTTGTTTCAAATTGGAAGCCTCGTCCCTTGAGTCCTTGGAATAACGATTCTATTTCCCTGATCTTGCTATGATTTTTCGGACACAGAGAAGCGAGGTAAACTTAAGTTACTAAGCAAGCAGGTATAGTATGTCTAGAAAATATGATAAAGAATTTAAATTAAATGCGGTTAATTTGGTACTAGAGAAACAAATAACGT
>DASXLX010000034.1:0-2335 GCA_036495935.1 Candidatus Aquirickettsiella sp.
TCCCATCCATGATATCGTTTTGACCGCCTGCTCAGTTTCCATGAATTCATGAATAGTCGCATATCCCGCTATTAAAATGGTGCTCACAACACAGCCTTGAAAAAACCTGCCTACAAGAAACCAAAGAATCGAATGAGTAAGACTGCAAAGTAAGGTAACGCATAAGAAGAGGGCTTCGCCACTTAACAATATCTTCTTACGTCCATAATGATCTGACAGTGGCCCTAATATTACTTGGAAGGCTGATGCCCCTAGAAACCAGAAAGCAATACTCAATTGGGCGGTAGCATTGGTTACATGAAAGCTTTTGGTAACTTCTGGTAAAGCGGGCAAAAAGAGATTATTGGATAAATACAAAGGCAATTCATAAAGAATTAAACTTAGCGGAAATAAGAGTGTTATTTTTTTACTACGACTCATAAATTCCCCTCTCTACCATATAACCGACACCACGTATTGTTCGAATAAAATGGGGATGGCCTAATTTCTTTCGTATATTGTGAACATGAACTTCGAGGGCATTGCTATCGACTTCATCGTTCCAACCATAGAGACATTGATTCAGTGAATTACGAGAAACAACATGCGCTACATTTTCTAATAATTTTTGTAATAAACTAAATTCACGACGAGAGAAATTAATAGCCTGCCCTTTAAGTGTGACTGTTAATGAATTGGGGTTTAATTCAATATCCCGATAAGTTAATAGCGGATAGGCTCGATTGTTGGAATATCGACGTTGTAACGCTCGAATCCTTGCGGATAGCTCCTCTAAACTAACAGGCTTAGTTAAATAATCATCAGCGCCATTATCGAAAGCTTTTATTTTATCTTGAGCGGATTGATTATTTGTTAAAATAAGTACCGGTATTGTGATTCCTGCAGCACGTATCTTATATAGAACATTTAATTTTGATACCTTCGATGAATTTAAATTAAATAGAATTACCTCAAATAGTTCTGTTTTTATAAAACTTAATAAGATCTTCCCTTCAGACAGTCGATCTACTGTATAACCATATTGTTTTAATCCTTTTTGTACCCCATCATTCTCATTTGAGCTTCCATTCTCTTCAACTAATAGAATGCGCATAATTTCCTCATTTTTATTATTTTTATATTAGTGGCAACTCCTAAGATTTTTAGGGATTTGAACTTTCTGAAGTACTTAATTTTTCAGGGGGCAAACAGGATAGGTCATTCGCTTCATTATATTCCATAATACTTTCTAAAGCGTCGACTAGAATCGAAAGTTGAGGATTATCTAAACAGCATAGTTTTCCTAACAATTCTCTTTGACCACCATGCTCTCTCCATTCCTGTTCAATAATTTTTATTCTATGGCGGAATTTCCTTTCATACCGTTGTAGTGCAGAACATTCATCAATCGCTCTTTTTAAGACATGGATCTTACAAGGTTTTGTTAAAGCTCCATCCGCACCCCAACTCAAATACATCTCTTCGTTTTTTTTATTGACGAAGGCACTCCATACGATTATCGGCGTACCTACATTCCTGCTTTTATTCTTGTTACGTATGAGAGGAATAACCTCTTTTCCAGAGAGTCCTTTGTTCCTTACATCCGTTAAAATTAAATCGTACTGTTTATCCTGCGCCATTTTTACAGCTTTCTCACCCTCATCCGCTAAATCAACCTCATAATTAAGTTGTTGTAAAGAATGAGTCATGATTCGCTGACAAGCTTCATTATCTTCTATAAGTAATGCATGCTGAGGGTTAATTTTTTGTTTTTCCGGTTCCATTTTTTTTCCTTGTTCAACTAAAAAATAAGTTAAGAATTTAATTTAGATACCCTATGCTCAAGCTTAATAAGCAGCTCGGAACTTTTTGTTTCTGGAAAGAAGAGATAGCGATTGTTGATACATTTATTGACAATAAAGGCAATTCCTAAAGTTGAAATCAGCGCAGCAAGATTAGTTAATATTTTTTTACAGCCACGATGTTGTTCTAATAGAGGTCTAGCTTCATCAAAAACAGCTAATACATTGGTTTTATATTCAAAATAATTAATTTTTTTCTCTTGGAAATACCATTGATTTAAATTGCGTAAAGTAAGAACTACCCAACTGGCTTCTGTTCCGGCTAATGTATGCTCACGGTGAAGTAACTCTAGGGCTTTTTTATCCAAAGCATCTAATTGAATTTCAATATCAGCATAGATTAAAAAATCTGAACTAATATTTGATTGGTAGTCTGGAAATTTAAACTCACTTAAACTATCTGTTTTAAAGAAAAGTAATTCAGTTTGCCTAAGTTTTTTAACCGAATTAAGATCATCTACGGATTTAAATTGCTTGATTAAGTTACTTAATGT
>DASXLX010000035.1:0-9780 GCA_036495935.1 Candidatus Aquirickettsiella sp.
TCATGGAGGAAATTTTTAACCTTTTTTAATAAGCTGGTATTTTAGGAAAATGACAATGTCTTTTTCAATGAGACTAAAAGAAATTTTACATTCAAAAAATTTATCGCAAGGGCAAGCAGCGAAAATTTGTGGCATTTCACAGCAATCTATCCATTATATTATCAAGTCTAATTTATCCAATTCAAAATTAGCACCTCAAATTGCTTCGGCTTTAAACATAAATTCAGATTGGTTAATTTATGGAATGGGGAAACCAGATTTATTACACGTTTTAAATCTCCCTATTTTGTACAGTGTTCATATGTTAAAAAAATTTTTACAGGGCAATATAGAAATTGCTTCGTTGGATTTAACTATCATCGATACTTATTTAGGCGACAACGCTTTTGCCTATCTTTTTAAGTCTAAAGAAATGCTTATTTGTGCCGACAACACGCACCAAATATCTAATACTGATTACCTAACTCTTCATAATGATGAAATTATAATTACTAAACAACCTAAGAAGTTATCTTTTCCAATATTTGAAAGGAGAAAACGTTGTGAAGATTTTTAAAAAAATATCAGATTACCTTTCTTATCAATGTGATAGTTTAAAAATAAATTTTGTTTTTATAAAAATTGAAAAATTTTCTTACGCGATGTTAGAAAATAAAATCATGGTAATATATACGGTTGGAAGAAAGCGATTGACTCAACGGATGGATATACACCGTTTTGAAACTGAATTTTTTGGCCGCCTATCAACTTATGATAAATGTCGTCTTACTCAGTTTGTGACTTTACAAACTATCTATGATGATTTATTTAAATCAGATTCGAGTCGCCAAGAAGATTATATTAACTACATAAAAACAAAAATAAAAAATGATCCTCTCTTTTGAATTAAATTACTTTAAACGCGCCGCAAAAATAAATTACATCCTTTTAACCCTTTATCTCAGCTTATCAATTTCCGCTCATGCTATTGCTAATCGACTTGTTTTAATTGATGGCTATCCAATTATATCGGCCGGCTTTATCTATATGTCTATTTTTATTTTAACTGACGTATTTGCTAGCTTTAATCCAAGAAAATTAGTCATTATGATGATTGTTTTGGAAGCACTCTCTAATCTTATTTTCATTGTCTATACCAACTGGGTTAGTGGTATGCCCTACCCTGTTTATTTTCATCATGCAGAGGCCTATACAGCTGTTTTTAGACCTATTATCATTCTTTATTTAGCCAACTTGGGTGGAACTTTCATTGCTGCTGTCGTTGACTTATTTATATTTTACTATCTCTATAAGAATAAACGTTGGCCATTTTTTATTGCCTCTTTCCTATCCTCTATCGTCACTATTTCTTGCTATACCTTTATAACTGACTATTTTGGATTTCGACATTCCTACCCAGAACATGTTTTTTTGTTAACAAATATTAACTTAATAACTAATTTTATTACCTTAGCCTTTTATGCCATAGTCGGTCAATTCGCTGTCATGTTTATCCAGAGAATGTTGAATAGAGAAACTTAAAAAATTATAGCTTATAAATTAGCAATTTTTTATTATCTAATACGAGGGGTATGAGTATGCTTTAACCCTATTTCAATATTCTTTGCAATTTCAAGAAACCAACAAGCCAATTCAGCACTTTGATCATAAGCTGTATTAATGTCTTGATCCAAAAACCATATACCTTCCTTGGATTGAGAAGCTAAAAAATGATGTGAAATAAAATTCATGGGAGACTTTAGTTTTTCATCTGGGCGAATAGAGAACAATACTGAACAGGCCCAAGCAATTTTATGACTAAAATTAGATGAAAAAATATTCTCATGGCAAGATAGTACAAAATCAACATAGCGATGTGCTGCATCTAAAAATTTCTCATCTTTGGTTCGTTGAAATAATAAGCCTAAATAGCCTATAGAATAGCCAATCATAAAATACAATTGATCGGGCTTAGTTCGGTTAACCCAATGAAAAGCTTCCTTATCCTTAGTGAAGCTAGTTATTAACTTTTTTTGACTATCTAGGCGTAAATAAAATCCATCAGAGAGGTTTGGTTGCAATTCAATCACATCGCATAAATAATGACCTGCATTAACCGCGGTTTCAATATCCCCTCTTTCTAGATGAATAAGGCCATTGTGTGCTGCTGTAAGCACATCAGTAACCCCATCTTGGGAAGCAAGCTGATGCGTTAAAAACCCGCCCTGTATTGGGCTTTTAAACTTATCCAAAAAAGCTGATGCGGGAATACTAATATCTTCGTGTCCAAGCAACTGTGCAGCTCTCACAATCCAACCATTGGTATAAGTCCAAAATTCACTATAAGCGGGATTGATGCTCTTCTCAGAAATGGAACTTAAAAAATCACCATTTGTCTGCATAAAATTAGTTTTTACATAATCCAATATTTGCAATGCTTTATTAGGTTTCTTAGCTATTACAAACATCATCGGAGATTTATAGTAAGCCGCAATATCAATTACCTCTGTATCATAGGATCCATTGGCAAGTAATTTAGATTCAAAGTAACTCAGAGTTCTTTCTGCGCCTTCAGTTAACTCGCTAGACAAATTATTCATTATCTCCTTCCCTCATTTTTCTTATAATTCTAAGTATCCAATAAAATGGCAAGATAGGAAACTCAATTTACCAATAAATTTAATTCAACCCACTTCCCATTGAACCTATAAGCATATGTCAAACTTACCAGATGAACTTAATTTTACTCAAAAAACTAAATTGTATAATTTTTAATCATCTATATAAACCATTTTATATAATCGCCTAAAAGCATTTTTACACACCCTTACCCACAGAAATTGTGGGTAAGTTTAGAATGTTAGCAGCGATTTATAGACTCTTGTAATGACTGACATATAATATAGGTACGATTATAGGTACATATATAGATACAAATATAAGTACATAATAATTATAATTATGAGTACAAAAATAGGGTCTGATATAGGTACAAATATAAGTACGAATATAGAAACAGATATAGGTTCATATTCTATATGGATTAATGATTTATATAAAAGATAGGCTATCTTTTATATAATTAATAATTTCTTAATTATCCATTAATTATAAGTAAATACAAAAGTTTTGTACCTATATTTGTACCTATTTTAAAGAAGTTCAAATTAGAAATAATAGAAATATTATTTAGGTACGAATATAAGAACATATATAGGTACAAATATACTAACTAATATAGGAACAATAATAATTTTAAATATAGGTACTTAAATGGGTACGAATATAAGTATGAATATGAATACATATATACGTACTAATATAAGTACGGAACTAGGAACGAAAATAAGTACAAAATTAAATACATATAAGAATATTTATATAGGTACGAAATTAGGAACAAAGGTCATTATCATTGCTAAAAAGAGTAACCATAAAAATATGGGTGGTTACTAAAAAATGAATCTAGATGTGTTTTTTTTAAACCAAATTGAATTTTTAGAGAAAATAGTTTAAATTAATTGTATTACGATGCAAAAATTTTAAAATGGAGCTGGTATGGCTATCGATGCAAAAATTACCGCTGCGGAAGTCGCGTCCTACCTCAATATAACGGTTCAAGCAGTATATAAAAGAATAAAAGCAAATGGCTTGAAAGAAAAACAAGCTGGAAGTCGTATTTATTTTGGACATGAAACTGCTAGGAAAATAATTTGCCCTAACGTTAGGCAGTTAAAAGTAGCCTTAGCCGTTGTCAAAGGAGGGGTAGGTAAAACTACGTTAGCCGAAGCATTGGCCATTCGTAGCGCGCTCTATGGTCTACGTGTGCTTTGCATTGACGTTGATCAACAGGCCAATCTTACAAAAGGTTTAGGCATGGATAACCTAGCTAAAGAATGTCCTGTTATGATTGATCTTGTAGAAAAAAAGATGGATCCCATGGAATCCATTTTGTCTGTTATGCCTGGATTAGATCTTGTTCCGAGCCGGTTAGATAATGTCACCTTGGATGGATTCTTGATGTTACAAAGAATGAATCCTGCTCACGTATTTAATAGAATTTTTGAAAACATTTATAAAAATTATGATTTAATTATTTTTGATTGCCCTCCAACATTGGGTTCTATTGTTTGTGCAGCTATGTTAAGTGCCGATTTAGTTATATCCCCACTAAATCCAGATGTTTATTCCTATGAAGGAATAGAAATCATGGATAAAGAGACAGAAAATATCTTTCAACAATTCGACTCTAGAATAAATTGGAAGATTCTCCTTAATAAATTTGATAATCGAACACTTCTTTCTACTGATTACATTAGTCAGTTATTAAAAGATATAAAATTTTCCTCGCGGTTACTTAAAAGTGTTATACGAACGAGTCAAGAATTTCCCAATATGAAAAATAAAGAAAAAACTATTTTCGATTCTCTCCGAAAATCAACAGCCAAAGAAGATATTGATGCTCTAACTAAAGAAATTATTGGAATGATGCAGATTCAAGAAAATAATAATCTTATCAAAAAGCATGAAACATTAAATGCTGCGCAATAGGAACCTGTATGGCAACAGCAGAAGACATCCTCAAGAAAGCTGAAGCAAGAAGGAAAGGCAAAAAATTTCAACCCCTAAAACGGCGGGCTTGGGATTATCTTTCTGTTGATGATAAAAATGAAACAAAAAATGAACAACCAACCAATCTGAGCAACCAAGAAGAAAATAGGTACAAATATAGGGACGAAAATAGGAACAATGTAAGTACTGATATAGAAACAAATGTAGGTACAAATAGGTACAAATATAGGGACGAAAATAGAAACAAAGTAAGTACGAAAATAGAAACAGATTTAGGTACTGAAAATAGGTACAAAGTAACTGAGCAAGATACGAATGTACCTGAGAAATTTTCTGTTAAAAAATCAATTGAACACAGAGAACCTGAAGACAATAAAATTATTCAAATATTAAGAAAAACAACGGGTTATCAAAAAGCAGTTATGCAACAAATTACTGCCCATATAAAAAGTCTTCCGGATACTATTAATACCATTGATATACCTATAGATACTTTATCAACAAGGATAAAAACAACTAAGGACATTACAAGAACGTCAATAAAGCGACTACAAAAAAAATCAATTTTACTTAAGGAGAAGGGTGAACGAGGCCGACTTGGTTCAACGCAAATCACTGTTCCTAGTTTTATTTTAAAAGAATGTTTTAATTTATTTATATGTTTACCTAAATCACTTTATGAAATTGGGAACGAAAATAGGTACGATAATAGGAACGATGATTCTGTATATAGTAGTAGTAATATATATACAAATACTACTACTAAGAATATAGAACTGCCTGAAGAGTGGTTAAAAATTAATATTGCGCCCCTAAATGATATTCGTTTTTCACTCACACAAATTAAACAGCTTTATACACAGGAGCTCAGTACACCGGAAGTTATTCAAGAATCAATTAATCATTTTGCTTTCGGTATTAAAAATAATCCGAAATTTAAAAATTATCGGGATCCGCTTAATGTATTGATGGGTGTTTTAAGAAAGGGTGAGGTTTGGATAGAAAATAATTATGAGTCGCCTCAAGACATTGCTCAGCGTCAAATTATAGAACAGAAAAAAATTGAACGAGAAAGAAAAAAACAATTGGAAGATGATGCTTTTAAATTGGCTTTAGACGAATGGAAAGAATCATTGAGTGTAAAAGAATTGGAAAAAATTACAGCTAAGGACAATCCTGGAGATGTTACTCCAAAACCAGTAAAAATAAGTATGCATTTTAGAGAAATTGTATGGCCGAATGTTAAGAGCGATTATTTAATTGATAGATAAATTTTTTATTGCCTAATAAGTAACCAATCATTTCTTAAATGAATATACGCCGTTAATTTCTTGTGGATAAGCTTTGTAAATCCATTGAATAAGCCCATAAATTTCATTATGGAGACGCAAAAGCATGTGACCCTTTGTAACCCCGGCCGTTAATTCGCGATAACGCGGCTACAACGCTCTCTGTGATGATTTTAGGATATGTTCAAAAAATATACATACGATTGAATTTATCGATATAGCTGAGTAGATATATTTAAAAAAATGAGTGGTCCAGAATATTTTTAATATTCAATTGAAATCTTTGTTATGGCGGCAGGTATTCCATGAAGGCAGCGTTTCCGATGGATTGAAATAACGATTTTGTATCAGGATTTTTCTGAATTTCTTTTCTAGCACTGATGAGTGCACCTAAAATAATATCTTTTGGAAACTTATCCATTTCAGCTTTGATAACTAACCCACCCAGTTCAATTTTTCGTTGTGTTTGTTTTTTTCGTTCTTTTACTTTGTCAATCAGAAGCTTTCTTTCAAGACGAGCAATTATTTGCGTTTTTTTATTAATTTTATTTTGAGTTTCCATGGCTAAGTTCTTTCGATAGTTTAGCAAAGTTCTGATCGAGTAGAGTGTCTTCATAAGCATCAAGGCCATGCTTACAGGCAAGCTTACCTATTTCTAAAAGTCTTTTTTCTTGTAGAGCTAATAATTCTTTTTTAGCTTTTTCTATTTTATCAATAAGTTTATCAGTTTTTTCTTTTAGGCTAATTTTTTGTTTTTCAGACATTTAGTTAACTCGTAATTTGTATTTATAAATAGTAGATACATTATCTATTATTCGTTAATAAAAAACAATTGGCTGCGAAGCTTACATTATATTTCGTTAGAAAAATTAAAACTCCCTTAGAATAAAATGATAAGGGCGCAATGTGCAAACTAAAGTTTGCATGTTAATATTTGTACATGGCAATTGCATTTGCACGAATATCTTATCATTCACGTTCACAAGGACATAGCGCAGTCGCAGGCGCTGCCTATCGTGCTGGTGTTGAATTAAAAGATGATCGTACCGGGGAAACCCATAATTTTAAAAATAGATCGGATGTTGTGTATTCTGAAATTTTATTACCTGAAGATGCCGCCAGTCATTTCAAAAATAGAGAAGTATTATGGAATGCCGTAGAAGCTGCAGAGATAAGAAAAAATTCACAGATAGCGAAAGATATTGTTTTAGCGTTGCCAAGAGACCTTGATCTCGCTTTACAAATTGATTTAGCACGCAATTTTGCAAATACATATTTTGTTCGGAATGGAATTGTTGCCGATATTGCTATTCATTCTCATAGTGATGGAAATCCTCATGCACATATTTATGTTTCTACACGCCGTTTGCTAGGCGATCGATTTGATAAAGTCAAAGCACGTGATTTGGAGCCAGACGTTGTTCGGGGGAGGGTAGTGGACCCACAATTTTGGGGAGAGCAGTGGCGAGATTTTCAGAATAATTATTTTATAGAGCAGGGTATTGATTTAGTTGTCGATGCGAATCATATTTTTTCTCAACGTCATGAAGGAAGGATTCGAAGCCAATCACATTACTTAAAAGAAGAAAATCATCTTAAGCGAGAAGCAAGTATTGAGATTGCTGTTCATGATCCGAGTAGTTTATTAAATATCTTAGGCACGCAGTATGCTGTGTTTAGTGAGAAAGATATTTTTCGATTGATTCATAAAAATACAGAAAGTTCTGAGCAGTTTGAATCGGCTCTTTTTGGATTAAAGTCACATCCAGATTTAATTTTATTGGGTCCAGGAGATGATGGGCGAGATCGTTTTACCACTCGGACTAACTATCAACGAGAAGTGGAGTTAGCTGAGCATGCAGATCTGTTAAATAGTCGACAACAACATTCCGTTAATAACGATTTACTAAAACAAGCAAGTTATGATTTTGGTTTGAATGCCGAGCAATCTGATGCTTTGATTTACATTGCTAATGGAGGAGATATCAGCGCAGTGATAGGGCGCGCAGGTACAGGAAAGTCTTATATGATGCGGGCGGCTAAGCATTGCTGGGAGACTTCAGGTTATCGTGTTTTAGGGATGGCAGTTTCTGGCATTGCAGCAAAGGGTCTTCAATCTAGTTCAGGTATTTCTTCTAGTACTCTTTATTCAATCAAGATGCAATTGGCTTTTGGGAAATTAGAAATAGGAGCTCAGGATATTTTAGTGATGGATGAAGCGGGTATGACGGACCTTCATGATTTTGCTTTGATTGTTGATACCGTACGTACCGCAGGAGCTAAATTGGTCATAATAGGTGACCCTGCACAGTTACAACCCGTTGGGATTGGCGCGCCTTTTAGAGCGATTACCGAGAGGGTGGGGTTTACTGAACTTAATCAGATTCAGCGCCAAGCTTCTCCTGGTGATTGTGCGGCCAGCCAATTACTTGCTCGAGGTTTAGTAGATCAAGCACTGGATTATTACCATGATCAACGACAAATCCATTTGATTGATTCAAATGAAGAGGATGATGAAGTCGAGGGTGGAGGAGGATTTGCAACCCAATTGCGTTTAGTAGGTGATTGGAGTGAAGGATTAACGTCTGGCAATATCCAGGAACGTTTGATACTAGCCCAACGAAATAGTGATGTGAAAGCGCTTAATCAAGTAGCAAGAGAAAAAATGAAAACATTGGGATTGTTAGGTAAGGATTTTAAGGTTACTACCTCTCATCATGGCGTGATTAAGCTTTCTTCAGGAGACAAGATTTTATTTTTACGTAACGATCGATCCTTAGGGATTAGTAATGGAGAGTTTGTAGTCGTTAGTAAGATAGTAGGTGAGAATATCACAGTAAAATTACCAACAAGAGAAGTAACTTTTTCAACAAATGACTATCAAGATTTCAATTATGGATATGTTTCTACTGTTCATAAATCCCAAGGGTCTACTTTTGATCAAGTATTTGTTTATATAGGCAGTCCTACTTGGGATCGTTTTTTAAGCTATGTTGCTATGACTCGACACCGAAAGAGCTTGAATGTTTACGCCGATCGAAGCCAGTTTAAAAGTCTAAAAGAATTAAAAGCTTCTTTGTCTCGCTTTAAATTAAGAGATTCTGTTCTAGATTGGCCGCTATCCTTTGCCATTCGTCGCGGGTTTGATCCTGAAAAGTTGATGGGTTGGTTTATTGATAAGGTGTTAGGAGTTAAACAGGTTGTTCATGATGCATGGTTATTTATTTCTAACTATGCGGCTTTTAAAATAAGGAAAGAACATCATCGATCTATTCAAGACCGATTTAAACAACGTGTATTAGCTAAGAAGATAGCTTTATTAGTTGATCTAAGGAATAAATTAGGAACCCAGGCTCATCAAATGCGTCAAGAGTTGAAATCTAATGAAAAAATTTATGAACATCCTGGCTATAAAAATTGGTATGAACAGACCCAAATAAGAAACCAATGGGCCTATGAAATAAAACGGGATTATGAGTATTTTAACGATATGTTTAAAATAAATCATGTAAGCGATAAAGCATTAGAAAAAATGGCTATGCAGCATGAAAGGGCAGAACTCGTGAGAAATTACTTAACACAGAGTAATGAGTTTGCTCGGTATGAAATAGCTCAAAAAATAAATACCGATCTCAATAAATATTTTTCTTCTATTCAATATTTTTCTGAAAAACAAAGCCTATCAACTCAAATAGTTATCGATAGGATAAAAAACGATGCAAAATCTATCGATTATTCACATACGCTTGCCAATGAGTGGGAACGTCTTAAAACTATTGATTCACATACAGTTGAACGAGTATTAATTGCTAAAACACGTCTTGATAGGGCAGTTGAGCCACTAAGTAAAGAAATTCAAACACGTGGCTTTGAAAATGCGGTAAAAGCTTTATGCAGACAAGAAAGTGTATTCGAAAAAGTGAAGGTGATAGCACCTGAA
>DASXLX010000036.1:0-11994 GCA_036495935.1 Candidatus Aquirickettsiella sp.
TCATGGAGGAAATTTTTAACCTTTTTTAATAAGCTGGTATTTTAGGAAAATGACAATGTCTTTTTCAATGAGACTAAAAGAAATTTTACATTCAAAAAATTTATCGCAAGGGCAAGCAGCGAAAATTTGTGGCATTTCACAACAATCGATTCATTATATTATCAAGTCTAATTTATCTAATTCCAAGTTAGCGCCTCAAATTGCTTCGGCTTTAAACATAAATTCAGATTGGTTAATTTACGGAATGGGAAAACCAGATTTATTACACGTTTCAAATCTTCCTATTCTGTACAGTGTTCATATGTTAAAAAAATTTTTACAAGGCAACATAGAAATTGCTTCCTTGGATTTAACTATCATTGACACTTATTTAGGCGACAACGCTTTTTCCTATCTTTTTAAATCTAAAGAAATGCTTATTTGTGCCGACAACACGCACCAAATATCTAATACTGATTATCTAACTCTTCACAATGATGAAATTATAATTACTAAGCAACCTAAGAAGTTATCTTTTCCGATATTTGAAAGGAGAAAACGTTGTGAAAATTTTTAAAAAAATTTTGGATTATCTTTCTTATCAATGTGACACTTTAAAAATAAACTTTGTTTTTATAAAAATTGAGAAATTTTCTTATGCGATGTTAGAAAATAAAATCATGGTAATATATACAGTTGGAAGAAAGCGGTTGACTCAACGGATGGATATACACCGTTTTGAAACTGAATTTTTTGGCCGCCTATCAACTTATGATAAATGTCGTCTTACTCAGTTTGTGACGTTACAAACTATATACGATGATTTGTTTAAGTCAGATTCCTGTCGCCAAGAAGATTATATTAACTATATAAAAACAAAAATAAAAAATGATCCCCTCTTTTGAACTAAACTATTTTAAACGCGCCGCAAAAATAAATTATATCCTTTTAACCCTTTATCTTAGCTTATCAATTTCCGCCCACGCCATAGCTAATCGACTTGTTTTAATTGATGGTTATCCAATTATCTCAGCGGGTTTGATTTATATGTCGACTTTTATCTTAACCGATATATTTGCAAGTTTTAATCCGAGGAAACTTGTCATCATGATGATTTCACTTGAAGCGTTCGCTAACTTCATTTACATTACCTATACCAATTGGATTAGCAGCATGCCCTACCCTGCTTATTTTCATCATGCAGATGCCTATACAACCGTTTTCAGACCTATCATCATTCTCTATCTAGCTAATTTAGGTGGTACTTTCATAGCCGCTGTTGTTGATCTCTTTATCTTTTATTATCTTTATAAAACCAAACGTTGGCCATTCTTTATTTCATCTTTCATGTCTTCGATAGTCACCATAACCTGCTACACCCTAATAACAGATTATTTTGGATTCAGACACTCCTATCCAGAACATGTTTTCACATTAACCAATATCAATTTAATAACTAATTTTATGACCTTAGCCTTTTATGCCATTGTCGGACAGTTCATTGTTGTGTTTATTCAGAAATGTTTGGATAAAAATGTTCAGGAATAAATTTAAAAACGTTGGCTGATCGTTGTTGCAGCATGCAACAACGATCTTGATAAGGAATTATTCACTCACTTTGCAGTTTCTTTTTGCAAACCTATCTCAATATTTTTCGCTGTTTCAAGAAACCAACACGCAATTTCAGCACTTTGATCATAAGCCATAAGGATATCCTTTTCTAAAAACCATACACCCTCCTCCGATTGAGTAATTAAAAAATGCTTCATAACGCGAGTTATTAATTTCTCTAGTCTTTGATCAGGCCTGATTGAAAATAATACAGAACAAGCCCATGCCACCTTGTGACTATAGTTAGATGAAAAAATATCTTCATGACAGGACAATACAAAATCAACATAGCGATAAGCGGCTTCAAAAAACTCAAAATTTTGAGTCGATTGAAATAAAAATCCAAGGTAGGCTATCGGATAACCTAGCATGAAATACAATTGTTCGGGTTCTTCGCGGTTAATCCAATGTATAGAAGATTCATTTTTTGGAAAATCGGTAATTAAATTACCTTGCTTATCTAACCTTAAGTAAAATCCTTTTATTAAATCGGGTTGTAAACCAATTAAGTTGATTAAATAATTACCGGATTCAACAGCTGTAGCTATATCCCCTCTTTCTAAGCGTATATGGCCATGCAATGCTGTTGTAAGTACATCAGTAATCTTGTCGTTTAAATCCAGTCTATGCGTAAAAAAACCGCCATTATCAATGTTTTTAAAACGATCCAAGAAAATTAAAGCTGGCTTACTTATATCTTCTCGAAACAACTGTTGTGAAGCTCTCACTAACCAGCCGTTCGTATAGGTCCAAAATTCAGTATACGCTGAGTTAGTACTTTTTATGTTTCCTGAACTTAGAAAGTCCCCATCAGACTGTAAAAAATTTGTTTTTACATAATCCAATAGCTGCAATGCTCTATTTGACTTCCCTGCCCTCAAAAACATCATCGGTGATTTGTAGTAGCAAGAGATATCAGTTACCGCTTCTCCATATGAGCCATCAAGTAACATTCTTGATTCAAAAAACTGCAGAGTTTTTTCAGCGCTGCGAACTAAGTTCCCACTTAACTGATGCATAATTAATTCCCCTTTTTTATGGTTTTTTAAACAACAACTGCCATACACGAAGCGAGCAACATTATACTCTACCCATAATTATGAGGAACCCACTCCCCTACAGGAGTAGTATACGAAGTACTGAACATACTTTAAAACATCTCCCATAAAGCTACACTTAATAATCATGGGAAACTCTTTGAAAAATTAAATAAATTAAAAATTATCTATATTTATCAAACACTTAAAAAAAAAGTCCCCCGGGGACATTTTCCAATTACATCCTAATTTGGCTAGATTTTATTTTAAACTACTTATAGGTAAGCTCAACAGAGTATTTTAAATACCCTTTAAGCTATGACTTATCAAAACCAGTTACTAAAAATGTAAAATAACGTTAAAAATTTTCAGTTTTAAATTTAACGCCAAAAGAAAACAACAGAAAGATTTAATTTCAAAGCATCATAATTTATATATAGAAAAATTTATTTTATCTTTACTATATTCGCATATTATTTGAATATATTTATATAAAAATAAATGGAATAACAATGAACTATTATGGACTAAAAGTATTAAATTCGTATTACCTATAGCTAATAAACCTTAATTAATGGTAACTAAATTAGCTATAATTCTATTATCTATAATTGCTTATATAAATCTAAAATAACCAAAATAATAAATAATATTAGAAATAAATCAACGCGGTCATGAGCATAGAAAAAATGGGGTTGTGAATCACTTAGTCAACTAAGTCAAGAATATATTAGAAAGAGCGATGCTGTGCTGGCTAGATCAATTGATAAGCTTACAGGGAAATACTAGTTTAATAATATATCCTTAATTCAGGTAAATTTTGGGATAATTATGGAATTTATTTGTCGTAAATATAACCATTTACGCGATACTTAAACATGTGTTTCCCTAATAATTTAAAAAAGGAATAATTAAATAGAAAAGTATTTAATTGAACAAATAAAATAATTATTTTTTTATTGTTCATTAGTAGTTTTATACGCAACAATACTTCTAATATTTATTAGATAAAATAATCCCATAAAACTACATCTTTCCCATAAAGATACATCTATTCTTCCCATAAAACTACATCTTTCCCATATATTTACATAATAAATCCCATGTTTATACATTTAATATCCCATATAAGATCACTATTTTTTTAGTGAAATTAATTATATTTCAATGAGTTACCATTTTTTATCCACAGGAATTTATTGAAATAGAAATAAAATATATATTTTCACTTATTTTTAATAGTACAAGTTACCACTTGAAAAATAACTTGAATGTTGCTATAAATTGTTTGTCATAGTACAACTTGTCTTTTGGAGAAAGTACATGAAAGTAATTACAACAGCGGGGAATAAGGGTGGAATAGGTAAATCCACTATTGCACTCACGCTAGCGCAATACCTTGCTGAATGTAAAAATATGAAGGGTGCTTTTGTTGATTTAGATCCCCAAGGAAATTCTTCATCAAGTTTGATTCCAATGACACGCGACCCAGCGCATCCAACTGGATATATTCCTCAGCCTCATCCTGAATGGGATCCTAATAACCCAGCTGAAGATGATCCACATTGGGATGGTATCAGTAGTATTGCAGATATTTTCATTGGAAGGCCTATTTATCCTTATTCAACTTGGCTTAAGAATTTACAATGTTTTCCTTCGTTCGCATCCTTACTCGAAGATGCTCAACGTGTATTAAAAGTCGATGTAAAAGAAAAAGTTATTAATAGATTAAAAGAATTTACAACCATGCTATCAACACATAGCGATTACGAATTTATTATCATCGACACAAATCCACAATTTGGCCCATTAACTATGGCCGGACTTCGAGCTGCTACACATGGTTTATTACCAACAGAGCTTGAGCAGTATGGGATTAACGGAACTATTGGAATGATAGAGGCTATTTCCCAAGAACAATTAAGAAGATCAAAGGATGATTCGATCCAAATAGCGGGTATTTTACCCAATCAGGTGAGAAGAACAGCCGTGCATAATAAATTCTTAAATGATCTTCAAACTATCGAAGGGTCAGAAAAGTGGCTGTTGCCACCCATTGCTTTAAGGACTATTTATACGGAACTTGTTGTAGAAAATGCAAAGCCTAATTGCGTTTTTAATTTAGCACCATCCACTCCAGCTAGAAAAGAAAGCGAAAGATGGTGCTCATATGTTTATGAAAGAGTTTTTAAAAACATATACAACAAAGTTTATCAAAAAGGGGAAATGATTTATGGTGAGTAAATTTAGATTAGATACTATAAGCAGTACTGCTACAAAAGAAGCAATTGCTAGAACATTCGAGATTGCTAATAATTATGCTGGTGAGTTATCAATCGAAGTTTTATCTCTTGATAAAGTGGAACTTGATCCGGAAAATAAGCGAGACTTATTGTTAACATTGCAGGATGCAAGAAATGGAATTGATAAAAATGATCCTGATTATGATAGAAAAAAACATGACTGGATTTCTTTAGAATCTTTAGCGAAAACAATAAAAGACGATCAATTAATTAATCCCATTTTTGTATATCGATATGGTAATAAATGTCGTTTAATCGCGGGAGAGAGAAGAACTTTAGCTTCTGCAATTGCAGGTAAAAATGAAATTATCGCAAGAATCGCTAGTCAAAGACCTGTTGGAACTAAATTAAGAGTTTTACAGTGGATAGAAAATAATGAACGTTCTGAGTTGAGTCTTTCTGAGCGAGTGTCAAGTCTTGAAGCAATTTTAAAAGAATATTTTTCTGAAAATAAAATTCATAGCGATAAAGAAAAAATCACGTCTAAGTTACTAAATGATCTTACGGGAATGTCAATTACGCAAGCAAGAAGATACGTATTAATTTTATATTGTAAACCAGAAATAAAAGAGGCAATTTACGCTGGTAAATTGGAAAATATGAAGCTAATTGAGCTTATTTGCGCAACGAAAAACCCAGAGCATCAAAAAGAACTTTTAGATGCAGCATTAGCTGGATTTTCATTTGAAACAATATCAAAGTTACAAAAGAAATTTGGAACTGAACTAAAAAAAATAAAAGAGACAAGAGGGCGAAAAAAAATCATTGTTAGTTTAGGCCGTACTAAACCTAATATTGTTAAGATAATTGTAGATGCATTGCTTACAAGTAGTATTTTGGAAGAAAATTTAATTAAACAGATAAGCGCAATTTGTACTAAATCCGAATGGAATAATGGTGAATCTGCTGAAAGAGCATTTAAAAAAATTATGATGTTGATTGAGCAAGGAGTTTAATCATACTAATGAACAAATTGACATTAAGTAATAATAATGAAGATAAAAAAATTATTACATTTACTATTAACAAAGAAGTTAAGCTAAAGTTAAAACAGGCACTTATAAATAATGAAAAATATAATCTTAAGAAGAAAAGTGATTGGGTTAATGAAGCAATTTTAATGTTAAAGAAAAACCCTGATTATAAGGATATGATTCGTAATGCAGAAGGAAATAATAAAGATTTTGTTTTTGACAAAATATATATGACATTTAGCCAACGATGCGTATTTGCAGAGATAAGAAATGAAACTGTAAGATCGAATCCAGATATTCGAGGCCCACAAGCAGCAATATTAAGAACCGCAATATTAAGCCGTCTTATGAGAAAAGTATAAATAAATGTAAATTAAATGGAACATATATTATGTTTGCTGAAAAAGTTTTAAGGAAACATGTTTCAATTATTCATGCATATTCAAGGATGAGTGTATTACAGCGAAAAATTATTAATGTGCTTTTATATGAAGCTATAGATAAAAAAAAATATTTAAATATTGGTAGTTCAGTAATTGAATGTAGTCTGTCATTTTCTCTATTTTCTAAATTAATTAATTTCAAAAGCAATAATTCTCAATATTTAAAAGAGGCTATTGATGGTTTGGCTTCATTAAAAATAGAGTGGAATCTGTTAAAGGATAAAGTACCAACAGACATTTCATTTATGAATTTGCGAGTGTTACATGGAGCCCCAACTTTTTATAAAAATGGCCTTTTTAATTTTTCAATCCATAAATTGATGCTTGATTTAATCGGAAATCCTTCTATTTACGGTTCTATTAATTTAGATATTCAATCAAAATTTGAATCTAAATACGCACACTCTCTTTATGAAAATAGTACTCGATTTGTTAACCTTAAAAAAGGAAAAATTATACAATTAGATACCTTTAGGAAGATATTAGGTGTACATGAAAATAAGTACCCACATATGCGAGAGTTGATGAGAAATGTAATTAAACCTTCTATTGAAGAAGTTAATGATTGTGCTGAATTTGTAGTAAATCTTGAAAATATTAAAATTGGAAGAAGAATTACAGGTTTAGAAGTTTCAGTTGAAAATAAAAATAAGATTTCTTTATTCGGAAAACGAATAGCAGGTCCTAAACAAAGCAAAGTACAGGAATCAATTAAATTATATTTTGGTGATTTAAGCCAATCTATTTTAAATAGTATACTAGAAAGCTATTCTGAAGATTATATTTTAGAAAAAATAGATTACATAAAAAAATATGCTAAAAAAGGACTAAATGCTTTATACCCAATCCCATATTTTATTAGCGCTCTTAGAGATGATTATAAATCCATTGAGCAATTAAAAAATGATCCTCAACAAGAACAACCAAAGCTTATTGATCGAGAATTTCACATATGGAATACTAAGCTTAATTATTTAGAAGATGATTTAAATCTTTGGGCGAGACATTTTGAACATGCTAAAGCAATTAAAAATTCCTCACTCGAAAAAAGTACAAAAAAAATCATTCTAAAATGCGAAGAAAAGTTACAACGACATCTTTCAGAGCGACCTAAATGTGATTTAAAAACAAAGGTTGTATAGCATGAGATTTCCGGCCTTTGATGCGATAAATTTAAAGCAAAGTATTGATACTCTTTTAGTCGATAACTTGCGTCTTGAACACATTGTTCCGGATGAAAATCAGCCACGAAAAAAATTTCATGAAGATTTATTACAAGAACTAGCTTCTTCTATTAAGCAATATGGGGTTATACAACCTATTCTTGTGAGGCAGATTGGTATTGAAAAATATCAAATTATTGCTGGCGAACGTCGTTGGCGCGCATCTCAATTAGCTGAATTAGAAATGATTCCAGCAATTGTAAAGACGGATAAAATTAAAGATGACGTAGCTATTTCGTTAATTGAGAATATACAAAGGAAAGAGTTAAACCCGGTAGAGTTAGCGGAAGCTTTCTATCAATTAAATAATATACATGGACTTTCACATGAATCAATAGGCATTATGGTTGGTAAGAGCAGGGCGACAATTACTAATTTTCTACGTTTATTGAATCTCTCTACAGAAATACGTAATTTATTAATTGATGGTAAATTAGAAATGGGTCACGCACGGTCCTTATTAACATTACCGCTTGAACAACAAAGCATCTTTGCTTATAAAATTATTGAGAAAAACTTAACAGTTAGAGACGCAGAAAAAATTGTTCAAGTTTTTAAAGCTCCTCTAAAAAAAAATAAACTTTATGACACTGAAATCAGTGTTTGGGTTGGAAAACTAAGTGATATTTTTTCATCCAAAGTTACTATTAATATTAATGAAAAAGGAAAGGGTATTTTAGCTATTCATTTTTCTTCTCCTGAAGAAATCGATCGATTAATTGATAAATTAGTAACTGAAACTAAAAATATGGTTTCATGTAATTAATTTATATATTTATACCAATTCCATAAAGCTCGAATGGCCGATGGATTGATATAGCGATTTAGCATTACTATCTTTCTCTATTTCTTTTCTAACGCTGATAAGAGCGCCAAGAATAATGTCTTTTGGGAACCCATCCATTCCAGCTTTGATAACTAATCCACCTAGTTCAATTTTTCGTTTGGTTTGTTGTTTTCGTTCTTTAATTTTTTCAATTATCAATTGTCTTTCAAGTCGAGTGATAGTTTGGGTTTTCTTATTAATTTTCTTTTGAGTTTCCATGATCTAGTTGTTTGGATAATTTAGAGAAGTGATGGTCGAGTAGGGTATCTTCATAAACATCAAGACCATGCTTACAGGCAAGTTTTCCTATTTCTATAAGTCTTTTCTCTTGTAAGGCTAATAATTCTTTTTTTGCTGTTTCTATTTTTTTGATTAGTTTATCGGTCTTTTCTTTAAGGGTTATTTTTTGTTTTTCAGACATTAACGTAATCCATAGTTTATATTTATTAATAGTTTTGGAATTATCTATTAATTATAAATAAAAAACAATTGGCTGCGAAGCTTACATTATTTTTCGTAAGAAAAATTTAAAACTCCCTTAGAAAATAATAAGGGCGCAATGTGCAAACTAAAATTTGCATGTTAATATTTATAAATGGCGATCGCATTTGCAAGAATATCTTATCATTCACGTTCACAAGGACATAGCGCAGTCGCAGGCGCTGCATATCGGTCAGGTGTCGAATTAAAAGATGATCGTACCGGAGAGATACATAATTTTAAAAAACGATCGGATGTTGTTTATTCTGAAATTTTATTACCTGAAGGTGCCGCCAGTCATTTTAAAAATAGAGAAGTATTATGGAATTCAGTAGAAGCTGCAGAGACAAGAAAAAACTCACAGATAGCGAAAGATATTGTTTTAGCCTTACCGAAAGATCTTGATTTATCTTTACAGATTGATTTAACGAGAAACTTTACAAATACGCACTTTGTTCGATATGGCATTGTTGCCGATATCGCTATTCACGCTCATAGTGATGGAAATCCTCATGCACATATCTATGTTTCTACACGCCGTTTGCTAAGAGATCGATTTGATAAAGTCAAAGCACGTGACTTGGAACCCGACGTTGTCCGTGGGAGGGTAGTGGACCCACAATTTTGGGGAGAGCAGTGGCGAGATTTTCAGAATAATTATTTTATAGAGCAGGGCATTGATTTAGTTGTCGATGCGAATCATATTTTTTCTCAACGTCATGAAGGAAGGATTCGAAGTCAATCACATTATTTAAAAGAAGAAAATCAGCTTAAGCGAGAAGCGAGTATTGAGGTTGCTGTTCATGACCCGAGTAGTTTATTAAATATCTTAGGTACACAGTATGCTGTATTTAGTGAGAAAGATATTTTTCGATTGATTCATAAAAATACAGAAAGTTCTGAGCAGTTTGAATCGGCTCTTTTGGGATTAAAGTCACATGCAGATTTAATTTTATTGGGTCCAGGAGATGATGGGCGAGATCGTTTTACCACTAGGGATAATTATCAACGAGAAATAGAGTTAGCGGAGCATGCTGATCTGTTAAATAGTCGTAAACAACATTCCGTGAATAACGATTCTCTAAAATGTGTCAGTTTGGATTTTGGGTTAAATGCTGAGCAATCGGATGCATTGAATTATATTGTTAACGGAGGTGATATTCGTGCAATAGTGGGGCGCGCAGGTACAGGAAAGTCTTATATGATGCGAGCGGCTAAGCATTGCTGGGAGGCTTCAGGTTATCGTGTTTTAGGGATGACAGTTTCTGGCATTGCAGCAAAGGGTCTTCAATCTAGTTCAGGTATTTCTTCTAGTACTCTTTATTCTATCAAGATGCAATTGGCTTTTGGGAAATTAGAAATAAAACCTGATGATATTTTAGTGATGGATGAAGCGGGTATGACTGATCTTCATGATTTTGCTTTGATTGTTGATACCGTGCGCACTGCTGGAGCTAAATTGGTTATTATCGGTGATCCAGCCCAGTTACAACCCGTTGGGATTGGTGCACCTTTTAGAGCGATTACAGAAAGGGTAGGGTTTACAGAACTTAATCAGATTCAGCGCCAAGCTTCTCCTGGTGATTGTGCGGCCAGTCAATTACTTGCTCGAGGTTTAGTCGATCAAGCACTAGATTATTACCATTATCAAAAACAGGTCCATTTGATTGATTCAAATGAAGAGGACGACGAAGGTGGCGAGGGTAGAGGAGGGTTTGCAACCCAATTGCGTTTAGTAGGTGATTGGAGTGAAGGGTTAACGCCTGGCAATATCCAGGAACGTTTGATACTCGCCCAGCGAAATAGTGATGTGAAAGCGCTTAATCAAGTAGCAAGAGAAAAAATGAAAACATTGGGATTTTTAGGTAAGGATTTTAAGGTTACTACCTCTCATCATGGCGTGATTAAGCTTTCTTCAGGAGACAAGATTTTATTTTTACGTAACGATCGATCCTTAGGGATTAGTAATGGAGAGTTTGCAGTCGTTAGTAAGATAGTAGGTGAGAATATCACAGTAAAATTACCAACAAGAGAAGTAACTTTTTCAACAAATGACTATCAAGATTTCAATTATGGATATGCTTCTACTGTTCATAAATCCCAAGGGTCTACTTTTGATCAAGTATTTGTTTATATAGGCAGTCCTACTTGGGATCGTTTTTTAAGCTATGTTGCTATGACTCGACACCGAAAGAGCTTGAATGTTTATGCCGATCGAAACCAGTTTAAAAGTCTAAAAGAATTAAAAGCTTCTTTGTCTCGTTCGAGATTAAGAGATTCTGTTCTGGACTGGCCATTATCCTTTGCCCTTCATCGTGGGTTTGATCCTGAAAAATTGTTGGGTTGGTTTATCGATAAAGTGTTAGGGGTTAAACAGGCTGTCCATGATGCCTGGTTATTTGTTGCTAACTATGCGGCCTTTAAAGTAAGGAAAGCGCATCATCAATCTGTCCAAGACCGATTTAAACAACGTGTATTAGCTAAGAAGATAGCTTTATTAGTTGATCTAAGGAATAAATTAGGAACCCAGGCTCGTCAAATGCGTCAAGAGTTGAAATCTAATGAAAAAATTTATGAACATCCTGGCTATAAAAACTGGTATGAACAGACTCAAATAAGAAACCAATGGGCCCATGAAATAAAACAGGATTATTGGCACTTTAAAGATATGCTTAAGATAAATCATGTAAGTGATAAAGCATTGGAAAAAATGGCTATGCAGCATGAAAGGGCAGAACTTGTGAGAGATTACTTAACACAGAGTAGAGAGTTTGCTCGGTATGAAATAGCTCAAAAGATAAATACCGATCTCAATAAATATTTTTCTTCTATTCAATATTTTGCTGAAAAACAAAGCCTATCAATTCAAATAGTTATCGATAGGATAAAAAACGATGCGAAATCTATCGATTATTCACATACGCTTGCCAATGAGTGGGAACGTCTTAAAACTATTGATTCACATACAGTTGAACGGGTATTAATTGCTAAAACACGTCTTGATAGGGCAGTTGAGCCACTAAGTAAAGAAATTCAAACACGTGGCTTTGAAAATGCGGTAAAAGCTTTATGCAGACAAGAAAGTGTATTCGAAAAAGTGAAGGTGATAGCACCTGAA
>DASXLX010000037.1:0-12647 GCA_036495935.1 Candidatus Aquirickettsiella sp.
GTTTAATAATTTTATCAGTAGTATGTAACATGAGAGTTTCCTCTATTTTTAAGTTTTGAATCAAAGTTTTTTGCACTTCTATCAAAACCGGAAACTCTCGCTTTTTCAAGCGCTCTGTACGATCTCGTCTAAACTAATCCATTTAATTTAAACCGAGGATCAATACATGTCTTTTTTCATCAAGCCCCATAATTTGCAAAGTTTCGGCTGCAATTATTTTGAAATTAGTATCTAATATATTGATTTCTTCTGCAGGATATTGTCCTTTCATCGCTAAAAAAATTCCATTTTTACAGCATAAATGTTTTGTTTTCTGTAAAAATTCATTGAGCTGGCTAAAGGCACGGCTTACCACAGAGTTAAAGCAATTTTCAGGATGATATTTCTCGACGCGCAAAGGAATAATATCTACATTAGTTATCATTAAAGTCTGTATGACATGTGTTAAGAAACGGGTTTTTTTCCCATTACTATCTAATAATGCAAAACGATATTGAGGATGTGTAAGCGCTAAAGGAAGACCAGGTAAACCAGCGCCCGTACCAACATCAAGAATGCGTGGACCTTTTAAATAAGGACTAATAACAAGACTATCGATAATATGTTTGGTGAGCATCTGCAAAGGATCGCGAATACTGGTTAAATTATGTATCTGATTCCATTTATGCAATAGCAACACATATTCAATTAATTTTTTGCTGGTAATATCATCAATGTTAAAATGGTTTTCGTTTAATTGTTTTAAAAGTTCAGCATATAATTGTTTAAAATCGGCCATTTAGATTTTCCGCTAAGGTGCATAGTGCATTAATTTTTTATAAAAAAGTTTCTAAGCCATAAACTAATTTTTTTAACGACATGACTTTGTTGCAAGCCAATAATACGCCGGGCATAAAGGCATTACGGTCTATTGTTTCATGGGCGATAACCAGATTTCCACCGAGATGACCAAATATTACATCTTGTTTGGAGAGAAATCCTGGTAGACGTAAAGCATGTATCGAAATTTGATCTTTAACGGCACCACGGGCGCCAACTAATGTTTCATGGATTTTTTTTGGGCTAGGTTGTTTTTTTCTGGCAGAATTAATTAATTCAGCTGTTTTTATAGCGGTTGCAGAAGGAGCATCCAATTTATTTTCATGATGTGTTTCTATAATTTCGCATTCGGAAAAATACTGCGCGGCTTTTTCGGCAAAGCGCATCATTAATAAAGCACCTATACAAAAACTCGGTGCAATGATTCCTCCTAAACTTTTCTCAGCGCAAAGATTTTGAAGTTCTTGTATTTGTTCCGGAAGTAAACCACTAGTACCGATAACAGGATGAGCACCGGCTAAGATAATATTTTTGGTATTTTCGTATACGACGGCCGCATTGGTGAAATCAATGACAATATCGGCTTTTGCAGCGAGTATAGATTTTTTTAGATCGTCTTTACCGTGGGTTTCTCCAATCAAGTCTAGAGTTTTATCCGCATGAATAAATTTAACAGTAGTTTGCCCCATGCGGCCCGCAGCGCCGTTAACAAGAACTCGAATAGACACGGTAAATTCTCCTGTTGTTGCTAGGGATGGGAGTGACTATACTCTATATTCTTCGCATTTGAATTTTTGGCTGGTTGCTGCTCAACTCGCAATCTTCATGTATCTTGTATACGGTTGCTTCATTCTCACGGCGCCTTGCTAAAAATCCAATTCCTATGAGTATATATTTTATGAAATTATCTAGTAAAGCAAATCTTTATCTTCTTTTAGCAACCTTGATGTGGGGGATTACTTTTCCCCTGACTCGAAATGCGTTGACTGAAGTCGATCCATTTGTATTTGTAAGTTTACGTTTTGCTTTAGCTACGTTGGTTTTGTTGCCTAATGTCTGGATTTTGCTTCAAAATACGACGCGAACTATTTTGCGTGCTAGCTTAATTATTGGTGTTCTGAATGCAGGAGCTTATCTTTGTCAAACCATCGGTTTGCAGACAGTGCATTCCTCTCGTGCGGCGTTTATAACTGGTGCAAGTGTTATTTTAGTTCCCTTTCTAGCACCGTTGTTTAAATTAGAAAAACCGAGCAGCATGGATTTACTGTGTGCTGGCATAGGATTTATAGGTCTGTATATCTTAATGGATATCAAGCATCTTTATATAGGACATGGTGAACTATGGGTTTTTTTGGGTACTGTCTTTTTTTCTTTACAAATTACTTACCTACAACGTGTTAATCAATTAATAGGTGATTATCAATTATTAGCTTTTTATCAACTTTTGTTTACAGTGCCTTTTGTTTTTTTATTTACTAAAGGCCATTCTTTTATTGCTGCTTTGCAACCGCAAGCTTTAGTTGGCATCTTATTTTGTGCTGTATTTGCTACCAGTTTGGCGTATTATTTACAGAATAAATACCAGAAATTTACAAATGCCCCCAAGGCGGCGTTGATATTTGCTTTAGAACCGGTATTTGCTAGCCTATTCGGCGTGCTAATTAATCATGAAATGCTGGCAAAAACCACAGTTGTTGGCGGCTCACTATTGTTGTTAAGTTTAATTCTTCCGACGATAGTGAATATGAAAAAAGAATCCGATCTTTTCATCAAATAATAGGTAATAAAATGACTGAAGTAAAAACTACCTTTCTTAAAAATTATACCCCACCTAACTTTTTAATTAATACGGTTGAATTAACCTTTACATTAGACGAAAATTTGACTCAAGTTAACTCATGTTTAACGATCGTTCGTGATTTGGCACCAGAAAATAAAAATAAACCGCTGATTTTGCAGGGCGAGAATTGTGAATTGGTTTTTATTAAACTCGATGGTCGATCTTTATCAACTAAAGAATATCAACTTAAGGATCAGGAATTAGTCATTCCTCAAGTGCCTGATCAATTTAGTCTTGAGATTGAAAATAAAATTAAGCCTAAGGAAAATACTGCATTAAGTGGGTTGTATGTTTCTCGAGGAATTTTTTGTACTCAATGTGAGGCAGAAGGTTTTCGTCGTATCACTTATTTTTTAGATAGACCTGATGTATTAGCGCGCTATACAACTACTATTATCGCTGACAAAACGAAATATCCCATTTTGTTATCTAACGGAAATAATATCGCAGCGCAGGATTTAGGAAATAATCAGCATTCCATTACTTGGGAAGACCCTTTCAAAAAACCTAGTTATTTATTTGCATTAATTGCAGGTGATTTAGAACATATACAAGGTGAATTCGTAACTCAATCGCAACGAAAAATAAAATTACAAATTTTTTCAGAAAAGGGTGAGAAAAATAAATGTCATCATGCGATGGAATCGTTAAAAAAAGCCATGCTTTGGGATGAACAAGCTTATGGTCGTGAATATGATTTAGACATATTTATGATTGCTGTCATCGATGATTTCAATATGGGTGCAATGGAAAATAAAGGACTTAATATTTTTAATGCACAGACTATTTTAGCGGATCCGAATTCAGCGACCGATGCAGATTATAGTTATATTACTAAAGTGGTGGGTCATGAATATTTTCATAATTGGACGGGAGATCGAGTTACCTGTCGCGATTGGTTTCAATTAAGTCTTAAAGAAGGATTGACCGTTTTTCGTGAACAGGAATTTAGTGAATCGATTGGTAATCCGGCGACTGAGCGAATCAATACGGTAAGACAATTAAGAGCTATGCAGTTTGCAGAAGATGCTGGCCCTTTAGCACATCCAGTGCAGCCTGATTCTTATATGGAAATCAATAATTTTTATACCATGACCGTGTATGAAAAAGGTGCTGAAATCATTCGTATGATGAAGGTCTTGGTTGGTCCAAAATTATTTCGTAAAGGTATGGATGATTATTTTACTTCCCATGATGGACAGGCAGTCACTATAGAAGATTTTGTTAAATCAATCGAAAAAGGAAGTGGTTATGATCTGCAGCAATTTCGTCGTTGGTATAAGCAATCCGGAACACCTGAATTACAGATTGATTATCATTATTCATCTGAAGACAAAACGTTTGATTTGATTCTTAAGCAACATTGTCCTGCTACGCCGAGCCAAGCAACTAAGAAACCTTTTTATATTCCTTTAGTCATGGCTTTATTGAATCCAGAGGGTCATCCAATTGATTTACAATTAGTAGGTGATGCAGCATCAATGGGAACACAATGTACATTAAAGCTTAGAGAATCTGAGCATGTTTTTCAATTTGTTAATGTCGAGGGTAAACCTATACCGTCTTTATTAAGAAATTTTTCTGCTCCTGTAAAATTGAAGGTTAAATATTCTGATGAAGATCTTGCATTTTTAATGCAATCTGATACCGATGGATTTAATCGCTGGGATGCTACGCAGGAATTGGCCAATAGAATTGTATTAAGCCGTATTCAATCCCTAGCTGCTACGGAAGATTCAGCAGTCAATCAACTGATTAAGGGATATAAAATTCTATTTGCAGATGACAATCAGGACAGTAAAGATTTATTAGCGGAACTATTGAGTTTACCGAGCGAAGCCTCTTTGGCAGAACAAATGCCTATCATTGATATCGATGGTATTCACGAAGAAAGAGAATGGTTACGTTTTCAGTTAGCTAAAAAACTAGAAAATAACTTTTTACATTGCTATCAAATTCGTCATGATTTAAAGCCTTACGTTTTTGATAAACAATCGGTAACCAATCGACGTCTAGCGAACATAAGTTTAACTTATCTCATGTTATTGCAAGATCCTAGCGTGCATCATCTTTGTGTTGAACGTTATAGGAAAGCTGATAATTTAACCGATCGGATTGTGGCATTAAGTGAAATTGTTAATCATAATTTATCACAAAGAGAGCGTTTTTTAAAAGAGTTTTATGAAAACAATTCAGCTAATTCTTTAGTGATGTGCAAATGGTTGGCCATACAAGCACGCGCTCCACTGCCAGATACTTTACATCAGGTTAAAAAATTACTAAAACATCCTGCTTTCGATTATAAGAATCCAAATAAAATTCGATCGTTGATTGGTGTTTTTTGTTCAGAAAACCGTAGTCAATTTCATGATCGTTCCGGTGCGGGTTATTTATTTTTAAGTGAACAAATACAACATCTTGATCCTATAAATCCTCAGATAGCCGCACGCTTGGTAAAACCTTTTACACAGTGGAAGCGTTTTGATGCTGGTCGTCAGACTTTGATGTGCGAGCAGCTAGAGAAACTTATCAAAATACCGGGACTTTCTTCAGATGTGTTTGAGATGGTGACTAAGAGTTTGCTATAAAGTATTTTATACTCTCGCATTTAAATTTTTGAAGATTAAGATGAGCGAAGAAGAATTGTTTTTTATGTATCGTAACGGAGCATACACGGAGTATCTGGAGTAAGAGAACGCAGAAAAACCATTCTTTTTAGCCATCATTGTGTGCAATTGTAAATACATCCTAAATAGTTTGTTTGGCTAAAAAGATACCGACTAAGGCGATTAATATGCCGATCATTTGACTAAAACCTAGATACTCTGCAAAAAAGTACCAACCTGCCATGGCCGCGACCATCGGTTGGATAAGCAAAGCGGTTGATGAGAAGGTAACTGGTAAATAGGGTAAGGCATAAGCAATTAATCCTTGCCCTAAAATATGCGCAAACAATGCTAAAGCGAACAAAATGATCCAAGCGGTTTCTGTTTGCGGCATAGCAAGCTCGCCCGAGAGGCATGTGATGATAAGCAAGGTAAACATGCTTGCAAAAGTTGATATTGCCATACTTGAAAAGGCAGTAAATTTTTTACGTGCACGATTCAGTACTAGTAAATATCCGGCATAAAAAAAAGCAGTGATAAAGGCCAATCCATCACCAATGCGGATATTTTTGTCCATATGTAAGCTAGGATGGATTAAAACAGCTATACCTAAAATGGCTAATAATAAACCAATTACTAATTTTTTTTGTGGTGGTCTGCGTAAAACAATCCATCCCCATAAAGCGATAAGGATAGGCGAAAAGTTAGCAATTAAAGTCGAGTTGGCGATGGTGGTATATTGAATAGAAAGATGCCATGTGGCTAGGTCGCCGCCAAATAAAACACCAGAAAATAATAACCAAAGATAATCTTTTAAAAGGGGTGCATGTCTATCATCGGGACGTGTATAGCCTTGTCCTATGGAAAGTAAGGTTAAAATCGGAAAAGCAATAGCCACTCGCCAAAATCCTGTCGCAATGGGACCAACTTCGCTTAATCGGACAAAAATAGGAGCAAAACCTATCGCTATAGCGCCTATCACTAAATACAATAGAGCAAGTTGATGCTTTTTTTCTGAACCAGTTCTTTTTAGATATTTGAACATAAATTAAGCTCCAATAAGAGAAGCAAGCTGCTTATTCTTTAAAAGTACCAAAGGGTGAAGTTAGGTTTCTGATTATTTAATTAAAGCATAGTTTGTGGTGAGTGTACTGATAAGTTTTATATCAGCTTGGTTAGGTGTGATAGAGACAGAGTTCATTTCTATTTTCAACTAAGTTCTAAAAATATCGTCTATGATATGAAAGTACACATTAAAAAAAATGTGTATACAAAACAGAGTAAAAATGGACAGATAATTAAATGTGGGTTTTTTACAGGAGCTGTTATCAATTTTCCATGATTGCCATGATGTTGGGTAGTCTCAGTGCTTGCCTGGTGGGGCCTGATTTTGCATCACCTGAGCCTCCAAAAGTAAATCATTACACAACCCCCCCTTGGCCTTGTAGAACTGCCAACGCGCCAGGTCATGGAGGGGCCTCACAACAGTTTATTCAGGCTAAATACATTTCCGCAGAATGGTGGCGCTTATTTCATTCGCCTAAAATAAATAAACTCATTTGCCAAGGTATTAGCAATAGTCCCAATTTGCGAGCGGCTAAAGCGACTTTACTTGAAGCACAGGAGAATCTAAGTGCGGGTATAGGAAATAATTTATTTCCAACTCTCTCTGCTCAGCTAACAGCACAGCGTGGTTCCAACACTGGATTCTTTAGTTCCTCTAATGGAACTAACTCGGTAGCAACAAGTGGGATTCCTTCGTCAGTCTTTAACCTATTTAATGCTTCACTTAATGCTTCTTATTTACTTGATTTTTTTGGAGGAATGCGCAGGCAAATACAAGGTTTGCAATCCCAAGTAGAATATCAATATTTTGAACTTCGCGCGGCATATCTGAGTTTAACGTCCAATATTGTGACCACCGCAATTACCGTAGCCTCTTTGCATAGACAAATTTGTGTTACTAAGCAATTGATACGAGAACAAGCTCAGCAATTGGCGATCATAAAAAAACAATTTGATCTAGGAGGTGTTTCACAAATCGAGGTGGTCGCACAACAAACACAATTGGCGCAAACTAAAGCAACTTTACCGCCCTTAGAAAAAAATTGGGCACAAACACGCCATTTACTTACTATTTTGGTCGGTTCCTTCCCTAGTGAAAGACATATCATTCCTTCTTTGGATTTAAATGAATTGCACTTACCGACTAAACTGCCCTTGAGTGTACCTTCTGCTTTAGTTCGACAGAGACCTGATGTACGAGCTTCTGAAGCATTATGGGAAGCGGCCAATGCGCAAGTTGGAGTGGCTACTGCTAATTTATATCCACAAATTACAATCAATGGTTCATGGGGAAAATCTAATACAGTCGGTAGTCAAGTATTTGGTTCGCAAAGTAATTTATGGAACATAGGAGCTGGAATATTTCAACCATTATTTCGAGGGGGCGCTTTGCTTGCTGAACGTCGTGCAGCGTTTGCGGCTTATGATGCGGCTGCAGCTCAGTATCGCGAAACTGTGTTGCAAGCTTTCAAAAACGTAGCAGATACTTTAAGGGCTATAGAAGCGGATGCGCGTGAAATGCGCGCGCAAAAACAGGCTGAAACAGCAGCTTATACTAATTTATATTTGGTTAAACAACAATTTTCTTTAGGGGGTGTAAGTTATCTTTCATTGTTAGATGCACAAAGACAATATCAACAAACACGTATTAGTTTGGTACAAGCAGAAGCCAGTCGATATGCAGATACAGCTGCTTTATTTCAAGCTTTAGGGGGTGGATGGTGGAACTCGAATTGCCAGTAGAGGATCACAATCATGCATAGATTAAAAAAGCATTTTAATAGACCCATGATCATTATGTTGATCAGTGTCGGGATGCTTTTTATTCTGGTTTTCGGTTATCAAACTATTAAGCATCTCTTTATTCGACATGCTATGCAAAAAAATACTGCACCCATCGTCACGGTTTCCGCCATGCGTGTTCAATATTCATGGTGGCAGCCAAAGATTTTGACTTATGGCAGTATGAGAGCCGTGAATGGTGTGTATGTCACCACCGAATTAGCTGGATTAGTGCGCACGGTTTATTTGAAACCAGGGGCGGAAGTTAAAGAGGGAGATGTTTTAGTACAACTCAATGCGGACTCAGATATAGCATTATTGCATTCATTAGAAGCACAAGAGAAATTAGCTGAAATTATATATCATCGTGATAGTGCACAATTTACTGTCAAAGCAATCAGTAAAGCCGTGCTTGATACGGATGAACAAAATCTAAAAAATTTGCAAGCACAAGTAGCTCAACAAGAAGCCATTGTTGCTAAAAAAACCTTAAAAGCCCCTTTTACTGGTCGCTTAGGTGTTTCGACTGTGAACGTAGGTCAATATCTTAATCCGGGTGATCAAGTCGTTACTTTGCAAGTCTTAGATCCACTTTATGCTGATTTTTTTATTCCACAGCAAAAGTTAGCGCAATTACATATAGGATCTATAGTTAACATTAAAACAGACACCTATCCAGATAAAATTTTTACTGGAAAAGTGACTACCATCAATCCTATTGTGGATGTTAATACACGGAATGTGCAGATTGAAGCGACCATCGCAAATCCACAGTCTGAAATATATCCTGGTATGTTTGTTTCAGCTGAAGTACAAACCAGTCCAATGAAACAGTACTTAACTTTGCCACAGACGGCGATCAGCTTTAATCCTTATGGGGAGATAGCATATATCGTGCAACAAAAAGAAAAAGATAAAAATGGAAAATCACAACTGAGCGTACTACAAACTTTTGTGACAACGGGCGAGAAGCGGGGCGATCAAATTGCTATCTTGGATGGTTTAAAAGAAGGGGAAATGGTTGTTACTAGCGGACAACTTAAACTTAAGAATGGCAGTAGTGTGGTGATTAATAATTCTGTGGTGCCGAATAATAATCCAGCATCTGTCGCTATTGATGAATAAAGAAATGGAACGGAAGCCTAAGTGAGCCATTTGAATACTCACAGCAATGAGTATAAATGAGTTTGTTTTAGTTTAAGGATAGCAGTTTATATGCGTTTTACGGATATTTTTATTCAGCGACCTGTGCTAGCAACAGTGATTAGTTTATTAATTTTGGTGCTAGGAATACGTTCGTTAACTTTGCTGCAAGTTCGACAATATCCTTATACTGAGAATGCAGTGATAACCGTTTCTACGGTATATACCGGCGCTGATCCTGCTTTAATTGCAGGATTTATCACAACCCCTTTGGAAAATTCTATTGCACAAGCGCAAGGAATTGATTATTTAACTTCAAGTAGTACACAAGGCAGTAGCTCGATACAAGCTAATTTGTTACTGAATTACGATCCGAATAAAGCATTAACCGAAATTAACACCAAAGTAAATGCCATTATCAATCAGTTGCCTAAGCAATCTCAACAACCGACATTAAATATAGCTATTGGTGAAACGATCGACTCCATGTATATCGGGTTTTATAGTCCTAAGTTAGCCAGCAATCAAATTACGGATTATTTGATTCGAGTGGTACAACCGAAATTACAAGCTATAAATGGTGTTCAGCAAGCTGAAATCGTCGGACAACATTTATTTTCGCTTCGTGCTTGGTTAGATCCAGCCAAATTAGCTTCCTATGGTTTAGGTGCTGATGATGTGGCCAATGCATTAGCTAACAATGATTTTATTGCTGCTGTTGGACGTACTAAAGGTGATATGGTTACAGTCGATTTAACCGTAAATACAGGATTAAACAATGTAGAACAGTTTCAGAACTTAATTGTCAAAGCACAAAATGGTGCCATTATACGTTTAAAAGATGTTGCCAAAGTGACTTTAGGTTCGCAAAGTTATGACACTTCCGTAAAGTTTGATAATAAACCAGCTGTGTATATAGGTATTAAAGTAGCACCTACTGCAAACGTACTCTCAGTTATCAAAAATATACGGAAAGCTATGCCGGACATAACCGCACAGTTGCCGCAGGGTTTAAATGGGAGGATTGTTTATGATGAAAGTCGTTATATCAATAGTTCTATCCATGAGGTGATGACCAGTTTGATAGAAGCCTTAGTGATCGTTACGTTAGTTATCTTTTTATTTTTGGGTTCCTTTCGATCAGTAATTATCCCAGTTATTGCTATACCTCTATCCTTAATAGGGGCATTTTTTATTATGTTGTTATTGGGATATACAATTAATTTACTTACTTTGTTAGCCTTGGTATTAGGCATAGGTTTGGTTGTTGATGATGCAATTATTATTGTAGAAAATATTTATCGGCATATCGAATCGGGTCAATCACCTGTCGAGGCGGCTATTAAAGGTGCACGTGAGTTAGCTATTCCTATTATTTCAATTTCTGTGGTTTTAATTGCGGTTTATGTACCAATAGGTTTTATGGGAGGATTAACCGGTGCGTTATTTACTGAGTTTGCTTTCACATTAGCGGGAGCGGTTGGAGTTTCTGCGATTATTGCCTTAACACTTTCTCCCATGATGTGTTCCCTCTCTTTAAAACCGAGTATTAAGGATCAAAGCAGAGGTTTTGTTGGTTTTATCGATGAAAAATTCGATAAATTACGTGATTATTATGAACATCTTTTGCGAGGTTCATTGAAGAATGTACAAGTGACTATAGTATTTGCATTAATTATTTTAAGTAGTATTTATTTTTTGTATGCAACTTCTAAAAATGAGCTAGCCCCTCAAGAAGACCAAGGGCTTATTATTAGCTTATTAACTGCAGCACCTAATGCGACTTTGCAGCAAACACAATTATATTCCAATCAAGTATTCAAAATTTTTCAATCTTATCCTGAAACCGATCATGTCTTTCAATTAGATGGAGTTAATGGGCTTAATACCAGTATTGGTGGAATGGTCTTTAAACCATGGAGTGAACGCAAACGCACAACTAATCAACTCCAACCACAGATACAACATTTATTTGATGGTATAGCAGGAGCACGAGTAGCTGCCTTTCAAAAACCTTCTTTGCCTGGCGGAGGTAGTGGATTACCTGTGCAATTTGTTATTACTACTACGGATGATTATGTAAAATTGAATGACATTTCCAAAACATTATTAGACGAAGCGCGTAAGAGTGGACTCTTTGTTTATTTAGATAGCGATCTTAAATTAGATAAACCTCAATCAGCAATACAACTCGATCGTGATAAAGCATCGCAGCTGGGTTTAACGATGGCAGATGTGGGAGATTTGTTAGCCTCTGCGATGAGTGAGAACTATATTAATTATTTTAATTTTGATGGTCGATCTTATCAAGTTATTCCACAAGTGATGCGAGGGTCGCGTTTGAATGCCGACCAATTACTGAATTATTATTTAAAGATTCCAAATGGTGCAGTGATTCCTTTATCGACAATTGCGCGATTAAAAACTATTGTGGTGCCAGAATCGATTAATCATTTTCAGCAACTTAATTCAGCAACTATTTCAGCGGTTCCTTTTCCGGGCGTTACTATGGGTGATGCATTACAAGGGTTGCAAAAAATAGCTAAAAAAATATTTCCTGAAAATTACAATATGGATTATGCAGCTCAATCACGTCAATATCAGCAAGAAAGTAGCGCTTTGATTTTAACCTTTTTCTTAGCCCTAATTATTATCTTTCTTTGTTTAGCAGCTCAATTTGAAAGTTTTCGTGATCCATTAATTATTTTAATTAGTGTGCCAATGTCAATTTGTGGTGCACTTATCTTTATAAGTTTAGGAGTAGGAGGAGCGAGTTTAAATATTTATACTGAAGTGGGTTTGGTGACATTAATAGGCTTAATTAGTAAACACGGGATTTTGATTGTGCAATTTGCAAATGATTTGCAACAAGAAGGCCATAAAAAACAGGTAGCAATTCAAATGGCTGCCGGCATTCGGCTTAGACCTATCTTAATGACTACGGCTTCGATGGTCTTAGGAGTTATTCCCTTAATTTTAGCGTCGGGTGCAGGTGCTATTAGTCGCTTTAATATCGGCTTAGTTATTGCTTCTGGTATTTCTATCGGTACTTTATTTACTTTGTTTGTTGTGCCTGCCATGTATTTATTATTGGCTCAGGATCATCAAGTTCATACTGTAAGTGATCTGCCAGGTGATTCAGTATTAAATAGATAAGTCTATTTATTTGAGATATTTAACAAGAGTTGTTAAGCGCTTTAGCAACACTGTGAATCTTTTATAGGGATGTAGATAGATATGAGACTCAAGCTAGTGATCTTGCTATGATTTTTCGGACACAGAGAAGCGAGGTAAACTTAAGTTACTAAGCAAGCAGGTATAGTATGTCTAGAAAATATGATAAAGAATTTAAATTAAATGCGGTTAATTTGGTACTAGAGAAACAAATAACG
>DASXLX010000038.1:0-76883 GCA_036495935.1 Candidatus Aquirickettsiella sp.
GTTTAATAATTTTATCAGTAGTATGTAACATGAGAGTTTCCTCTATTTTTAAGTTTTGAATCAAAGTTTTTTGCACTTCTATCAAAACCGGAAACTCTCGCTTTTTCAAGCGCTCTGTACGATCTCGTCTAAACTAATCCAATTTAGTTCTTTGTTTTTTACAATATCGATAAGAACTCCAGAAGAATGTTTATTAATTTTTTTCAAAAATTTTAAATCCTAATCAATTGCTATTTGTTGGCCAGCACGGATAACTTCTATAATTTCCTGAGGAGAATTTGTTTTATGTAGACGCTCCATAACATAATCACTTTCTTTTAAATCGATAATATCTTCAAGTGGCGATGCAGGTTTTGGTCAACATCATTGAAGATAGACAAGATCTGCTAGGACATAAAAATGGACGTATTACAACCCATTACTCGCAAGTAGAATTAATTAACTTAATTCAAGCAGCAAATAAGGTTTGTGACTCAGATAGCCGTAAACCTGTATTAATGGTACTTAGGAGGTTGTGTAAGTTTCTAGGTTGCGCAAAAGTCGCGCAAGAACTTTTAAAATTTATTAAGAAACGATGTAAGTATTTGATTTTACTGGTGCGCCCGGAGGGACTCGAACCCCCGACACCCAGGTTCGAAGCCTGGTACTCTATCCAGCTGAGCTACGGGCGCATGATCCCAAAGAGCCCGGCATTCTAACAGTTTATCCTTCATCCAGCTAGTCTCCTAAATTAGCATTTTTAACAGCATGTACCAATTTTGTACCAGACACACGTTCAGCAGCTTCTTGAAGTTGTTGGCTATTCAAATGCGCGTAACGTTGAACAGTTCCAGTTTAATACCCTTACCCATTTTGAATTGGGTACAGTCGCCGTAAAGTTTTGCTGTAACCTATTAGGGGCTACGGCTTGTTTTTTATTAACGCGCGTCGTTGTTTTAAATAATCGTTGCATTTTTTCCGCCATACCCAGTTTTTTCATCAGGCGTGCAACACGCGGTCGACTGACTTCAAAACCTTGGGCTTTTAGTTCAGCATGGACCCTGGGGCTACCATAGGTTTGCCGGCTTTTCAAAAAAATAGTTTCAATTATTTTCTGTAATTTAGCATGCTCCTGCTGTCTCTTGCTGATTTTCCTATTACAAAAACTATAATAACCACTACGAGAAACCCCTAACAGATGTGCCATCTCCTCAATTTTCCATAGACCCACATTTTCTTGCATAAGTTGATAGCCTATCCCCTAGATCTTGGCTTACTCGGGTACACGTTATTTGTTTCTCTAACACCAAATTAACCGCATTTAATTTAAATTCTTTATCATATTTTCTAGACATACTATACCTGCTTGCTTAGTAACTTAAGTTTACCTCGCTTCTCTGTGTCCGAAAAATCATAGCAAGATCAGTTTTTACTTATAGAGGTAAGCCAGTGACACGGATGTTAAATTCAGCTTGGATCAAAGCGCGTAAAAGGGCAGGCTTTTCTCATGTTAGAGTTCATGATCTAAAACATACCTTTGGGCGTCGCTTACGTGCAGCGGAAGTTAGTTTTGAAGATAGACAAGATTTGCTTGGGCATAAGAGTAGTCGTATCACGACGCATTATTCACAAGTAGAATTGGGTCATTTAATTCGAGCAGCCAATAAGATCTGTGGGGAAGAAAAATCTCAGTTGACTGTACTTCGTTTAGAAAGAAAAGTGACAGCTCCCGCAAAAGTCCCGCACCGGAATTTGAGGGAAGGTTTGAAAGTGATATAAGTGCTTGATTGTTCTGGTGGCCGAAGGTGGAATCGAACCACCGACACAAAGATTTTCAGTCTTCTGCTCTACCGACTGAGCTATTCGGCCTAAAAAGATATGCTCAAAAAATTATGCTAATGCATAGGCTGTGTATTAAAACGTTTAGTTAAAGTTGAGTCAAGCGAATCATGAAATTTTTTGTATCAAGATCGATACAACATGATATTTTAAAATACCCGTCTTAAACTCTAGATAAGATAGCTTTCAAGTTCATGACCTATACGCTATTCTCAACTTTAAATTTGTAATCAGTTGCTGTATGATTCCCGCCATAAATGATAGAATATTAACCAAATGAGGTCATGGGACTAATTTATGTCACGGGTTCCTACAGCAGCACATTGGCGTGATTCGGCACGTATTCCACGATTTTTTTTAATCGATGCCCGTGCGGCTTTTCCATTACTCTTGTTTTTGCTACATATTCGCGTTTGGAGTTTTGTATTGGCGCTAGTGGCTATGGCGTTTTTTGGTTTATTAGAACGTTATGGTTTTTCTGTTACGGTTTTTTTACGGTGGTTACGTACGGTATTGGCCGGACCACGTAAAATAGCTATCCCGTGGTGGAAGGAGTAGAAACCTATGGAATTAAAAAGAGCATTGCATTCCATTTCCAAAACTTTACGGGCCAATTTTACATTGAAAGGCAGACCTATTACCTATGATGAGGTTTTTTCTGAGGTGGGGTTGTTGCCAGCGATTGCTCGTCGTGCGGATCAACTGTGCTCCCTTTGTTTAGGCTATGGAATTGGTGTTAGTTTTGATGAGATAGAGCAATCTTTGCTAGGAGTGAAAGCAAATTTTGATGAAGTTACACCGAATATTTTACGCTATCTTTGTATTACGGATGTACTATGTGAGTTGATACAAAATGGAGGCTCAACTGCTCAAACTCCGCTTGATGAACTCATGTATGACTAGTGACTAGTATATTTTAAAAGACAAATTATTTGAATAATTCTGTAAAGAATGTTGGTGCATACTTTTAAAATATACTCATAGCAATGGGATTTTTGGCAAGTGTCGCAAAAATAAGCAATCAGAGTGTATTAATATGCATGAGGATGTTGAGCGGCAACACAAACAAAAATTCAAGTGCGAAGCATATTTAAAAAAATAATTTGTGGAATTACTATAGAGGCTCGAATGTCGTTTCCCCTAATATCAGTTAAAAAAAATTCCTTAAGATTGGCTATAGCGCAAGCTTATTATGCCGACGAAACAGCGTGTGTTAAACAATTATTGCAATTAGCGGCTGTACCACGCCAAGTGTCAGAAAGAATTGCGCAACGCGCAGTTAAATTAATTGAACAAATTCGTGCGCAGCGTTTATCGAAAGGCGGTTTAGACGCTTTTTTATACGAATATGATCTATCCAGTGAAGAAGGTATTGCATTGATGTGCTTGGCGGAAGCACTGTTGCGAATTCCGGATAGTGATACCATAGATGCCTTATTAAAAGATAAAATTACCAATGCGGATTGGGCTTCTCATCTTGGCCAAAGTGCTTCTTTCTTTGTTAATGCCAGTACTTGGGGATTAGTGTTAACTGGGAAATTGTTACAGTCGAATCAAACGGGCGGTTTAGGTAATGTTTTACGCCGCTTTGTTGGTCGAAGCAGTGCGCCTATTATCCGTAAAGCAGTTAAACAAGCGATGCAGGTGTTAGGTCGTCAATTTGTGATGGGTCAAGGTATCGACGAAGCATTAAAAAGAGCTAAAGCTTATGAAGCAAAAGGCTATCGCTTTTCTTATGATATGTTGGGTGAAGCAGCTCGCACTGAGAAAGACGCTGAACGTTATTTTCAGGCTTATCAAACTGCAATCATCGCAATTGGTAAAGCGGCTTCAGGCAAATCATTGAACGATGCACCAGGTATTTCAGTTAAGTTATCTGCGTTGCATCCACGTTATGAGTTTGCAAAAAAAGAAGTGGTTGTTCCTTTCTTAATTAAACAATTAAAAACCTTAGCTTTGGCGGCAAAGGCCAACAACATATCGCTGACAGTCGATGCCGAAGAAGCGGATCGTTTAGATATTTCTTTAGATATTATCGGCGCGGTATTTTGCGATCCTGATTTAGCACATTGGGAAGGATTTGGTTTGGCCGTACAGTCTTATCAAAAGCGCGCGCCTTTTGTTATTGATTGGCTGGTTGATCTGGCTAAAAAACAAAATAAACGTTGGATGGTTCGATTAATTAAAGGAGCTTATTGGGATACGGAAATTAAAAATGCACAATTAAAGGGATTACAATCCTATCCTGTATTTACACGCAAAGCAGCGACGGATGTTTGCTTTGTTGCCTGTGCAAAAAAATTACTGGCACACTCTGCAGAAATTTATCCGCAGTTTGCTACACATAATGCTTATACCTTAGCGACGGTACTCGAGTTGGCTGGAAAGAATCGAGATTTTGAAATGCAATGTTTACATGGTATGGGGTATACCTTGTATGATCATATCGTAGGACCTAAAAATCTTAATATTCCTTGTCGTGTTTATGCACCGGTAGGCGGACATGAAGATTTGCTTGCTTATTTGGTTAGACGTTTGTTAGAAAATGGTGCAAATACGTCATTTGTTAACCGCATAATTGATCCGACCATTCCTATCGAAGAAATGTTAGAAGATCCTGTGCAAAAATTATATCAATTAGATAGAATTCCACACCCTAAAATTCCTTTACCGAGAGATATTTATGGGCCTGGGCGTAAAAATTCTCGCGGTATCGATTTCTCGGATAGCGAAACCTGGGAACCATTGGTTAGCGAAATAGAAATAGCGGCTAAAAAATCATACAGCGCTGGCCCTTTAATTAAAGGTGTTTTAGTAGAGGGCGAAAAAATCCGTGCTATTAGTAATCCGGCTAATCCACAGGAAATCATAGGACATGTCAGTTTGGCGAGTGCTGAACAACTCGAACAGGCAATAAGCAATGCTCATCAGATAAACTTTACTTGGGCCAATACACCGGTAGACAGTCGTGCTGCTTGCTTAGAACGTGCTGCGGATCTTTTTGAACAACGCTTAAGTGAATTTATGGCTTTAGCAGTCAAAGAGGGGGGTAAAACACTGAATGATGCACTCGCAGAAGTGCGCGAAGCAGTAGATTTTTGTCGTTACTATGCCATGCGCGCACGCTTAGATTTAATACCACAATTATTGCCAGGGCCGACCGGTGAAGAAAATTGGTTAAGTGTGCAAGGACGGGGTGTTATCGCTTGTATTAGTCCGTGGAATTTTCCTTTAGCTATTTTTATTGGCCAAGTGACCGCTGCCTTAGTGACCGGAAATACCGTGATTGCTAAGCCGGCAAGTCAAACACCCTTAATTGCTACGGCAGCGGTACAACTTTTATATGAAGCAGGAATTCCTGGAGATGTATTACAACTTTTACCCGCAAGTGGTGCAGTGATTGGGCCAAAAATAACATTTGATCCGCGAGTTAAAGGGATAGTATTTACCGGTTCTACTGAAACAGCACGTGAAATCAATCAGGGTTTAGCAAGTCGTGAAGGTGGAATTTTACCTTTCATTGCTGAAACGGGTGGACAAAACGCAATGATCGTTGATTCATCCGCGCTTAAGGAACAAGTGGTGGTGGATGTATTGAACTCAGCTTTTGGTAGCGCCGGCCAGCGTTGTTCGGCATTACGTGTATTGTTTGTGCAAGAAGAAATGGCGGATTCTTTAATTGAAATGCTATGCGGGGCGATGGCAGAACTCAAATTAGGTGATCCTTGCGAGTTGTTTACGGATGTCGGCCCTGTAATCGACAGTGCAGCTAAGAAAACTTTACAAGAGCATTTTGATCGCATGTCCCAAGAAGCTAAATTGCTTTATCAATGCAAGCTGCCGAGTGGGTTGGATCAAACAAATTTCTTTGCACCTAGTTTATTTGAATTAAGTAGTTTGGATCTTTTAAAACGAGAAGTTTTTGGTCCTATCTTGCATGTTATTCGTTATGCCGCTAAGGATCGTGAACAAGTGATCCATGCCATCAATCATACTGGATATGGTTTGACCTTAGGTATCCAAAGTCGTATTCAACATACAGTGGATACGATTTCACGTCAGGTGCATGTCGGAAATCAGTATGTTAACCGTTCTATGATAGGTGCAGTGGTAGGCGTACAACCTTTTGGTGGTGAAGGTCTTTCTGGAACGGGACCTAAGGCAGGTGGACCGCATTATTTACCCCGTCTTTGCTTAGAGCGTTCATTATCCATTAATACGACGGCGGCAGGAGGTAATGCCTCTTTGCTCTGCCTGGAGGAGTAATGGATCATAGTGTTGTTTTTTCTATTTTTGTTATTTTTACTGGCGCTGCGGTATTAGCGACGATTGCACTGTATACACATCAATCTTTGTTAGTCGCTTATATTTTATTAGGTTTGATTTTAGGTCCCAGTTGTTTAAAATTAGTGCCAAATTTAGGTTTGGCACGTGGTATTGGCGACATCGGTATTATCTTTTTGTTATTTTTAGTCGGTTTAGATTTAACACCACAAGAGTTTTATCGAAGTTTACGTAAGACAGCAATTGTAACCTTAGTCTTCAGTGCATTATTTACTACGATTGGTTTTGCAGTCGGTTATCTATTTAGTTTTACACTCTTAGAAAGTTTATTAATAGGTGCCAGTTTAATTTTTTCGAGTACCATTATCGGTCTTAAGTTATTGCCCACATTAGCGTTACACCATAAACCAATTGGTGAAACGATGATCAGTGTTTTATTACTACAAGACTTATTAGCGATAGGCATGTTGTTATTTGTGCATGGTGCACATATGACAGGTTCTAAATTAGCCGATTTGGGCTTAACCTTAATTACTTTTCCTTCCTTACTGGGTTTTGCTTTTGTTGTACAACGTTATTTCATTAGTAAATTATTTATTCGTTTTGATCGTGTGCAAGAATATCTTTTTTTAGTTGCACTCGGTTGGTGTTTAGGATTAGCAGAATTGTCACGCGCTTTAGGCTTATCAGCAGAAATTGGTGCTTTTTTAGCCGGTGTATCGATAGCAGAAGGGCCGATTGCGGTTTTCATCGCCGATAATTTAAAACCACTGCGTGATTTTTGTTTAATCATGTTTTTCTTTGCTATTGGTGCAAGTTTTGATTTACATTATTTACCGATGGTATTTATACCGGCATTGTTATTAGCAGGACTGGTGTTGTTAATTAAACCTTGGTTGTTTCAGGTATTATTACAAATGTCGGGTGAAAAAAAATATATAGCGCGCGAAGTGGGTGTACGTTTAGGACAGGCCAGTGAATTTTCTTTATTGATTGCCTATTTAGCCGCAGAAACAACGCCCGCCTTGATCGGTGATAAAGCCAACTATCTGATCCAAGCGGTCACTATTTTGACGTTTGTGGGCTCATCTTATTGGGTGGTTTTACGGTATCCTACACCTTTGGCCTTGAATGAAAAGATGCGTGTAGACTAAACTAGGTCTTTTTAATATATACTCTTTGCATTTGCAAGTGCGAAAAATAGTTATTTACAGCAATGGAATTTTTGGCAAGTGCCGTATCTGCAGCAATCTGGTCTAAACAATAACCATGAGGATTGCGAATTAAGCGGCAAACAGACAAAAATTCGAGTGCGAAGATTAATAAGATCAAATAATAATTTTTAAATATTAGGGCTGGATGCCCGGAGGAAGATTATGACATTTATTACATTGTTACTGTGCTTGGGATTGGAACGATGCCTACATAGAGGTAACTTTTTAGCACGGTTTAATTGGTTTGAACAATATGTTAGTAAAATTAATGAGCTTACTAAAAATAATAGTTGGTCACAGCAATATTTTATTCCTTTATTGTTCGTGATCTTACCGATCGTTATCCCGGTGGCGATTATTTATTTTTTAAGTGCTACTTTTATCCAAGGTTTGTTAGCTTTTTTAATCGGTGCAGTAGTGCTTTTTTACTGCTTGGGTCCTATCAATATTTTTGATACTAAGCAAATACATCAACCGATATTTTGGCAGGCGAATGAATCCTTATTTGCAGTGATTTTTTGGATGGCTTTATTCGGTCCAATTGCGGCATTAGTCTATCGTTTAGTTGAACGTTCTGCTCACATTCATCCTAGTTATCCTGCTTTAGGAAAGTCTGCTCAACAAGTTCGAGCGTTATTGGATTGGTTACCGGTGCGTTTATTTTCAATATTGTTTGCTTTAGCGGGGAATTTTGTACAAACCAGTCATTTTTGTTTAGATTACTTGCTAAGAGATGTTTCATTTAATCGAGAGCTCATTGAAAAAAGTGGTCGTATTGCATTAGGACTAGACGAAACGACTGAATTTACTAATGAAAACTATGATTCTGCCCTAAGACTTATAGACCGTGATTTAATTCTCTTTTTAATTATCGTATTCGCTGTTACGCTGGGTGTGCTGTTATAGTTAGGTCACTAAGCGGTTTGTAAAAAAATAATCAAAGAATATTTTTCTAAAGGTAAGCCTGATATGACACAAACTCCTTACTTAGATAAGGATCCTCTTGAAACCAAAGAGTGGATAGATGCACTTTTATCTGTTTTAAAATTTGAAGGCCCAGATAGGGCACAATTTCTTATCCAACAGCTTATCAATAAGGCGCGTCAACGAGGTCTGGACCTAAGAGCTTGCTTACACACACCTTATGTAAATACGATTCCTGTCGAGTTGGAACCATCTTTTCCTGGCGATGAAAAACTAGAAAAACGTATTGCGGCATTAATTCGTTGGAATGCTGTGATGATGGTATTACAGGCGGGCAAGGTTTCTTCTGAACTAGGTGGCCATATAGCAACCTATGCCTCGGCGGCAACTTTGTATGAAGTGGGTTTCAATCATTTTTTTCATGCGGCTAATTCTGAACACGGCGGCGATTTATTATACATCCAAGGTCATTCCTCCCCAGGTATCTATGCACGCGCATTTTTAGAGGGACGCTTAACGAAAGAGCAATTAGCACATTTTCGTCAAGAAATCGGCGGAGAAGGTCTTTCTTCTTATCCCCATCCATGGCTGATGCCAGAATTTTGGCAATTTCCTACAGTTTCTATGGGTTTAGGGCCAATGCAGGCAATTTATCAAGCACGTTTTTTGAAATATTTACAAAATCGTGGCTTATTGGATAACAAAGATAGAAAAGTTTGGATGTTTTGTGGTGATGGAGAAATGGATGAACCCGAATCGCTCGGTGCACTTTGTATTGCGGCGCGGGAAAAATTGGATAATCTCATTTTTGTTATTAATTGCAATTTACAACGACTGGATGGGCCGGTACGTGGGAATGGCAAGATAATTCAAGAACTAGAAGGTGTATTTCGCGGCGCAGGGTGGAATGTCAATAAAGTTTTATGGGGTAGTGCTTGGGATCCTTTATTTAAAAAAGATAAACAAGGTTTGTTACCTCAATTAATGATGGAAACCATTGATGGGGAATATCAAAATTTCCGTGCTAAAGATGGTGCTTACATACGCGAACATTTTTTTGCAAAATATCCAGAATTAAAAGCCATGGTTGCGGATATGAGCGATGAACAACTTTGGCTGCTAAAGCGCGGTGGACATGATATTAAAAAAGTTTATGCCGCTTATAAAGCAGCAGTCGAACATCAAGGTCAACCTACAGTTATCTTAGCTAAAACCATTAAAGGTTATGGTATGGGCACGGCGGGCGAAGGTCAAAATATTACGCATCAACAGAAAAAGATGACACATGAACAGTTACTTGCGTTCCGAGATCGTTTTAATCTCTCAATGAGTGATGCTGAGGTTGAAAATTTAAGTTTTTATCGTCCGAGTGAAAATAGTCCAGAAAATAAGTATTTAAAACAACAGCGTAAAAAGTTGGGTGGGTATTTACCAGCGCGTCGTACGCGTGCTGACGAAAGTTTAGCGGCAGCACCATTAAGTAATTTTGAGAATATATTACTCGGTTCAAATGGACGAGAAATCTCTACAACGATGATATTTGTGGAAATTTTGCGTCACCTGTTAAAAGATAAAACCTTAGGTTCGCGTATCGTACCCATAGTGCCTGATGAATCACGCACGTTTGGTATGGAAGGTTTATTTCGTCAGATTGGGATTTATTCTCCGGTAGGTCAACTTTATGATCCCGTCGATGCGGGTCAATTAATGTATTACCGCGAAGATAAAAAAGGCCAATTGTTAGAAGAAGGAATTAATGAAGGCGGCGCATTTTGCTCCTGGATGGCAGCGGCCACTTCTTACAGTACGAATAATTTGAGCATGATTCCTTTTTATATTTATTATTCGATGTTTGGTTATCAACGAGTTGGAGATTTTGTTTGGGCTGCGGGTGATATGCAAGCACGAGGGTTTATTTTAGGTGCAACAGCAGGCAGAACAACTTTAGCTGGTGAAGGTTTACAGCATCAAGATGGACATAATCTGTTGTTTTTTTCAGTAGTGCCTAACTGTGTTGCTTATGATCCTTGTTTTGGTTATGAACTAGCCGTTATTATTCAAGACGGTTTGCGTCGTATGATGCAAGATCAGGAAAATGTATTTTATTATCTGACTTTGATGAATGAAAACTATGCCCATCCTGCGTTAAGCGAAGCTAATAAGGAAGGCATAATTAAAGGAATGTATTTATTATCCGAAACTAAACCGAGTAAACGACACGTACAATTATTAGGTTCTGGTACGATATTAAATGAAGTGATTGCGGCTGCGGAGTTATTAAAAACAGATTTTGGTGTGACCGCTGATATTTGGAGTGTAACGAGTTTTTCAGAATTACGTAAACAAGCGTTAAGTGTTGAGCGACATAATTTATTACATCCTAATGACGCTGAACAACCGAGCTATGTGACACAATGTTTACAAAATCGATTAGGACCTGTGATTGCCGCAAGCGATTATATTCGTTTAAATGCCGATCAAATTCGTGGATTTATTAAAGCACCTTATAGGGTATTAGGAACAGATGGTTATGGACGTAGTGATACGCGTGAGCACTTGCGACAATTTTTTGAAGTGAATCGTTATTATATTGTTCTAGCCAGTTTATATGCCTTGATGGCAGAAGGTTTAGTGAGTACGACCGAAATCGACCTAGCCTTTAAAAAGTATGCAATTGATCCTAAAAAGCCAAATCCATTTACCATTTAAATGAGCAGCAACCTAGTTAAAAAATTCAGGTGCAAAAAATAGTAACTCGTAGCAATTGATTTTTTGTCAAGTGCCGTGTATTTAAAAATAGGGTTATGTAACAACCTTAGCTTGAGCGGCAACAGAGACAAAAATTCAAGTGTGAAGAGTATTGAGGAGAAAACGTTTGTCTAGTTTAAAAGAAATAGTCGTTCCAGATTTAGGTAATGTTGCTGCCGCGGCAATTATCGAAATACCCGTTAAAATAGGCCAAGATATTGCTGTGGAAGATGCATTGATTACGCTAGAAAGTGATAAAGCATCGATGGATATTCCATCACCTTTAGCCGGAAAATTAAAAGAATTAAAAGTCAAGAAAGGGGATAAAGTTTCAAAAGGTGATTTGATTGCAATCATTGAAACAGAAGAATCAAATGCATCGACTGAAAAAACCGTGAGGAAAAAACGATCGATTTCAGATACAGTTCCACCAGCGGTTGCGCCAGAAATAGACAGTAAAAATATAAAAAAAGAGGAAGAAATTGTATCTCGACCCGCTGAACTTGAGCAAGAAATAGAATATGTAGAAGAAGAGGACAAAGGTGATATTCATGCAGGTCCTGGTGTCCGACGTTTAGCGCGAGAGTTTGGTATCGATCTGAGTAAAATTTCCGGTACTGGACAAAAAGGTCGCATTATCAAGGAAGACTTACAGAAATTTGTTAAAACACATCTCAGTCAGAATGCTAATAATCAGATGAGTTTACCTAGCGCGCCAGAGATTGATTTTAATCAATTCGGTAAAACAGAAAAGCTGGCTTTATCACGTATTAAAAAATTAACTGCACAATATTTACATCGTAATTGGTTGTTAGTTCCGCATGTAACACAGTTTAATGAGGCAGATATCACTGAATTGGAAGTTTTTCGCAAAGCGCAAACAGGGTTTGCAGCCAAACAAAATATTAAATTAACGCCGTTAGTTTTTATTATGAAAGCGGTAGTCGCCAGTTTAAAAGCATTTCCTTCTTTTAACGCTTCTTTATCGGCGGATGGCGAGGAATTAATCCTAAAAAAATATTATCATATTGGTATTGCTGTCGATACACCGGAAGGTTTAGTGGTACCGGTGATTAGGGATGTGGATAAAAAAAGTCTTTTAGAATTAGCCCAGGAATTAGGTACGGTGAGTCTTAAAGCGCGCGAAAAACAATTAACGAAAGTGGATTTGCAAGGCAGTTCATTTACTATTTCAAGTTTAGGTGGTATCGGTGGTACGGCATTTACACCTATAGTCAATGTACCGGATGTCGCTATTTTAGGTGTGTCTAAAGCACAGTTTAAACCGTTCTATCAGGATGGAGAGTTCGTACCACGATTAATGTTACCTTTATCTCTATCCTATGATCATCGTGTCATTGATGGTGCGGAAGGAGCGCGTTTTATTATGCATTTAAGCGCATGTCTCTCAGATATACGCCGTTGGCTACTATAGGCTCGACTGCCCGTTTATTTTTATAATTATTTTAGAGGAAACTATGGCGGAATTAGAAATTAAAAAAACCGAAGTACTTGTGTTAGGCAGTGGGCCTGGGGGTTACAGCGCGGCGTTTCGTGCGGCTGATTTAGGAAAAAAAGTCATATTAGTGGAAAGAGAATCTACCTTAGGCGGTGTGTGTTTGAATGTTGGATGTATTCCCTCCAAAGCATTGTTACATGCTGCAAAAGTGATTGAAGATGCCAGTGCCATGGCAGAATATGGCGTGAGTTTTGGCAAGCCTAAAATTGATATTCAACAATTACGTACTTGGAAAGGCAGCGTAGTAAAAAAATTAACCGGAGGTTTATCTCTATTAGCTAAGCAACGAAAAGTTGAATGTGTTTTTGGCGATGGAAAATTTACCGGAAAAAATGAACTAACGGTTGGAAAACAAAAAATTGTATTCGAGCAAGCCATTATTGCGGTGGGTTCGCAACCAATACGTTTACCTTTTTTACCCGAGGATTCGAGGATTATCGATTCTACGGGCGCGCTCGAATTAAAAGAAATTAAAGGTAATTTTTTAGTATTAGGTGGCGGCATTATTGGTATGGAGATGGCTACGGTTTATCATGCATTGGGCAGCGATATTACTGTGGTAGAAGCAGGTGATATGATTATTAATGGCGCTGATAAAGATATCGTCATGCCTTTATATAAGCGTCTACAAAAACATTATAAATTCTTATTAAAAACTAAAGTCACTAAAGTTGAAGCAAAAAAAGATGGATTATGGGTGACGTTTGTAGGGGAAGAAAGTTCTAAACCACAACGATTTGATCGAATTTTATCGGCTGTAGGTCGTAAACCGAATGGAAAACTTATCGGCGCTGAAGCCTTAGGTATCATTGTTACCGAGCAAGGATTTATTCCTGTTGATAAACAATTGAGAACTAATATTCCACATATCTTTGCTATCGGTGATGTCGTTGGTAATCCTATGTTGGCGCATAAAGCGGTCGCTGAAGGGCGTGTTGCCGCTGAAGTAATTGCTGGTAAGAAACATTTTTTTGAACCACGTTGTATTCCATCGGTTGCCTATACCGATCCTGAAATTGCTTGGGTTGGCTTAACAGAAATCATAGCTAAAGAAAAAAATATTGCTTATGAAAAAGCTGTTTTTCCTTGGTTAGCGAGTGGTCGTTCCTTAGGTCAAGGACGTGATGAAGGCTTAACTAAATTATTATTTGATCCTAAAACCCAGCGCATCTTGGGTGCAGGAATAGTAGGCCCCAATGCCGGAGAGCTGATTGCTGAAATTGCGTTGGCAATTGAAATGGGTTGTGAAGCTGAAGATATTGCTTTAACGATCCATCCACATCCGACGCTTTCCGAAACGGTGATGTTAGCCAGTGAAATCTTTGAAGGAACTATCACTGATTTATATATGCCTAAGAAAAAAACCAGTTAATCTAAAAACTGGCGGTGAGTAGTTAAGCTATTCGCCGTCGGCTTAGCTTATTTAACATCAAGTCAATAAATTTATAAATTTTTTAAATAAAAAAGTGTATTAGTTTTTATTTAAGTATAAAATAAGACGATGTAAAAATTTACAGGGACGAAAATGCTAAACAATAAAATCAATTTCGCAATATCTCACATCAAAACTAAAGCCGCTACCTCCTCAGGTTTACACGGCAAATTTGAAACCTTCGCTGTTGGGTCATCCACACCTTGTAATACACCTAATTCTTCTTATAAAAATATTGGAAGTACCGTAAAATTATATATTCCACCGTCTTCATCTTCCTCATTGGAAAGCGATAGCAATGAAGCTATTTATAATACAACGCAGCGACGATACACGTTCTAGTAGCAAGCGTAAATAATAAAATTATTTTTTTAGATAAACTGCTAGTTAAGGAAAAAAATGCTAAACAATGAAAATAATTATCGCATTAAATTAGAATTTGCCTCTTTTTTAAGAGGTATACCAGAATTTATAATTGACTCCACTGAGCTAGAAGCCTATGTTGAGGTGACCATTCAGCCATTTCAACCTTATCACTTCTTGGCTTATTTTCCGGGAGCATCCACTCCGCATCACCTTATTGAGCAATTATTTCAAGAATTAGAAAAAGATTATATCGAGCCAGATGAATTGATTCAGTTAGGAAGAATGTTCAAAAAATATTGGCTTTTACTTAAACAAATACAAAATGATCGGGTCTATTATGCGATAACACCCGGTATGATGACCGGAGTTTTTATAGTTTTACATACTTGTTTATTACTTTTTCCGGCGAGTAAAACATTAATTTATGGTAGTTTAACCGCAGATTTTTACAGTTTAAGTTTTTGGCTGTTTTCAATATGGTCATTTAGTAAAAAACAGCGAGCTTTACATGAATTAGAAAGTAAACTCATGGAAAAAATAAATTTTCTTAAATTACTTTTTTCTTCTATGCCACCAACAGACGAATATTATCCAGAATTTTCATCTTCGTTATCCCTACTTCCTACTTATGAGGATGTATTATTAGAAGATGCGATGAGAGATAATGGATCTACAATAGCGATAGCTCCTGCAAATGGTCCCAGTTTTTTTTATGTTCCTGCGATTAACGAATGCTATGATAATGTTAATATTCATGGCGATCATTCTCAATTGAGATCGGAAAGATGTTATTCTATTTAACAGGAGTTTGGCAAAGACAGTGGTTTTTTAAGGAGAAAAAAATGAAAAAATACCGGATAAAAAAAATCGATGCGTTGACTTTAAATGGTTTGCGTGGTTTGCATATTATTCCTTTCTGTGAGCATTACTCGGAAATCTTAGTGCTGGAAGATAATGTCTTCAGCCATTTAGGTGCATGCAGAGAAATATCTATCTTACCTAAAAGTTCTGATACTGGATTAGTCTGTGCTGTTTTAAGCGAGATGCAACGTGGTAATGCAACTTCTGAAACGGTCAAAAAATTGAAAGATTATCTGCAATATACTGAAAAAAAGGATAAAAATAGTGAAATAAAGTCCGATTTAAAACAAGCAATTAAACAAATCTTTTTCGGCTTAGCTCTTGTAGTGGCAGCTGTAGCTGGGTGTATGCTAATGCTATTGCTAATCGGCCTCTATCCCGTTTATGCAAGCTGGATATCATTACTTATTATTCCGATTGTGGCTGTTGCGGCATATGGAATTATCAATTCATTGGTAGCCGTTGTGAAGTTTGGGTTTGGAATCTTCTCATTTTGTTTTCGGCACAATAATAGGGGGCAGCTGCTAGAGTTGGAAAATGCATTACATCGTTTTTGTTTATCACCACCACCCTCTTATCGCGAGGTAATGGATAATACTCCGCCTACTGCGCCTGCATGGTATTCAGAGCCGCCTACTTATCAAGAAGCAATGAAAAGTGGTGAGAATTTCTCGACGCCTATCAAAACATCTCCGATATATACTCCTGTACGGATTTCTTTAGAGCATTCGGCACATTTTTTTCCACCACCTTCTTATACTGCAACTAATAACAGAGCGAATAATCTTGATAGCCGGGTTTTTTGTAATTTTATGAGAACTTAAGAGGAATCAGTCTAAACCTTGCTATAACTGCCATCATTGTTTTGTGCCCAACGTTGAATGATAGGCTCGATCAAAAAAGGATATTCGCTGTGCAATGTTGTGCTAAGATTAAGGACATGTGGAATTAAATCATGATCGCGTTTAAGATCGGCGATGCGTAATTGTTGCCAGCCAGTTTGACGCAAGCCCCATATTTCACCAGGACCGCGTAATTCCAAATCGCGTTGCGCAATCATAAAACCATCATTGCTGCTGCGCATAATACTTAAGCGTTCTTTGGCTAAAGGTGATAGAGTTTGGTAGAGTAAAATACAAAAACCTTTGCTATCACTACGGCCTACACGGCCACGTAATTGGTGAAGTTGTGCTAAACCTAAGCGTTCAGCATTTTCTATCACAATTAAATTTGCACTACTGACATCGACACCGACTTCGATAACCGAAGTTGCTACTAATAAATCAATTTCACCATTTTTAAAATCACGCATAATACGTTCTTTTTCAGCGCTTGGCAGTCTTCCGTGTATCAATCCTAAGCGTAGACCCGTTAAATCGGCTTTTAAGATTTTAAAAGTTGTTTCAGCGGCTTGATAATGTTGTAAATCCGATTCTTCAATGAGCGGGCATACCCAATAAACCTGTTTTTGTTGTGTGCACGTGGCGCGTACCCTTTCTATTACATCCGAACGGCGATGATCCGAAAGAACAATGGTTTGTACCGGTAGGCGACCGGGTGGTAATTCATCCAGAAAAGAAATATCTAAGTCGGTAAAGCTCGTCATGGCCAAGGTTCGGGGAATCGGTGTGGCGGTCATGAATAGTTGATGAGCTTGTAAATTTTCTTGTTGACCTTTTTTCCATAAGGCTAAACGTTGTTGTACCCCAAACCGATGTTGTTCATCAACAATGATGAAACCTAAGTTTGCAAAATGCACCCCTTCTTGAAAAAGAGCGTGAGTGCCGATAGCAATATGCGCTTCACCGGTTTTTATTTCAGCCAGTGTTTGTTTTTTTACTTTTTCTTGTAAGCCCGCATTTAAACAAACAACATGAAAGCCTAAAGGGGTTAACCAGCGATAAAAATGTTGATAATGTTGTTCACTTAATAACTCAGTTGGAGCCATTAAGGCGACTTGGTAATGATTAGCAATGGCAAGTAATGTAGCAAAGGCGGCGACTACCGTTTTACCTGAACCGACATCGCCTTGTAATAAGCGTTGCATAGGGATGGTCGCTTGCATATCTCGATTAATTTCTTTGATAACGCGTTTTTGTGCCTGTGTTAATTGAAAGGGTAAGGCAGTTAGAAAACGTTTAATTAAAGCAGCATCTGTTTTTAAATGTGGCGCTGTTTCAGTAGCACGTTTTTTTTTCATTTGTTGTACGCTGAGCGAATGAGCAAGTAACTCCTCTAATGCTAAGCGTTGCTGTGTAATATGTTTTCCAGTGGCTAATTCCTCTAAGGGTGCGTCGGCAGGTGGGCGATGGATATAATATAAGGCTTCTAATAAAGAAGGGAATTTTATTCGTTTTAATAAATCTTCGGGTAAATATTCAGGGAAATAATGTTGTTGTTTGTGAATTAACTTAGTTTCAAAATTTTTGAATAATAAATGAAATACTTGAGCAATAAGTTTATGCCATAAGCGTTGCGACATACCGGGCGTGCTTGGATAAACACCCGTTAGATAGGTTGGTAATAGAAGCTGATTCTGATGACGTATAAACTCATAATCAGGATGTATCATTTCTAATTCAAAAAAGCTATTTTTTTTGGCACGTACTTCACCAAAGCAAAGTAAACGTAGTCCTTTTTTAAATTGTTGAAATTGTTTAAGCTTGAAATGAAAAAATCGTAGGTAGATACTGCCAGTTTCGTCGCTGAGTTTACAAGAATATCCCTTTCTACTTTTAATCGCGTGCGGATCACGATGAATTATCCCTGTAATCAGTACATTGCTATCGCAGCGGACATCTTTGATGGGAGTGAGTTGTGTTCTATTTTCATAACGCAAAGGTAAATGTAGCAGTAGATCTTGCAAGTTAAGTATGCCACATTTGCTTAGATAATTGCTGATTTTTGGGCCAACACCAAGCAGTTGTGTGCAGCTAATTTCAGCTAAGCGCAGCCGCTGAGCTTCATTCGGATTTTTTAAACCTAGGTTTTGCATAATGCTATCTCTATGCTAGCGAGCCAATAAAATGCAGAAGGTTAAGCTTAACAAACTTATGTGTATACTCACAGACAAAAATTCAAGCAAAGAATATAGAAAGACTAGCAAAGTCAGCTTGGATATGCTCCAATAAGCCGCATATCGTTGTTTGAAAAAGAGGCCATTTTTTATGGATTCGGAAAAAATTGATCAGCTTATTAAACTCCTAAATGAGCATGGTTTGACTGAAATTGAATTTTCTGAAGGAGATCAATCAATACGCATAAAGCGACAATCACCTTCACCTGCTCGGACAACATTCTTACAGTCTAGTCCTGCGAGTGAAAGTATGCCGCCTGCATCGGTTTCTGCAGAAGCTGAAATAAGCGGTCATAAAGTGCGCTCGCCAATGGTAGGTACCGTTTATTTTGCACCTAACCCAGATGCCGCTCCTTTTGTAAGTCTAGGTCAGACAGTGCAAAAAGGTGAAGTGTTGTGCATCGTCGAAGCCATGAAAATGATGAATCAGATTGAAGCCGATAGAGCTGGCGTTATTAAAGCGAGATTGGTAAAAAATGGTACACCCGTTCAGTTTAACCAGCCTTTATTCATCATTGAATAAAAACTTACTAATTACTTTATTTCGTTGTTGGAACGGCGCTATGCTAAAAAAACTGAGTAGGTAAAAATAATGCTAAATAAAGTCGTTATTGCAAATCGTGGCGAAATTGCTCTTCGAATTTTACGTGCCTGTAAAGAATTAGGCATACAAACCGTCGCTTTACATTCAACAGCCGATGATAATTTAAAGCATGTGAAATTAGCTGATGAAACCGTTTGTATTGGTCCTCCGCCCGCTAGCGCCAGCTATTTAAATATTCCTGCTATTATTAGTGCGGCTGAAATTACTGATGCGGTTGGCATACACCCAGGTTATGGTTTTCTCTCTGAAAATGCGGATTTCGCTGAACGTGTACAACAAAGTGGTTTTGTTTTTATTGGACCTGAACCTGAAACAATACGCATGATGGGCGATAAAGTATCGGCGATCGCTGCGATGCGTAAAGCTAAAATTCCTTGTGTGCCTGGTTCTGAAGGCGAATTAGATAATGATGATAAAAAAAATCTAAAAATTGCGCAAAAAATCGGTTATCCGGTTTTGATTAAAGCAGCAGGTGGTGGTGGTGGGCGTGGAATACGCGTGGTGCATAGTGAAGCAGCACTTTTAAATGCGATTGCAATAACGCGATCCGAAGCACAAGCTAATTTTAAAAATGCGAGTGTCTATTTGGAAAAATTTTTAACCAACCCTAGACACATCGAGATTCAGGTATTAGGTGATGGTCAAGGTCATGCTATTCATTTAGGTGAACGTGACTGTTCTATGCAACGCCGTCATCAAAAGGTCATTGAAGAAGCACCTGCCGTTGGGATTACCGAAAAACAACGCCAACATATGGGTGAGCTCTGCGTAAAAGCTTGTCGCGATATGAAGTATCGGGGTGCAGGGACGTTTGAATTTCTGTATGAAAATGGTAGTTTTTATTTCATCGAAATGAATACGCGAATCCAGGTCGAACATCCAATTACTGAAATGGTTACTGGTGTTGATTTAGTAGTCGAACAATTGCATATCGCTTCGGGTGAAAAATTAAATTATAAACAAAAACAAATAGCAATCCGTGGTCATGCGATCGAATGTCGTATCAACGCCGAAGATCCAAAAACATTTATGCCATCCCCTGGAACGATTAGCTTATACCATGCTCCAGGCGGTCCAGGGATCCGTATGGATACACCTATTTATACTGGATATTGTGTCCCGCCTTATTATGATTCATTGATAGGTAAATTAATTGCTTATGGCGAAACGCGTGAAATTGCATTAGCACGATTACGCAATGCCTTAGATGAAATTGTTATCGAAGGCATACAGACAAATATTGCTATGCATCAAGCCTTAGTACGTGATGCCAATTTTATTAAAGGTGGAACCAATATCCATTATCTTGAACAACGTTTAGCGTTGTAATTCTATGCGTTACCTGCAATTGCACTTAAATACACTGCGTGAGCATACAGAAATGCTGAGTAATTTTTTAGAAGACGCTGAAGCTTTATCAGTGACTTGGCAGGCATTGGATGAGCAAAGTCTCTATGAGCCTTTACCGGCTAGTACACCTCTCTGGGAGCAGGTTAAAATAAGCGCGATATTTGCAGAGCATACTGTATTGTCAACATTGATAGATGCTTTAAACCGAACATTTGATGAAAAAATTATTTTTGCGAATCAAAGCGAAATAGTCGAAGACCAAGATTGGGAACGCATGTGGTTGCAAGATTTTAAACCGATGTGTTTTGGGAAAAAACTGTGGGTTTGTCCTAGTGTTTATGAACCGCCGGTAAAAACTGCAGTGAATATACGTTTAGATCCCGGTTTAGCGTTCGGTACCGGTACGCATCCTAGCACTGCTTTATGTTTAGAATGGTTAGATGCCCAGCTCCTGCAAGAAAAAACCGTGATTGATTATGGTTGTGGTTCGGGTATTTTAGGCATAGCAGCGGTAAAATGTGGTGCAAAACAAGTGATTGCCATCGATCACGATCCGCAAGCACTTGCTGCAACCAGGATGAATGCCGAACAAAATGATATATCCACAGAAAAATTAACGATTGTTTTGCCAACGGACTTTCAGTTGCAAGAACAAGTCGATATTTTATTGGCTAATATCTTGGCTCAGCCCTTAATTGATTTAGCGACTTATTTTAGATCCTTAATTAAAACCGATGGCTATTGTGTATTAGCAGGGATTTTAAATGAACAAATCGATGCTGTGCGACAAACTTATAGCGCGGCAGGTTTTAAAATAATCGAAATTCATTATCAACAAGAATGGGCGAGTTTGGTGGGGAGTGCAATGTAAAATTTTATGAATTTGCTTGCCTGTGGAGTTAATCATGCAACAGCCGATCTCGCCATCCGGGAAAAACTTAGTTTTGGTAAGGATTATTTGGCAAGTTCTTTGCGCGCTATGTTGCAGGACACACAAACTGAAGAAGCAGTGATTTTATCGACCTGCCATCGTACTGAGTTTTACTGCATCAATGGCGATGCACAAACTACCATGAACTGGTTATATCGACATAAAAAACTTCCTCAAGATAGTCTCAAGTCACATTGGTATGTTTATCAACAAGAACATGCTTTACGTCATTTATTGCGTTTAGCGAGCGGTTTAAACTCTAAAATCTTAGGTGAACCACAAATCTTTGGTCAAATAAAAAATGCCTATTCTTTAGCCCATTCCTTAGGGATTGCGGGTGCACATTTTAATCACTTGTTTCAATATGTTTTTTCTGTCAGCAAACAAGTGCGTACTGCGACGGATATTACTGCGCATCCGGTCTCTCTGGCATTCGCGGTAGTGACTTGTGCAAAACAAATCTTTGCTCATTTAGCGGATACTCAAGTTTTGTTGGTGGGAGCGGGTGAGACTATTTCTTTGGTAGCTAAACATTTGTTTTCTCAAGGCGTGCGTCATTTCTGGATTGCCAATCGTACTCCGCAGCTAGCAGAAAAACTGGGAAAAGTGATCGACGGCCAGGCAATTTGTTTAAACGCTATTCCTTATTTTTTAGCTAAGGCAGATATCATTATCGCAGCAACAAGTTGCGATGTACCGCTGGTTAAAAAGTTGATGTTAGAACAGGCTTTTAAAGAACGTAAACGTCGACCCTTGTTTATCGCCGATTTGGGTATGCCTAGGGATATTGAATCCAGTGTTAATGAATTGGAAGATGTATATCTTTACACACTTGAGGATCTGCATCGATTGATCCAGACAAATCAACAAGGTCGAAAAGCTGCGGCTGTAAAAGCTGAAAGTCTGATAGAAGAGAAAGTTCAACATTATCTGCAGCAGTTGCAAATAACAGCCGCTGCGCCGATTATTTGTTCCTATCGTCAACAAGCGGAACAATTTAGGGATGCAGAAGTCAAAAAAGCCTTAGCGTTGTTACAAAAAGGGCATGCACAAGAAGAAGTTATCCAACAGTTAGCGTATCGTTTAACTAATAAACTGATACATCAACCAAGCATTGCCATCAGTAAAGCCGTACAACTGAATCAACAAGAGCTATTGACAGTGCTATTAAACAGTTTAGATTAAATATTTTTGCCCGCTTTATGTTTAATTATTTTGTCAGTACTATGTAACATGAGAGTTTCCTCTATTTTTAAGTTTTGAATCAAAGTTTTGCACTTCCATCAAAACCGGAAACTCTCGCTTTTTCAAGCGATTTGTCCGATCTCATCTAAACTAATCCAATTTATCTTTTTTGCTCATCGAGTTTGAATAAAACAAGCTTTAACTAGAGAGCAGAGAAGCCTAATAGAAACTAAAAATTTATTAACTAGCGAACCTTGAACGATTGTTTTGTAGTATTTTTTAAATGATTAATTTGCTGGTTATTTGGAGTTGTAGTTTTAAAAAAACTATTTTTTTTACAGGCTACATTATTTTCATTTCTTTGATTTTTTTTAGGAGGTAGAGGTGGTGGAAGTTTTTGTTCATTTCTTTGATTTCTTTTAGGGGGTAGAGGTGGTGGAAGTTTTTGTTCATTTCTTTGATTTTTTTTAAGTGAATTTGCTTTGTTAGTAATAAAAAGGTCATTCAATAAATCATTAATTTTTGAGCTAGTTACTAATGTTTTAAACTCCTCTAATAAAGAATTCGCCGTTTCTTTATCTGTCTCATTTTTTATTTGTATAATACAAGGTGAAAGTTCATCTAATAATTTTTTTATATTTTGTAATCTTACTCGGGCCAATTCTATATCAACAGCATCAGAGATATTTTTTGAATTCATAGGATTAAAAATAATTTGCTCAAATCTTAAAAATTTATCAAAAATCGAGGTATTTTTAAATAAATGCTTTATTTCTGTCAATTTTTGAATGAACTCATTTTCCATTTTGACTAAGCCGTTATTTAAATCTAGAAAGCTGCCAGGTATATTTTCAGTCTTATTTGGATAAGGAATTTTTTTGTATAATTCTATTAGATGTTTCAGAAAGTCAAGTTTTAAATGAATGCTCTGAAGTTTGGGCTGTATAGGTTTAATGTTAGGATGATTAGCATTTAATAATGTGGTTATATTTTGCATAATATCCTGAATTTTAGAAGCATTATTACAATGAGTACTAAAATAAGTTGAGGACAACTCTTGATATCTTCTTACAGCTCTATTTTTTTCTAAAATTTTAAAATCACTGTTTAAGCAATTAATAGTGCCTCTAATTTGCTCGTTAAAGATTTCTTTAAAGGTATTTTGGTTAGATTTTATTAGTTTTACTTCTTGTTTTTTAATTGGATCAAGATTCTCGCTTTCTGGTTTTAAATGAGTAGCGGTTAATAAGGCTATTTTTGCCGTAGTTAAGCCAGAACGAATCTTACTAAGCTCAGCAAACAGATGATCTTGCCTAGTTAGTTTGGATTGTAGAACTTTTAAAACAGTGTCTAGATAGATTATATTTTGTAAATAAGATGATTTTTTATCATTTTCATCTTTTAGTTCAGGATCAATCAATTTGGCCACTTTATTTTTTAGTTTATTGAAACTTTGTTTAGGAAACTCCAAGGTAATAATAAAATATGCATTGAGTATAGTTTGCTTTAACTCTTGGCCCCCTCCATAAGAAGAACGCTCTTTTTTCATTTTTGAATTTTGAATAATATTTGTAACATATAATAAATGTTCTTTAGTAAACTCAATGGATTGAGCCATATTTTTAATTAGTTTTAAAAACTCATTTCGAAGCGGTTCATTTTTGATTAAATAAACCTTAGTCGCGAATTGTTCATCTAATGTTCGAAATAGCTGCGTTAAAAAACCGAGAAGCTGATTTTTATCAGCTACAGTTTTTGCAGGTTTAGCGAAAAGAGGATCATAACTAATAAAGGCTATATTATTAAACTCTTCAATTAAATTTTTTAAATCCAAATTATTTATGTCATTACTGTTTAAAGTCATTAAGTGATTTTTTAATTTCTTTATATTTTCTATAAGAATATTATTTAAAGGTAATACTAAAGTATAAGAAGATAAAAAATCACGAAGGTATTTTTCAAAATTATCTGCGTCGTATAATACGCTTACTTGCTTAACAATATATTCTAAATTTGATTGAAGTTCAGTGGATTCAAGCAATGATTTTTTTCTAGGTAGATTTAATTTATTTTTATCAAAATCTTTTATTTTATTTTTTATTTTATCTAGCTCTTTCTTTTCTATAAAGCAGTTAAGTGTTATTTTATTATTCAAATAATTTATAAAATTTGTTGGGTTAAAATGAGAATTAAATGATTTTAATTGAGTCGTGTCAAAATATTTTTTTAAATGGCTTTTTAAATCTTCTTTCAGGAAATTTCCTATAGTTCCTTGTTTTGTATTCTCCTCTAAAATCCGTAACATTTTGTTAATAATGTAATTACTCGAAATAACAGTTAAATTTATAGATTCACTAATGTGCTCATTTATTTCACTTTGACGCCCCAGAATTTCTGTAAGTTTTAAATTAGATAATGAAGAGCGGAGGTTGTTTAGTTCTTTTTCAGAAGTGGTTTGCTTAATTTTTTCTAAATTTGCTTTTATTTTTCGTAAAAAATCATTGATTGAATTTATATTCTCTGGCCTCTCTAGATATAATGCTTTAATCTGTAATTCTAAATAGTCCATGTTGAAGCATAGGGATTGAACATCGGTTACTTCGATTATTTCGGTTTGACCCGGCGCGACTTGCTTTTGAGATTGAACGTCTATTACTTTGGTTTGGCTTGGCGCCGCTTGGTCTCGGTACTGATCATAAATCTGAGTGGCTCGCTCAAATTTCAATTCACTTAATACTTTTTTAGTAATTTCTTGTACCGAGTGATCACGTTTATCTGTTTGTGCCATTCCGAGTATCTTATCAATAAAATTGATATAAGATACCATCCAAATCTTAAAGTTTTATTAACTATAAAAAAATTTGCCTTATCTCGCTAAGCACAGGACAAAAAATCTGAGGGATAAAAAAACTAGCTGAAGTAAAAGAGAGTTCATATAATTCAGTTGACAAAAACTGGAGAAAAATATGAACAAGGTCAGCGAGTTAAAAGTTATGATAGGACAAACCTTTTCTTGGAACAAGGCTCGGTTAGATTGTTTTGTAAGGATGTTACTGGCTTTATTTGCAGTAAGGACTGTTAATTTGAGTGAAATAGCAGTAGCCTTTGCTTCTAGAGCTGAAATCAGTTCACGCTATAAGCGACTACAGCGTTTCTTTGCTCAGTTCAAATTTGATTATTCCCAGATAGCCCGCTGGATTTTTAAGTTATTTTTTTCTGGAAATAAATCTTACTATTTAACGATAGACCGTACTAACTGGTATTGGGGGAAAAGTAAAATAAACATCTTTGTACTTGGTATTACCTAGAAGGCTTGTCTATTCCTTTATTTTGGCAGGCTTTGCCTAAAGCGGGTAATTCTAAGCTTGCCCGATGACGCTATGGATTTTTAAACAAAAACTCTATTTAGCCGCTTCTCGTTCTGAAAAAGGGGAACTCATGTTAGTCGCTACTAATGCAAAACCCAATAAAGCGATTGCTATTTATCTACATGGATTTTTTTAAACACTAAAAAAGTATTTCAAGCTAAACCAGCGCACAAGGCTAGCAAGACTGGCAAGTATAAATAGTAAGCTAGCAAACCAGAGTAAGCTGCCGGTGTAGGTAAAACTAAATAAAAAACTGGCCAAACTACAAAATAAACTAATCGATGTCGCATAAATGGCCATGCGCGCACCCATGGGTTCAGGACTCGCTTCTATACAAAGTCGTTGTAAAGGGCTGGAAAGTGCAGTACCGAAACAAAAAATCATTAAGCAAATAACCAGTCCTATGAGCTTATCCGGAAAATTAAAACACAAACCAACCGCTAATAGGCTAGCAAATAGGGAAATGCTTAAGCCTTGGTTGATTAAACGATTTATTTCGATGCGATGGATAACACGTTTGACGAATTGTGCCCCGAGAATCTGACTGCCAAAGAGCAAAATTTGGATCAGACCAAAATACAAGGTGTTTAATTTAAATTGATTAATGATTAAAAACGGTCCGCCAATGATCCACGCAACTTTAGCTAAGACATTAAAACTAATAATATATAGATTAAGCATGAATGCTTTATTTTTTAGTATTTGTCGATAATTTATTAATACATGAGACCATCGAAACATGTATCTTTGTGTACTGGAATGCGTTTCTGACATGATAAAACATAAGCCTAGCCAAATGATGCTGGCACTCAGCGCTAAAAATATAAATATCCAACGCCAGTTCAACCATTGTAAAAAAATTCCACCCATTAAAGGGCCAACAGCAGGTGCTAACACCACCACACTGGTCATCAGTGCCAATATTTGGATGGCTTGTTTACGATCATAGGTTTCGTGAATGCTGGCATAACCAGCTGTGCCCAAAGTAGACACCACTGCACCTTGAATAAAGCGTGCTAGCAATAAAATATGAATATTCGATGTGATTGCACAAATCCAAGTGGCCGTAGTAAACAATACGCCGCTGATAAGTAGGACGGATTTTCTACCAAATCGATCCGAGATCGGACCTAATAATAAGTGTAACGAGCTTGCACCAAAAAACCAAGCAGTTACGGTTTGTTGTGCTAAACGGGTATTGATCCCGAGATCGTGAATCATACTCGGCAAAGCCGGCAAATACATATCGTTGGCTAAATAATTGATTATTTCGTAACAAACTAATAACAGTGGAAAAAATGGGGGCATTAAGTTTTTATTTTTTAAATATTTCATTTTAAAAATTGATTGAGTGAGCAATATTTAATTTTAAGAAAATTTTTTCTACTATTTATTATTAAATTAATTTAACTAATTTAGAATGTTAAGAACCATAACATTATTAGCTTCTAATACTATTAAAAATAAACTCTAAACGCTAATTTATAATGAAAATTATTAAAAAAGAGGATTGGAATCAAAACAGAACATTATTATGATTTGCAGAACTTGAAATTATCTGGGTCAGATAGTATTTTATTATACAGCCAATTTAGTTTTGCTGAATGTGGATTTTCATTGTGAATGCATATTTTAAATTTTAATTGTAAACAACCCAAATTTTTAATAAATTTAACTACGCAATTTAATTTTAATTTAATATAGACTTAATATAATCTATTTATACTGCACGTCTGTTTTTTATTCCATTAAAAATTTATTACTCATTTAACATTAATAGAGGTTAAGTATCACTATGTTATCGATACGAAAAAGAATCAAGAAAGCCAATCGTCATTATTCATTGCGAAAAAAAGTAAATGGTTTGAAAAAAAACTGTAACGATAAAAAAATTTATAGTTGGTTTGAAGATTCGAAACAAAAAAATGATCATTTAAATGTCATTATGTTATTTCCTAACAAAGCTTAAATTGGATTGAAACAATAATAGTCGTGGAAAAGCTTAAAGCCTAGATTTTCAGCTTAAATTTCTTAAGCAAAAACAATTAATTTCATTAAGTATTTTTTGTACCGCGAGGTTTGCAGCCAGCGCTCCACCGTAAGGATCATCATGTGCTGCGGTTTGTACCACAACAAAATCTTGTGTGGCAATGACATGTCTGGATCGGGCATCGATGAGTTGCGCACGCATCGCAATGCGGAAACGACTGGGAATGTTTATAAATTCTTGTTGAAAGCTGAGTAATTGTGTATTCAGCACCCAATCATAATAAGTAGTGGAGGGGGTATTAATTATTGCTTGGAAATAGCTGGTATGTTGTAAAGAATTGATTAATAAAGACTGTAACATTTGTGTGGGTATGTCCGCCCAGCGATTTTGCGCAAAATATTGGATTTGATAGCAAGCGGGGATGTATATCATGCGTGGACTATTATAAATTGCATTGGCACGAGGTTGATTAACCAATATTGTGCTACGTTCTTGTTGTGCACAATTATCCCAATCTGGATCAGGCATAGCTAAAGTAAAGTAGTGCATCGGTGGAGTTTTAATAGGTTCAAATATCGAACAGGCCGATAACAACAGTAAACATTGCAAAGCTATTATTGCTTTGTGGACGCCATTGTTTTTACCAAAGCCCACACAACCTAAAAAGTTAAGCACTTTATTCTTCTCCTGGTCCTAAGGGTGGTGGTTTCTGTCCGCGGATTAATATACTGGGGTTTTGTCTTAGATTATCCGACAGTTCAAGTAAATTATCCGTCATGATACTTAGGTTATTTAATACTTGATTGGTAGACGGGAGCGTTTGTTGGGTTAATGTATTCATTAACGACGGGAATGCACGTGTTGAACGTGCGGTATTAATTAAGATAGCATCGAGACGTTTACTTTGCGCCGCTAAGTGATTACTGGTTATGGATAAATTATTTAAAATCTTTCTAAATAATACCGGATTTTCACCCCCCAATACGCCATTAATATCTTGTGTAATCTGATTCATATTATTATTCAGATCACGTAAAGTCGTATCTAAACGTAAAAACAAAGAAGGAGTGCTTTTAATAATTGGGTATTTTTCACCGGGAACGACTGGAATAGGATTTAAATTAGAATTACTGCCTTGCAATGCTAGGTAAGTGATCCCTGTCAAACCTTGACTATTTAAGGTGGCTGTCGTGCCTTCAGTAATAGGTGTATGTTCTTCTATTTGTAACATCAAGCGTACTTGCTTAGGATTCTGATCATTTAAAGAAATTTTCTTAATGGTGCCCACATTAACACCATTATATTTAACGGAAGAATTAACTCCTAAGCCGGCTACGGATTCATGCATGATGACTATGAAGTTTTTATAATGTTTCGTGGATAATCCCGCTGATAACCAAGTAATAAAAATAATGAGGGCGATGGTCAAAATAAGAACAAAAGCACCGACTAAGGTATAATTGACTTTAGATTCCATGGTTTCCCTCGTAAAGATATTGTGTCATACGCCCCCGCGGTCCTTGAAAATAAGCCATTATAGCTGGTTGTTTGAATTGCGTGAGACGCACCATGGGTGCAAATTCCAAAACGCGTCCTGCATTTAAAAAAGCAACTTTATCGGTAATTTGCCATAAGGTATCCAGATCATGTGTGACCATGACAATAGTTAATCCTAAAATGTTGCGTAAGTTTAAGACTAATGCATCAAATTCTTCTGCGCCTTGTGGGTCGAGACCTGCAGTGGGTTCATCGAGTAACAACAATTCGGGATCCATGATCAGAGCACGTGCTAAAGCCGTTCGCTTAAGCATTCCTCCACTCAGTTCGGATGGATATTTTATGGCCGCATCCATCGGCAAACCTACCGCTAATAATTTAATTAAAGCTAGCTCTTTGATCGTCTTTTTGTCCAATTTTGTATGTTCTTGTAAGGGGAAGGAAATATTTTCAATGACATTAAGCGACGTAAAGAGTGCCGATTGTTGAAATAATACGCCCCAACGACATTGTATTTTGAGTAACTCAGCTGCAGAAAGTTTGCTTAAATTTTTACCAAATACTTCGATCTCTCCAGAAGTAGGTGTCAGTAAGGCTAAAATTTCACGTAGCAATGTGGATTTTCCTGAACCGCTGCCTCCTACTATGCCAATAATTTCTCCGTATTGCACTTCTAAATTAATGCCGCAATGGATCCATTGATCCGCGAGAAGTAGTTTAACATTTTTAACTTTTATAACGGGGTCAGAAGCATGCATAATTGCATTATAGCGCTTATTCGATGACATGAGCGTACGTAGAATAATCCAGTGATGGTTAGATATTTAAGTTACTAAATAAAATCGAAAATAATGCGTCGGCGACAATAATAAAAAAGATAGCTTGTACCACACTACGTGTGGTTTGTCTGCCGACACTATCGGCACTACCACTGACACGTAAACCCTGAAAACAAGCAGTGCTGGCAATAATAAGTGCAAATACCGGTGCTTTACCGACACCGATAATGAGTGAGGAAAGTGAAACGACTCTCGGAAAACGTTGTAAAAATTCAGTGTAACTAATATTGAGCATGTTATGTGTCATGGCCATGCCACCGAGTAGACCAAAAATATCAGCCCAAACTGTGAGTAAAGGTAAAGCAATCAATAAACCCCAAATACGAGGTAAGATTAATAATTGATTCGGTAGAACACCCATTGTGTTTAAAGCATCGATTTCTTCCTTGATCTTCATCATTCCCAATTGGGCAGTAAAAGCGGATCCACTGCGACCGGCTACCATAATCGCCGTCAATAAGGGAGCAAATTCACGTAATATAGCAAGACCTAATAAATCAATGATAAATCGGGTCGCGCCAAAATTTTTTAATTGAAACCCCATTTGATACGTTAAGACAATACCTATCATAAAAGATAATAAAGCAATAATACCTAAAGCATCTAAACCGGTATTTTCAATGATACTCATGATGGCGCGACCACGCAGTTGGCGCGGTTGCCAGATAGTATGCCAGGCGCTAATAAAGTTTTTACCAATAAAGCTTAAATAAGATTTGAATTCCTGCCAGGATTGAATAGTTTTTTTGCCGAGCAAGGCCAATCCGGTATAAGTTTTTACTGTAGGCAACGGTTTTATTTGTTTGGCTGCTTCTTCTATCATTGCAAATAATGCGTGGTGTTTTTGATTTAAACCAGTAAGTTGCACGTCTCTTTTTTTAGTAAGTTGTTTTTTCCATTGGTAAAGTTGCCAGGCACCACTACTATCCATACGCGTGATAGCTTCAGCATTTAAAATGAATGACGATTCTGTGCTGCGATTCAGTTTTTTAAAAGCGTGATCTAAGTTTTTTTTATGAATGCCATGTAAGGTCCATGCACCATAACAATCAATTTGATTTTTTTGCTGTGCCGAAATGGCTATAGAGGCATTAACTGATGTCGACATGAAGCGTAACCAAAAATAGATAAATAGACTTTACCAGCAAATGTGGCAACGCAGTAAAAATTCAAGTGCGTAGTATTTTGCACAAAAAAATATCCCTTCACTAGGGAAGGGATATCTGAATTTGCCCCATTCCTTTTTTATTAAAAAGGTTGTGAAGTATGCCAATAAATAGTTGGGCCTCGGTTAGGAATTAATTTATTGGTAGCGAGATAATGATATTCGCTGCAAACATAACGATATTGACATGATGCAATATTTGTACAAGCACGTGGTGCGACGTTGAGTCTGGACAATAACTGACGTATGGTAGCGCAGTCATAGTATGCTCCAGAAACAAAACCAGCCTTTTTTACTAAGTGAGCATTAAATGCACAAGCACTTTGGCCTGGGTGGGCATTAGCCACGTTGATGCTACTTAATAAACCCATGCAAATAGCTGAAGCCATTAGTAATAATTTTTTCATACTATCCCCTCAGGTTATATATACTCTTCGCACTTGAATTTTTACAGCGTTGCCGCTGATTCGCAATTCTTTCACGGCACTTGCCAAAAACCCAATTGCTGTGAGTTAGTGTAAAACCTTATAGCGCCCGCTATAGCGGTCTACTCCTTTTTAGAATAGCTTATGAATCATTAACATTCAATTTTCCAAGCTTTATATGACGCACTATTCAGTACTCGACTTCGCGGTTAGCTTTAGGTATAAAGTGGTCGTATGAAGACTTCTTTATTCAATAGATTGACCTTAATCGTCGAACGTTACGAAGAATTAACTGCTTTATTGGGTGATATGGATGTAATTAAGGATCAAAATCATTTCCGTGACTTATCTAAGGAGTATGTTCAGTTAGGCCCTATCGTACAATGTTTTCAGCAATATCGGACTAACTTAGATATCCTAAATCAAGCCGAACAGTGTTTACATGATACTGATTCGGCAGTGCGCGAGCTTGCCACCGAAGAAATTAATATTGCACAAAAAAAACAAGTCGAATTAGAAAAAGAATTAGAGCGCTTATTATTACCCCAAGATCCTAATGATCAACGAAATGTTTTTTTAGAAATTCGAGCAGCTGCCGGAGGCGATGAAGCAGCTATTTTTGCCGGCGATTTATTTCGAATGTATTCGCGTTATGCAGAAAATCAGGGTTGGGCAATGGAAATTATTCATATGAATCCTAGTGAACAAGGTGGTTATAAAGAAATTATTGCGCGTATTGCGGGGACTGCTGTTTATGCGCATTTGAAATTTGAATCCGGTGCGCATCGTGTGCAACGCGTGCCTGAAACCGAAGCGCAAGGACGCGTACATACTTCGACGTGTACGGTAGCGATACTTCCTGAAATCGAAACTGTGGATGATGTCACCATCAATCCTGCGGATTTAAAAATTGATACTTTTCGTGCTTCAGGCGCTGGCGGACAACATGTACAAAAAACCGATTCTGCCATCCGCATTACGCATTTACCCACGGGCTTAGTTGTGGAATGTCAAGATGAACGTTCGCAACATAAAAATCGTGCCCGTGCGATGTCTTTATTACAAGCTAAACTATTAGCTGCACAAAAGGCCAAACAACAACGTGAAGAAGCAGAAACACGTCGAGATTTAGTCGGTAGCGGGGATCGGTCTGAGCGTATCCGCACATATAATTTTCCTCAAGGTCGTTTAACCGATCACCGGATAAATCTAACGTTGTATCAATTATCTGATATCATGGAAGGTCATTTAGAACCAGTTATTCAATCTTTGACGCGTGAATATCAAGCTGACGAATTAGCGGCCTTGGGCGAATAGCAAATCCCCGCGTCATGGCGAGCGAATGAAATGAGTGTGGCCATCCATGGATTGCCGTGCACTTCAGTGCTCGCAATGACGAGTAAACCTTTTATTCTGCGTCCTTGAGGAGGAAATGTTAATGTTTCGATCAATGGCTATAGCATTGTTTATTCTATTATTACTGATTATTGGCGGTCACATCGCGTTGGCTTTATTTACTGGAGCTGTCGTGGTTGGTGTTAGTGTCTGGGGGTTTTTGGTCGCTTCAGTTTTCTTTTTTTCCTTGAGTATCTTACTGTTGTTTATTTTAACCTGGGGCGGGGCACTAATAATCGGTGCTATTGCCGTTATTTGGACTATCATCGCTATTATTTTATTTCCAATTTTGTTACCTGTTTTATTACCCTTATTAATTATCCTATTTTTTGTCTCTTATATCCGACGTAAGCAAAATCCTCAACAGTTTTAAGCCATACTCTTCGCATTCTAATAGGTTAATATTATGTTGTTAATTTCCTCTTGGCGTTGGGCGATCAAAGAATTAAACCGAACTAGTCCCAGCACGTATTTAGATGCGGAATTGTTATTTGCTCATGTTTTAGGGCTTACTCGTGTGCAATTACATAGTCAACTTCCTGATAGATTACTGACAATGCCCCAGCAAAAATACATACAACAATTGATTGCGCGTCGACAATCGGGAGAACCGATTGCTTATATACTGGGTCGACAGGAATTTTGGTCATTGTTTTTTGAAGTGACACCAGAAGTACTCATCCCTCGACCAGAAACAGAATTATTAGTACAACAGATACTTGATACCTTTAGCACTGAACAACGAAAAATAGTGGATTTGGGAACAGGCTCGGCGGCAATTTCTGTTGCATTAGCTTTGGCTAGACCGACATGGCAATTCATTGCAATCGATTATTCCTCTGGTGCTTTACAGGTTGCCAAACGTAACATCCGCCGTTATCACCTACATACGATAGAACTACGTCAGGGTGATTGGTGCCAAGCATTATTAGCTGGAGAGAAGTTTGATGCAATTCTTAGTAATCCACCTTATCTTGCAGCGGATGATCCATACTTGCAAACGGAATGTGCTTTGGCTTACGAACCAAAAAATGCTTTAATTTCGGGGAAAAAAGGTTTAAATGATTTAGAAATTATTATTCAGCAATCACGTGAATATCTACAAGAGGGCGGTATTTTATTTTTAGAGCATGGCTATCAGCAGGCGACCTTTGTTAAGGAATTTTTTTTAAAATATGGCTACCATCAGATAAAAAATTACAAAGATTTGGCTGGTCATCAACGAGTTAGTAGTGGAAAATGGAATTAATTGAAAATATGATCTATAAATCATTAATAAAAAGAAGAGACATGGTTGGTTCTTTGAAATAATTGCCATGTCGAATTATTTTTGGTATAGATGTGTTTGGTTTATGTGTGTGTGCCAATTCCGGCAAATGTTAAATTCTCAAGAGGAGAACTTTTTATGCCAGTAAAAAGAAAATCTGCCGCTCCAAAGCGACGTAAAAAACGCTCTACAGCTGCAACACCTGCACGTAAAAGAAAAACAGTGCGCAGAAAGAAAAAAATAGGAGCTGCTGCTAAACCACGTCGTCGTAGAAAAACTGCGGCTAAAAAAGCTGTACGTAAACCACGTCGTAGAAAAGCTGTAACACGCAAGAAACCAGCGACTCGTCGTAAGACAGTGCGCAGAAAGACTAAAAAAAAAGCAGTTAGTCGGGTAAAAAAAAAGCCTAGCAAAAGCAAAACCTCAAAAAAAACGTCGACGTCCTCTCGTGTTACCAGAAGTAGAAAGCCTATAGCTAAAAAAAAATCAACAAAAGTAGCGAAGGCACAAGTGATCCGAGCTCCTTCTAAAAAAAAACAACAGCAAGCAAAGTCTGATTCCCAGGCGCTACCTGCGGTAAAACAACAACCATCAATAGAAACTAAAATGGCAGAACATAAAAAACCTAAAAAAGAATCTAAAAAACAACGTTCTTTACCAGAAACAAGGCTAGAATTAACTTCTGTTAATTCAGAAATTGATTTAAATATAGCGCCTTATAAGGAACGTCCTGGGGAAGACTATATGAGCTCGAGCCAGCAAGCGTATTTTCGCCGTTTATTATTACAGCGAAAACGCGTATTGTTGGAAGATATGGGTCGAACTGTGCATCATCTACAAGATGAGGGCACTCCTTTACCTGATATTAGCGATCGTGCAACTCAGGAAGAAGAATTTAATCTAGAATTACGTGCGCGTGACCGTGAACGTAAACTTATTAAAAAAATTGAGGATGCCTTACAGCAACTCGATGAAGGTCACTATGGTTTCTGCAATTCCTGTGGCGTTGAAATTGGTATTCGCCGCTTAGAAGCACGTCCTACTGCCAATCTTTGTATCGATTGTAAAACTTTGGATGAAATTCGAGAAAAACAAACGGGTGGTTGATATATTGGTCAAAAAATGCGAATTTTTCAAATAATGATGAAAGATCCTTGCATGGCTGAAGCTAACCCAGCGTGTGCGCAGCCATTCAAGAAAATGCAGCAAATCGGGTCTTGAAATTTCCATCCCTAAAGAAAAAACAATTATACTCTCCTTATTTGCTGGGGTTTTTTTTCAATGCAAAATGCATTAGCACAACTCTATAAATCTTCTTTGGTTTTATTAACTGATTTTTACCAATTGACGATGGCCTATGGTTATTGGAAAGCCGGTATCCACGAACGTGAAGCGGTTTTTTATCATAGCTTTCGACAAGCACCGTTTAATGGCAGGTACACCATTTGTGCAGGTTTAGGCACATTCATTGATTACTTGCTAAATTTTCAATTTACTAAAGATGATATTGATTATTTAACTGGGTTAACAGATACAAAAAGCAAAGCATTATTTCATGCTGATTTTTTAGAGTATTTACAGCAAATAAAATTTAGTTGTGATATTGATGCCGTTGAAGAAGGATCCGTGGTTTTTCCACAAGAACCTTTAATCCGTGTTAAGGGACCCTTATTACAATGTCAGTTATTAGAGAGTATTTTATTAAATATTATTAATTTTCAAAGTCTTATTGCTACTAGCGCGGCGCGTTTGTTGCAAGCTACACGAGGTGAGCCCGTATTAGAATTTGGATTACGTCGTGCACAAGGTTTTGATGGCGCCTTAATGGCAAGTCGTGCCGCTTATATTGGAGGTTGTACCGCGACATCTAATGTATTAGCCGGAAAATTATTAAATATTCCGGTACGTGGAACGCACGCACATAGTTGGGTACTAAGTTTTGCTAATGAATTAGAAGCTTTTCGTGTTTATGCGCAAACCTTTCCGGATCGGTGTATTTTTTTAGTGGATACGTATAATACACTTGAGGGCGTGAAAAATGCGATTAAAATTAGCGAGGAATTAAAACCTAATGGCTTTAAATTAGCGGGTATTCGCTTAGATTCTGGAGATCTTGCTTATTTAAGCCAACAGGCGCGCAAGCTATTAGATGCCGCAGGTTACCATGATGCGGTCATTGTCGGTAGCAACGATTTGAATCCTTTAGTAATCACCAGTTTGAAAGAACAAGGGGCTAGCATTAATGTTTGGGGTGTTGGTACGCATCTCATTACTGCCTATGAACAACCGGCACTTGAAGGTGTTTACAAACTGAGTGCAATTAAGTCAGCAGAAGGGATCTGGGAAAACAAGCTTAAATTATCAGAACAAACTATTAAAATTTCTACTCCGGGCATTTTATCGGTACGCCGTTATTACACTGATAGAGTGGATGGTTCAGCGATGGCTGATGCAATTTACGATGAAAGATTAGGAATTTCAGAAGAGAATATCACTATTATAGATCCTATCGATCCCACAAAAAGGCGTATCATTCCCACAGGCACACCGTATCGCGATTTATTAACGCCGATTTTTCGTCTAGGGAAATTAATTTACAAACGCCCTTTATTAAAATCTAGTCAAGAAAAAACTTATCGAGAATTACAACAATTCCATGAAAGTATTCGACGACTGTTAAATCCCCATGCTTATCCGGTAGGCTTAGAAGAAAATCTGTATAATTTAAAATTAAAACTTATTTTAAAAGCCAAAACAGCATTAAGTAAATAAAAAATTATTAAATTTTTTGAAAAAAATTCTTTCTTTCTTTCTAAAATTTTATATTTTATTTAATATCATTATCCTTTATAAAGATTTTTCTGTAACACTACAACAAAATTGAAAAAGAACAAAGTTTAGATTGATATCTTGCTATCTATTTTTCTCTTTCCTGAGTTACCAAAAAAGTTTAAAATAAAAAGATACTTAGCGGTCGTTTTATTTGCAAGTAAATTAATATAACAATTTTCTTTGTTCCAGGAATCTTACTTTTATGAAAAAAGCCTTGATCTTAGTGGATTTACAAAATGATTTTATGCCCGGCGGTTCCTTAGCAGTAGATAGTGCTGATGAAGTGATTCCTGTGGCTAATCGTATGCAACAACATTTTAAATATGTTATTGCTACACAGGATTGGCATCCAGAAGATCACGCCTGTTTTGCTAACAATCATAAAGGGCGATTTCCCGGAGAATTTATTCAACAAGCGGGTTTGTCACAAATATTATGGCCTGTACATTGCGTACAAAATACGAAAGGTGCGGAGTTTGTAAAAAATCTTAAATTAGATCATATTATCAAAGTATTCCGCAAAGGTAGTGATCCAGAAATTGATAGTTATAGTGGTTTTTTTGAAAATGATCATCAAAAAGAAACAGGCTTAGCAGAGTTTCTCAAAGAGTTGCAGATAACTGAAGTGTACATTATGGGAGTGGCAACAGATTATTGCGTTAAATATACAGTATTGGATGCCTGTAAATTAGGGTTTAAAACTTATTTGATCGAAGATGGATGTCGAGCTGTCAATGTCAATCCAGAAGATGGATGCTTAGCTATTTCTGAAATGAAAACTGTCGGTGTCAAGATAATTCAAAGTGATGAAGTTGAGTAATCATTTACGAAAAAGTAGTGTGAATTAGCATTTAATGCAGAAAATAAGGCAAAGATACAGATTATTTAGGACCGTTGGATGGGGAAGTTAATCACGTCCGATAACTTATCTGCTTTTGCCATGAGCATTAATAAACGATCAATACCTAAAGCAACACCTGCACAGTCAGGTAGTCCGTGTGTCAAAGCGGCTAATAAATATTTATCGATCGGTACTTGGGGGTAGCCAAGCCTAGTACGCAAACTGAGATCATTGCGAAAGCGTAAATATTGTTCCTTGGCATCACTTAATTCATGAAATCCATTCGCAAGTTCAATGCCCTGTAGATAAACTTCAAACCGCTCTGCAACTGGCGTAACATCGCTGCGTATTTTGGCTAATGCTGCTAAAGTAACAGGATAATCATAAATAAAAACCAATTGTTTAGGTAATTGTGGTTCGATGACATGAGACATCAAGAAATTTAAATAATCTTCAATTTTATTTAAACCTAAATTTTCAGTATTAATACCTAGAGAAATTGTAGTTTGGTTTAATTCTTGAATAGAAAGTTGATGCGGATCAATATTCAAATAACGTTGAAAAATTTCTGCATAACTAAAACGTTGTGCAGATTCACACGCTAAAATTTTTTTTATTAAAGCTTCAACTTCATCCATTAATTGATGATGATCAAAGTCAGGCCTATACCATTCTAATAGGCTAAATTCAGGATTGTGATAACGTCCCGATTCTCCTTGGTTACGAAAGGCTTTAGAAATCTGATAAATGGGTCCTGATCCGGCTGCCAATAATCGTTTCATTGCAAATTCTGGGGAAGTTTGTAGGTAAAGTGTTTGTGATTGTTCGGTATTATCTAAACAATATTCAGTTTTGAAACTATGTAAATGTGGATCCGTCACCGTAGCTTGTGAAAGCAGTGGAGTTTCTACTTCTAGAACCTGGTGTTCGGCAAAAAACTCACGAATATCGGCGAAAAGTTTGGCGCGACAACGCAGCATCGATAAGCTAGTCGTAGGCTGCCAATTGTTTTCAGTGTCCTTCATGGTGTTCGTTGGTTTCTGTATGGTGTTCGTTGGTTTCTGTGCTGAGAATTAAGCGTTTATATACGCGTTGAGTAATGAGACCTGCGTCAAATTTGCGTTTGGCATCCACAGACATCGGTTGACCATATTTTTTTAACATCTGTCGAGTATTGGCGCTGATATTTTCCAGTTTAGAATCTAATAAAATGTCTCTTAATTTTTCATTGAAAACTAAAAATTCACGTAAAGCAATGCGCTTACCATCAGCACTAGGTACCAACTGTTGCCAAATAACCACGCGTATGGTTTCAATAATATCTATCATTCTGGCCTTAGCTTCTTCAGCTGGGAAAGAATTGACTAAACGTCTTAAGGTTTCTGCCACGCCATTACTATGTAATGTCGTATACACGGGATGTCCGGTTAAAGCTGCTTCGATTGAGGCACCGATGGTTTCTGGATCGCGCGATTCGCCAACTAATATGAGTCGAGGTTTACGGCGCAAGGCATTGCGTACACCGGCTGCAAAACTGGGTAAATGTCTAGGTATCTCGGATTGACTGACGATGGCACTGGGCATGTCAATCGAGTCATAGACAAATTCTATTGGCGCTTCATAGGTAAGAATTTTGCGATGTGAGTCTTCTTTTTCAGCGAGATCGCGAATGATAGCAGCTAACAAGGTGGTTTTCCCGGAGCCAGTCGCTCCGGTAACATAGACAATGCCTTGTGCCGGTGCTAAAGCATTGGTTAATTCACTTTCTAACTTTAGATCCGACATTTTAGGTGGCGTACTTGGTATAGTACGAAAACTTATTTGTATCGCGTCATGGCCTTCTACTAAACAACCTGTGGCATTGACCCGGAATCGACAACGTTCGTTACGATTAGGCCGAAATTCATAATGCGTATCGATATCTACACCACTTAAAATTTGTGCACTCCCATTAGGTCCATAGATAAGATTGAGTATTTCGGCGACTTCGGTATTGGATAATTTACGTTGCGTGATACGGTGCAAGCGACCATAACTTTCAGCAAAGACGGGTTCGCCTGTCTGCAGTGTAATATCCGATGCGCCCAGCTTTTGGCAGTGAATGAGTAGTCGAGCTAGACAAGCCGAAGTGAAGCGTACCGGTTCATCGGGAAGTAGATGTGCTGTCATCATCATCATGTGTCACGATGGATTTCCATCGACCCGGATTAATTTGTAATTTTGGTAATGAAGTGATACGCAATATTTGATCGTTAATGTGTAAATCAGAACTATCACCGGTAACGCCGAGATCGGTATGTGCAACAAAAGGTTTACTGACCATCCCTTTCAATAGTAAATTTCGATATAAAGCCATTCCGGTGTAATCACGTGTTAAACGCGCTAAGTTATCACTAAAAATAGCATTGGCTTGATTAATACCATCCTGCCACCCCAATGTGGAATATTTTTTCCAGATTACACGTTCTTCGGGTGTTTTCGGTAAAAAAGCAGGTAAAGGTAATTCGGGATGTTGATAATCCATCCATATATAATTACGCCATTGAGGTGGTGCAGTGGTGAAACGCGCTTGACTAATAATTTGGTAAGTACGATCGTCGATACGTAAGGTTTGACCATCGGAGAGTTTAAGTGAATTATTTCCTTGAACGAGTACAGGAGGGATGACATTGTGATCGAGCAAAATTAAATTAAAATTAAAAATACGATCTAATTGTGATGAATTTTTGCTTAATACTTGATTAATATGTTCAGAGCGCCAAGCTAAACCTGCTTGAGCACCTATACTCATCGCAATATCTTGTAAGGCCTGGGAATGCAAGGCAGTCATCTGCTTCTTATCTTTTGTGACCTGGGCATGTAAATCTTGTAATTGTGCTAAATTACTTAAACTACCGACGGTTTTATAATTAGGCTGGGTAGTGCTGCAAGCGCTGAGTAGTGCACATAGGCTTAAACTAGCTAATAAACGTATACTCTTTGCACTGGAATTTTTTTCTATGTTGCCACTCAATTTGCTATCCCTCTTGAATACATTCCGGTTGCTCATTTTTACAGCGCCTTGACAAAGGCTCCATTGTTGCGAGTAACTGCTGCGCTTCGCATTTTGAAATAAATTGTAGAAATACTTAAGCTTAATATTTAGCATAGCGTAGTTCTATAGTCTTAATACCCGGATAGACAATAATATTGGCTTTTTTTCCTGCCTGAAGATTGGCGTTACGGATGATATAATTCAGTGGTGTATTTTGTGAGGAAATAGTCACTAAAACAGGAACCGCTGGAAGTTTTCCAATGATTTCTAAATGGTAGTTGGCAAGCTTGGCGATACGTTGTAATAGCGGTTCTACAGGACCTGACCAATCGACCGAAGCAATAGTTTTCTCTAATCCAGAAGAGCTAGGATAGGGCAATGGCTTGCTAATGGGAGGACTAGAAGCTTTTTCTAATTCTTTTAATTCATTTAATGATTGACTCACCGAACGTGCTGCTTCAGCTAGCTTAATCGACGCATCATCTGAGCCATTAAGTGAAGGGGTGATGGAGTTAGGTAAATTTTGTGAAGCACACCCGGATAGTAGACTCACAAAAAGCGCGACTGTTATTTTTTTCATGCTTATCTTATTTTAGATAAAATTCTGTAACCTACCTGTGCATTGAATCAAGAAGGTAATATAAAGTCAAGCTATGCTTTTATGGGTTCGATTTAATTAAAGCATATTGCACCTGCCCGGCCGTTTTACGGTGCTGAATCTCCCAATTTTCGGGCAATAAAAGCTTTTTAATGCTCGCTTCGCTTTCAATATAAACCAAACTTTGAGGTGCTAATAAGCCTTCTTTAGCTAACCATACGCAGGCAGAATCTAGTATATCTTGATGAAAAGGCGGATCTAGAAAGACTATATTAAATAGAGGTTTTTTAGGTTTAAATAATTGTGTTGCTTCAAAAGGAAATTGAGCCTGATAAACCTGAGCGTGGTTTTCTACGTTAAACTGCTTTAGCTGAGTCTTTAAATACGAGACTAATAGCTTCGATTGTTCAACAAAGCAAACTGATTTAGCGTGTCGTGACAGGGCTTCAAACCCTAAAGCACCGCTCCCCGCGAATAAATCTAAACAATAAGCATCGGTCAGATAGGGAGTTAACCAATTAAATAAAGTTTCTCGGATGCGATTCGGTGTCGGACGTAAATCCGGCGTAGCAGGGAAATGCAGTTTTCTGCCGCGCCATTGTCCTCCAATGATCCTTACTTCACCTTTTTTCATAAAAAATACAATTTAAATAATGTTTTATGTTGTATACACATAAATTGTTGTATGATCGCGCAGAACTTGCCAAAAACCCAATTGCTGTGAATATAGACTATGTTTAAATTTTTAAAACGTAAAGAACCTCAACGCGATATTCCTAATCAAGAAGGTTCACTTAGCAATAAAAATAGTTTTTTTAATCGCATAAAAAATAGTTTACAGAAAACGCGTCAACAACTCACTGAAAATCTTGCCAATTTAGTATTAGGTAAAAAAAAGGTTGATACCGCATTAATTGAGGAACTTGAGGATTTACTGTTAACAGCAGATATCGGCCCCACGGTGACACAAGAAATTATTCAGCATTTAACGTTGAAGCTGGCTCGTAATCAATTAGCAGATGGTCAGGCAGTATGGGATGTGTTGCAACAACAATTAAGTGAATTACTGCAACCCTGTGAACGGGAATTAGTGATTAATCCTGCACATAAACCTACAGTTATATTAGTGGTAGGCGTTAATGGTGTTGGTAAAACAACGAGTATTGGCAAACTAGCTCATTACTTGCAGAAGCAAGGGATGCAAGTGATGTTAGCCGCAGGTGATACGTTTCGTGCAGCAGCAACTGAACAATTAATGATTTGGGCAGAACGCAATCATATCCCGATCGTTGCTCAACATCAGGGTGCGGATAGCGCTTCAGTTATTTATGATGCTTTTCAAGCGGCGCAAGCGAGAAATATAGATGTCTTAATTGCTGATACTGCCGGGCGTTTGCATACCAAACATAATTTAATGCAAGAATTACAAAAAGTTAAAAAAGTCATTAGTAAATTAGATGCGACAGCACCACACGAAATTATGTTAATACTGGATGCTGGCACCGGTCAAAATGCTTTATTGCAAGCTGAAGCTTTTAATGAGGCCATATCTTTAACCAGTTTGATGCTGACTAAATTAGATGGTACCGCCAAAGGAGGAGTGATTTTTGCCATCGCAAAAAAATTAGCGTTGCCAATCCGTTTTGTCGGTTTGGGTGAAGGTATTGATGATCTACAAGTTTTTTCGGCACAGGAATTCGTTCGCGCTTTATTTACTATTGAAAAATAAGTTATAAAAATACATTAACGGCTGCCTTTGCGCGGAGCATCGTTTTTTCTAACAACCTATTACGACCTTTTTCATTCTTTTCTAGACCAGTTGTAAGCCTTTTTAGCCGGCAGCGAATAGGGATCTGAAAGAAGATGCTGTGGATTTGGCCGAAATTGGAGTTTATGCGTTAAAAACTGCTTAAAACTTTGCTAAAAAGGAATAATTTCTTTATATTCTAAGTTTAGACAATTCGAATAATAAAGTTCAATAAGTTAATTTATAAAGAGTGGAAAAATGACAGCAGACGCAAAAGTTTTTAGAAAATATATGTGTTTACTTTGTGGTTACGTTTATGATGAGGAGAAAGGCTGGGAAGAAGATGGTATTCTACCTGGAACCCGTTGGGAGGATGTACCTCTAACCTGGCGTTGTCCTGAATGTGGTGCGATGAAAGAAGATTTTGAGATGGTAGAGTTATAAGCTAAAAGGGTGTACCTCAGCGACGATGACGGTGGCAATGAGCAATAAGGTGGGAAACTCATTCAGCCAACGATAAAAAAGGCTGGAGTGTTGATTATTTTCAAGCTTAAAGTCGCGTAAGCATTTTCCACAATAGAGATGAAATAGGATTAATATAGCCACTAAAGCTAATTTTAGATGCATCCAAGTCGCTCCAACATAATAGTTGGCGGAATAGCTAAACAAAATTAATCCAAATAAAAGGGTTAATAAAGCCGCTGGTGTCATAATATAGTAGTAAAGACGATGTTCCATGATCTTAAAGCGTTCAATACTAATTCTATCTTTGGCATCGGCATGGTAAACAAATAAGCGCGGTAAATAAAATAAACCAGCAAACCAAGCGACCATAGTGATAATATGCAATGCTTTAATCCAAGGCATGTAGTGCTCCAAGTTTTTATTGATGATTTAATTTTAAGTAAAAAACTTTATTATGAATTATGACGTAATTATTCCGACAATCAAAGATTATTTACTCGCATTGCAAACTAAAATTTGTTTGAGTTTAGAAAATGAAGAGCAACAAGAAAAATTTTTGATTGATGATTGGATACGCAACGAAGGTGGGGGCGGAAAAACCTGCGTTTTGAGTGAAGGGGCGGTGATCGAGCGCGGTGCAGTTAATTTTTCGCATGTCTTTGGTGCTGCTTTACCTCCTAGTGCCAGCCAACGTCATCCTGCTCTATCAGCTGCTGCATTTCAAGCAACTGGAATTTCTTTAGTTCTCCATCCACGCAATCCTTATGTGCCTACCGTACATATGAATTTGCGTTTTATTGCAGTGTCAGAAACTGATCAGCAAGCCGCACAATGGTGGTTTGGTGGTGGTTTTGATTTAACACCGTATTATCCCTTTTTAGAAGATTGTCGCCATTGGCATCTTATCGCTAAACAAAGTTGTGATCCATTTGGTTTAGAACTTTATCCGCAATATAAAAAAAACTGTGATGATTATTTTTATTTAAAGCATCGGCAAGAGGCACGCGGTATTGGTGGACTATTTTTTGATGATCTCAATCAATGGGATTTTAAGCAATGTTTTGAGTTTATTAAAAGTGTTGGTGATCATTTTTTATTAGCCTATCTTCCGATACTGAAACTGCGTAAAGACACTGCTTATGGCGAGCGCGAACGTCAATTTCAAGCATATCGACGCAGTCGCTATGTAGAATTTAATCTGATTTATGATCGCGGGACTTTATTTGGCTTACAAAGTGGCGGGCGTGTAGAATCAATATTGACCTCGTTGCCGCCACAAGCGAATTGGCAATATAATTGGCAGCCCGAGCCTGGCTCTAATGAAGCGAAGTTAACTGAAAAATTTTTGGCCATTAGAGATTGGTTGGCTTAATTGCTCGGATTGCCTAGATTGTCTCGCCGCGCTATGCGTTCCCATGACGCTTAAAGAGATTACGCAAGGGGATCTAATTTTTTCTTCTTGGCGGAAGCGTGACGCGCACGCATTTCGACATCGATATATTGATCAGTAATTGCGCTAGAGCTATGACCCGCATCATCACGTACATGTTCACGGGGGCGATGCTTGACATCTTCGGAAATTCCCGTGTGACGTAACCAATGTACGGTTGCGGTTTTTAATTCTATTGCTTCGTCTTTGAGACCGTCTTTAACCATACGTGCAAAAGCCTCGTCAAAACAAGTTTGGACGATACAGCGAATTTGTCGAGTACTATGTATTGCAGCTTGACCATAGGCTTTACTAATTAAAGGCGTGGTTTCGCCGCGGCTCGGTAAACTCATCAGGCCTAAACTTTCGCGGTAACGTTTTAATGCAGTTAACATATCGTCGCTGACGCTAATTAAACGTTCTTTATTTCCTTTACCGACCGTTAAAAACCACCAATTACCATCGGCATCTTTTTGAAAATGACCCATCTGCGGTTCCCAGCGTGCGCTAGCGGCTAGTTCAGAAATACGTAGATACATGCCATACAAAGCTTTCATAATAAATAAAGTTCTATTATGCAGATCCGGTTTTTGTTCAAAGAGCATTTCTGCGGTTTCTATCACATACGACCATTGTAATTCACTTAAGCGACGTACTTGATGATTACTTTTTTGTTGTCGTATGAATTTACTTTTTTGTCGAATCTGTGCTACTGGATTGAAATGAATGTAGTCTTCTTGAATCAGATAATTATAAAAACTTCCGCATACCGCAAAAATTGCTTGTAAGGCTTTTTGGGATAAGGCATATTTTTTTATATCCGGCATAATGCCTTGCTGACTGGCCATTTTATTAATTGTAGCGACAAAGGGTCGCCAATCGGGGTGCGGGGTTCTCTGACCCTGATGTGTGAAATAACGTGCTACGGTTTTAATGCCGATCCAATGTTTAGGAGGTTGCTGACAGAATTCTATAAAGGATTCAAAGTCGTCGCGACGCAGTTCTTTAATTGATTTTCCTAAAACAAACCAGCTCCATTGTAATAAACGTTCAATTTCACGTCGATACGCATTAAATGTGGCCTCGCTGCCACGATAACTATATAGAAACTGTAAGGCTTGAGAATAATCTTGGCCGGCATAAGGCTTATCATGTGCCAACACTGGAAAATGTTTAAGATTATTTTTTGGATCGATAAATTTTAAACTATCAAATAAAGGAGTCGGAGAAATAAATGACATGTGAGTATTTTAATAAGATTCTTTCTAGTTTAACAAGCTTTTATGAAAAAATATAAAGTAAATAAAAAATGTAATATTTAACAAGTAATTTTTAAAAAAATTTAGTATAATGCCGGCCTTCCTTTTAGGGGGTAAATAAGCTTAATGCCCATGATTGTTTCTAGCATAAAGAAACACATCACTACCACTGAGTTTTGGCGGGCCATGTCGTTCGTCTTGAAGCGCCTCGAAACTATCGCTAAATACCTGACTAAACTGCCCTTTCCTTTTACGTTTAGCCTCTATATCTTACATCTGACAAGAGCAGGGTTGAGAATATATAGCTATTTTAACAAAACTAAAAATAAAAATTTAGGTGATACGTTTAAGCTACTATTTGCGGTATTTAAAGTATCAATAGCCATTATTGCCTTAGTTTTACTTGGATGTGGTCTTGTTTCTTTACCAGCAATGTTATTAAGCTCGTTTTTTGCTTACAGTATTTTGAAGCTTATGCATAGTTCGATAGTTTTGTTCATCAGTACGGTTTCCTTTTTTAAAATCGATAAAAATTGCCTGGAACAGCAGTGGAGACGAGCACAGTACCGGAGTAATATCACTAAACATGTTAGCCTGCTCAGTGGTGGCCTATTGTTTGTATTATTAACCTGTATGCTTAATGCGGGCGCAAGCATTTTAATATGGACTAACCCGTTGTTGTTGTTGGTTAATGTGTTGATTTGCGTGGCTTTACTCGCTAGCCCATTTTATTTCAGCTATAAAATTGCTCAAAATAAGCAGACAGCTAACGAAAATGCATGGTCAAAAAGGGATAAGATTACAACAATAAAAAAATTTTTATTGTTGTTCGGTCTAAATTTAGTCGTTTTGCTCCTTATTGCTACGGCGCCGAGTTTAGGTGTCGCAGCGGTTATTAGTGCTTTGATATTACTCTGTGCACAAGATGTTTTATTGACTATTTATTATTATTTTTATGATGTTTATATAGCGGATCCTGAACCGGCTAATCTTGATGAGGAACAATTAAATGAACCCCTTGATCAAACCAGTCGCGACTATTATCAAACGTTTTCACCAACGTATTATTTACAGACACAAGTTTCAGAAAAATTCCCTCAGCTTAACGATGTCATTAAAGCCAATAAAAAACTACTTTTAAAAGTGACTTTGCTAAAAATACTGCAATTAAGAAGTAAAAGAGCAAAAACTGCAGGATTAGGCTTATTGAGTCGATTTTTTTTACTCGAAGAAAAATTTGAGATCAAAGAAGAATATTTACTGCGTGAATTAGCTTGGACCTTAAATACCGATAATCTTCAAGATTTAATCGATCTTATTCTTGCCAGTAGCGATTTGCTTGAAAATAAAAGAGCTGGGGTTTTAGGAGATCTTGAACTGCAAAAAATTTTAGGTCACTTAGTTGGTTTAGCCGAGCAGGAAAAACGTGTTCAACGTGCAGAAATTGTTAAACCCAAAGCATTTTATCAATCTTTTTGGAAAAAGGTTGGTGCCTGTGAAGCGATCTCACAGGCATTTCGAGCGTCGCGCAACATAGAAGAACAGATAAGTATGAACAATCCATCCTGGGGGTCTATTTGAACTAATTAAATCAAAAAATTATTTGTTATTGCTTAAGGATAGTAAAAGGAAACTTAATTATAATAAGCCGCTTCATGCCCTTAGGTATGCAATTAAGAAACATGTCATAGAGTAGATTATGCCTATTACTGTGCTTAGCGAATGGTTTCTTTTAGAAGTTAAGATTGCCGAGCTTAAAGCTTATTTAGCTTTAGAGAAATTGCGGCGCTTAAACAGAGCTATCTTGTTTCAGTTACAAGAAATGTATCGATCTATCGCTTCCATTTCTCTTTGGCGGCTGATCCTGCTCGTGTTAAAACGGTTCGGCAGTATTACCAAAAATTGGCTTAAGGAAAATAAAATTGATGAATGGCTTAAAGCTATTCTACAGGGTGCTTATTTAGGTGCATTTGAAGGCTTATATATTTTTTTATATTTCCTACATTTTTTTAGAGCTTTTTTAACGATCATTGATTATTTTTCTGATCAAGGTAATAAAAATCTAGTTGAAGTAACCAAATTTTTATATGCTGTTTTTAAAGTATTAATTTCCTTGTTGATGCTGGCTTTCATGATTGTGATGCTGGCGCATAACATAGCATTCTTAAGTCTAGCTCTTTACCATAACATCAAAATTTTTTTTCTTATTTATAGTTTGTCGAAACTTGCAATTAGTTTTTTTACTTTAGGTTTTAGTTTTATTAATTATAAAAACGCTAACAGTGCTCTCGATCAGGTTTGGCTAAAAAAACAATACGAAAATAACCTCAAGAAACATCGTGAGATCTTAATAGTCGCAGTGCCCATAACACTAATTTTAAGCCTATTGAGCCTAGGTTTAGTGACCGGACCTTGGTTTTGGGTCATGGTGGCACTAGCGAGCATTTTTCTAATAATCGACATGGTAAAGGCTATCTATTATTATGTAAAGGGCAGCGGTGTGCCAGAACCCGCAGTGGCACAATTACCTCAACAGAACGCATTCTTCGATGATGCAAGTAATAATTATTATTACAGAAAATGTCGTATTGCCAGACTTAAAGACAACGACCCTGAGGGTAATCGTATTTTTCTGTTAAAAGAAATAATTGTTAAAATTATTCAGTTGCAAGCTATATTAGAAAATAATTCAACTTCGCGATTTGGTTTTTTTTCAGAAAAAGCAAAAATTCAAAAAAAAATTGATGGTTTAATTCAAGATGCTCAAGAACTTTTAAAAGATAAGCCAGACAAAATAGCATTAATTGAGCAACTGTCAGTTTCTCTGCAGAAAGATCTTTTGGAAATAAAAGATGACCCTAAGACTGTAGATATCGTGCAAGAATACATACGTGGATTAAAAAATCAATTGCAAGTCATGTGGCAGGGCGACGATTGTCCAGTTAAATTAAATTTAGATAATAAAAAAAATGAGCTATGGAAATTAATTTTTACGGAAGAAATGGGTAAAGAATCTATTCCTAAATCGCAAGCTTTTCGACAATCTTTTTTTCGAAAAAAAGCAGATTGCGAAGATATTCATGATGCCTGTCAGGTGTGGTTAGAACAGAACTTTCATACCCCGCGCTCTAACATGGCCGCTGGATGAATACCTGTGTTAAAATAGTCTAAATTTTAACCAGAGATACGCTCATGTCCTTATCATTGTTATTTATTCTAATTATACCTATTGCAATCTTCTTGCTATTTAAGAGCTTTTTTACCGTCAGTCAACAATCCGTTGACGTGATTGAGCGTTTTGGGAAATATACACGTTGTGCACATGCCGGTTTAAATTTCAAAATTCCTTTCATCGAACGCATTGCCGGTGCTATTTCGCTGCGAATCTATCCTTTAGATGTTACCTTAGATACTAAAACTCAAGACAATGTGATCGTCAAAATTCAGGTTTCCGTTCAATACCGAATTAAAGAAGACCGCGTCTATGATGCATTTTATAAACTAGAGAATGCCAGAGAACAAATCACCGCTTATGTTTTGGATTTGGTGCGTGCTGAAGTTCCGACCATGAGTTTAGATGCTGTCTTCGAAAAGAAAGATAGTATCGCGAATGCCGTAAAAAATGAATTAACCGGCACCATGCAAGAATTTGGTTATGAGATTGTGAAAGCGTTGGTCACAAATATTGATCCCGATGAGAAAGTGAAACATGCCATGAATGAAATCAATGAACAACAACGTTTACAAGTCGCTGCACAAGCAAAAGGGGAAGCAGAAAAGATTTTGAAAGTTAAACAAGCCGAAGCTGAAGCGGAAAGTAAACGTTTGCAAGGTGAAGGGATCGCTAATCAACGTAAAGCGATTATCTGTGGTTTACAACAATCCGTAGGCGAATTTCAAAAAGCCATTCCCGGAGTAACAGCGGCCGATACCATGAATTTGGCGTTGATTACACAATATTTTGATACACTGAAAGAAATTGGCGCTAATAGTAAAAGCACGACTATCTTGTTACCGCATTCGCCAGGCGGGTTAAAAGATATTGCTGCGCAACTTCAAGAAGGTATTATTACTGGAAATCTAGTCGCGAATGCTGAAAACTCAGAATAATTAAATAGATTGTCATGCATCTACGCGCGGCAATTTACCGTTTTATTTAATTTAAGATTTTGCCGTACTGCAGGCTACTTGCTGGACAAAATAACGGTGTAAATAATTATCTTGACTCAATTCTGGATGAAAACTAGCGGCGATAACATTATTTTCTTGTACGGCAACTATTTGATCTTGATATTTCGCTAATACTTTAATGTCAGCGTTTTCTAGGGGCGTTAATTTAGGAGCACGGATGAAAACCATTTCCATTGCTAGATCTCTTACAATGCATTGTCCGCTGACTACTTGCGACGCGAGTTGCCTACCGTAGGCGTTGCGAGTCGCGCAAATGCTAATACGACCCAAGCTATCTTGTGTCGGCGATAATACGGTTTTAGCCAGTAGTATAGCTCCGGCGCAAATACCTAAAATGGGTTTGTCATAATCTATAAGACTGGTCCAAAGTTGCTGTTGTTTAAGTAGCTTGATCAATACCGAGCTTTCTCCACCCGGTATAATTAACGCATCACTGGTAATCAATGCGCGGCGATCACGTACCCGTGAACAAAACACACCGAGCTTATTTAAACAATCGATATGCGTTTGATAACCACCTTGTAATGCTAAAACACCGATATTCATAATTAGATCTCTTTCCAAACCTGCGTTATAGACTTGATTTCATTGTTAAACGATTGGCTGCAATCCTCATTTACTTTAGTAAACTCCGGTTCTCGCCAATCGCTTGCCTCGAACTCAAGCCCATAACTAGGTTTTGAAAGAGGTCTATAAAACCAAGTTGCTGATTTCTTCTTCTGACTTCAGATTAAAGCCACTCATGCCTTCTGCTAGATCACTTGAAACATTCAGCAAAATTTCTGGGTTATCAAAATGTGTCGTGGCTTGCACAATAGCACAGGCACGTTTTTCAGGATCCGCTGATTTAAAAATTCCTGAACCGACAAAAATGCTTTCTGCACCCAGTTGGCGTAATAAAGCAGCGTCGGCCGGTGTCGCGACACCTCCCGCAGAAAAGTGCGGCACCGGTAATTTACCTTCTTCAGCCACCCAGAGTACTAATTCTAAAGGGGCATTTAAGATTTTTGCTTGAGCGTACAGTTCTTCTTTTTTTAAAATGGTAAGTTGTTTAATTTCACGTGTAATTGCGCGCATATGACGTACGGCTTCGAGAATATTTCCTGAGCCGGCTTCACCTTTAGTACGTATCATGGCGGCGCCTTCAGCAATCCGTCTTAAGGCTTCGCCTAGATTGCGACATCCACAAACAAAGGGTACTTCAAAAGCATGTTTGTCGATATGGCATTCGTCATCGGCGATGCTTAGTACTTCGCTTTCGTCGATAAAATCAACACATAATGATTGTAATAGCTGTGCTTCGACAAAATGACCAATACGTACTTTTGCCATCACCGGTATCGAGACGGCTTGCATAATCTCTTGAATAATTCTAGGAGAGGCCATACGTGCGATGCCACCCATTTTGCGAATGTCAGCAGGTACCCGTTCTAGCGCCATGACGGCACAAGCACCTGCAGCCTCGGCGATGAGTGCTTGCTCAACATTAGTGACATCCATAATGACGCCACCTTTGAGCATTTCGGCAAGTCCAGTTTTAACACGTTGCGAATCATCGAGAAAATTCATAGCCTATTACCACCCTAAAAGTTTTATTCTGTCCGTCAGAAATCGTCGGCTATTGTACAATAAATTTCAAGGATACGTTATTTTTGCATTTTTAAAAAATAAAAAAATCATTATTTGCTAAAAGTAAGTTTGATTAATCAGTTGCTTTTTTTTTTCGGTTACCTGCAAAATTTTTTTGATGTGAGCGCGATTTTGGTTTTCTATGCGCTGAATTTTGATGAGCATAGGAAAATTGTCTGGGTCGATCGGCTTTAGTCAGTTCAGCGGGCGCTTTGGTTTTCGCTTTATAATCAAATCCAGGGATAATACATTCTTCTAAACGTTTCTTAAGTAGATGTTCAATAGAACGGATTTGGCGTCTGTCGCCGTTAGTAATCAAACTAAAAGCAGCACCTAATTTAGAGGCACGTCCGGTACGTCCAATACGGTGCGTATAATCTATGGCGGTATTTGGCATATCGAAGTTAATTACATGCGAGATATGATCGATATCAATTCCGCGTGCAGCAATATCGGTGGCCACTAAGAATTTTAATTCTCCATGTCGAAATTTACCGAGCGCAATTTTTCGTTTACTTTGCGATAAATTACCTTGAAAGGAAGTCGCTTTGTAACCAAGATGCGTAAGATGTTCTGCTAAGCGTTTGGCCCGCTGTTTAGTGCGAGTGAAAATGATGGCCGACTCTACCGCACTGTTTAGTAAAATGGTTTCTAACAAATCGGTTTTCAGTGCTTCTGAAACCGGGTACAGTGTTTGCGTGACGGTATTAGCCGGAGCGGACTCACCGATTTTTATCGAAACAGGATTATTCAAAACCTTGTTCGCTAATAAGCGGATATCGGATGACATCGTGGCAGAAAAAAGCAAGTTTTGACGCTGCTTGGGTAAATATTTTAAAATATGATCAATAGGATCGCGGAATCCAAGATCAAACATATGATCGGCTTCGTCTAAGACTAATATCTTAATGCAATTAAAATTAACCTGCGCACGCTTGGTTTTGTTTGTTTTTCCCCCTTGTAGTAGGTCGAGTAAACGACCAGGGCAAGCGACGACAATGTCGATGCCACCGCGTAAGGTTCGATATTGTTCAGCGTAATTTTTGACGTTACCACCATAAATAGTGGCACAGCGTAAACCGGTTTTAACACCGAGCTTATTGATAGCCATACAAATTTGGTCAGCTAATTCACGTGTTGGGGCAAGGACCAGGCCACGTAATCGACCTTTAGGTCCATCCATGAGATGTTGTAGAAGCGGTAAGGCAAAAGCGGCAGTTTTACCGGTTCCGGTCTGGGCTAAACCAACGACATCTTGGCCTTGCAAGATAGCCGGTATGGCTTTGGCTTGGATAGGTGTGGCGGTTTTGTAACCTTCGGCTTGAATACCGGATAAAATTTGGGCGTTTAAGTTAAATTCTGTAAAGTTCACTAAAAAGTTCCTGGCTATATATAGTTGAGCCAAGTAACATCTTTAGCTCTAAAAGTGGGCTATTCTATCAGGCTTATGTGGCAAATGGTAGGACATTGCATTAAAAATAGACAATGGTTATAGGCATTATTTGATTGCAAATCTAAGGATTTGAATTGTTGTTTTTCTTTGCTGAGTGGATGATTAACAGTCATCCACTTGCTGTCTTTTGGTTCTATCTATTTATTTGTGTAGTTATTATGTAAATTTTACTATGCTAGGCATGCCATCAATAAAGTTTGAACAAAATACCAACTCTCAAGATTCAAAGACAGAGGATTGCTTGAAGAGCACTTTACATCCTGACCTTTTAGCCACTAAAGATTTGAGTTGTAAACCACTCGATCGGGTGGGAGCGCAGGGCTATATCAACAAAAATAAAGCGTAACTAAAATGGTAAAATTGTATAAATAAATTTATTTCAGCTCTTGACCCATGCTACCTCTGCTATTACTATAAGCGGCCTTAACGGCTTAAATTCCCCGATAGCTCAGCTGGTAGAGCAAATGACTGTTAATCATTGGGTCACAGGTTCGAGTCCTGTTCGGGGAGCCAGCATCATTAAAGAATTTTGTAACTAGATCCTGCATGTAGTTTCATTGGAGAGTATAATGTACGCAGTTATTTCCACTGGCGGAAAACAATATAAAGTCGCTAAAGACGAAGTGATTAAGCTAGAAAAGCTAACGGCAGAGGTTAACTCTATTGTTGAATTTCCAGTATTACTGTTGGCTAATGAAACCGATGTCAAAGTAGGAGCACCTCTTTTAACGGATTCAAAAGTTAAAGCGCGTGTTGTAGAGCACGGTCGTGGTGATAAAATTACCATTATTAAGTTTCGACGCCGTAAACATCATAGAAAGCAGATGGGTCACCGGCAGCATTATACAGCGGTTCAAATTACCGAGATTTTATAGGGGTATTTCATTATGGCACACAAGAAAGCGGGTGGTAGTACCCGTAATGGTCGCGATTCACACTCAAAACGCTTAGGTGTAAAACACTTCGGTGGTGAATCGGTTAAACCAGGCAATATTATTATCCGTCAACGCGGCACGCATTATCATCCAGGTAAGAATGTTGGTATTGGCAAGGATCACACCTTATATGCTTTAGTGCAGGGTGTGGTTAAGTTTGCTCGTAAAGGAGCTAAACTCAGATGTTATGTGAATGTGGTTCCTGTATTAACCGAGTCGGCTGAACACGTTTAAAATAAAATCGTTTTTTAATAGTTTTTAATGGTTACCCCGCTCAGCGGGGTTTTTTATGAAATTTTTAGATGAAGTTGAGATACTAGTTGAAGCAGGAAAGGGCGGAGCGGGCTGCGTTAGTTTTCGTCGCGAAAAATTTATCCCCTTAGGCGGTCCGGATGGGGGCGATGGGGGTGATGGGGGAAGCATCTATTTAAAAGCCAATAACAATCTCAATACACTAATCGATTTTCATTATAACCGTCTTTATAAATCGGCACGGGGCGAAAATGGCAAGGGCAGTGATTGCGCAGGAAAAAAGGGTGCTGATCTTATTTTAGATGTGCCTATCGGCACCGAAATCTTTGATGCGGATACGCAAGAATTGATAGGCGATCTAACCACCAAAGAGCAAATGCAGTGTGTCGCAAAAGGCGGTTGGCATGGTTTAGGTAATGCACGATTTAAAAGCAGTACCAATCGTAGTCCGCGTCAATTTACATCGGGTCATCCTGGCGAAACGCGTCGCTTAAAACTTTCTTTAAAATTATTGGCTGACGTAGGTCTCGTAGGTTTACCTAACGCCGGAAAATCCAGTCTGATACGTTCAGTATCGGCGGCGACGCCTAAAGTAGCGGATTATCCATTTACTACCTTGCAGCCACATTTAGGTGTAGTGCGATTGGAAGCAGGGCGTAGCTTTGTGATGGCGGATGTTCCGGGATTGATTACGGGTGCTGCCGAAGGTTTAGGTTTAGGCATAAATTTTCTTAAGCATCTGGATCGTACGCGTCTATTATTGCATATATTGGATATCCGACCCATAGATGGTAGCAATCCATTAAAAAATATGACTTTGATTGAAAATGAGCTGATAAAATACAGTCCTGAATTAGCCGCAAAACCCAGGTGGTTAGTATTAAATAAAATAGATTTACTCTCTAGTGAGGAGTTACAGGAGTTTGCTCAATCGATAAAGACCCAAGTTCCAGCACAGGTACCGATATTTGAAATTTCGGCTTTACAGCGTGTCGGGACGCAAGCATTATGTTACGCTCTTGGAGATTTTTTGGAACAAATCGAGCATTAATCAGCAGAATTTATTTCAGTCTGAAGAGTAGGTTTGTTAACACAATATTTGAGTGTTTTACCCATTTTAAAATGGATACGATACTTTTCAGGAGCTAAAAAGTGTTCACCGGTTTTTGGGTTAAAAGCAGAACGTGCTGCATTATAATGAGGTGAAAAACTTCCAAAGCCACGTATTTCTATGCGACGACCCTGATATAATGTTTGTTCCAACAGTTGGATTAAGTGCTCCACACTTTTCTTAACAGTAGCTGCCTGAAGTTGAGGGAACCTTAGTATGAGTTGGTTAATGAGTTCTGGTTTCAGCATGGATCACCTATGATTAGTTTGATTAAGCCAAAAAAATGATGCAATTACAACTACGTCATCTACCTAATTTAATTACCTGCATTCGCTTTATCCTAATAGGCCCTATTTTATGGGCCTTATTGACAAAGTGCTATCCTCTAGCTTTTTATTTGTTTGTGATAGCGGGTTTGAGTGATGGCTTAGACGGTTTGTTAGCACGTTTTTTTGATTGGACGACTCCGTTGGGTGCTTTATTGGATCCTTTGGCCGATAAACTGTTACTCATGGGTAGTTTTGTTGTGCTGGCTTATCTGCAACAAATTCCCTGTTGGTTAACCATTATGGTGATAGGTCGCGATATCTGGATTATGGGTGGTGCTTTACTTTATCGTTATTGGGTCGGCCCTCTAGATTATAAACCGGTTTGGATTAGTAAATTAAATACTTTTTTTCAGTTGGTATTAGTGAGTTTACTCATTATTAAATTAGCTTTTTTTGATATCCCTGCCGAATTAATTCCACATATTATAGAAGCGGTCTTTGTTACCACTTTATTAAGCTTTATCCAATATACGTGGATGTGGTTTTGGCAAGCGGCTTATTATTTAAAGTTAGCGAGTAAAAAATTAACGGCTAAGAATCAAAAGCAATGTTGACACAATTAATTTTGCCGATTCAACCCCCCGATGCATGCTGCTTTGAAAATTTTTATATCGGTCAAAATGCTATTCTATTAAATAGTTTACGACATTTTTCTCGAAAAATAGGTGAGTCCTATATTTATATTTGGGGCAACCCCGGAGCCGGTTGTACGCATTTATTGCAAGCTTGCTGTCATGAGGCGCAACAGCAAGGTTTTTCTGTCGCTTATTTACCCTTAAATACATTAAAAAAAAATAATAGTAGCGAGATATTGCGCGGTTTAGAATCAGTGGATATGGTTTGTATCGATGAACTTGAAAGTATTGTTGAAGATAGTATTTGGCAAGAGTCATTATTTCATTTCTATAATCGCTTGCAAGAACAGACGCGCTATTTACTTATTGCAGCCAAAAATGTTCCTAATCAATTAAATTTATCATTACTTGATTTAGTTTCACGTCTTTCTAGCGGTGTTTTATTTCAAGTACGCGAGTTAAATGATGCCGAAAGACTCATTGCATTACAACAGCGCGCTGACTTAAGAGGCTTGGAGCTTTCTGAGGAAGTAGGTCAATTTTTATTGCTTCGTCTTCCGCGCGATTCGCAAGCGCTTTTTTCTGCGTTGACACAACTTGATAAAGCAAGTTTAAGTTTACAACGTAAATTAACGATTCCTTTAGTGAAAACGATTTTAAAATTATAGTTTACAGTTTAATAAAATTTATTATTTAAATTAGAATTATTTTTTACTCTTAAAGCCACAATCCCTCTCAATAACATAACCTATTTCTTCTACCACTAAAAAAATAAGCTGGATTATTATGTATTGGCGTTAAGTTGGTCTCTTGAATATTGTAAAACTCATCATCAATTAGGTATGCAATGTAAAAGACAAGCGCTCAACAAGCTTATCATTTTGTATTACATGGTTTATGGCCTAGCATAGATAAAACCTGTACTCAAGAAAAATTGAGTGATGCAGTTATTGCGGATGCATTATCGGTTATATCCAGTAAAAAATTAATCGAACATGAATGGTAAAAACATGGAAGATGTAGTGGTTTTGATCCAAAGCAATTTTTTGATTTATCTAAGCAGGCATTTACAGAAATTAAAATCCCTGATTTTTTTGATCATATCGATACCAAAACAACTAAAAAAGTTAAAGAAATTAAAACTTTATTTTTATTAAAGAATTCCAATTTAAAAACTGATTCTGTGCGTGTAATCAATATTAATAAAGAACTGTCTGAAATTAGAGTTTGTTTAGATAAATCTTTACAAGCTATCAGTTCCCTTTTCCTGCTAAGAGTAATCCTGAAACTGAAATTGTTATAATTCCTCCAGGAGCGTAATCAATTTTTAGGTCATCTGGAATCGGTAGGACTGATTCCAGATAGTGATTATGCAGTCAATTTCAATGCAACATGTGCTAAACGTTTGCCTAAAGCTTGGCAAAGCCGTTTTTCTTCGTCGCTCAGCGGATTTTTGCTTTCTTTACCGGCCATATGCGTGGGTCCATAAGGCGTACCACCCGTTTGCGTAGTGCTTAAATCGGATTCAGTATAGGGGACGCCAATGACAATCATGCCGAGATGAATCATGGGTAGCATCATACTCAGTAGTGTGGTTTCTTGTCCGCCATGCAGACTAGAGGTCGAAGAAAAAAAACCAACCGGTTTATCGACGAGTTCGCCTGAAAACCATAGACCACTTAAGCTATCGATAAAATGCTTTAAGGGAGCGGCCATATTCCCAAAACGCGTCGGGCTGCCTAAGGCGATACCGATAGCGTCGCGAACATCCTCGTGTGTGGCGTAAGGAGGGCCAGCGGATGGGACTTTCTCTTCTACGGCTTCAGACACCGTCGAAATATTTGGGACGGTACGAATTCTTACTTCCACATCGGCGATAGATTCTATGCCTCTTGCGACTTGTTGGGCCATTTTTGCTACCGCGCCATAACGGCTGTAATAAAGTACTAATATATAGGGCATGGATTGCCTCCTTCTGAGATACTCTTCGCCCTTGAATTTTTGTCTGTGTTGGGCGCTCAATTCGCAATCCTCATATATCTTGAATTATTCGGTTGCTTCATTCTCGCGCTGCCTTGCCAAAAATCCCATTGCTGTGAGTATAAACCCAGTATGTCGGGCTTGATGTTGATGCAACAAGTCATTCTATGGTATAAAACACCGCGCTGAAAAGCGTTATTTCACACACCTATTTATTTAAGCGTTATTTGAGGGTGGCTATGTTTTAAAGATAGTCTTCAAATAATACTAGGTGGAGGTTTAACCCAATTGGAGATTATATAGAGTGTCAGCAACAGCAACATTAAGACAGTTATTTGAAGCAGGTGTTCATTTTGGCCATCGTACGTGTTTTCGCGAGCCAAAAATGGCGCCGTATATCTACGGGGTGCGTAATGGAATTAGCATCATCGATCTAGAAAAAACCCGAGAATATATTACCGAAGCGCTGAACTATATTGCGAAAATAGCGGCTCGGCCGGGTAGTAAAATCTTATTTGTAGGAACAAAGCGTGCCGCACAGGATTTAGTTAAAGAACAAGCATTACGCTGCGGTATGCCTTATGTTAACCATCGTTGGTTAGGTGGGTTGTTAACGAATTATCGTACCATCCGTCAGTCTATTAAACGACTTAAAGAATTAGAAGCGCAAAGCCAAGATGGTAGTTTTAACCAATTGACTAAAAAGGAAGCGCTGAATTTACAGCGACAAATGGATAAATTGGAACGAGGTTTAGGCGGTATTAAAGATATGAGTGGTTTACCGGACGTCTTATTTGTGATTGATAGAGGCTATGAGCATATTGCTATTTGTGAAGCACAAAAGCTAAAGATACCGGTTATCAGTATTATTGATACCAATCATTCACCTGAAGGTATTGATTATATCATTCCAGGTAATGATGATGCGGCACGTGCGATTACACTGTATACGCAGATGGTTGCGGATACTATTTTAGAAGCACGCGCGGCTGCAAAAAAACCAAGCGACTTAACATGCACTGAAGTAGAAAAAGCCGAAACTCAAGAACCTGCAGTGGAATCGACTAACTCTACGCAAGGGAAAGAGGAATAGTACATGACGTCAACAATAATAACGGCCGCTATGGTTCAGGCTTTACGTGCTCGAACCGGCGCTGGCATGATGGATTGTAAAAAAGCTTTAGAATCCGTAGAGGGAGATCTGGATGCAGCGGCTGAAGCGATGCGTAAATCAGGTCAAATTCAAGCTGAAAAGAAATCAGGACGTATTGCCGCTGAAGGTTTAATAGTTATTAAATCTTCAGCGGTGACAGGCCCTGCAATTATTTTAGAAGTTAATTGCGAGACGGATTTTGTCGCTCGCGATGAAAATTTCAAACAGTTTGCCGAGAAAACTGCACAATGCGCACTGGATCATCAGATTGCTAAGCTTGAGTCACTGTTAGCCTTTACGTTTGCGGATACCGGCGAAACAGTAGAAAAAACTCGTGAAGCACTCGTCGCTAAGCTAGGTGAAAACATTCAAATAAGACGTTTACATCTCGTTGGCGTACAAACCGATACCCTCTTGGGATCTTATGTGCATATGGGCCGTATCGGCGCTATCGTACAATTAAAAGGTGGTGACGAACAACTGGCTAAAGATTTAGCCTTACATATTATTGCTAATAATCCAGTGGTAATTTCGGCTGATGATATTGCTGAACAAATTCTGGCAAAAGAGCGAGAAATTATTATGGCGCAATCGCAAGGCACTGGTAAGCCACAAGCCGTTATCGATAAGATGGTAGAAGGACGACTGAATAAATTCCGTGATGAAATGAGTTTATTAGGTCAAGCATTTGTAAAAGATCCAAACATGCGTGTCGGACAGTTATTAAAAAGTGCAGGAGCGGAGATCATAAGTTTTGTGCGATTTGCCGTCGGTGAAGGGATAGAAAAACCAACTGAAGATTTCGCTGAAGCGGTGATGGCGCAAGTTAAAGGCTCTTCTTAAACTCCTAATTGACCAAACACTGGCTTTTAAAGTCAGTGTTTGGTATCCACTTTAAATTAATTATTCATTTAATAGCAAGCTTACCTTTAAAAGGAAAACATCACGCGTTGATTGCGGAAAATTTAGAAATGCTAAGGTCTTTATTAAAGGGATATTTTGATTTGAATTGGCAGCTTTATTGGCCTCTGATGAAAAAAAACTACCCACGTGTAAAAGAAAGAATGGTAAAAACTTGGTTAGAAAAACTTTGGGATGTCTTAGCAAAAAAAGCAGATATTCATGCAGCGATGGCAGATAAGTTGCACCTTGATGAAGTACAAGATAGCATCGCTAGGCTTGAACATCGTGTTGAAATCGTTAACTCTGCGGAAAGGATAGTGGGCTATTTAACTAAGCAAATGCACACCAGCTTTGCACTCTAGAATACTACTATTTAAATTTGGCCAATTATCAATAAACTCTAGAATCAGCACGCTGCATAGGTTATTATTCCTTCTCTTTAAATTTGTTATTTATGATGGCACATCCATTAAAGTATCGACGTGTTTTGCTTAAACTCAGTGGGGAAGCACTCCATGGAGAATCTTTGCGAATGCTGGATCCCATAGAGCTTAACCGTATTGTATCTGACATTGTTGCTGCGGCAGATTTAGGTGTGCAAATAGGTATCGTGATTGGTGGTGGCAATATTTTTCGTGGCGAAGTATTAGCACGTAGCGGTATTGATAGAATTACCGGCGATCAAATGGGGATGTTGGGTACTGTGATCAATGCATTGGCATTGCGCGATTCCCTTGAGCAACACAAAAAAATAACCAAAATTATGTCAGCAATTCCTATCGGTGGTTTCGCCCCTCTGTTTGAACGTTACAAGGCGATACGTTATCTAGAAAAAGGATACATCGTTATCTTCGCGGGCGGCACAGGAAATCCCTTAGTCAGTACAGATTCTGCTGCGAGTTTACGTGGCGTAGAGATTGGTGCTGAATTATTGCTTAAAGCAACGCATGTTGATGGTGTATACAATGCCGATCCCAAAAAAGATCCAAAAGCTGTGTTATATTCCCAGGTGAGCTATGAAAAAGCCTTGGAACAAGAACTCGGTATCATGGATTTAGGTGCATTTACACAATGTCGCGATCATGATTTACCCATACTTGTCTTTAATATTAAATGCAAAAATGCATTAGTTGATATTCTACAAGGCAAAAGTAAAGGTACATTAGTGAGTAAGAGGAATTTAGTATGATAGGACCGATAAAACTAACAACTGAACAAGGTATGCAAAAAGCATTGGAAGCTTTAAAAGTTAACTTAGCTAAGTTACGAACGGGCAGGGCGCATCCGAGTTTATTAGAGCAATTACGTATTCCCCAATATGGTGGAAAAGAAGTGCCTTTGAATCATGTGGCGAGTATTACTGTCGCCGATGCACGAACCTTATTGGTTACGCCTTGGGAAAAATCGTCAATTACTTCCATCGAAAAAGCAATTATTCAATCTAATTTAGGTTTAAACCCTGTAACAGCAGGCAATGTTATTCGTGTTCCATTAGCAATGCTAACTGAAGAACGTCGGCGCGATATGAGTAAGTTAGTCAAACAAGAAGCTGAGGATGCCCGTGTATCCATCCGAAACTATCGTCAAGATGCCAATCAACAACTTAAAGAATTGATTAAGAAAAAGCTCATCACTGAAGATGAAGAACGTCGCGCTAAGGATATGATACAAAAAATGACTGATCAAAATATCGCAGAAGTAGAAAAGATAGCAAAGACCAAAGAAGAAGAGTTAATGCAAATTTAATCTCACCATTCTATGTCAATTCCAGACAATGTTCATGCATTAAAACGTCCACGCCATATTGCTATCATTATGGATGGAAATGGTCGTTGGGCGAAACGTCGTCATTTACCGCGGATGCTAGGTCATCAAGAAGGGGTGAAAGCTGTTCGTAAGGTAATTAAACTCTGTGGCGAAATGAAGATTGAAGCGCTTACCTTATTTGCCTTTAGTAGTGAAAACTGGCAGCGCCCTGAACAAGAAGTTAATTATTTAATGACGCTTTTCCTAAACACCTTGAAAAACGAAATTGATAAATTAACTAAGAACAATGTTCAGTTAAGAATAGTAGGTAATTTGGAAGGGTTTAATCAACCACTACGTGAATGGATCGATAAATCTCAGACTTTAACGGCTAAAAATACCGGTCTGCAATTAATAATTGCCGTGAATTATAGTGGTCAGTGGGATATTGTTCAGGCCGCTCAGAGAATTATGAATCAAGTTAAGTCAGGCAAGCTCGAGACTGAAATATTAACTCGAGAAATATTTGCTGAGTATTTAAGCTTAGCGGATCTGCCAGCGGTCGATCTATTAATTCGCACCAGTGGTGAATATCGAATCAGTAATTTTTTGCTCTGGCAGTTGGCTTACACTGAACTGTATTTTACCGATATCTTATGGCCTGATTTTGATGAGCACGAGCTGAATAAAGCATTGCAGTTTTATACACAACGAGAAAGGCGATTTGGATGCATTAGTGAGCAACTCGCGGAAATAAATGCTTAAACTTAGAATTTTAACAGCACTGATATTGATTCCTTTAGTTATCATTGGAATTTTTTATACATCAGAATTTTATTTTAAACTGATTACAGCGGTTATCATGTTACTGGCTGCCTGGGAATGGGCACGTTTGAGTGCTTACAAGGATCTGGCGCAGCGATTTTTATATGTAGGTGGGCAAGCGACGATTTTATTTCTCATTTTATCTTATCTAAGCTATGACTGGATTTTGAAGTGTGGTTTAGTTTTTTGGTTACTATTAAGTGTTTATCTAATTTGGGCGCGTAATCAATCCAAATTACCGAAGATAAGTCCATCTATCAGTGCTGGCTTAGGTTGGTTAATCATTAGCTTATGCTGGGTGGCCTTACAAAAACTGCAGCTGACACCGGTTTATTTAATGTTTGTGTTCCTGATTATTTGGTTATCCGATACAGCAGCGTATGTCAGTGGTCGTCTATGGGGTCGGCATCTTTTAGCGCCGACTTTGAGTCCAAAAAAAACCTGGGAAGGTTTTATTATCGGATTATTGTTTACTTTTTTTTCGGCAATGCTAATGCTCTATTTTTTCCAAGGAATGAAGCCAACGTTGAGTCAAATGTGGTTATTGGTATTATTGACGAGTTTAGCAGCGGTAGCAGGAGATTTATTTGAAAGTCAATTAAAACGACTGCGAGGTTTAAAAGATAGTGGCCAATTGTTGCCTGGCCATGGCGGAATTTTGGATAGGATAGATAGTTTACTGGCTGCAGCTCCTGTGTATGCAGGATCTTTATTACTACTAGGTTTAGTCACATGAAATCTTTAACTATTTTAGGTGCAACCGGATCTATTGGTGTTAATACCTTAGATGTTATCAGTAAACATCCCACGCGTTTCAATGTGATCGCTTTAACAGCCCACTACAATATCGATTTATTATTTCAACAATGTCTAAAATATAACCCTACTTATGCTGTAGTGGGCAGTGAAAACCTAAGCGAACACCTTCAGCAACGTTTGCGCGCGGAATCTGTAAAAACAAAAGTATTATTTGGTGGGGGTGCTTTAGCTTTTGTTGCGAGTCTCGATGAGGTTGATACCGTGATGGCTGCTATCGTAGGCGCAGCAGGTTTATTACCTACGCTAGCTGCCATTAAAGCTAAGAAGCAAGTACTCCTTGCAAATAAAGAAGCTTTAGTCATGGCAGGTCCTTTATTCATAGAAGAAGCGCAACGCGTGCAAAATACTTTAATACCCGTAGATAGTGAACATAATGCTATTTTTCAATGTTTACATGGACAAGTTGTACGTGATAATCCTTGTAAAAATCTGGCAAAAATTATTTTAACTGCATCGGGCGGTGCACTACGCCATAAATCTCTAGCACAATTGCAAGCAACGACACCCGCACAGGCCTGTCAACATCCGAATTGGCGTATGGGACGCAAAATTAGCGTTGATTCGGCGACGCTCATGAATAAGGGCTTTGAAGTCATAGAAGCTTATTTTTTGTTTGGTTTAGCGTTGGATCAAATTGAAGTGGTATTACATCCTCAGAGTATTGTGCATTCCCTAGTAGAATACTTGGATGGATCAATTTTAGCGCAATTAGGCAGCCCTGATATGCGTATTCCTATCTCCTATGCGTTGGCTTTTCCAGAGCGAATTAATAATTCTGCAGCGACTTTAAATTTATTAAAAGTAGCACGTCTAGATTTTTTAGCGATTGATGAAAAACGCTATCCCTGTTTAAACTTAGCTTATCAAGCATTACGTATTGGCGGGACAGCGACAACTATCCTGAATGCCGCGAATGAAATTGCTGTACAAGCGTTTTTAGATGGTAAAATCTATTTTACTGATATTGCTAAGCTCAATCAGGATGTTTTGGAAAAACTTCATTCCCGACCTGTTTCTAATCTCAGTGTTATTTTGGAGGATGATAATTTAGCTCGTGAGATTGCTAAAGAGATGATTTTAAAGCATTATAGCGCGAGAGTAACGAAAGTGGTACGAAGAGGATCTGTTATCCATTAGAATATGCATCATATAAAAGCACAGTTTAGTTCTTTGGCAAACTTTTTATATACTCACAGCAATGGGGTTTTTGGCTAGCGCCGTGTCCCTACAGCAACCTGGTCTTACACTACATGAAAATTACGAATTGAGCGGACAATGCAGACAAAATTCAAATGCGAAGAGTAATGTCTTTTTTTGGCTAAAAAATAACGATTATGTTGCGACTTTTATTGAGAATTTTTTTAGTAGGATCGTTATCGATCATTTTTTTTCTTGCTCTGCCTGCGCAAGCTTTTACTGTCAACCGGATTCAGATTGATGGTCTACAAGGTATCAGTCGTGATACCGTGCTTAGTTATTTACCGGTTAGAACCGGTCAGTCTTTTCAGTCCTATCAATCGTCTGCTGTTATCGATGCGCTATATGCAACTGGATTTTTTAGTGATGTCACTTTAGAAGAGCAAGCGAATACTTTAATTATAAAAGTGGTGGAAAGACCGACCATTAGTGAAGTGGATATCACCGGTAATAAAGAAATTCCTAAAGATAAGCTAAAGCAAATTGTAAAAAAAATTGGTTTAGTTCGCGGTCGCTTATTTGATAAAGCCACTTTAGATCGTTTTGTTGCACAACTACGTACACAATACGACAATATGGGGAAATATTCAGTGCGGGTAACACCCATCGTAATAGCGCTGCCTAATAATCGCGTCTCAATACGTATTCTTATTTCAGAGGGTCTTACCGTAGAAGTTGCCGATATTTCTATCATCGGCAATCATGTTTTTAGTGAAAGAAAATTACGTGGCGCCTTGCCTATGGGTACCCACCATTTTTGGTCATTTTTCTTTAATAGTGATCAATATAGTCAAGATCGATTATCTGCTACCTTAGATGCCTTACAATTTTATTATATGGATAGGGGTTATCTTAAATTTAAAGTAGATTCTACACAGGCTAGCTTAACTCCCGATAGAAAACATGTTTATCTTATTATCCATATTACCGAAGGGCCGATATACAAACTCAGCGGTTATCAATTCACAGGAAGCGCAATTGTTTCGCAAACTAAATTACACCAGCTTTTAGTTCCTTTACAATCGGGCCAGATATTTTCGCGTGAAAAAATTGTAGCGGCAGAGCAGGGCATTAAAAAAGCACTAGGCGATTTTGGTTATCTATTTGCGACCGTTAATACCGCGCCGCAAATAGATGAAGAAAATAAAACTGTTTTTTTAACTTTCTATGTTGATCCAGGTAATCGAGTCTATGTACGACACATCAATATATCCGGTAATCTAAAAACACAAGATTTAGTATTTCGACGTTTGTTACGTCAACAAGAAGCGAGCCTGATTTCTGAATCCGATATGAAAACGTCTATAAGACAACTTGCTCTCAGCGGCTATCTTGAAGGAGAGCCACAATTAACGCCGGTTCCTATTGCTGGATATACCGATCAAGTTGATCTCGATGTTAATGTCAATGAAGCACATGCGGCACAAGCTTTATTTAGTTTAGGTTATGGAACTAACGGGCCTGTAGTGGGTGCATCCCTGAATCAAAATAACGTTTTCGGAACCGGTAATCAATTAGCTTTAAATTTCAATAATACGCGTGCGGCAACGGTTTATAGTATTAGTTATAACAATCCTTATTACACCCTAGATGGCATACAACGCGGATATGATCTGTTCTATCAACGATCAACACCGAGTGATTTGAATACCACGACCTATAACACCAACACCTATGGTGGTGATCTCCATTATAGTATCCCTTTTGATGAGCGTGGGGATAGTTTGCTGATTCAAGGTGGCTTACAAAAAATACAGCTGAATTTGCCTCCAACTGCTCAACAATCACTCGAAGTACAAAAATTTGTTGCACAGCATGGCGTACAATTTAATCAATTTTTATTCACATTGGGTTGGTCACGAAATAGCTTCGATCGATTGGTATTTCCTACCAGTGGAATCTTTCAAAATGCTAGTGTCCAACTTGCTTTACCTGTTGGCGGTCAACCCCTATATTATTATAAAGCGAATTACTCAGGGACAGGTTATTTGCCTTTCAAACATAATTTTATTCTGCAAAGTCGTCTAAGCTTAGGTTATGGTAATGGATTCGCTTCAACTTCTGGATTGCCTTTTTTTACCAATTATTACGCGGGTGGTATCGGTATTGATGGCCAAGTTAGAGGCTACGAAATTAGTACTCTAGGCCCTAAAGACACCAACGGCAATTTTCTGGGGGGTAATGTGATGACAGTCGGAAGCCTAGCTTTAATTGTACCGAACCCAATATCTGATAAATTAAGAACCAGTATCTTTATCGATGCGGGTAATACTTATTCTACGTTAGGCATCACTCGATTGAATCCTCCACCACCTATTGTTAGAGGGGGTACCGGTTCAGGACCACTGCGCTATTCCGCCGGAATAGATGTAGATTGGCGAGTTCCGATTTTTAATGTAACATTAAGCTTTAGCATAGCTAAGGCTATGAACCCTCAACCTGGCGATCAAACTCAAGTTTTCCAGTTTAATATTGGAACAGGTTTTTAATTTTAGCTTATTTAAGGAGCTGATAATGAACAAAATTTGCTTAGTATCTATCGTGACATTAATGGCAGGTCTGTTGACTTTACCTGTTCATGCCGACGAATTAAAATTAGCGGTTGTTGATATGCAAGTAATATTACAAAAGGCTCCACAGATTTCCAAAATCAATGATGCTTTAACTCGCCAATTTAAAGGTCGACAAGATAGTATTGTTAAAGCACAAAACGAATTACAGAAAGAAGCTTCTAATTTGCAAAAAAATGCTGCTGTTATGAAAACAGATGAGCGTAATAATTTAGAAAATAAGCTCATGACGGATCGTAATAATGTGAATTCCATGATAGCTTCATTTCAAAAAGATTTATCTAAGCAGCAAAGTGCATCATTACACAATTTTAGTCAGCAACTAGATGGTGTGGTGAGTAAAGTAGCTGCGCAATCAGGTTATGATTTAGTCATTCAAAAAGGCAGCACTTTATATGCTAAAAATAATCTTGATATTACGCAACAAATATTAGATGCATTAAAAAGAGCTTAATGCTCTTCGCACAACAATAACCCGTCATGGCGAGGCTGAAACGTTTGTGAGGACGTGGCCATCTACTTAGATTACCGCACCTAAGGTGCTCACAATGACGAAAAATTCTTTACTACAGGCTGAAACAAAAAAGTAGAGTTAGACATGCCGCGTCACCATTCATTACAAGAAATTGCCCATTTAATCGATGCTGATCTGAAAGGTGATCCGGCTTGTTCGATCAGCGGTATTATGACTTTGCAAAATGCACAGCCAGGACAAATTTCTTTTTTAGATAATAAACGTTATCTAAAATATCTTACGACCACGCAAGCCTCAGCGGTTATTCTGCGTGCAGAATGTTTGAAACATGCCCCGAATAATGCCTTAGTGGTCGCCGATCCTTACCTTGCTTTTGCTAAGATTGCTAAATTATTTGAACCAGTAACAGCATTTAATCCTGGAATTCATGCAACGGCTATCATCGGTGAAGATTGTTATATTCACCCTAGTGTCAGCATTGCTCCGTATGTTGTGATAGGTGCTAACACGCATTTAGATGAGGGTGTTGTGATAGGTGCTGCGTGTGTAATTGGCAATAATGTCATTATCGGTGCCAATACACGTTTAACGTCGCTTGTCAGTGTGTGTGCAGATACGCGAATAGGCGAACGAGTGATTATTCACAATGGAACTGTTATTGGTAGTGATGGTTTTGGTTTAGCCAAAGAAAATAATAAATGGCTTAAGATTCCTCAATTAGGAAAAGTACAAATCGGTGATGATGTTGAAATCGGAGCGAATGTCAGTATTGATCGTGGCGCGCTGGATGACACGATCATTGGTGATGGTGTAAAGTTAGATAACCAAATACAAGTAGGTCATAACGTTAGGATTGGTGAAAATACTGCTATTGCAGGATGCACCGGTATTGCTGGAAGTACACATATCGGTAAAAACTGTATGATTGGTGGGGGGGTCTGTATCAACGGACATATAGAAATTGTGGATAATGTGTATATTACCGGTATGTCGAGTGTAGTACATTCTATCCGTAATCCTGGAATTTACTCTTCAACACATTCAATCCAACCCCAGCGTGAATGGCAAAAAAATAGCATACGATTTCGTCAACTGGATCAATTGGTGAAAAGATTGAAAAAAACGGAAGCATTAGTTAATAATAAATCGATCGATAATGATTAAAAATCAGTAAAAACAGAAAAAATATACTTAGGTAAGCACTATGAGCGATGTTATGGATATCCAAGAAATACTATCTTATTTACCGCAGCGTTATCCTATTTTAATGATCGACAAAGTCATTTCAATAGTACCCGGAAAATCGATATTGGCTATAAAAAATGTAACTGTGAATGAACCTTATTTTTTAGGTCATTTTCCTGGCAATCCGATTATGCCAGGTGTACTTATCTTAGAAACAATGGCGCAGGCGACAGGTATTCTTGCTTTACATGCGAATAGAGAAAATAAAGAAGGTTTTTTATATCTTTTTGCAGGTATTGATGATGCACGTTTTAAACGACCCGTAGTTCCGGGGGACCAGCTGTTAATAGAAGCTGAGGTTATCAAGGTAAAAGGTAATATATGGAAATGCAAAGTCACCGCTAAAGTAGACAACGAGCTAGCTTGTGAAGCAACGCTGATGGGCGCTGGGAGAAAGTGCTAAAATGATAGATGCGCTGGCTATTGTAGATCCCGCTGCTCAGTTAGGTACTGATGTGAGTATAGGGCCTTGGAGTATTATTGGACCTGATGTAGAGATAGGCCCTGGTACTGTTATTGGTTCGCATGTCGTAGTGAAAGGTCCCACGCATTTGGGTGCGTATAACAAAATTTACTCTTTTTCTTCTGTCGGTGATGATCCGCAGGATAAAAAATATCAAGGTGAAAAAACTTACCTAGAAATCGGTGATCATAATGTCATTCGCGAATATTGCACGATTAATCGTGGAACCGCTCAAGATAAAAGTTTAACTAAAATTGGTCACCACAATCTTTTCATGGTCGGCTCTCATATTGCGCATGATTGTGTCATTGGTGACCATGCGATTTTTGTTAATAACGTGGCTTTAGCGGGTCATGTTACCATCGGAAATTATGCCATTTTGGGTGCTTACAGTGCGGTGCATCAATTTTGCCATATTGGTGATCATAGCTTTATTGCCGCTTCAAGCATGGTACGACAAAATGTATTACCTTATATTTTAGTAGAAGGTGGACATGAAGCGCGTGTTTGCGGTCTCAACAAAGAAGGCCTAAGAAGAAGTGGTTTCAGCGAGGAAGCGATTAGTGTTTTACGTTGCGCATATAAATTAATTTTTCGTAAAAATTTAACGGTTGAACAAGCTTTAGAAAAATTAAAGCCTTTAGAACTCAATTCTCCTCAGGTAAAACTCATGGCATCAGCACTTAAAAATTCTGAACGTGGCATCATTCGTTAAACTTCCGCTTCGTATTGGCATCGTGGTTGGGGAAACTTCAGGCGATTTGCTGGCTGCCGATCTGTGCAAGGAATTAAAACGCAGACAAATCCCATTTAGTGTTTCAGGGATTGCTGGACCAGAACTGCAGCAACAAGGCGTCCGTTCTTTATTTCCCATGGAACGTTTGTCTGTTATGGGTTTAGGTGAAATCCTGAAGCAATTGCCACAACTACTGCGTTGTCGTCGCGAAATCACTGAATATTTTATCGCGCATCCGCCGGATGTATTTATAGGTGTTGATGCACCCGAATTTAATCTCGATTTAGAAAAAAATTTAAAAAAGCATGGTATACGCACCCTCCATTATGTCAGTCCCAGTGTTTGGGCATGGCGTCGTTGGCGATTAAAAAAAATTGCAAAAGCCGTCGACTTAATGTTATGTCTTTTTCCATTTGAAAAATGTTTTTATGAGGAACATGATATCCCCGTACAGTTTGTCGGACATCCTAGCGCAGATGAAATTCCATTCTCCACCGATAGTTTAGCCGCCCGTAAAACTTTAGGCTTACCAGAATCTGCTGCTATCATTGCCATTCTGCCGGGTAGTCGACGTAACGAAATTAATTACTTAGGAGAATTATTTCTCAAAACCGCGCAACGTTGTTATCAACAAAATCCTAAACTGGTTTTTGTTGTTGCTATGGTCAATCAAGAAAGGGAACAGCAATTTCTGCAGTTGGCCAAACAAATAACACCGGATCTCCCTTTACAGCTTGTTCGCGGTCAATCTCGCCAAGTGATGGCAGCAGCCAATGTCGTATTGCTAGCTTCAGGTACAGCAACATTAGAAGTAATGCTATTAAAAAAACCCATGGTTGTTGCTTATAGAATGAGCAAACTCTCTTATTGGATGGCAAAACTTTTAATTAAAGTTGATTATATTGCTTTACCAAATTTATTAGCTAAAAAATTATTGGTTCCCGAATTTATTCAAGAAAAAGCTAACGTTGATAATTTATCGCAAGCACTACTTTATTATTTGAACAATGCAGATATTGTGAGTAAACTAGAAAAAGAATTTTTAGTACTCCATCAACAACTACGTTGTCATGCAAGTAAACAAGCTGTGGATGCAGTATTAAAAATTTTAAGCACACACGTTTGAAAATATGTTTTTCTAGATGTGATTTAATTTTTTTAATTCCATAAGCTTTTGTCATCATGGGAATGCAATTGATATACTCACAGCAATTGGATTTTTGGCAAGGCGTGAGAATGAGCAACCGGAGTGTATGCACATACATGAGGATTGCGAATTGAGCGACAACACAGACAAAAATCCAAGTGTGAAGAGGATAGCTGGCGTTGATGAAGCAGGGCGAGGACCTTTGGCGGGGCCCGTATTTGCAGCAGCAGTTATTTTGGATAGCAAAAAATCAATTGCAGGTTTAGCAGACTCGAAACAATTAACTGCAAAAAAACGCGAGTATCTTGCTAAAAAAATTCAAGAAAGAGCAAAGGCATGGGCGATAGGTCGTGCTGAAGTGGAAGAAATCGATCGTTTAAATATTTTTCATGCAAGTTTACTGGCTATGCAACGTGCCGTATGTGCGTTAGTGTTAGTGCCGAGCTTAGTGCTAATAGATGGTAAGCATTGTCCTAAGCTAAACTGTGCAGCTAAGGCCATTATTAAAGGCGATGAGAAAATTTCCGTTATTAGTGCGGCCTCCATTCTAGCTAAAGTACACCGTGATGCTACTATGCTGATGTTGGATGCAGAATATCCTGGTTATGGTTTAGCGCAGCATAAAGGCTATACCACACGGCAACATTTACAAGCCTTAAAAAAGTTAGGCCCTAGCTCCATCCATCGCCGTTCTTTTGCACCGGTTAGTCAATGTCAGATGCAGTTTGATAAAGTATAGGCTAAAGAGCCAAACGGTTAAACTGAGAAGCAATTTCTCTATTCTGAGTTAGATAGTTACTGTAAAATATACGAAGATTATTAGAAAAATTCTGTGTATTTTCTGGATTAACTTTGGAATTTGCTTGCAGTCTACTAAATATTCGAAATTGACATTAATTCAGCTGCACAAATTAACCAAGAAGAAGATGAATTTTATAATGGTGAATAACTATGATTGCTTGGCATCGGGAGCCGTTAGTTTTTGTTATTCTTAATATCTTTACAACACCTGTCTTGCTATGATTTTTCGGACAGGATGAGGTACCTGACCATTCTTCTTTAACGCGAATTCGTGACCGTTTTGGCATGAAGACTTATCAAGCTATTTTTGAAAAATTTATTAGGCAATGGCAGCAAACGGAATCATTAAAGGGAAAAAAATGATCTCAGATACAAGTCTTTTTGAGGCTAATGCCGGGATGGGAAGTTTAGTCGAACGAGAAGAAAGTGATCTTAATGCACGAGTATTGAAGATTTATAATCAGCGTTACCATGATTTTAATGAGGGTGGAAGCAACGTAAAGTACCCAATTAAACGCACGTTAGTAAGACAGACCCAGATGCCTCCTTAGTATCAAGAAAAAGAGCTTACCGGAAATTATGTTTTATAAAACACATTATTCAATCGATGCTGCCTCCCGTATGATAGCCGATTGCCATGTGACAACATGGCGCTCGACATGAATGTATTGTTTTTCCAGAGCGTGTTTCCTATCAATTGCAGCAATTTAATTTTCCTGTTGATGAATGGATAGCGGATAAAGGCTATGGTCGTGGACCAGTGGGTAAATATTGTCAGCGCTGTCTGTTACGTAGCGAATGTTTGCCTGATAATTATTCGCATCGCGCCAGATTTATTTATCGCGGGCTATATCAAGATGAAATTGATCGTATTAAAAAACGACAGCAAACTTTACATTTTAAGAAAAAATTGATTGAACGTCAGTGGAAAATTGAAGGTTTATTTGCAGAAGCCAAGGAAAATCATGCTTACGGCGTGCTAAGTACCGTGGATTAGAAAAAATACAGATTCAATGCTACCTGATAGCCATGATTCAAAACTTTAAGAGGCTTATCCTTTTTATTTTTTATTTTTATTGGGTTGTTTTTTATCCCTACTAAAAAAAATGGGTAAAAATTTATTTTATTATCATGCCAAAACTATTTCTTGATAATTTAATTTTTACCATGCACTTTTTCAACAGACCGTCTGAGCTACTACATATAGTAGTTGGTAGTTGCCTGTCTTTCATTAGACACTTCCACTGGCTTGTCGACGGATTGAAAAATTACTGATAATTCACGATAAAAATTGTTCGTAATAGCCTTTCTAAAATAAGGAGTGTTTTTACATTTATAGGTTATTATTTCAGACAATTTTTTTAATTTTTCAAAATTATCTAAATCGTTATCGGCTAATACATTTCTTAATTTTTGGATACCATCAGGAACAGCTCTCTTAAAAAGATGTATTCCTTTTGTATTCCAAGTATTTTTTTCAATAAAATTTCTAAATTGTGATATAACTTGTTGCAAATAATCCTGAATATCGTCCGCTTCAGAAAAGCTATTATTTGTATTTTGAGACGATTTATCTAACTGAGTTTCGTATTTTATTAGGCATTGTTTAATCGAAAATAATTGTTCTTTTAGGGGGTTATACACCGCTTTGCACTGATCTGAAGTGAGACTACTAGAAATAGAGCTAAAATCAGTGAGATTGTTAATACAAGAAAGTAGCCGATCCTTTAACATTTCAACCATGATAGTGCATTGTTCAGGAGTAAGATATCTAAAAATTTTGTTAAAATCATAGGTGATTTTAACAAAAGAGGGTAGTTGGTCTTTTAACGCTTCAAAAACGACGCTGCGTTGTTCAAGAGTAAGAAATTCAAAAGCATGCCTAAAGTAATATGCATTTTTAATAATGGTCGGCAGCTGGTCTTTTAACGCTTCAAAAACGACGCTGCGTTGTTCAAGAGTAAGAAATTTAAGAGCACACCCAAGGCCCGATCCATTTTTAATAATGGTCGGCAGCTGGTCTTTTAACGCTTCAAAAACGACGCTGCATTGTTCGAGAGTAAGAAATTTAAGAGCATACCCAAGGTCCGATCCATTTTTAATAATGGTCGGCAAATGGTCTTTTAACGCTTCAAAAACGACGGTGCGTTGTTCAAGAGTAAGAAACTCAAAAACATCCCTAAAGTCATATGCATTTTTAATAATGGTCGGCAGCTGGTCTTTTAACGCTTTGACAACGGCAGCGCATTGATTGAGATCAAGAGAAATAAGCAAAGCTAAAAGATCTTTACATGATGGGATAAGATGCATAATATTATCTTTGATCCCATCAAGCAGTGCTTTTAATATCTCATTATTCAATTCTATAGTTAAAATAACAAAATTTTCAATATTAGATATTATCGCTACAATTTTTTCCTGGGCTCCTTCTAGTGCGCAAATAGCTTTCACGTCGTGGACACTAATATTCTTCAATGCATCAGCTAATCCATTTAAATCATTAAATCTTAAACCAATCGTTAAATCATGAAGAATTTTTATTGTTATTCCACGTTGTTCTTGTCCTGAGTAAGTATTATTCTCTAAGGATTTTCGAAGATTTTCCGTAGCTTTTTGGAGCTTTTCTTTAACTTCAATAATTTGGCTTTCTTTTTGTTCATGCGTTAATCCAATAGCATCCAATATTTCTTCATGACCTGCTATTGAATTTTCTAAACCTTTTCTGCGAGTAGCTAAGCAAGTATCTATTAAATTCCTATGGTTTCTATTTTTGTTTTTTTCTTTTTCCTGTTCCTGCGGTGCTGCTAAATTCAATAGTTTTTGAATTTCTGATAAAACCTGAGATGGAATATTATGATCAGATACTTTTTGCCAATATCCATTAAAATTTATTATTGCTGAATAAATATCCTTTCCTGCATCTTCTTCTTGACCTTTTCCTTTATTACTATTTTGTATTAACGCTCGGCTTAATATATTAAGCTGGCCCAACAATGTCGCCTTATTCTCTAAAAGATTTTTATATTGATGCCTTGCATCCCAGATAGCTTTTGCTTCACTGGAATGATTGGCTAAAAGGTTTAATTCTTCATTTGTAAGATATTCTGATAATGGATCACCGTCTAAGTCGAAGTAAACATTGGGAAAATTAATTTTAGAGACTACATAGTCTTCTTTTGTTAATAAAGAAATCGGAATTAAAAAAGCATGATTTTGACTAAGGACATGTGTCTTAATAACGGTACGCAATTGGGTTATATTTAATTCATCCAAATTTGGATATTGCTCTAGAAAGAGGCTATCACAAAACACATTTGGCATTAAAATGCTAATGGGAGCTAGATTGGCATCCTTCTCAACGACATATTCAGTAAGATCTAATAAAAGCTGGGTGATCTCTTTTTCCGGTATAGCCGTGTAAGATAATAAACTACCTTTAACTAAATCCCAGTTCTCTTTGAGAAGTAATTTAATATTTTCAATAATTTTATCGCTGTCAGTGTCATGAATGAATTTGTTTAGTTTATTTAGCACTGCCTTGGTATAAGCTAAAACGATGCCATCCGTAAATTGAGCAGAGGAAGTATTTGGATCTTCTGAATAGATTTTTTTTATGTTAGTTATTTTTGCTCTTATTTTTTCTATACCCATTTTACTCTCTCTCTTTATTTTCAATAATATTCTATCTACAATAATAGTATTTGCTTAAATTTTCCTTAAGGGCACTTCTAAAAATTGGGAGATTCAGGGGAATCGCGCTTAAAAACCCGAAGAATTTAAGATTTTAGCAAGATATTGGGAGTCCCATCCGGCTTTACTACGTTTTATTTTAATGCCGACTTTAGCCGTTTTTTCGGCTTTGAGCAGATTAAGAGCAATGCGTCG
>DASXLX010000039.1:0-7302 GCA_036495935.1 Candidatus Aquirickettsiella sp.
ATTTACAGTATATGCTGTAGAATTAAAATCAAACCGGGAATTTATAGGGTTTGCAGGGTTACTGGTTGTTTCTTTTGAAGCACATTTTACGCCTGCAGTTGAAATTGGTTGGAGATTAGCTTTTCGACACTGGGGGAATGGTTATGCTACTGAGGCTGCAAAAGCCATAGTAGATTTTGCTTTTAGCACGCTAAGATTGAAAAAAGTTGTTTCATTTACCGTAGAAAATAATATAAGATCGCGTCGTGTAATGGAAAAGATCGGTATGCATCATAATCCACAAGACGATTTTGATCATCCAAAGCTACCAAAAAACAGTCCTCTTTGTTGGCATGTTTTATATCGACTAAATCAGGAATCATTGTTACGATTTCTGTGAAAAATCAAGAAAACTCCCACATTTTCAGGCCTAAAACTAACATCCGATAATAAAATTTATCGGATGTAAAGCCATAAAGGTACGCCGCGCATTCAAGTAATTAGGTCAACATTTTTTTAAATAAATTAGATAATTTATGATATATTAAAATAATTTAATTCATTTAATATGCCAAGAATTTATCAAAAATCAGTAGATCAACAATTAGTAAATAAAGCCATTGCAGAAGGTATTATAACGCGTGAGCAATACCTAAGGTTATCGCCTTTAGATGTCTATTTCATAGACTCTCTTTTTTCACCTGCGGGACAAAAAGCTATTACAGAAGGTGTTATTACATTCGAACAATACCTACTAATTCCCCCCGATGAACGACAGAATGTAATTACCGCATTACAAGACCCCGAAACACGACAAAGAATAATAAACAAGCATATTGCTGTTGAAAATATTATAGGGGTTACACTCTCACCGGTAGGCAACTATTTCATAGAATCTCTTTTTCGCAGAAAAAAAACAGTTGTTGACACTAGCCGTTTTATTAATGTCAAGCAATATCATTTAGAAACTCAAGCCAATGAACACCAAAATGTAATTACTGCATCACAAGATCCTAACACTCGACAAAAAATAATAATCAGCAACACTTTAGTTGAATACACCATAGGTATAAGACATACCGCTATCGTTGATCAATACGTTTCTGAATCCGCGATTCGATTGCTTAAACTTTACGAATCAAGGATTAATGATTCTGGTTTAGAAAATATTCTCAAAGAAGCACAGGACTATATTACAGGCCTAGATGACACCCCAAAAAATAATGCGGCTAAACGAGGTTTTTTAAGGATCTTAGCTCCCGAATTTACTTTTATTGATAGTAATTCCCTAATCACAGCAAAACAATTATTAGCTTTAACGTTTTTAGCAATACATGATGCCGGGAAAAGAAACAGTAGTCTTGAAGCTGCCAAAATGCAATTTGTCGAAGCACTTTATGAAATACAACGAGGGTATAACTTATCACAATCAGGTATTGATGAAGGCTTCCGCGATCGATATCTTTGTCCTGCGGGAATATTTAATAAACTTATCGAGAAATTACATGGTATTCACCCTGATTGTCAGGTTCTATATCTTACAAAAGAAAATGTTTCAGTTAAACTACCTACCGTAGTTCGTGAAGAAGGCATGAAATATTTAGAAAACTTTGCCAACCCTAATACAGATGAAGCGCTACTCAAATTCACTCTTTTAATGGAAAAAATAAAAAAAAATGGAGTGCAGGTGATTTGGGATCATATTAAAAATAATATCACTAACCGTATGTTTAGTGAATTTGGCAGCTTCTTTCGAGATATTACCGAACCTAATTTTACAGCGCTAATTGAAGATGGACAAGATGTCGAATTGGGCCAATTAACCCTATTAATTTATCCTCAGATTAATCTCCAATTAAATAAACTTGAAAATAAGGCTATAAATTTACGAGATCGTGGCCATACCCTAGCCTCTAGTAAGGCAATTCATATAGTTGAATTATTGCGCGGTTTAAATCAAGATTTTTTTATAGAGAAAAAAATTAACTATGATAATTACAGATCCAGAGCATTTGATGTTATCAACCAAAACCGATCAGTATTAGATCAGCATCGGGGTTATAAACAAATTTTAGGTAATTTATTAATATTAATTGCTACATTAGGTACAGGACTATTAGTTAATAAAGCATGTACAGGTAACTTCATGTTTTTTAAGACTAATTCATCACAACACATTAATGTATTAAATAATATGTTAGAAAAAATGGAAAGTCATTATCCTCGTTTAAATAACTAACTCAACACACTTATATATGCCCTTCCTCCTTTTAAATTAAGGTTTTAAAAGATGCGCGTTGCTTGCTTTCGGCATCTCTGCATCTGTTCCGGGTTGAGTTGATGTTTGCTGTTGACTTGCAGGAGTAAACAATTTATCCAATTTAGCTTCAAATTTTTCTTCAAGTTCCTTTAATCTAGCTTCTGAATCTGCTTTATCTCGCTCTCGCTGAGCTTCCATCGCTTCTTTATCTCGCTCTCGCTGAGCTTCCATCGCTTCTTTATCTTGCGCTCTTTTAGTTTCGACTTCTCTCAATTCTTTAGCAAAATCTTTGAATGATTGTTTCAATTCTTTGATTGATTGCGCTAACTCCTGAATACGTCGTGCAAGATCAGAACATTCTCTCAGTAATTGCGTTCTTTGTAATTTTTGTGGATCAAGAAGATAAAATTCTTCGATACGCAGATGATAATTTTTTAAGCTATCTAAATAACACCTGCTTTGTTCCAAATAAGCTTGACTGTAACGGGTTATCAGCTCCTTCATTGCTTGGGAATGTGTTAGATTCAGCACATGATCAGGATGGAATAAAAGCATCCCTCCCTGTAATAAAGGTTTTAGTTGTCGCTGTAAATTATCCAAATAGTTTAAGAACTTATGATACCCCTCCTCTTTATCTTGAACATCAGAAAGCATCGTATCGCAAAAGCCTAAATGAAGTTCAGTAATCATTTTAATATCATTAAGACCAGCCTGTAATAGATCTTCCACTTTCTGTAGAGAACCTTCTTGGAGCAATAAATTTAATTGCTCTCTTTGCGCCCGTATCCACTCTTTAGATCGATGTAATGATATATCCGTTTGATAAATCGTTGTTCTTAGGATAGGTGATGATGAGGAAATAGTTGGTAAACAATTATTATCCGCTAAGCTAAGTTCTGTACTCAAATTTTCATTTTGAATAGCATCAACTCCTACCTCCAGCCTTCTATTAGAAGGAGTAATACGCGGAAAAAGGCTGTTAAGCCATAGACTATGATAATGAAACATAAATCCCTCGACTTGCTGAAATTCCTGCTCAGCTTGTTGTTTTAGAGTAAATCGATCCCCTTCTGTCCTAATCTGTTGCAATAATTTATTTAACTTACTCAAAAATAGTTTTTTTAATTTTTGTTTATAAGCTTTAATTTTTTTCAAAGAATGTTTTTCTATCCAGCTTCGATTACGACAATGTTTTTCTAAATAGGCTTCAAATTTTATAGTAGATTGGTTCAAAACCATGGATAAATCTTCTAATATAGGCTCGCTCTTATTCGCGATGAAGCTTTCTTGTTTTAATTGATCTAAACGCACTGCTTGATAGGCTAAACAGCGTTGATAATAATTCCATACATCAATTTTTTTGTTCATCCCAAAAGAAGCCAACCAACGCCGCCAACGTGGTTTTTTCCAGTAACGCTCTATTTTTTTCTGCAATTGTTCTGGTCTTAAATCAAATAAACGTAATAGACGAAGTTCACCTTTATTGCGTTTCCATAAAGGATACTCTTGAGTTACGGGGGGCTGGATAGTCATATAGACTATCCAGCCCCTCGACCACCAGCGACGTTTAAATGGCTTGCTGGAGAGATATTCATCCATTTGATTTAATAATTGACCCAACATATCCTCCTATATATCCCTCACTCTTAACTAACGTCTAAATAAAAAAGTATTATTACTAGTTTCTGGAATGTTTGTATCTGGGTGAGTTGATGTTTGTTGTTGAGCTGAAAGCGCATATAATTTATCTAATCTAGCTTCAAATTTTTCTTCAAGTTCCTTTAATCTAGCTTCTGAATCTGCTTTATCTCGCTCTCGCTGAGCTTCCATCGCTTCTTTATCTCGCTCTCGCTGAGCTTCCATCGCTTCTTTATCTCGTTCTCGCTGAGCTTCAGATTCCTTTAGCTGATCTTTAGTTTTTTCTAGCTCAGTTTTCAAAACTTCATTTTCTTGTTTCACTCCTTCTAGGTTTTCCTGCAAAGTCCCCACTATTCTTTCTGACTTAGTTTCTTCTTCTCTATATTCCATTTGATGTACTTCATTGATCTTATTGATGATATTCGAAATAGGACCATCAAAAGCTTTTTTCATAATGCTATATAAAATACTACTATCAACCTTTTGAGCTTGCTCAAATCTGTTTAGATGATTTATTTTCAAATCATCTAAACCCTTATTAATAGCGTTGACATCCTCTGCCGATAATACGGCACATAAATCACCAATATAGAGTTGCACACTCTCCAATCGCTCTTCTCCGATTTTCTCACCAAACTTAAAAAAGTTTTTAACTAAACATTCGAATTGTTTCTTGAGTGGCAACTCATTACGGTACTCTGGGTTGACTCTCACTAAAGCTATCATAAAGTAATTCGCCAATTCATGAAGAACAGTCTCTGTTTCTTGAGCCGTTTTGGGTGCTACACCGTTTAGCGCTTTACTGTGAATTGCAATAGAGGTTACTTCTGTGGGGTCTCTTAGTATAGCTTGTATGGAAAGACTATTTTTTATATCCGCCTGTACTTTAGATGTATTTTTTTCAGGTGTATTTCCTAATGCTAAGGGACGTTCATTAGGAGAAAATAAATGCGAAAGCATAGGAATGGCGCTGACTTGACAGTCTCTACAAGCATAAATCCAAGCTTGCATTCTTGAGTCATTTTGGGAATTTGGAAAAAAATAATACAAGAGTTGGTTAGATTGCGAATAGGGTTGTGAAGAAGAAGATTTCCAATCACAAACCCCATTTGGATCAACACCTCTATAAATCAGATGCAATAAATCGTCTTGAGTGGGCACTTGTTGCTTTTTTTCTGCTTCATTTATCGTTTCAGCTTGGTACAGATAAGGATATAAACTATTACTTGGAGAAGTAATCGCGGGGATATATAAATAAGCTTTCTTAATACGAAACACACCCGCTTGATGTAATTGATTTTTCTGTGTATCGGAGGCTTCTTGTAATTTATTTGTAAAGGAACTAAGCATTACATCTAAATGATGAGTGAGGTTATTCTCCAATTTTATTTTTAATTGTTGGAGATCAACTATAAGCCCCTGAGCTAGTTTGTACATCACAGGAGAGACAACATTGGGATTTTGAAATTGATTTTCAAGTTCCCGACGATGTTTCGGAAGAATAATTGAATCAAATGATTTAGGTAACTGGATTAACGTATCATTTTCATCCCAAATAGCACCCCAATGACTATCAAGATGCTGCTGAATAATTTTTATGCTTTCATCCGGCGCTAAACTTTTAAAATTAGCTAATGCAGATTCAATACTACGATGTTTGAAACAACAAGGTGAAATTAAAACTTCAGTAAAAAAAGCAGTTGAATTTTGAATTTTTCTTTTTGTTTTAAGCCACTCGAGTAGCCCATCAACATCAACGTTCGGCAACACTCCTCCTTGAGTCAATCTGCTGAGAAATTGAATCATTTGTTCGCACTTTTTGATTTGCCAACTACGTAAAACACAAGCCATTTCATAAGAAAACTGACTAATTTCAATTTGATTTATCAAATATTTAGAAACATGCTTTTGTAAAAAAATTTTGGCAAGGTTCAATTTTTTTTCTTCAGGATGATTAGCTTCATTCATCGCATGGAGAACAATACGTTGTCCCACTTCAATTTGTTCAGCTTCAGTCAACAAACGGAACCAGTTAGGATTGTTTTTCAATTCACGGATTTGCATTACTGCTTGGTCTTGCTTATGAGTTTGTTTAAATGCTAAAGATATCAATGTGATATCAGTGCAAATAACTGCAAGCTTTGCATTATCTGGCAGGATCGCATTCATAGTTTCCGATAATTGATTTGGATTATTTATACACTGCTTGATATCTCGTTGTAATTGTTCAAAGGGAGGAATCCTTGAATTTGTCGAAGATAAGGTAAAAACAATATTAGAGTCTTTCGTTAATTGCTCAATAATTTCTTGCTTTGCTTCTTCACCTTTATTTAACTGATCAATAATTTTTTGCTTTGTCTCTTCCAGTAGATCAGTATACGTTTCAATTGTTTTTAATCGGTCATTATACTGCTCAATAACTTGTGATCCCGATAGCATATCAGCAATATATAATACTTGACGTGGCGGTGGTTCAATTGAAAGCAAAAATTGATTGTACTCATCCTTAAAGGACTCTAAGCTACTCTTAAACTCTAATAACTGTGATAAAAACTGACAATTTTCCCTGTCCGTCAAAGCATTAACCAATTCTGTTAAGTTGGTATGAATAGCTACAAAATAGTCTTTTGCCTTCTTTAAATTATTGACACTATCCTTCAGCCTACTAAGATAATCTCGCGCCTCATTGTTAATATCACTAATTGCTTGAGCCGCATTGCCAGTATCCTCAAAATCGTAGAGTGTTTCTGCTTCTCTCTCAAGTTTTAATGCTGGATATTTTTTATCTTGCCATTTTAGCTGCTGTTGTTGAATGGCACGTTTTATAATATTTCCACCTTTATAACCGGCTTTACCCGTTATATGACCAACATGCACCATGTGAAAAATTTCGAGTGTCTCCAATACGATTTTAACAGAGGTAAAAGCTGTTAATGTCTCAATAATCATTGGTAGCTCCTTTTATTAAATTTATTTTTTTAATTAACTTTCTGAGTATAGGGGATCAATAAATTATTTCCCAGATCATTTTTTTAAAATTATTTAAAAAATTAAACAGCATTTAAATAAAATTTAAATTTTATTTATCAAAATACACTGCGCCTTTAATACAAATTTTTTCTGAATTAATAAAAATAGAGATTTTACTAGATCTACCTAAGTTAGCGCCCTGCTCTATTACAAAATTATTCTTTTTCTTGTCATTGTTTAGATTTAACATAAAAGCTAAAGCGGCAGCTGCTACGCCAGTAGCGATATCTTCTTGATGACTGAATAATGGATTAAAATTACGCCCTATATAGTCAGAATCAAAATGTTCAGTATCACTTGAATAAACATAGATTCCATTGACAGAATATTCTTTGCACCATTGACTGATTAAATCTAAATTAGGCGTCATACTAAATAAAATATCTCTATTGATA
>DASXLX010000040.1:0-58936 GCA_036495935.1 Candidatus Aquirickettsiella sp.
CGACGCATTGCTCTTAATCTGCTCAAAGCCGAAAAAACGGCTAAAGTCGGCATTAAAATAAAACGTAGTAAAGCCGGATGGGACTCCCAATATCTTGCTAAAATCTTAAATTCTTCGGGTTTTTAAGCGCGATTCCCCTGATTGTTAACTCCAGGGCAAACGCATTTTAAGTAATTGAAAAAGGGAACAAAAAGAATTAGGTTGTTGTTTTTTTAGAAGAAGAACAATGATGAAAAAGAGTTAAATGATTTATTTATAAAACACTTTTCGTGTATAAGGGATCCGAGAATAGAGCACTGCAAACGCCATTTGTTACTAGATATTTTAGTATTTTCACTATGCGGTTATGGGTGGCGCCGAACAATGGATTGATATCGAAACGTATGGGCAAGAAAAAGAAGCTTGGTTAAAGACATTTCTAGAACTACCGAAAGGAATTCCCTCGCATGATACGATTGCTCGGGTATTTGGGGCATGGTATAGAACCCCTCGGGTATTTGGGGCATGGCATAGAACCCCATGCTTTTCTGTCAATAATATTTATGGTTAACTAGGAATAAGTTAATAAAGTCAGGCAAGAAAAATTTTATTAAGCACGTAACTTAATCTCTATTTAATTAAGTGAGCAATTTAAGGATAAGTTTATGTTAAAAAAAATAATTTTTCTTTTTACTGCCTTAAGTTTAAGTGTTGCTAACCCTATTTTAGCAAAAACCTATCGTAGCGTAGCGCTAATTTCGAGTTCCACACAATACAACGAAGACAATATTGCACAAATAAAACAAACATTTGAAAAGAAAGGCTATCTTGTTAACACAAAGTATTTAAATCAAGTCGTTTCAGATTTTGGTTATGTTAATACCGACCAAAGTCGCGCCAATGTTCTCATCGCAGCTTTGTTAGATAAACATACAGATATCTTGTGGATGGTTCGTGGCGGCGCCGGCGCTATGAATTTGATTCCCGCATTATATGCAAATAAGGACTTGTTAAAAAAAACTAAACCTAAAATTATTGTTGGCTTTAGTGATGTCACTGCCATTCATTATTTTGTTAATACCATTTTAGGCTGGCCTTCAGTACATGGTATCGTCGCTGCTTATAATAAAGAAATGAGTAAACCCGATAGTGAAACTGCAGCGATCAATGATCGAGAAAGTATTCCATGGATCAAAACTTTATTGACGCACGGCATTCTTTATAAAAATTTTATTCCTTTAAATCAGCCTGCTCTGCAACCGATACAAGGAAATCTATTAGGGGGCAATTTCACACTGATCCGATCTTTCTTTGCAACACGTTACGAACATGATTTTACTAAGGACCTATTAATTTTAGAAAATACTGGCGTGAGTTTCAGACAATTGGATCGTAGCTTGCATCAACTACTATATAAAACTAATTTTAAACCCAAAGCTATCGTCTTTGGTCAGTTTTACCCTTTAGATCCTACCGACGAGCAACGACTGATGTATAAAGCTGTCATTGAAGCGTTTGCTAGGAAAACGACTATACCCGTTTACTACTTTCCCTACTTTGGTCATGGTAGAGAAAATAAACCGTTTATTCTTGGCAGAGAAGCTACAATAAACTGTCCGCCGCAACAAGAGTATTGTACGTTTAAACAAACAAAAATAAATTTTTAATCTTTAATATTTTATTTAATAACAAAGGAATGCATCATTATGCTAAACAAAATATTAAAATTTTTTAGTGCATTGATCTTCTCAAACAGTCTGATTCTTCCCAGTATGGCTGCCATCCTACCGATCAGCCCAGAGCAATGTGAAAAAATGCAAGCTCGACAGGTAATTACTAACAAAAATCCTGTTCCCTGTGAACGCTTAAGAACCGTTAATTTCCCTATTATCAGTTTTACTGGACAGACAGATAAAGGCCAAGTCGTTGTACTCGATGTGCTAGCAAAACATACCCAAATCATTTTTGATACATTATATCATCGAAAATTCCCAATCAACAAAGCGTTATTGATGGAAGAATATAACGGTGATGATAATGCCTCGATGAACGATAATAATACTTCTGCCTTTAATGGCCGACCGATAACCGGCGGTTCGGATTGGTCTTTGCATGCCTACGGGGTTGCTATCGATATAAATCCATTACAAAATCCGTATGTTGCGCTTGACGATCAAGGCCGTGCGACTATTTTGCCTGCTCGATCTGCGAAGCAAACCATTAACCGTTTGAATTACCGACCCAAAAAACAGTTTCGTAGCGGCATGGCCGAAGATGCCATTGATATCTTTGCTGAAAATGGTTTTATTGGCTGGGGTGGCTATTGGGATTATCCGATTGATTATCAACATTTTGAAATAGGTAGTCGGAAATTTGTCCAGCATCTAGTTAGTTTATGTCCCTGTAAAGCACAGGAAGTCTTTGATCAGTATGCGAAATCTTATGTTAATTGTATAGCGAAAAGTTCAATCCACCCCCATGCCGCCGCACGTGCCGCTTGCGTAGCGAAGAATCAATAATAAAAAATTTAGAAAAAATAATTGACCCATTACCAAAAGCTTGCGAAAGTAACATTCGCAAGCGCATTTTTCTGTGCTTATTGATTCACTACAGGAGTTTACTATGAGTTACATTCAAGTGGGCAAAGAAAATTCAGCTGACATCAAACTTTATTACAAAGATTGGGGAACCGGTCAAGCGATCGTATTTAGTCATGGGTGGCCGCTGAATGGTGATGCTTTTGAAGACCAAATGTTATTTCTTGCCGAACATGGCTATCGATGTATTGCACATGATCGTCGTGGTCATGGTCGCTCCAGCCAACCCTGGAAAGGTAATGATATGGATACGTATGCCGATGATCTTGCAAAATTAGTTACTGAACTTGATCTTAACGATGTCATCCATGTCGGCCATTCTACTGGTGGTGGTGAAATTGCGCGCTATATAGGTCGACATGGAACAAAAAGAGTAGCAAAGGCTGTGCTTATTGGTTCCGTTACTCCGTCTATGCTAAAAACTGCCGCTAATCCTGATGGACTCGAAATGCAAGTATTTGATGATATACGCAACAATGTTTTAGCGGATCGTTCACAGTACTTCCAAGATTTTTCTGCGCCCTTCTATGGAGCTAATCGACCCGATGCCAAAGTTTCTCAGGGTCAGAGAGATACATTCTGGTTACAAGGCATGCAAGCTGGCCTCAAAGCCGTCTTTGATTGTATCAAAGCATTTTCCGAAAGCGATTTTAGAACTGATCTAAAGAAATTTGCTATACCGACTTTGATCATGCATGGTGATGATGATCAAATCGTACCGATCAAAACTTCAGCGTTACTTGCCGCTAAACTTATCAAAGATTCCACATTAAAAATTTATTCAGGTGCGCCACACGGTTTATGTACAACGTTAAAAGCCCAAATTAATCAGGACCTATTGGCATTCTTTAAACAATAGCTTATTCATAACGATTGGCTTGCCAACTACCATACAAAGGATTGGGTAAAATGAAATAACCCTGACCAAATTTATCATATTGTGGTGCACTATCCGGTAAAGCATAGGCTGTAACTTGCTTAAACTCAGGAAAATCTTGGATGTTATCACCAAAATAAGCAATCACTTGATGAGGTGGTAATTTATTAGACCAAACCATCTCATGCTCATCATAGCAGCCGTGTATCACCGCATTAAAACGAGGATTTTTATCGGCTGGATGTTGTGATTGTTTATTATTGGCTAAAATAACTTGATCAAAGGTAACATGCTGTTGTTTTAAATTATCGATGGTGGCTCGCAAGGCGGTAATTCCAGATTTATCAATATAAGAACCATCCCGATTAGAAATTAAAGTTACATAACCACCTAATTGGCGCACCCATCGCGTAAAGGCAACCACGCCTGGTAAAGCCACTGATTTTTGCGGAATTGTCACAAAATGCGAAAATTCTGCTGGCTTTTCAGCTAAACTAGCACATTGATAAAAATACCACGAATTATCTAAGCTTGTTTCATCAATATCCAAAACCACACCCCAGGTTTTGGCTTTAGAATGATGCTGTTCTAGCCATTGTTTCACATAAGCCGATCCAATATTATACACCTGTCGATAACTGGCTTTTTTTTCTGCAGAATCGCGATACCATTTGTCTGCTTGCTGTATTGAAGGATTTTTTTGCGTCGATGGCGCACAAACAACAAGGAACTGATCCTTAGCGAAACCCATTTGAGAAACTAGAAGTAAACTGGCAGTTATGGCTATCAACAATTGTTTCATGGTCTCGCTCGGTTATTAAATTGTCAAGATTTTATACGATCTAAAAAGACTTTAAGTAGTTATAATTTATTTTTGCTTAAAAAGCTACGTCCGGTAAGATAATCATTGAAAAATTTCGTACAGGTTCATTTTTATATTAATTTTAAACGATTAAAAATTTATTATAATATTTAAAATTTCTAATATGATGTAAAATTTTATTTCAGCAGTTACTTTAAATCGGCTAAAAACAACACTGATTTGCAATAACACTTTTAAATTTATTGGGGGAAATCAATTTTTTAATAAATCAAATTATCTATCCAGTTGAGTTTGCGGCAAATAAAAAACGGGCGAAATACTTCCCTGATTGTCACGACCTTTTAGAGGGCATTGAAAAAAAATAGATTTAGAAGATACCATCTCGGGAAGCACGACAACATCAAAAACAATATCACCATATCGTTTAGACTCTTTATGACCCAGTATATTTCCATCGACCATTTGAAAGGTACTTCTTATAAATTTTTCTATATTCGCATCGCCCTTAAATATTTCTTTTAATTTATTTGCGCTATCTTTAATCTTGATTACCAGGTTATTCAATTTATTCAGTGTTTTATTAAATGCAGTTTGTAAAGAATATTTTTCCTGTTTTATAATAATCATATTAAATATTTCTTCATTGGCTGCTTCCTTTTCTAAGGAAAAAATATCATTGACGAGGATGGTATGTAAACAAATTTCATTTTTGTATTTTATAAAAGCAGGGTGTAATCTTATCTCTTTAGACAGCCCTATTCCTCTAATCAAACTAATAACCTCTTGGGTAATATAAGCGCCCGAACTAAAATATCGAGTATCTAAGTAATCTTCTTTACGGTAAGGATGCAATTTTTCTTTTAAAAAATAATTTAACTCTAATTGCTGACTATATAAATGCTGAATTAAAGCATTTGTAAAAAAAGAAGTATCTAAATTAAATTGCCGGGCTTCATGATGAAGACTAGTTAAGAATTTACATAAAGGTGATAATAATTTACAATGAGCACATAGTATCTGGTAATGAGTCTGCGAAATCACCTCGGTATTACCTTGAGCAAATTCAATAAGGATTTTTACAATTTTATTCAAATTTTCATCCGCTTTTACCTCTTCAAAAAAATCATCGATAGCAAATAAAGCGATTAAAAAATAGAAGAGAAATTTTAATTTTTCTATAGGCTCATCTGGAATAAGTAATGCAGAAAAAGTTAAAGCATTTAATTTATTAAAATTTTTATAAAAAAAATCTCCTTCTTGCATAAAGCCTATTTTTGTAATTTCCTTTTCCCATATAATTTTTTTATCGGCTAGTTCTTTTTCATTTTTTTTAAAAAAATTACTTGGCGAAAAAGGATTTAAGCATACAAAGTGTCCTTTTCTCTGTGTTCTTCCATATCTTGTAGTGGTAAGCTCTCCTAGGTCAAACTTTAAAGCTACTTTTTTTCCACTATTTTTATCTTGACCTCGAGATTCTTTTAGATCATATTTTTCCATCGTTTTATCCTTCAATAAAGTAATTATTTTCCCTAATTTTCTCTCTTATCAAACTAACTAGGCTCATAAATTTTATCATTCAAATATGAGGTATACAGGTACTTTTTGGTCCACAATCATTCGTTGGAACAAGCTGAATTTTAGTGAAAAACTTTGTTTTCACAACATTTTCTTTGATTGAGGTTGGGAAATAGTTATCAATAACCTCTATATGGTGTTTCCTATAAATAGAGGTTAAAAATAATTTAATGGTTTGTATCGAAAATTTTTGGCCAATACAATTATGCGCGCCTATGCCAAAAGGTAGGTAGGATCCTGATTCTATTTTGTATTTATTTTCTTTAGCAAACCTTTCTGGGATAAATTGCTCCGGTTGTTTAAAAAAATGACCTAAGCGGTGGGTAATATAAGGAGAAATAAGAATTTGATCCCCTTTAAACAAGGGTAATCCACCAATTGAGAAATTATCTTCAACGATACGTGGCAAAAGAATACGGGATGTTGGATATAATCTTAAAGATTCATTTATAACCATGTCTAAATATTCTATTTTATTAACATTTTCTGCACTTATCTCATCAAGCTCTCCTAGAGATTCATTAATCGCCTTTCTTAGTTTTTTTTCTTTTTCTGGATGGGCTGCTAATAGCTTAATAATAAAAAGTAAAGACGTTGCAATTCCTTGCCGTGCCGCCAATAAAGATAAACCACTATCGGCAGCAACCTTATCCATAAATTGTAAAGGATTTTTATCCGCTTCAGCTTCCCACAGGGATTTTAGGAAATTGTTACTATTTCGCAGTCTATCCAAGAGAGGATAAAATAACCGATCCAAATCGCTTTTAAATTTTAAGCATATCTCGTTAAAATCAACGGAGTTTTTATTATTTAAAAATAAATAAATAAGCGTTTTTGAAATGGTTATTAAAAAATTATTTTTGTGTGTGATATGCTTTGCTACTTCGTTAATGCAGGAAGATAATTCATCTAATTTTATAGAAAAATCGGACGATGTATTTGTTAATCGCTCTAATATAACCAACAAACTTAAATCATTAAGCAACAGCTTAATATCCTCGGCATAGCTACCGGAAGATTGTATTTGATGAAAGAATTTATTTATTAAATCAAGCGTGTATAGCTCAGAGTGTTTAAGATATTTTTTTTCAAAAAAATATCTTTTATATAACTTTCTTTTTTCTAACCATTTAACCTTGTCCTTTGTTGCGATATTTTGTCCAAGTACAGCCGTTATGATTTCTCTATTTGGAGAAGCTTTATTTTTATTTTTAACCAAACACTCATTAATATGATCTGGTTTTGTTATCAAAAGAATGAGCTTATTTGCTATCCAAAAATAACACATACCGGAAACATGTTGTGTAGCAAGCCTAGCGGCTTGATCGATAACATCCCACGCTGCTTCTCCTGTCGAAAAGTCTTTTAACCTGCCTACGATAGGATTACCCGACAATCGCGGTATTCCTATATATCGGTAACCTGTAAAAAACGAAAAATTTATTGGCAAATTAGTGTAAAAATAGTTGATTTTTTGAAAAAAAAATTCTGACGTATTTGTAAGATGAGTATCGGTTTGAATAGTAGAATTGTTAGAATATTTTTTTAATAGATTTATTTTAGAGGCGTCTAGCATAATAAATTCCTTTTTATTATCTGTTAGGTTTTCATTTAAAAACGTATTAACTGCTTTTTATTTTTTAAATATATTATTGCTTGCGCAGGGTAGCGTATTTTTACAATAAAAAAAAGTATTTTATTAAATAAGATTCATCGTCAGGAAATACATTAAATTAAACGCCAAACAATAAGTTTAGTCCCTTATCCGATTATCGTTAGATCAAAGGCACAGTTCCTGTAAAAATCTTGTATGAGAATTTTCAAAAAACATTAAGCTGAGTTGTTTGATTTGATTGGTGGAGCTAAGCGGGATCGAACCGCTGACCTCTTACATGCCATGCAAGCGCTCTCCCAGCTGAGCTATAGCCCCAATGATGGGCATCATAAGCTGAATAAGAAAAATCTGTCAATTATTTTCAGCTTTTAAAGGCTAAAGAGAGTCAATCCAGCAGAGTTCGCAAACGGGCTAAAACTTCTTTCTTACCAAGTAAATGCAATGTCGCATTCATAGGCGGCGATATATTGCCGCCGGTAATGGCCCAACGCAAAGGCTGTGCTACTTTGCCTAATTTTAAAGAAAGCGCTTCAGCTGTTTCGATTAATGCCGCATGTATCGATTCGTCTGTCCAAACGCTAAGTGCTTGAAAACGATCTTGTAAAACTCTCAATATAGCCAGAACATCCTCGGAAATAGTCTGTTTATCCAAGCGAGGCGCTAAATAAAAATAAATACTTTTCTCAGCCATTTCAACTAATGTTTTTACGCGTTCACGTTGCAAAACCACTACGTCAATTAAGTCAGGTCCATTTTCGGTGTTAATCGCTAAGCGCTGGAATTCTTTAGCTAATAATAGTACAATTTGTTTTGCGTCATCAGTCTTTAAATAATGTTGATTTAACCAAATGAGTTTATCGGGATTAATCGCAGCGGATGCTTTATTTAAATGATGCAAATCAAAAAGCTCAATCATTTCTGTGCGTGAGAAAATTTCTTGATCGCCATGTGACCAACCTAATTTAACCAAATAATTTAATACCGCATCCGTTAAATAACCTTCATCTCGATATTGTAAAATATTGGCTGCGCCGGTTCGTTTCGAAAGTTTTTTACCATCACTACCTAAGATCATCGGTAAATGGGCATACACGGGTAAACTTGCGCCTAACGCTAATAATATATTGATTTGTCTTGGTGTATTATTCAAATGATCATCGCCACGTATCACATGCGTAATATGCATATCACTATCATCAACGACTACAGTAAAATTATAGGTGGGCGAGCCGTCACTGCGCGCAATAATTAAATCATCTAATTCACTATTCTGAAAAATAACTTGGCCATGGACTTGATCTTCAACAATGACTGCACCATTTAAAGGATTACGAAAGCGCACAACATAACTTTGATGAGGTAATATCGCTGATCGGTTCCGACAATGACCATCATAGCGTGGCTTTTGATGTTCGGCTAGTTGCTTTTCGCGCAATTCAGCTAATCGTTCTTTAGAACAATAACAACGGTAAGCCTTATTTTCTTTTAATAATTGCTCTAAGACTTCTTGGTAGCGGGCTAAACGTTGACTTTGAAAGATTGGACCCTCGTCATAATCTAAACCTAACCATTCCAAGCCTTGTAAAATAACATCGGTCGCTGCCGCAGTCGATCGTTCAGTATCCGTATCTTCAATACGTAAAATAAATTGTCCTTGCTGTTTTTTTGCATACAACCAGGAATATAATGCGGTGCGAACACCACCAATATGTAAATAACCCGTGGGGCTAGGTGCGAAACGAGTACGAACTTTCATAAATTACTCTTTATTTTTATACTCACAGCAATTGGATTTTTGGCAAGTGCCGTAAAAGTATTGAGAATTGAGCGGCAACGCAGACAAAAATTCGAGTGCAAAGAGTATATATTAAATAGATTGAAATGGCTTAATATCTCCCTTACCATAACGAATAATTTCTGGTGTATTGCTGGATAAATCAATCACGGTGGTTGGTTCTAAGCCGCAAAAACCTCCATCAATCACTAAATCGACGCGCTTACCTAAAATATCACTTAGCGCTTCTGGTTCGATTAAAGGTAAATCTGTATCAGGCAAAATCAAGGTCGTACTAACTAAGGGTTGATCGATCATCTCTAAGAGCGCATGCACAATTTTATTATCGGGAATTCTTATACCGATGGTTTTACGTTTCGCATTGATTAAATAGCGTGGCACATGTGTGGTAACAGGCAATAAAAAAGTATATGGACCCGGTGTATTGGCTTTTATTAAACGAAAAATAGGGTTTTCTAGCTGAGCAAAGAGCGCCATTTCTGAAATATCACGACACAGCAAAGTCAAGCAATGTTGATCTTTTAGTTGACGTATTTGCCTAATCCGCTGTAAGCCTTTTTTATTACCTAATTGACAGCCTAAAGCATAAGCGGAGTCAGTCGGATAAACAATGACTCCTTCTTTTATCAACCTATTCGCTGCCACCCGTATTAAATGCAGCTGGGGATTTTTTGGATGGATTTTGAGAAACTGGTTCACATTATTAACCCTTTTCCTAATCAAGTTCGCAGCACCTTGACAGAAACCCAACTACTGGGAGTATACTAAGGTACTATCGAATCTTTACTACCTTCATTTCATGCGCTTACTCTTCGATTTTCTGCCCATAGTAGTCTTTTTTATCGCCTACAAGCTTTTTGGCATCTATGTAGCAACCGCGGCTGCTATTATTATCAGTTTGTTACAAGTAATCAGTTACTGGATTAAGCACCGCACTGTGCCTAGTATACAACTTATTAGCTTAGTCCTCATCCTCTTCTTTGGAGGCGGCACATTATTGCTGCATAATGAATTATTCATTAAATGGAAGCCCACCGCTCTTTACTGGTTACTCGCATGCGGCGCATTGATGACTCAATATTTTGGAAAAAAACCTTTAATTCAGCATTTGCTAGAAACTAATGTGGTCTTACCTGCTCACCTTTGGTCATCTTTAAATAGAAATTGGATTATATTTTTCACCTTAATGGGCGGTATTAATTTATGGGTCGCTTATACATTTGATACCAATACCTGGGTGAATTTTAAATTATTTGGTTTGTTGGGGATTACGTTTGTATTTATACTTGTGCAAGCTATTTATTTAGCGCGTTATATTCGATCCGATGAAAAAACATGAAAAATAATTCTACACACGATACCACCGCCATAATTCAAAAAAAACTCTATCAGGCTCTCGCACCCACATTTTTGAATATCATTGACGAAGACGATCAACACATTGGTCATGCCAACGCCGGGGCCGGTCATTTTGCTGTGAGAATCTCGTCGCCATTATTTCAAAATAAACCCTTGGTTGAATGCCACCGACTTGTTTATGCTGCATTAGGTGACACGATGCACAAAGAAATCCATGCATTGCGCATCGAAATTATTCAAGATTAAGCTTATTTAGAAAAATGTCTTATTTTTTTCTTCTGCTTGTTAATTTTTTCTAAATTTAAAATACTGTATATCTATCAGAATAACTAAACACTTTTTATTTTGATACTTTCCAGAGATAAGACATAGAGAACCCATATCAAAAAACAATCAAAAAATTATTTCCGAATAAATTTTGGTTGATAAATAACGTGTTGCGTCGCTAAGCTTAACTTGTTTTCATCAATTTGATATTTTTTCGAAGCTCCCTCTTGATAAAATTTATATATAAATGACCATGTTCACCGTCATTTTGAATAATTTGTTTTGAGACAAAATGTTGGTTACCAACACCACCCAATGCCAACAGACACACCCAAAAAATAACAACAGCATACTTTTTAACAAAATATCGGCTTTGATTTTGTCTGGCTCGGATGGCCCACTCTGCACAATCGCTAAACTAATTAATTCAATATCGCGCTTAAATTCTTATCTAAACTATTATTTCCAAAACGGATATGACTGAGTGCTTCATGCTTCGATTTACTGACTTCTTCTTCGTGTAAAAAAACAAAACTATTATCCTGGTTGTCCATCATCATTATTACACATCCTTGTTGTTAATGTTGTTAAGTGACCGGTAGTGTGGATAACTCTGGATCTTTGTTGTAATTAGCCAGAATTTCAGAGGTAATTTGTTCAATAATTCCTAAACTAGAATCTTCAGTGATGACACCCTTTTCTTCTTTTAAGCTCGCTAAACGTCTTTCTACTAATTTTTTAATACTACCATTTGGAAACAAACGCGCTAATACACGTCGCGCTTCAACCGGCCCTAAGTGATGATAAAGTCGATTACGTAAATTAACATCTTCTACCGTAGTACTAAACGCCCATAACTCGATAGGGCCTAAGGTTAAGGTTAACAATTGGGTATTCATGCCTTCTTTTGTAGCAAATTGTGCTAAGAAGGTAGCTCCACCTTCACGAGGACCGTGTACACGTGTTCGCAATGCAATTTTAGCGGTGGGTGACAAACCAAAGGTTTCTGCCGATTTTTCTATAGATTGTGCAGGACCCGCATCCATAATATAAATAGAGGTAGCAAACTCTACCATCACTTCATCAAAATCATCTAAGGATTGAGAAAGTAATGCAATTTGAATATTCCATTTACGACCTTCACGCATATCCACTATTACTTGATCACGGACTGCTTTGGCTTTCGAGGTACGATGAAATTCATCGAATACAATGCGTTTAGGATCTTCGCGTAATTCCGCAATCCGTTGCTTATGGTAATCTCGATATTGACTGGCAATATCACTTAAATTCTCTTCACTTAAATAATAATGTCGCGCTAATACATAACGTGCCAACATATACATCACTGCTGTTTGTCTATCTGCAGCATCGCCACCGCTTTTTGCCACTTCATCTAAATCTAATGAAACTATCCTTGCTTCACCCAAATCAAAACGGGTCACACGGGATAAAATCGGATATTCGCGTATTGCACTGGAAATCATCCGTGCAAAGGCATTAATTAAACTTTCTCCGGTTGGCGCGGTTATTTTCCCATAGAGGTCTTCGATGATAGGTGTACGACAAATAGCCGCTGCATCCGCAAGTAAAGGCATAGCATAGCGTTGTGCCAACATCGCTTCATGTGGAAACCCAGAAATAAATAAAGCATCAGTGACTTCCCACCATGTCGTACGTTGATCAGAAATAAAACCCATTTCTTCTAAAATTCCATCAACCAAGGGTTCAATACCTATCGTGTAAGGATAAGGCATGCCTTCATCCGCTAAATTTTTGTAAAGCTCATCGATGACCAAGCCGGCCATATCGGAAATACCATCGTAAGGCTTCACCGCACCTAACGGTGTCGTTAATAGTGTTAAAAAGTTAACTAAAAAACTACGTTCTTGCGGTGTTGGATAACGACAACCTAGTTGCGTATCAAATGGATTAATTGAATAATCCGCTGTCATACGCAAACGGTGATAGGCCACCCAATGCCGATTCTCAATCGGTAATGCTTCTCGCAATAAAGAAATTAAACCACTGCTCGAAGGGCCAATATCAATAATGGCAATTCGTGGTAAACGTTGTAAACCACCAGCCAAACAAAGCGCTAAATTTAAGGTATTAGATAATACCGATTTTCCTGAGCCTGGACGCGCATAAATCAGATCGATCCAAGTCGTTTGTTCGCTAGAACCAGGCTGAAATGGCCATGGCTTACCATCAGGACTACGAAATAATTGTGCTCCAGTTTTCCAAGGAGATGCGGGTCGTGTAATCGGTAACATATAAACGACCTGCGAAAACGGAAGGATAGTCGGCGTTGCAACACTTTCTGCGGATATGCCTAACAATGTTGAAACAAGGCCTCCAAACGGATCGCCTGAAACTTCAGAAACATCACAAGAGCCCCAACCTTCGATGGCTTTTGCTAATTCTGCAGCACGCGTGCGTAATAAGCCTATTTGGCCCTCGGGTGCCCAAGTACACGCCGCAACGCGTAATCTCACCACCGCATCATCGGTATTAATAGCCACGTATTGTAATAAATTATACGCATCACTTAGTAAGCGATTTTGCGCCGAAGAAAAACTCAGTATAGCTGCCAATACCGATCGTAATTTAATACAACGTAAACCGTCACTTTCTACAAAAAAAGAAATGCGCCATGGAATTCTTGCAGATAAAGTACGTTGTAGTAGGGAATTAAAGGTTTTTATTTCTTTCGGTAACAGATCAATAAAAACACATGAATAAATCTTATCGCCGAAACGTACCGTCCTTAAATCCAAATTCTCGGCATCACGGGGGAGTACTTGACGAGCCAATGAAGGCCACAGAATATCGGAAATGGTATTGCGAGAACGGTCATATTCTTTCAGTGAAATTTTATCCCCTGGTAATGCCGGACGCCAATTTTTATCGGTAAAAGCAGGATCAGCTACCGAACGTATCGCATGCAGTGCATCATGAACTTCTAATAAATTGGCAGCAATATATAAATTAGCTAAATCATGGCGTATCGAACGAATAAATGCATCGTGCGAGTCGCGTAAATCTGGAATAGCAGCAATAACATTCTGTGTGAGTATGGAAGGAGGTATTTTTTTTTCGCGAATAAATTTTAATTTATCTTTGCTAGCACGCTGATACTGTTCTGTGGTTAAGCTCATTGGGCGCGTCCAACAAACAAAATATACACTTTCAGAAGCACAATGTTTTGCTAGAAAATTAATGCGTTCAGCGAATAAATCACTTAAATCTAAATTTAAACGTTGACTGGTTTGTTTACCTGGTTCTAAAATTTCTTTTAGTAGTTCTGAAACAACATTTCTATCATATTGAAATAAAACTTGCAGCGCGTGACCTGAGCGCGACAGAGCGGTTTGCAAGGTCTGTGTTAATCCTTCATGTAATCGTTGAAATTCAGTTGTTCCTATGAGTTGCGTCACTCCAACGATCTGAATGACTGAAATGAGTGAGCCATCATGGGCAACAAGTACATTAGGACTATCGGCGGTTTCTAAATCGCAATAGGATTCCACAGTTTGCTTAAGTGAAGTACTCAACCAAGCTAGAAAGGAATCTATTCCATCTAAAAACGAATCTAGAAATTTAGCCATACAATTTTTTTATTGTAAAAGTGTTGTTATCGAACGTGACCAATCTGTACTTTGATACCTAAACCCTGCCCGTGAAGGCAATAAACGAATCGTGCTAAAAATTTTCTTGTCCAACAAATTTTTATTTTCAGATTCAATGATAAGCTGACCGAAAATTGAGGGTTGCTGCAATTGCGCTCCCCATTCATCTTCAATAATCTCAGCGCGTAACTTTAAATTTCGATAAGCATTTTGCGCGGTTTCTTTATATTTACTTTCATTATTCATTGCCGTAAATAATAAATGACAAAATCCATTCAAATGACTTTGCGATACTTCAGGTAAATAAATTAACACGCCTCCGCCATAGGTTTCAGCTGACTCTAAAAAAAAGCATTGCGTGCATAAACTACAAGCCGTCACTAAATTAGATAGTTTATTGTTATGATAATTTTGATCCAAATTAATTATTTCTTGGTGTTTTATTGACTGTAAACCACAAAATTGGCAAGTAAATTCATCGCGCTGCCAAATTTTTTGACTAAATTCCTCAAAACGCTGATCCAACTTACGTTGCATAAAAAGACGCCAGCCATGAGGATTTACATTCAATTTAATCGGATACATAGTTTAAAGGCCCGGCAATCCAGTTGTACCATATATTCCAGCTGCGCCACTAGTCCCGCCAAAAATTGTGTAACCGGCAATAATAAATATATGCGGTAAAAAAATTAATGCTGATCCGACAAATAATAAGGCAATCGGCGTTCCTATCGGAATTTGCGTCGGATTATCTTTGTGCGCTTTAAACTTCAACATGGAGGCCATCACGAAACCGATTCCTGCCATATACGCACCCGCAGTAATCAACTTTGCTAAACCATAAAATGATTGGGTAATCTTTAAGGCCATTTCGCCTAATGTCAGCACCTCGGCTTTACTTATTGCTGCGTAACCTAAGCTACTCAGCATCACTGTAAGTACGGATAGGCATCGCTGGACACTTAATTTTTTAACCAAAAATCACCTTCTTATTTTTCATGCATTTTTTAATCCTTAAATCCTTCAACTATTGTAAACTAAATGATGGCTTTAGCTTGACTCATTCAAATAAAAGGCTCCTTAATAATAAGGACTAAGTTAGGGTGTAGTGTAAACACCCTAACCCTAACTCGCATAAAACCCCTTTCCAGGATGTTTTATTGACCTTCTCCTGGAAGCCCAGTCGTACCATAGACGCCACCTGCCCCACTGGTTCCACCAAAAACCGTGTAACCGGCAATACGGAATATATTCGGTAAGAATATCAGTGCGGCACCAATAAACAGTAAAGCAATGGGTGTACCAATAGGGATTTGCGTAGGGTTATCTTTGTGCGCTTTAAACTTCAGCATCGAAGCCATGCAAAAACCAATACCCGCCATATAAGCACCTGCGGTAATCAATTTAGCAAGTTGACTAAAAGAACCCGTAATCGTGCTAGCCACCTTACCTAAATTGTCATCATCCGCTAAGGCTAAACTGGTATAAAAATAGGCGCTTATCCATAGGCATAATTGACTTAAACGAGATATGTTTGCTCGAATCAGCTTAGGTTTAAGGGATTTATTCTTCATTTTTTAAACTCTCCAAACTTATATAGTTTTTTATATACAATTCATATCTACTACATACCAAAACTAGCTTGTAGTATTTCTTTTGTGCCTTCGATATTAATCGCTAAAAGACCAGCAACAATATGCGTAACGGCTTTACCCATGGAACTTCTACCATTGGGGTTAGAGGTATGGGTCAGACTAACCCAGCCTTTTATGAACGAGATAGTACCTATTAATTGAACAAAGAGCAAAACTGCCCTTGAGGCTAATAGCGTGGATATATTATGGGCCTGCACATAACTCATTGGATCCTTCACATCAGTGGTCGCAAAGGTCGATAACATCATGCTGTTAAAAGCAGTCGGTGCATAGAGCAATGCAGCGCCGGCAAAAAAGACCATCATTGTAGCTTTAAAGTTAGTTTGGACTGACATCATGGTACGTAAATCTCCGTACACCTTTAATTGATAGACGCCTCGAAAAATAAAAGCAATCCCCATCAAATAAGCTAAGGCGGTAATTAGACGATAAATATTCGGAAATTGATCGGTAATATGGAGTAACATATTTTCGACATTCGCATACTGAGCACCACTACCGCATCCGCTCAGCAACAAGCAAGACAGGAGAAAAAGAACACTCCTCCACTGTTTTTTTATTAAATTGTTGTCGCCTTCAAATAAGTACATATTAATTATCTATCGTCTGGATTGTAGCCAATAATAGCCCCCGAACTTAACGTGATCGTTCCCTGACTAGGATCTATCGCTGTTATAACACCATAACCTGCTAATTTATCTCCCATGCCTAAAGTCAATGTCGAACCATCTTGCAAGGTTAACCACACGCGACCGGGAATAATAGCGCGCACATAATAAATAGGTTTAGGTGCAGATTTTTTTCTTTCGATGAGTTTAGTTTCTGCTTTTTTTTGTTTTTGCAAAAAAGCTTCTTGCTGCGTATGGAGTAGCTGAGTTTGATCATTGATATCGGCTAATCGCGAATTAAGATCCGCTAAAGTTGATCTAATATCACTTAAATCTGTATCGAAAGTTTGCAAATGCGCTTGCAATTCACGTTGCTCTTGCTCTATACGATTAAAACGATTATCAAGCACCCTGTTAGCTTGCACAGCTGCTGGTATTACCGGAACTGTAGGTTTTTGTGCAATCGCGACAACTTTGGATTTAGGCGTAGCATGCATCTTATGAATTAATGTACTTACTATTTTATAAATGCCCAAACTAGCAAAAATAATAAATACGATTAAAAAAATATGGTGACGCTGGGTCTTTTCCAGAATAGCAGAGGCCGGATCTGCATTATTCGTTGTGTCAGAAAAGTGTGACGCAGATTCTGTTGTTGAATCCTGAAGCTTGTATTCTTCATCAGAATTATAGTTTTTATTATCCATTATTTCCTCACTCTATAAAGTATACTCTTCGCACTTGAATTTTTGCCTGTGTTGCCGCTCAATTCGCAATCCTCAGTATGTCAATACACTCCGGTTGCTTCATTCTTGCGGCGCCTTGCCAAAAATCCAATTGCTGTGAATATGTAATAAACATAAAAATTAACTTGTGGGTAATGCCGCTAAATCAGAAAGAAATAATATCCCCATTGGTGTTCCCGAAAAAACTTTCACTGTCGGTGGCGTATTGAATACATTTCTTAATGCGGTTGAATATTGCAAACCCACTTGACCTAAACCGACAAAAATTCTATCACGTGGAGATAAATCTGGTACTGAATTTGGAGTGGGAGGAATTACTGAAAAATAATAATTTGGTGCTGAATTAATAAAGGATTGACCATAACCTTGTATAAATGCAGAGGCAAATAAAGTTCCATAACGTAACCAATAATGATTGTTCGTATCACTGGATAGAGCGGTACGAGCGGTATTCTCATCAATCGCAACGGTATTAATGGCAACACTTTCAGATAATTTGGGTAGCGTTAAGGTATTAAAGGAAAGTAAAACTTTTTGACCTTGATTACTTAAAGTACCCATTATACGAGCACCCTTAAATTTACCTTGTATTATCTCAGCAAGTACCGGACCTGGTTCATCACTATTAACCGCCGTTAAAAGTACTGCATACATAATCGTTCCCGCTTTTACTGCAGGGGCTCTGGCACCTGCTGGAGATCCAGACAAAGCGCCACCTAAACCAGCCCCAAGACGATTTAAGTCTGGAGTTCCTGCTACATATTGTTGATTAGGTGAAACCCAAGCTGCAAAAAGTTGACTGGCTTGCGTACTCATCGAACTTTGCATTTGTTGTTGTAGTTGATCGGCTTTCTGAGCTGAAATTTGTTGTGCTTGTCTATCTAAAATAGACTGTAATTCTGGATTGGATTTATTTGAACTATCAGGAATTAAGCTCACCGCAGCATGAGTTGCATCATCACTATTGGATGTTGACGCTAAAGGAATATTATTATTTTTATGTGGCGGTGTAATACTGCCAATCGGATTGCCTTGTCTATCGCGAACAATTCCATCAGTGCTTAATTTTCCTAATGCTTTACCTTGTACATCCCTAACAATGCCATCGCTACCTACCGTTCCAACGAGGTGACCTTGATCATCATACACGGGCGTTCCAGGTGCGGTTGCGCCGAGTTCTCCAATAATTTCATTATGTAATCCACGTACTAAACCATCGCTATCTAGCTTACCAATCACCTTTCCTTGTGCATTGCGTACTTCATCGTCGCTATCCAGCGTCCCTAATAATTTGCCCTGTCGGTCATAAACGGGCGTGCCTGGGATAGCCTGTCTTTTTTCATGTGTTCCCTTTAAATAGGCATGACCAATAATTTTTCCAGCAGAATTACGCACCACACCATTTGCATCAACTTCACCGAGAACGTTTCCTGCTGCATCTCTTAACTTACCATCAGTACCGATAGTACCCAGCAAATGACCTTCAGGATCATAAACAGGTGCGCCAGCCATGTTAACACCGGTTTTACCGATAACATCACCTTCAGTATTACGCACAGTACCATCGGCATCGACTTCACCAATAACATGACCATTGGCATCTTTTAATTTACCATCGGCATCCACTGTACCAATGAGATGGCCTTTTTTATCATAAGCGGGGATAACCACACTGGCTTTAGGGACAACTACTTTACCAATCACTGCCCCTTTTAGACTACGTACAATGCCATCAGGACCCACTATGCCAATAACGCGACCTTTTGCATCTCTCACTTTTCCATCTCGACCTACCGTACCTATTAAACGGCCGGCCACATCATAAACTGGATCCCCCATAGCAGGAATCGCAGCACTCCCTATCACGGTGCCATCTTCGGATCGAACTAAACCATCAGGTCCTACTTGTCCTATTATTTGTCCATTACCATCTCTTACTTTGCCGTCGACACCCAGATGACCAATAACTTTTCCTTGCGTATCGTAGACTAAGGTTCCCGATTTCAATTGGCTAGGCTGTAAAGAAGATATCAGAGGTGTTGTCGACTGTATGCCCGCACACGCCATATATTTTGCACAGGCATCGCACGGCGAACAACCATTATTCACCATTGGACAAGGCGAGTTGCCATTAATGCTCTGTCCGATTTGATTTTGATTAAATTGATTAGAATCCAATAAGGTTGGGATAGAACTAGCACCGGTTTTTTCGGCTATAGCGGCTTGCTCACGATTTTGTTGTGCTTGTAAATGTTGATAGTCGGCAGAAGGAGATTGTGTTAAACCACCCGGAACAGATTGGATATCAGGAGAATCTTTCAATTGGATTGAAGTATCTCCGGTTTTTTTATTAGTAAGATGAAGGTAACCATATAAAAAACCGAATACAAGTATGCAACCTGTTACAATAATAATACTACGCGTACGTATATTTTTAAATAAATTGGCAATATTTTGTAATTGAAGTTTCATAAAATTATTTAAAACCCTTCAACTTTTAATTGGATAGACTGTCCATCTTCAAAACCCAAGATAAGAGGTGTTTTAGGCATTTCATAGGCCTTCATACCATCTGGACTCGACATTGTTGCAATCCAAGCGGGTGAAATTAAGGTTAAACGCGTGCGCACGTAAAGATGATCGCCGACTAACCAAACTTGAGCGAGGCCACCGGAAATTTTTAAGGCGGTATTCCCTGCGGGCGGAACACCTTCTAAAATATTTAATAGCGCAGGATCAGCGCTTTGCGGTAGATTTCTTCCTAAGAGAGCTTTTGCATTAGGACCATTACCGGGAATACGTAAATCAATTCGATAATCTACTGCTTTTTGCCCAGAAATAAGCGTCACCATCACCGGAGTTTCTAAACCGCGTAACTGTACAGCAAGATTTCCAACGTTGTATAAAGAAGTCGCTTGTATCATCAACAGATTACTTTTTTTATCCCATTGAATATTAAAGGCTTGTGGATTACCGATATCATAATTGTCCACGGGCCAGGGTTGGCCTGTGGAATCAAGAAATGCGAGTGTCGTTACATAACCTTCCGCTAAACGAATAACCGTGGGAGTAGCACCGGGTTCTAATTTCACATATTGAGATGAAATAGTGGGACGTGGAGGCGTACCGGGTGTTGTGGCCGCTGCTGCTTGTGTTTGATTGAAAAGTTCTCTTAAACGTTTTATTTGCTCCGGCGACATCGGCAACATCGTTTGCGCCATTGTTCCAAACGCGGCTTTATTCAGCGCTTGAATTGAGACTGAATCTTTATCGTTATCATTAAGAACGTCTGATGATTTGCTAGAAGGTGAGTCTTGTTTAACTAAATTTGCTGCAGCTGCCATCGACACCGCCAATAGGTTGACTAATATTATTGATGCTAAAAAACTGAAAATAGTTCGCAGTCGCTTTTTTGTTTGAATAGAAAAAAAATACATAGCTGTTAACCGGTTATACCCCCGCCTCCCGATACAATAAATTGTGCAATACCGATACCACGTGGCGATGTTAATGTTGAAACACGAACAATCAACATCGTGATTGTCACTGCTTGCTGAGAAAATTGACTGGCACTTTGGTAAGTAATCAACATCGGGATTTGTACTTTCCAGGTATAACGATCCGCTAATAAGCCTTGTTCTAATATGACCGGAACGCCCGTCGCCACAGCAGAAACAATTAATTTTTTGCTGATCACAGCTTGCAAGTTATTCGAGCTCTTTATTGCCGCAAAAAACATTTGTTTTCCTTCTGACGTAAAATAATCGGCGGCTTGTTGTAACGCTTGTCGATAATTTACAAAGTTATAACTATAGGCTGCGGTAGCCGCGGTATTAGACCATTCCAATACAGCAGCATTACTTAAATTCGGGTGTGAAAACGCCACCAAAGGGACAATACGACCATCAGGGGTCATTGCGACATAACGTGGTTCAGGTGGATGTGTGACGATATAAAATAAAGCGCCAGCTAAAATCAACATAACGAAAAAACTGAACATTAAAGCGGCGACAACTTTTCTATAATTATCTCGATAAAATTCGTTACGCAATTTAACGACTTGTAAGGCATCTTCTTTCATGGTCATCTCAATTTTAAAATTATTCTTATTAATTAAGTACGCGTCGTGTTAGGGAAATTTGATAAAACTAAACGTGTTAACTTTCCGTCTTGAGAACTTGCATAAAAATCAGGAGTAGCAGAAAAAATAGCGAAATAAATAACGAGTGCACTTAATATCAAAATAATCAATAAACTCAGCAAGAGCGCACTACAAACTCGATTGTAATTATACCGATAAAACCCTTTACGCGATTTAAGCAACTCAATCCGATTCCCCACGGTGACCCTCTTCTTGTCTAATTTGGTCTTATTTCAATGAACTATAACCTAATAGCCGTCAAAAAAGCTAGTTTTAAATACATCATTAAATTTTCCAAAAAAAGGTTTTAACTATAATTTATTGGCTCAATTCCTAAATTTTAATGGAATCTTTAGCTCGGCTACCTTCATTCACTGTCTTCTGGGAGTAAATGGCGAGTTCTTATCTCGGTGGATAAAATTTGTGGTTGATCTCCGTCAAATCTTATCCCGCGTTCATCGCTTTGATCATTTCTATCCCAGGCTCTAGCAACAATAACTCGTGTATTTAAACCATGGTCTAACAAATAGTCCTCGATAGCTAAGGCCTGTTGTTTGGCTAAATCCGAAGTTTCTTGTTGTAAATCAGGCGTTGGAGTAAACGTCAACACATCAATACCCAAATTTTTTCTTTGATTTAGCAAAATAACTAGTTTAATTAATGTAGGATAAGCACTGACTTTTAATCGGGCAGTTCCTTTAATAAAAAAACAATTATTTGAAAGAATTAATCTTAATTCATCACCCACTTCTAATCTACGTACACCGCCTTTACTAATAGCGCTTAACAAATTAGCCTGTTGCTCGGCTAGGCTGAGCGGTTTTTTTGGGGTGCTCGCACACGCGACAAGCAACAAAAAAATAAATAATAAAAAAATTCGATTTTTCATAAATAAACTCGTTTATGACTGTTCTTCACGCGCTGCCTGCGCCTGTTTAATAGCTGACAGCAATTTACCTACATCCTTTGCCACTTCTACACCTGGCAAGATATGATGCAAAGTAGGCGGATAATGTGTCGCAAGCGCTATATCCTGAACAATTTCTGTGGCGATACTATTGGCATGTTTTTCAAATTTACCCGATACTTTTTCTATCACAGCAACTTGTTTTTGTACTACAGAACGTTTTAGAAATGCCGCGTTAAATTGATTCGGATTATCCACCATCATCAGGCTCACTAATTGCGGTGTCGCAGTTAAAGGAGTGAATATATTCAGTTCATTTGCAGGTAATGATGCTGTTTCCTCTTCTGTAAGAGTTTCTTGTTCGCTACTGTTCTCTACAGGCTCATCTAAGGCCAATAAAGCGGACATCGCCGCCTGAATGGGGCTGAGATCAGCTTGTCCAGATAAAGTTTGTGACAACTTGGTAATAATGGCTGACTCATCGAGTTTTTTGAGTGAAAATTGTTCTATCTCCGTCACTAAGCGAAAACTTTGCAGGCGGGATTGCAAATCTAATAAATAGCGATTAGTCGGCAGACCCACTTTCAAAAATTGATTCAGTCGCATGCGTGCCACTGGCCGTGGGTTTGCATAAAATAATCGTGCTCGAATAATCTTAGACTTAAATAAAATATGTGCTTCACCTTCTCGTTGTTCTTTTAAATCGAGCAAATCGATACGTGCGCGTTTTTCTGAAGAAGCACTGCGTGTATCCGCATAATTATTCATTACACTTTCTGCACGTGTTTGAAAAGCATCGACTTTAGTGACCCATGCTTCGCCGGCACTTTTGGAAAAGAAATCCCAAGTTTCTAATGGATCTTCCAATTTCATACAAAGTTTTATATTACAGTTTGCACCTATCGACGCCGCTTCTTCTTTAGAAGCTTTTTGAAAGGCGGGTAAATCTTGGCCTGCGAAAACAATGGAAAATCCTAAAGAGCGTGCTTGCGCAGGAACCACTGCAAATCCAGGGACTGCGTAATAACCATATTCATCAAGTACACATAAATAAGGGGTTAACGCATTGGTGGGCTTACGTTCAATAATATCGCGGTAATCTCCTTCCACTTCCTCACCTAAACCTGCGGCTAACATAGCCTTTAAGGAAGCAATAATCACTTTACCTAAATTAGATAACTCATCAGGTGATTTCTCAAAAGCCGGCAATAACACTAAGAGTATACGACGATTTAAAACCACATCTTTTAAATCCACTTCTGCCAAATTAGTTCGTAAAATATGACCATAGGTATCGGCTAGGGATCCAAACACTCGGGTTAACTGCATGGTAATAAAACCATGCTGCTCTAATACTTGTGAGACTTGTTTTCCTTTTTTGGATTTATCATAGCCCGGTAAATTAATCAGATAATTGGTAATCGGCTCTAATACGACTTCGGGTATATCCATCAAGCTCAAAGGCTCTTGGCCATCCCGTGGGAATATTTTATCGATGACAATATTTTCTACGCGTGTTAATTCAAAATAATTACGCACGACATTAACATCTAATAAAATTCCGCCTTGATCGCGGATATAAACCAGTAATTTCATTAACGCTTCAACGAATACTATCGCTCTACCTTTCCACATATCCCCATCGGGAGTATTACTACTACTATCCATTAAACTGACAACGAGCTGCGATAACATACTCGAAGAACCATTAGCAAAGGGATTCATCGTATTGGACAAGCGTTTTTCTTGCGGTCCGACAATATCACGCGCACCGGTCATGAAATTAACGACCAGAATATCGTCCTCACGCCCCATTGAACGGGCCATAGAGAAAACTTTAGCAAATAAACTGTTATCTCCTTTTCCATCCACATAAATAAACCCACTACCCTGTACCAATGCATTGAAAGCCAATGATATTAACGCTTCGGTTTTACCACTTCCGGTGGAGCCAAAGATTAAACAGTGCGTGCGCATGTCATCGTTGCTAAACCACAATTCCTCACCACTCGATATTTCATTACCAAATAAACAAATACCGCGTGCTTTTTGTGGTTTATTACTTCCGACTTTTAAATCATTGTGATCTAATTTATTTGAACGTTGCGGCATGCGAAACGGTAAATTGGTTTTGCGTGTATAGGCGTAAAGAAAAGATAGAATACCAAAGAAAAAAATAACGTCGGCAATCGCTGGAATAAAAAATGCGCCTGAAGCAAAACCTACGAGTAAAATAGTCACTGCTGAAGGATTTTTAAAAAAATCAACAAAACGTTGCGATAGCGTACGCGTATCGCGTAATAACTTACGTGGATCTTGTTCGTGTTTTTGTTCTAAACCCCGTGCTATAGCTACCATACTAATTGTCAACCTTCTTCAGAATCAGGAATATAAAGTATGTCTTTAATCGCGGCTTCTAGGCCATTCACCGCTTCTTCTACCATAGGAACCATAAGCCTTCTACCCATCGCCTGCTCGACATTCCAGTGCGCAAACGGACCACTTACTTCTGCGAAAGCGGTTTGACGGCCAACAGAATTTAACATAAACCACAATAATCTATCCGTCGGTTTAAGCCACAAAAAATCTGCAGCCGCTAAAACTCCTTCTTTTCTTGCTAATACCAACATCGATGCCATTACCGTTAAAACATAAGCATGACTATGCATCACGCGTTGGACTAATTTATTATTTTTATGTTTTTCTAATAAGGCATCAACCCCAGAAAAATCTAACCGCCCGTTAGCTGTCGATTCTGCGATTTGCAGCAATAGTTTCAATGCACCATCACGATCGCGATTAGCCCTTGCAGCAAATACCGCAAATAATGCCTTAGTTGCCGGTTTTAAATAATGGATACCTTGCCAATATTCTCCACACTGCATCACAAAAATGTGATGTGCAGCTTCTCTTTTTATACTCACCGTCCTTTGATTATGCTTTTTTGCAGTCATAGTCATCGAAGGAATGATTTTTTCTTCCTGTAATAATTGATATTTTTTGGCAAATTGCATCGGCGATAAAGCCATTGCCCAAGGACCTTTATCAATATCTTCTTTGACCAAATCCAGCTTGATGACTGGTGAAATTTGTGGCCAATTTTTTCTTTCCGCTTCGGCAAGCGTCTCCATATTATAAAATCTTTTAAATTGTAAATTAATATGACCAAAATAAATAATTAACGCCAATATCACGAGAATCACGATAATCGGATAACGCAAGTAATTACCGACTTCACGGCTGACATCTAGCAGTTGTGGAAAAGCTACGTCTGCGGGAATTAGGCGATGAATACTTAAAGGAAGTTGCCACATGGAAGGCAAGGCAAATGAAATTAAACGCGACTCCCAGAATTTAATCTGCAATGCACAGGCAACAATTTGCGTATGAAAAAAAGCCCATAGCAACCATCCTAAAAGAAAGATACAAAGAACAATCCATAATGGAGCAAGTGAATTATCCCCAGATTGCTGTTGTTGTGCGGGAGCGGCCATAATTGTTATTTATTTTTCTGTTACTCTTCGCATAGGAGTATATTTTTTAATTTAATTCAATTTTGTTTAACTAAAAAATTTCTAACTAATTTATATTGTCCCGTCGCATGGACTAAGCGAACAATATTTTTCAGCTGGATCGCTGCTTCACGCAAGCTAATTAACTTACGCCCTTCGCGATCAGTACGAACTAAATCCGTCGTATCCGATAAAATTGCATCGCTATGTACTTTAACTACAGCGTAGGCATGATTTAAATTTCTATCGTTTAAACGTATTGCTGCTTGTACATCCGCTTCATTATAGTAAATGGGCCGTCCCATGGTATAATTAACTAAAGATACTACCACTTCTTGCCATTTACTCATATTGCACCCTTGTGATTGATAAAGCGCAATATACACTTCGGTATTTTCATAACTATCTGCTGCTAGCAAATTATTAGTAATTCGCTCATGGTGTTGATCTAAACCAACTTTAATAACAAAATCATCCCGTAGTTCTTCTAATTTTTTCTTAATCCCTTTTAAAAACAAATTGGCTTGCCAAGGACCCGCCGCTATCCCTTCATCCAGTATTTTCTTTATTTCTAAAGCGACTTGAATTTCTTGCTCAGTCTGAAGCATAAATTAAGCCTCTAGAAAATCAACCACGCTGCAGTCGAGCAGAATCACCCACAGTAGCAGCTTGGATTTCATTCTGCATCGAGTTTATACAATCAGTGGCAAGAGGCAAATTTGGATTTTGTATTTTCTCAGAAACACTACTAATCCGATTATTTAAATATTGTAAACTTTCCAAAGTAGTTACTACTGCTTCAGTAAAATCTTTATCAACATTTTTACGATTAGAAAAAATCATAATTAACCTGATCCTTACTATATGTTACCAATTTTTAACTCAATAAACCCAATCTACAAACGCATCCGTTTATCATATAACTTAAATCCATTTAATGGGAAAAACTCACAGTTTCGGGTCAAGCCCATCACTTTAATAAGCTCTCCCATTTCACTCGGTGACGTTAGTAAATGCACCTGTCGGTTGACATCCATCGAGGATATCTCATCATAACATTTTTCTGCTAAAGGTAACAAATCATTGTTAAGCAAGAACGCCGCTTGCGAGGTAAAGCCAGCCACTTTTAAACCTGATTGAAGTGCAGCTTGTGCCATATTGCTAAAATCCACCGAGGCCGTGATATCCTGTAAACCCACTAAATTTAAGGGATCAGCATGGGCACGATGTTGGTAATGACATAGGAGTGTCCCGTTTGCTCTATCGGGGTGATAATATTCTTGTGCTGGAAAACCATAATCGATAATTAATATCAAGCCCTGATCTAAAGCACAACTAAGCTCGCCCACCCAATCAGGGAGTCGCCTGCACATTTCTGATTGATAGATTTTTATCTCTGGAAAATAGTTTGCTTGCAATTGAGTTAATTGACTTATTAGCAGGTCATCCACTGGAGCTAGATGATAAATAAATCGATGTTTTTCACAAGCAACTCGCACCTCTTGAATACAATCTTCAGTCCATAAATATTGATGTACTGGTAATGCATCCACTACTTCATTAGACAAAATTACACCTTTAATAGGCAGTGCTGGCCATTCGTCTAACCATTCTATTAACGAGAATAAATGAGGAATATATTGTTGCAAGCGTTCTTGCTGACGCTTTCTAAGTGTTGGACTAATTTCGAAAATCTTATAAGTGCAAGGCAAGCTTTGTTCTTGTTCTAAGAACAACAATAAATCGATAGCTAATTGACCTGTGCCCGCTCCTACTTCTAAAATATCTGCTTGACCTAAACTTGCCAAAACTTGTTGACACTGTCGACCGATGCAACGTGCAAATAAAGGAGAAATCTCAGGTGCGGTAGTGAAATCACCCACTTTCCCAAATTTATCTAAAGCCGATGTATAATATCCCAATTTCGGCTCGTATAATGCCAACTCCATAAATCGTGCAAAACTGATAGAGGCTAATGGCTCATGACGTATTTCGTCGCTAATCAATTGACACAATGTAGCACTTTGTGCTTGCAACGCATCCGTCGGAACAGGTAGACCTAGTGGTATTTTTATCATTGTTACTCTAACTATTTAAGGTAAAACCATGCCAGATAATTCTATAGTAAACAATAAGGTAGTGTTAATAACTGGAGCCGCAAAGCGTGTCGGTGCAGCTATTGCTCAACATTGTCACCAACAGGGTATGCGCTTAGCAATACATTATCGAGAATCTGCCCAACAAGCTTCTACCTTATGTACAAATTTTAATCAACAACGAAAAAATTCGGCTATCGCATTAAAGGCTGACTTATGCGATACCGACAAATTGGAAGGCTTAATCGCGCAGGTACTTGGCGAATGGGGCCAACTCGATGTTTTAATCAATAATGCTTCCAGCTTTTATCCAGCGCCTTTAGCCAAGGTAACACCTAAAATATGGGAAGATGTGACGGCGAGCAATTTAAAAGCCCCGTTTTTTTTATCGCAGCTTGCTGCCCCCCATCTCAAACAGAAAAAAGGTTGTATTATCAATCTCGTCGATATTCAAGCACGACGTCCATTAAAGAATTATTCTGTCTATTGTATTGCTAAAGCCGGATTAGTGATGCTCACAAAGAGCTTAGCCAAAGAATTAGGGCCTGAGATTCGCGTCAATGCCATTGCACCGGGTATTGTATTGTGGCCAGATGATGAAACTGAATTTAATGAAGCTTTACGTGAAAAAATCATCGCCCGCAACGCCTTGAAGCGCGCCGGAACACCCCAAGACATTGCTAAGACAGCGGTTTTTTTAATAAACTACGCTGACTTTATCACTGGTCAAATTATCGCTGTTGATGGCGGTCGCTCATTGGGATGATTAATCATTAAGATAAAAGACGAAAGTCTTAGAACAGAACTTAGAAACCGAGTATTTTATCTTAGTTCAGCGGATTACTTTTTGAGTCGCGGAGTGTACTGGAAAGTACATGAGCAACGAAAAAAGAGATCCAACGCAGAAATAAGATAAAAGACGAAGGTTTTAAAAAGGAAAATAGAAAAAAGTTCCGCTAGTGTCTTAATCTACTTGAAAGCGACAACGCTACGATGGCGATTTGTGAAGCACTTTAGGCTTCCTACTTAAAGTAGGCATGCACACCATGCATCAAGACTATCTCCAACCTTCTAGGATCAAACTTCAAGCGCAATCCAACGGAACTTTCATAGTCAAGTGTAGTCCTTAATGCGAATAATGCAACTTATGGCTTATGAGCAAATTTTGAACTTCCTTAATAAAATAACTTTTCCAATATTCTGCTTAAATTCAAATAACAATTATCCTTGGATTAGTTAATAATAAAATTTTCAGTAGATTGAGATCTATCGTGCCTTTTTGAAAATAACCGGAAATACTGTATGCTAAAAAAAAGCGGATGTTGCTTGAATTTGTAGACAGCACTAACTCGCCGTGGAGTTTTTCTCTTTTTTTAGAAATAACCAGAAGGATAAGGAGATCCTAGAGTGCGATTATATTTATTCTGTATATTCCTTATTATTTTCGGCCTATTAAACCCCGTAATGGTATGGGCTACGTGCACAGCTAATGGCTCTATTACGGGTTCCAATGGTCCACTTATTTTAGGTAGTGATGGATGTGCGACTGCTGGCAATGCTGCCAATATAGATGCAGCAGCATCCGTAATTAATCTTTCAGGTGATGCATTAACAGCGCCAACGATTGCTTGGGATATTGCAAACAATGGAACAATCAATGCAAGAGGAACAGGTATTTCCATAGAGAATGGGGGTTCAATTATAAATTCGGCAGGAGCTAGCATCACTTCATCAGAAAATAATGCCATTTTTTCTCTAGGTGGTAGTGCTCCGCAAATTACATTAGAAAATTTTGGAGCTATTTCGTCTATGACAGGCGATAGCGGCATGTTGCTGCTGGGTGGAGCAACTGTAATCAATCATGTGGGCGGACTTATTCAAGGTGGCTTTGATGGATTATCAATCAGTGCAAATGGGCCCAATCCGAGTGGAGGCCCCTCTTTTGTTGATAACGCAGGTAGTATTATTAGTGATGGGAACTTTAATGATGGTGTGTTATTAGGGCTAGGAGGTAACCTTATCAACCGTGTTACTGGGCTTATTAAGGGTTTTGTTAGTGTGGAGGCCCAAACAAATAACAGTACAGTAGAAAATTTTGGGCAAATAGGCGATGAATCCGTTACTTCTACTGCTGTTGGATTAGGTGCAGGTGGCACAGTCATAAACCACGCGGGAGGCCAGATCATTGGGCCGTCAAGAGGCATCAGTGTGGATGGTGGTACGGGCAGTATTACAAATGAGGGCTCGGTTGTAGCTTCTGGTGCCAGAGCTATCTCTATGAGCGGTGGTGGTACCGTAAGCAACAACGTGGGTGGCACAATTAGTGGCGGTTCAAGAGGTATATTTATTAATGGTGGTGTAGGGATAGTAGAGAACGCTGGCACTATTATTGGTAACACAGCGGGTGGTGGGTTCCCTGCTATTGAAATAAACAACCCCTCAAGTTCGATTAGCAATACTGGCATCATTAATGGAAATGTAGCTTTCGATACGGGTTCTAGTGATTCTTTTTTGATGACTGCGGGACTTATGACGGGTCAATTGTTGATGGGAACAGAAGGAAGTGAGACAGCTTTATTTGATAATGTAAACGATAGTAATAATATTGGTAACATCACTTTTTTTAATGGAGGAGGTGGTGGGCAGGATGTGCTAACTTTCAATAATACGCAACATACCGGTGGCAGTGACATGACTAATTGGGAAACCATCAATGTGACCAATAATTCCACCCTAACACTAGCCAGCAATCTTAGTTTAGGAGGCGTATCCGCAGATACAACCGCAACGTTGAATATTCAATCAGCCTCCGCTACTCTGATGGCAACCAATGGCGCAAATGCCGTAATTGCAAGCTTGCATGGGCCCGCATTAGTTAATAATGCCGGTATCATTAACTTAAGCAGCCCAACCGCTAGCAATACCTTAACCATTCGCGGCAATTATGTCGGGCAAAATGGTGTATTGATATTAAATACCGTATTGGCGGGGGACAATTCACCCTCTGATGTATTAATCCTTGATGGACAAAATGGTGGTGTTAATGCAAGTGGTAATACCCAAATTAGTATTCAAAATTTGGGAGGGACAGGCGCTCAAACTATCGCTAATGGCATTTTAGTAGTAGAAGCCATCAATAATGCAACAACAAACAGCAATGCTTTCACTTTAAGCGGCCCGGTTCGCGCCGGCGCTTATGATTATAGTTTATTCAGAGGCGGCTTATTAGATCCTGTAAGTTTAGATCCCAGCAATGATTGGTTTTTACGCTCCACATTTTCACCAAACACCCCAATTCTCGGCCCTGAAATTTCTGTTTATGGCAGTGTTTTACCCAATGCAAGTGAGCTTGGGTTTATTACTGTAGGCACATTACACGAAAGAGTAGGTAACGAAGGACATTTGCTAAACATTAATCCTGGAAGCTTAAATAGTACTTATCTGAACGGAGCTTGGATTCGAGTACTCGATCAGAACAATCATGCTGATTATTCCAGCATCGCACAACCCTCTGTTACAGGTAACATCATAGGTTTTCAAGCCGGGCTTGATATCTATCGTAACACCATGGTAAATGGTTTAAACATAGCCGGAGTTTATTTTGCCTATGCTACCAACAATCCAAATATCGATGGTATTGTAACTAATACAGATGCTACGGCCTATATCAGAGAAACTACGGGTTCTCTTAACCTGCATGCCAATACTATTGGCTTTTATAGTACCCATTATTGGCCTTCAAAAGCGTATCTTGATTTGGTGGCACAAGGCAGCTTCTATAGCGGCGGGGCAAACTCATCATTTGGTGGCACAAGGCAGCTTCTATAGCGGCGGGGCAAACTCATCTCGTACGTCAATTTCAACTAGCGGACAAGGCATAACTGGCTCAGCAGAATTAGGCTATCCTTTTCATCTCTCTAAACAATGGGACCTTGAGCCACAAGCGCAAATAGCTTACCAATACCTCCACTTTCAAAATACATCAGATAGCTTTTCTACGATTAACTTAGGCTCGAATAATATATTATTGGGACGAATCGGTGCACGTGCAGAATATCAAGCTAGAACATTATTGCCATTCCTACGTGTAAATCTTTGGTCCACACTAGTAGGAGGTCAATCAACTACAACATATGGAAATATTAATGCAATCTCTACACAAGCTGCAATTACCTGGACACAACTGGGTGGTGGCTTTACTTGGTCTTTAAATAAAGAGATTCATCTTTATGCTTTTGCTGACTCTTTACTGGGTATCAATCACAACCATCAAAATCAGCACGGTATAGATGCTGGCTTAGGGATAAGAGCAAATTGGTAGGTAACTCAAAAGCTACTCTTCCTATGAATTTTTAATACCCCTATAAAATAATGAGGCCCATTTTATGGCTTCTAAAGCACACTGACCAAACCCTGTCGTTTTATAACGAACACGGATTCTAAATTTATTCTAATGCAAACCTTGTCTTTGCCTAGCAACAGGACTAAAATAGTCCCATTTTAAATTGCTATAATAAAAACTTACTTCTTATTATGTTAAGGCTCAGCAAACTAACCGATTATGCCGTGCTCATCATGGCGTATTTATCGCAACACCCTGGACTTGCCATCAATGCGAAAAGCATTGCCGAGCATACCGGCATCTCTTTACCGACGACCAGTAAATTACTGAAACGCTTGAGCCATGAAGGCCTTTTGCAAGCTAATCGGGGTGTTAAAGGAGGCTATCAACTCGCTTATCCGGCGACAAATATTTCATTAGGAACGGTGATTCAAACGCTAGAGGGTCAAATAGCACTCACCGAATGTAGTCATACCACGCTAGGCTGTAGTTTAGAAAAACAATGTACGATACGTGATAACTGGCGTAGGATTAGCGCCTTTATTCAAGCGACTTTAATGCATATTAGTTTGGCGGACCTCATTCAACCCGTTAGACTCAGCCAATTAGAAACGATAAAAATTCCCCTTCATTTGCTGCCAGAGAACAATCCATGACCCAAGCTGCTTTAAACAAGTTATTACAACAAGATTATCAACATGGCTTTGTCAGTGATATCGACGCGGACACACTGCCTTGCGGTTTGAATGAAGATGTTATCCGGCATATTTCTGCTAAAAAAAACGAACCGGAATTTTTACTGGCTTGGCGTTTAAAAGCCTACCACCATTGGTTAAGCTTATCCGAACCGCACTGGGCGGATTATATGCATTATCCGGCTATCGACTATCAAGCGATTAGCTATTATTCGGCGCCAAAAATAAAAAAACAGTTGAATAGTTTAGATGAAGTCGATCCAGAATTGTTGCGTACTTATAATAAGTTAGGTATTTCACTTCAAGAACAAGAACATTTATCCAATGTTGCCGTCGATGCAGTCTTTGATAGTATTTCTGTCGCTACCACGTTTAAAGAAAAATTGCGTGGTATGGGTATCTTATTTTGTTCCTTTTCTGAAGCGGTACAAGAATATCCAGAACTCATCAAAAAATATTTAGGTACTGTCGTTCCCTATACCGATAATTTTTATGCCTGTTTAAATGCGGCTGTGTTTACCGATGGATCTTTTTGCTATATACCGCCTGGCACACGTTGTCCGATGGAATTATCTACCTATTTTCGGATTAATGCCGCTAATACGGGCCAATTTGAAAGAACCTTAATTATTGCTGATGAAGGCAGTTATGTAAGTTATTTAGAAGGATGTACTGCACCACAACGTGATGAAAATCAATTACACGCCGCTGTGGTCGAGCTCATCGCATTAGATCATGCGCAGATTAAATATTCAACGGTGCAAAATTGGTATCCTGGCGATAAAGATGGCAAAGGTGGAATTTACAATTTTGTTACTAAACGCGGCCATTGTCGTGGTGTACATTCAAAGATTTCTTGGACACAAGTCGAAACCGGTTCAGCCATTACTTGGAAATATCCGAGTGTTATTCTGCAAGGCGATGCTTCTGTCGGCGAATTTTATTCTGTTGCGCTAACCAATCATAAACAACAAGCTGATACCGGAACCAAGATGATACATATTGGTAAAAATACTAAAAGTACGATTTTGTCGAAAGGGATAAGTGCTGGCCACGGTCAAAACAGCTATCGTGGTTTAGTCAAAATAGCAGAAACAGCAAACAATGCGCGCAATTATACGCAATGCGATTCACTTTTGATTGGTAGTGACTGCAAAGCACATACCTTCCCTAGCATTGAAGTTAAAAATCAAACTGCACAGATAGAACATGAAGCCTCTGCTTCTAAAATTAGTGAAGATCAACTTTTTTATTGTTTACAACGCGGTCTCGATAGCGAAGAAGCCCTTTCATTGATCGTGAATGGTTTTTGCAAAGCGGTATTTAAAGAATTACCTATGGAATTTGCGGTCGAAGCACAAAAATTACTGGGTCTTAGTTTAGAAGGGTCCATTGGTTAATTATTCATTTAAGAAAGAAAAATATGTTAACTATTAAAAATTTACACGCAGAAGTCGATAACAAAAAAATATTACGTGGGATTAACCTACATGTTAAATCCGGCGAAATACACGCGATCATGGGTCCTAATGGTTCGGGTAAAAGTACCTTAGCTAATGTTTTAGCAGGACGCGGCAACTACATACTCACGCAAGGCGAAATTGACTATTTAGGTGAAGATTTAACCCAGTTAACACCTGAACTACGCGCACGTACTGGAATATTTTTAGCGTTTCAATATCCCGTCGAAATTCCTGGTGTGAGCAATGTTTATTTGCTGAAAGCTTCGCTAAATGCTATCCGCAAAGCACGTGGTGAAACTGAGCTTGATGCCATGGATTTTTTAAAACTCATTAAGGAAAAGCTAAAGTTTATCGAAATGGATCAAGATTTTTTGTACCGATCAGTCAATACAGGTTTTTCTGGCGGTGAGAAAAAGCGTAATGAAATTTTACAAATGGCACTTTTAGAACCTAAATTAGCACTTTTAGATGAAACAGATTCCGGTTTAGATATTGATGCTTTAAAAATAATTGCCGAGGGTGTTAATAATCTGCGTTCACCACAACGCGCTATGGTGCTCATTACGCACTATCAACGTTTACTCGATTATATTAAACCAGACCATGTACATATATTGGCAGGCGGAAAAATTATTCGTTCCGGTAATTTTTCTTTGGCGCAAATCTTAGAAAAAGAAGGTTATAGCGCTATTTTAGAAGAAGAATCCTTAGGTAAAATATGTTAAAAAATAAAAAAAATGTTGACATTAACGCCATAGCACATTATTGCCAGGAATATCGACGCGTTGAAAAAAAATTACCCGGTCAAGGACAAAAACATTTGGACCGATTACGCTTAGATGCCTTAGAACAATTTTCTGCACACGGTTTTCCTAGTAAAAAACACGCCGATTGGAAATACACCTCTTTAACGGCATTATGTCAAACTCCTTATTTTATAGTTGCTCCTAAGCCATGTAACCTTGACATAGTAACATTATATTCACAGCAATTGGATTTTTGGCAAGGCGCCACGATAATGAGCAACCGGAATGTATATAACATACATGAAGATTGCGATCCACGCGATACACAGACAATGTCAAGTGCGAAGAGTATAGATCCACTGAGCAGTGATTATCGCCTAGTATTTGTGAATGGTTTTTTTGCCGCACACTTATCTACAATTCCGATGTTGGCTGATAACAGCATTATATCGAATTTATGCGCGATGCTGAATCAATACCCTGAGCAATTAAATGCGACTTGGAAACCTAAGGAAACCGTAGCAGAAAATTGTTTTACACATTTAAATACTGCCTTTATGCAAGATGGTGTTTATATTTATTTAGCGGCTAACACGCGTTTGTGCTCTCCAATAGAAATTCTGTTTATTAATACAGATGAAATATCCCAACACTTTATCCCATTGCGTAACATCATTATTGCCGAAGAAAATACCCAAGCGACTATTATCGAAAAATATATTGATATGACGCGGGAAAATAATACTAATTATTTTACTAATACTGTTACTGAATGCTGTTTAGCAGCAAATAGTCATATTGAACATTACAAAGCCATCACCGAGAGTAAACAAGCACAGCATGTTGGCAGTCTTTATGTTACACAACAACAACATAGCCAATTTTCTGCTTATTCCTTGGCTTTAAGCGGCGCTTTAATTCGTAGCGATGTCATTGTTAAATTATTAGCGCCCGATGCACATTGCCAATTAAAAGGTCTTTACTACGCTGTAGGCCAGCAACAAGTCGACCACACTACGCAGATCGATCATGTCAGCCCGCATACTCGCAGTGAAGAATTTTACAAAGGTATTATTGATGATCGCGCACGTGCTGCATTTAATGGCAAAGTTATTGTTCGTGAACAAGCGATTAAATCTAAAGCGCAGCAGCTGAATAAAAATTTATTATTATCGCCATTTGCCGAAGTGAACAGTAAACCACAGCTAGAAATATTTGCCGATGATATCCAATGTACGCATGGCGCTAGCATTGGCCAACTCGATAAAGATGCCTTATTTTATTTGCGTACACGTGGATTAAGTGTAAGCGCAGCGACGGAATTACTCGTTAAAGCCTTTATTCAAGACATCATTGAACAAATGCCGCTATTTAATGATGTTACTTTACCCAGTTTAATTAAAAAAACTTATGAAAGCATTTGACGTAAAAAAAATAAGGTCTGACTTTCCTATTTTACAGCAAAAAATAAAAGGCAAGTCTTTAGTTTACCTTGATAATGCAGCAAGCACGCAAAAACCACGTTCTGTTATCGAACGTTTAGACTATTTTTATCGTTATGAAAATAGTAATGTGCACCGTGGTATCCATACCTTAAGTGAATTAGCCACTGAAGAATTTGAACTAAGTCGCGAAAAAATTCAACAGTTTATTCATGCAAAGTCGTTTGCAGAAATTATTTTTGTACGCGGTACCACTGAAGCCATTAATTTAATTGCGCAGACCTATGGTTTAAGCCAGATCAAAGCTGGCGATGAAATTATTATTTCGCATATGGAACATCATGCCAATATCGTCCCTTGGCAAATTTTATGTGCACAAACCGGCGCCAAACTGAAAGTCATCCCAATTAATGATGCAGGTGAATTGCTACTGGAAGAATACCAACGTTTACTCAACCAAAAAACTAAACTCGTCGCTATCTGCCATATTTCCAATACGCTAGGGACTATTAATCCGATTAAACAAATTATTGATAGTGCCCATGCGAATAGTCCAAATACCAAAGTATTGGTCGACGGCGCGCAAGCAGTCGCTCATCAAAAAGTTGATGTACAAGCTTTAGATTGCGATTTTTATGTGTTTTCCGGTCATAAGTTATTTGCTCCGACGGGTATAGGTGTTTTATATGGTAAACAGGAATTATTAGCTGCCATGCCCCCTTACCAAGGTGGTGGCAGTATGATCACTGAAGTGAGTCTAGAAAAAAGCTATTATCGCGAACCGCCGTATAAATTTGAAGCCGGCACGCCACACATTGCAGGAGCTATTGGTCTAGGAGCCGCAATTGACTATCTCAATCAGTTAGATTTTGATGCAATACATCTTCATGAACAACAATTATTCGACTATGCCAGCCAAAATTTACAAATGATTCAAGGTTTGCACTTAATTGGTACTGCTAAAGAAAAAGCGGCTATTTTGAATTTTACGGTCAGCGATTCACGTGACATACGAATCCATGGACATGATATCAGTGACGTATTAAATGCTGAAGCCGGTGTTGCGGTGCGCGCCGGCCAACATTGTACCATGCCATTAATGCAACGTTTTAATGTCGATTCTACTGTGCGCGCTTCTTTAGCGTTTTATAATAATAAAGCAGATATTGATGCTTTAATTAGCGGTTTACACACTTTAAAACAATTATTTAAATAAGACCTTAAGCAAATGATGTCAGATTTACGCGAACTCTACCAAGAAATGATCCTAGACCATGGGCGCAATCCTCGCCATCATTACGCAATGCCGTTGGCAAATCGTTCAGCGAATGGTTTTAATCAGTTCTGTGGCGATCGCTTAACCGTATATCTTAAAATAGAACAGGAAAAAATTACAGGCATTAGCTTTGATGGTTCAGGCTGCGCCATTTCTATGGCATCTGCTTCTTTGATGTCAGAAATATTAACGGGTAAAACACTTCACCAAGCCGAAACCTTATTTGCAAGCTTTCACCAGTTATTAACCAGTGAAGCCACCACACCTGAACAATTACAGGATCTAGAAAAATTAGCGGTATTTGCAGGTGTTAAAGCTTATCCCGCGCGCGTAAAATGCGCAACTTTAGCCTGGCATACCTTACAAGCCGCTTTGAAACAAAACAATGAATTAGTTTCTACCGAACATCAATAATTGATATACCTATGATGACACTGACACCCTATCCATTGACCGAAGACGCATTAATCACTTTAAAAAATGCTATTATTGAAGCACTCAAAGGGATCTATGACCCAGAAATTCCGGTCAATATTTATGATTTAGGACTTATTTATAATATTTTTATTGATCCACAAGGATTGGTAAAGATTGAAATGACTTTAACTTCGCCGGGTTGTCCGGTAGCACAAACTTTTCCCGGCATAGTGGAAAATACGATCAATAATGTGACGGGTGTCAGTGAAACACAAGTGGAATTAGTTTGGAATCCACCTTGGAGCACTGAAAATATGTCCGAAGCCGCTAAATTACAATTAGGTATGCTATAAAAGTCTTTTTGCTATGCTGTACACTAAAGGAGAAAAAATGACCAATTGGGTTGATGTAATCGATGCGGTCAGTTTTCCAGTGGATACTTATCAAGTATTTGACTGGAATGGCTTATCTTTATTGGTTTTCAATCTGAATGGCGAATTTTATGCCATAAAAAATCTCTGTACACACGAAGATCAATCACTAGAAGGCGGCGAGATAGAAGGAGAAGAAATTATTTGTCCTTGGCATGGCGCTGGTTTTTGTATTAAAACGGGTGCTGCGAGCCGTGCCCCTGCTTTTACTGGTGTTAAAACCTTCCCTGCTCGATTAATCGATGGCAAAGTCCAAGTCGCCATAGGTGTTTAAACTCTAATTTAAGTTCGACTTAAAATACGATTCCTGATCGCCTGAGTTTTTAATTCTGGTATGGAATTATCGCTTTCTGCCTTACCATTAAAAAATAACTGTTTAGCGTGACTGGCTACTAAAGAAGTATCCTGATTGAATTTAGGCTCTTTTAATATTTTTATTTTTTCTTTTATATTTTCCAGTCGCGATTTATTTTTTGACTTCTCTTTTTCAAGTAATAGAATTTCTTCATGAATACATTCTTTTATTTTATAATCTTCCCAAGAAGATTTTCTGGGATTCTTAAAGAATTCTTCAGAAACTTTCTTTAACGTATCAATAGCCAATTCTAAATTTTGAATACCTGGACGGGTTTCTTTTTCTTGCAATCTTAACTCTAACAAGCGTCTTTCAAACACTTCAGGTTCTAAATGTATTTCTTTAGTTGATAGCGCCTCTATTTTAGCTTCATTTGTGAATTTTACATAATCATAGTAATGTATTTGTCGATTAATTAATTTAATCTCACCATCAATATCGTTTCTAGTAAAAGGGGCATTCTTATCACTATCTATTTTTTCCATTGCATCTTTTGCTGCTATAAAAATCTGCAAGGAGGCTTTCAGATTGTCAACCCTAGTTACAATTTCAGCAATCCGTGTTTTTAATTTTAAAATTTTTTCAGTATCTAGGTTGATCTCAGCAACCTTTGAGCTATCTTGCTCTAAATTAGGAAAAGATTGTGCTAACTGTTCACTGTCTGCTTGGATCGGGTACGCGACATGCTTTACTTTTTTCATTTATTATTCCTTTAATAAACGCGCATGATAAATTTCTAGTTATTTCCTGTCAATTAAAAAACACTTCAGTCTACGAATACATAAAAGCATGTCATTTTTTTGATTTAATCATTCCCATTTTTAATTGGCTAATTCCTTTTGTTAATTTTTTATTAAAGCATCAGATTCTAAAAACTTTTTTGATACATAAGAATTTTATTAAAAAAGTATGAATATATAATTCGTATTTTTCAATCGAATAAATTTTGAAAATTTATTAAAATAACTTAGCATAAATTTAATAATTTCTATATTCATAAAGAAAAAAATTTCTTTATTTCGATCATAAATAATCAAATATTAAAAAATTTATCTTTACAAATTTTTTAATTTATTTATAATTTTCCTTCATTTAAAAAAGGAATATAAAAAATGATAGAACAAGAATGGAATTCTGAAATTTATTCTGAATGTTCAGATTTCCAATATAATGCAGCGTTAAAATTTTTAGAAACCTGTTCTTTTAAAAGCGGTGATTCTATTCTGGATATTGGCTGTGGTAATGGAAAAACAACCCACTACATTGCATCACAGCTTACTTCTGGACAAGTCATTGGAATCGATAAATCCGTTAATATGATAGAATTTGCAACCGCACACTTTAAGCGGGATAACTTGGATTTTCAGGTTACCGATGTGGAACAATTATCCCATGCAATTAAATTTGATGCTGCAGTTAGTTTTTTTTGTATTCCCTGGGTTATTAATAAAACATTAGCATTTCAAAATATTGCCAAAGCGCTGAAAAATGAAGCCCCTATTTATATCCTCGCGGCCGTTTTTGAGAAAAGCCAAGCCGAACTAATCACTCATTTGACACAAAAGATACATTGGCATAAATATTTTAAAAACTATCAATCCCCTTTTTGCTATTTGAATGATACAAATTATGCTCTTTATGCTGAATTTGTAGGGATCAATGTTAACTCGATAGAAAAATTGTATATTCCACATGCATTCAAAAATAGAACAGAATTCCATAATTTTTATTTAACACTGGTGCCTCAAATCTCTTACCTTGTTGACGAAAGTAAAAAAAATAAATTTGCTGACGAACTTTTAGAGGATTATTTTAAAATCAAAGGAAATAGGGAATATAGTGTCACTATTGAAGCAATCAAATTTAGCGGACAAAAATCAACTTGCTCAGTGGGTTTAAACCGCTCTATTTCTAGATTAAGTTTTTTTACAACGCACGTAGCTCATGATGAAGAATATCAACCTAATAATGAACTAAGGTTTCGTAGATTAAATGGGGGTTAATCATACTGTTTAGTTTTTGAACATACTGTACGGCACCAATCATATTAATATGTTCAAAAGCTTTTACACATATTTTTACACAGCTTCATCACAGAAATTGTGAATAGCTCTTTTCGTTTTCTTTTTAAATTTGCATATTCATTAAAAGCTAATTTTATCTGAAAGTTTCTTATCCGATTCCATGACTCCCATTAATCTTTTTAGCCAAATGGGTAAATTATACTTCCTATCTAAAACACCATCGATAGAAAACTCATCGGCACCTAATACAACATAACTTAAAATGAAAACACTCCACATAACTGGATATTCCCAGCCACCACCGGGTAACGCCCAGATAAAGCCCTTTAAAAAATGATGTCCGATTATTGTAGCCACAATTAAATATAAGGATGTGCCTAGCGCACCAACGCGGGTTAACAAGCCTAATCCTAATGAGATGACGCCCGCTAATTCGCATAAGCCTGAAAATCTGACGAAAAAACTAGGATCGACGACATTTAAGCCTGCGAAAGCACTTACATCCGCTCGAAAAGGGATGCGTCCGGCAAATAATTTTTCAGCACAATGAGCAATGAGATCAAACCCTACGTATATTCGAATAAAACTAAGATGCCATTCATAAGCAGACATGCTAAACATTTCTTGAGGGTTACCCTGCAAGATAATAGGTCGCTGTTTAACATCATGATAAGCAATATAAACAAATAAAATCACTAAGCACAGTAGACTAATAATGACAGGGATCATAGGAATAAAGCATTTATGTAAACCTAAAATCCGTAACACGGCTAAAACACTAAACGTTGCAAACAAAAAAGGAACGCAAAGGTAACGATACATCATACACAACGCTATAATGCCGCATAAACTTAACATAACAATAAAAAAAATCGGATTAGCAGGAACTCCATGCATAGTAAAAGCAAGTATGATTAAACTTAAAAAAATGCCAATAATGGCAACTCCAACCAACGCTGAATAGGCTTGCTTATACATAGTTGCTCCAAAATTAAATTAATTTCCATTGATAAGTTGATAAAAATACGGTATTAAATCACTGGCTAATAAACCTCGTTCACCATTTTGTGCCGCCGCCCTATCGCCTGCCAGCGCATGTAAATAAACACCACATTCTGCTGCTTGTTGTAAGGTGAAATGTTGTGCCAAAAGTCCGCCAATCACGCCACTTAAAACATCACCCATACCACCACTGGCCATACCCGGATTCCCTGCTAAACAAATTCGTAGTGATTTGTCTGTACAGATTAAACTACCCGCACCTTTGAGCACTACAACACCGCCATATTTTTTTTGTAATGCTTTAACTGCCTTAATCCGATTTGCTTGAATTACTTTAATTGTACAGTTCAATAAACGGGCGGCTTCTCCTGGATGAGGCGTTAAAATCCAATTGTCTGATTTTTCACACTGTTTCGCCAATAAATTCAAAGCATCCGCATCCAATACTTTGGCTTGTGCAGCCGTTAAAACGCGTGACCATAATTGCTGTGACCACCTTGTTTGCCCTAACCCGGTTCCTAATACGATGACACTGACTTTTTGAATTAAAGGAATGAGGTCTTTGCCAGTTTTAACTGCATGCGCCATGATTTCAGGACGTTCACAGATAATGGCAGTAATCGATTCTGCTCGAGTGGCCACACTCACTAAACCAGCACCTACGCGCAATGCCGCTTCTGCTGCCAAACGTGCTGCTCCTGTCATGCCGTGATCACCTCCGATTATCAACGCATGACCAAATAAACCTTTATGCGCGTCTCTACGTCGTGGTTTAAATAGTTGCTTAAAATCTTCAAACTGTATACTTGGAGGTTGTATCAACTTGTGATCCTTTTGCATTTTTACGCGTCATTGAGAACACCGAGGTACGCAACAATCTAGACATTCATTCGTCATAACAGTGATTTTTCTATACTAGGATAAAAAACAGGATTATGCGTTAGGAAAAATCATATCGATAAATTGCGCACTGATATTAAGATTACATTGCGCATCGATTTCACGCACGCCGGTAGGACTGGTAATATTAATTTCGGTTAAATAATCGCCAATCACATCTAAACCAACAAGTAATAACCCTTTTTCTCGTAAACTAGGGCCTACTTGTTGGCAAATCCAAACATCGCGTTCGCTTAATTTAACGGCTTTACCTTTTCCACCTACGGCCAAATTTGCTCGCGTTTCACCAGGTGGCGCGATACGTGCCAAGCCATAAGGAATAGGTTCGCCATTGATCATAATAATACGTTTATCTCCAGCAAGCACTTCTGGAATATAGCGCTGTACCATCATATAAGATTGATTGTTAGCGGTTAAGGTTTCTAAGATGACATTAATATTGGGATCATTGGTACGCAATCGAAATATTGACTGACCACCCATGCCATTTAATGGCTTCGCGATGATATCTTGATGCTCCAATAAAAATTCTTGTGCGGCATGAATAGTAGATGTTACTAAACTGGGAGGACAACATTGTGAAAAATTTAATGTAAATAATTTTTCATTAAAATCACGCAAACTTTGTGGACGATTAGCAATTAAGACACCTTGTTGTTCTGCTTTATCCAACAATTGAGTCGCATAAATGTATTGCATGTCTATTGGTGGATCCTTACGCATTAATATCACTGATAAACTTGTGAGTGGAGCAATAGTTTCCTTATCATAAGCAAACCAACTTTTTTCATCATCCTTGACCTGCAATCTGCGCATACACGCATAAGGCTTTTCATTAATTAAAAAAAGATCGGTCACTTCCATGTAAAAAATTGGCCAATGACGTTGTTGTGCCGCTAACAATAAAGCCAATGTAGTATCTTTTTTTGGATTAATCCCCGCTATGGGATCCATAATCACGCCAAGTGGCTTAAGCATGGTTTACTCCGCTTGGTTTAAAACTTCAGCTTGTTCGCGTGCCGCCGCTAATAAAGCTAATCTTGCAATCACACCGTAAACATAGAACCGATTCGCGCATTTGCCTTTTTGTTGTCCGCTATGGTCTGGAATATTACAAGCTTGTACAAAAGGCAAAGGTTCAAATTGCATACCAGGTGTATTCAGATTATCGCTAACGCCACGACCGGTATGAACACGATAAAATCCGCCAACGACATATTGTCCGAGCATATAAACCACGGGTTCTGCCACTGCATCATTCCATGTTTCAAATGTATATACCCCTTCTTGAATTATTACCTTATTGATCGGTCGACTACCTTTAGAAACCATCATATCACTACGTTTTTTGCGGTTGAGTTGTTGGATTTCTTCTACTTCACGAATAGATAACACACCCATGCCATAAGTACCTGCATCCGCTTTAATAACCACATAAGGTTTTTCTTTAATATGATAGTGATCATATTTTTTTTGTGTTGCTTGTAATATTTGTTGGCTTTTTTCTAGCATGCAATCTTCACCTTCACGTTGCATGAAATCCACACCTGTGCAATATGAAAAATAAGGTGTAATTAACCAAGGATCTAAATTTAATAATTGTGAAAATTCTTTTGTTACTTGTTCATAGTGATGAAAATGATTTGATTTTAAGCGACTATGCCAACCTAAATTAACGTTTGGTAAAATAGACTGTTTTATTCCCTGTAATATTTCAGGAATACCATTGGCTAAATCATTATTTAATAAAATAAAACAAGGCAAAAAATCATTAACTTTAATATGATCGCCCTGACGATGGATGGGTTCTAATGTTATCGAACCACCTGACTCTAGCGTAATCTTTTTGTTTGCTTTGATGTCTTCTAATAAGGATCCGATTCTGATTTCAAAACCGGCTTTACTCAAAATATCTTGTAATGTAAAAAGATTTTCGAAGTAAAAATTATTTCGAGTATGATTTTCAGGGATCAATAAAATACGTAAACATCCTGGCGCTAAGCGCTCTAAGGTTTCTTGTGCTGCTTGTACTGCCAGCGGAATAAAATCTTCACTCAGATTATTAAACCCAGCAGGAAACAAATTGGTATCCACTGGCGCTAATTTAAATCCGGCATTGCGTAAGTCGACTGAGGAATAAAAAGGAGCTGGTGTTTTACGCCATTGCTCCCGTAGCCAATTTTCTATCGTTGTTTGTGCTGCCAGTAAACGCTGTTCTAACTGGTGAAGTGGATCTAAACAATGTGAAGCTAAACATGGAATCTCATATCGATTTTCTGATGATATTGTCATTCAGCTAACCCCCAATAAAGAAAAAGGACTTTTTGTGCATATCTTAACTAAAGTACTAAAATTGAGATAAAAACTTTTCACAATTGTCTTTAAGCTTTTCAAATTCAGTAATACTTGATATATCTAGAAATTTAAGTTTATAAAATGACGTAAGATCATCCTCAAGATAACATTTTTGTTGAAATGCTTTGGTTAATAATTCATTGATGTCTGTGATAAACATAGTGATGTCCTTGTTAAAAATAATTATTGTAGTAATTCATGATAAACAAGCAAAATTGTGCTCGCATAATTAGTATACACTGAATCAAGTTTTAAGAGAGTGGCTTCAAAAACCATGCTTAACCGGCTATAGTAGCTTTTTATTCAGACTCTGCATAAGCATGACTTTTTTTCAACGTCTAGGTCGTTTTTTGCTCGGTAAACCCCGCAATCCATTAAATCCGAACGCGCAACGCAATATTGCATTAGTCGCTTTTTTAGCCTGGGTAGGTCTCGGTGCAGATGGTTTATCATCTTCTTGTTATGGTCCTGAAGAAGCATTTATTGCTTTAGGCCCGCACTATAGTTCTTTAGGTCTGTACATTTCTATCGCTACGATACTAACCGTATTTATTATTGCGCTGGCTTATAATCAGGTCATTACATTATTTCCTAGCGGTGGTGGTGGTTATAAAGTAGCCACGCAATTATTAGGTCCCCATGCCGGATTGGTTTCCGGTGCAGCGCTCATTGTCGATTATGTCTTAACCATTACCATCTCTGTGGCAAGTGGTATCGACGCCTTGTTTAGTTTACTGCCTCATTATTTCTTGGGTTATAAACTGTTATCTGCTGCTTGCGTTATTATCCTACTCATCGCACTTAATTTACGCGGCATGAAAGAATCAATTAAGGTGCTAATGCCAATTTTTTTAGGCTTTGTCGCGACACACTTTTTTTTAATTATTTATGGTGTCATTACGCATAAAAGCACTTTACCTAACGTGTTTTCTGACACCTTAAGTAACACCTTGGAAATGTCAAAGCAAACGGGTTGGCTATTTATTATTGCCCTTTTATTACGCGCATATTCTTTAGGAAGTGGTACTTATACTGGGATCGAAGCCGTTTCCAACAATGTGAATCGACTTATGGAACCGCGTGTACGAACCGGCAAATGGACCATGTTTTATATGGCGCTTTCCTTAAGTTTTACCGCGGGTGGAATTATATTGTTATATTTACTCTGGCATGCACATCCTGTGCATGGTCAAACCTTAAACGCAGTGGTATTTCATAAGATATTAGGCGATTCTGCACTTGCAAAAGCGATGTTAACCGTAACTTTATTACTTGAAGCAGGTCTATTATTAGTCGGCGCGAATACGGGTTTTTTAGCCGGCCCCGGTGTGTTAGCAAACATGTCGATCGATAGTTGGTTACCGAATCGTTTTCGTCATCTTTCTAGCCGTTTAGTCACACAAAATGGCGTTATTGTGTTTGGTATTGCTGCACTACTTATTCTTTGGTTGAGTGGTGGTCGCGTTTCTTGGTTAGTCATTCTTTATAGTATGAATGTGTTCTTAACCTTTTCTCTTTCAATTTTAGGTCTGTGTGTTTATTGGATAAAACACAGAAGTAATGCCTCACCGCATTGGTTAGGACGTTTATTTTTTTCAGCTTTTGCTTTTTTAGTCACCTTTAGCATATTGATCATCACACTGATATCAAAATTTACGTTTGGTGGCTGGGTAACCGTACTGATCACAAGTTTTGTTATTTTCATTTGTCTGTTAGTTAAAAAACATTACACGATGGTATTTAATAAATTACATGACATCGACTTACTGATGAGCAGCACACCTTTAAAAATGCCTAGTGTAGTCACTCCTTTACAACCTAAAGAAGCTACTGCTGTGATTATGGTAGGTAGACACCGAGGTATTGGATTGCATAATCTATTATGGATATTGCGCATGTTTCCTAATCATTTTAAAAATTTCGTGTTTGTAAACGTCGGCATTGTCGACGTAGAAAGTTTTAGTGCCGAAAAAGAATTGACCGCCATGCAAAAAAGCACCGATGAAATGTTGGATTATTTTGTCACCTATTGCCAGGAACAAGGCTTAGCCGCAAAGGGTTACACTGCTTACGGCACAGATCCAACCGAAAAATTAACCAATTTATCCAAAAAGATCATTAAAGAATTTCCTCATTCGATCTTTTTTGCCAGCAAATTGATTTTTAGTAAAGATAACTGGATAACTCGCTTATTGCATAATGAAACAGCGGTCATGCTACAAAGACGTTTACACTTATTGGGTGTACAACTGGTTATTTTACCCATGAAAATAGATTAATATGATCAAAAAACCCGCTCCGGAAAAAACGCCCGTGAATATCTTACAACAAGATCCAGAAAGCGTTTTAGCGTTCATTCAAAACAAAGTACAGCAACTAACCAAACTGAATCAAATCTGGCAAGTTGAAATCCCAACTGAGCTAAGCGAGCATACGCGTGTCGCTAATTTCCGTGAGGGTTATTTAATCATCGAGTGTGGTAGTGCAGCCTGGGCTACACGTTTACGTTATATATTGCCAGATATAACCCAAAAATTACTTAAATATCCTAATTTTCGCGATTTAACGCATATTGAATGGAATATACAACCTTCGTTTCACGCACAGAATACACAATTAAGCCAGCTTCCTCCCACACTATCTAGTGCTAGTGCAGAATTATTAAAAAATGCTGCAGATGCTATACCCGTTAAATCTTTACAAGAGGCTTTATTGCGTATCGCTCAGCATAAAAATTAATTTATTTTCTAAAGCCTATTATTTTTTGTCATGCGAACGCAGAAGGTGCGCAGCAATTCATGACTGGCCACGGCTTCGCTGACGTTTTGCCTCGCCATGACGGTCTATTTTAGTTTTTCTATACAGAGAAATTTATTTTGCGTTTTTACTAATGATAAGATTTCCGTAAGGAACTAAGCGTTCTTCATATAAATCAGCTAAAGCTTTACCTTCTGCATGGCGCCAATCGCGCTGTAATTCTGCAGATAAAGCAAACCAACTGGTTAATATGGCCCCTGCATGCACCATGCGCGTTAGTGCGGCATCACGTACTGCCGTATTAAAAGTTCCCGATGCATCCACTACGACATATACGCTATAGCCTTCACTCAACGCAGAGAGGGTTGGAAACGCCACACAAACATCCGTGACAATTCCAGCTATGATAAGTTTTTTTCGCCCCGTTGCTTTAACCGCATCAACAAAATCTTGATTATCCCAAGCGTTAATTTCACCCGGTCTGGCGATGTAAGCAGATTTAGAGAATTTTTCTTTTAAATAAGGGAAAATTGGACCATTAGGACCTTGTTCTTGACTGGTGGTTAATACCACCGGCAATTTATATAGTAGCGCAACGTCAGCTAAAGCTAAGACGTTATTCTTAAATTCGTCAAAATTATAATCTCGGACTAACTGAAATAAACCGGTTTGGTGATCAACCAACAATAATGCCGCATTATCCTTTGATAATCGATTATCTCCGGTTTGCTTTTTTGCACAGACACTAGCATCATGCATTTTTTTACCTCCATGACAAAAAACTAATTATAGCAGTTATCAGCTCTACGAGCACTTTATAAATGATAGTAGGCGATAAACGATAGAAAAAGTTATTGAGCTTACGCGAAAAATGATATTTTGCCGGGAAGGTGCAGCGTCAAATTTTCGAGAAATGGAGTTTATTTAAGGATAAATAAATACCGCAGATAAAGTTGACAACAAATTCATACCGCAAAAGAGGGTTTTTCGCGTAAGTTCAATTATAAACTCCCTTCTTCTTCTGACCAACCTGCTTTTACCTTTACCCAGAGTTCTAAATAAACTTTTTTGCCAAAACAAGTTTCCATATCCATGCGTGCCTCAGTGCCGACTTTTTTAAGCAACTCACCATTTTTACCGATAATAATGGCTTTCTGACTGGATCGTTCTGTCCAAATGATGGCTGAAATTTTAATAATTTTTTTTTGCTCAGCAAATTGTTCGATACTGACCGTTAACCAATAAGGCAGTTCTTCGTATAAACTTCGCATCAATTTTTCACGGATAAATTCCGCTGCTAAAAAGCGTTGACTTCGATCCGTGAACTGATCCGCTGGATAAATAAATTCAGCGATGGGTAACGCAAGCGCTATCACTTTTTCTAATTCATCAATATTTTTATCTTTTTGCGCTGAAACAGGAACGATAGCTAAAAAAGACATTTTCTCAGAACAGGATTGTAAAAAAGGTAGTAAACGAGTCTTATCTTTTATTTTATCTATCTTGTTAACAATAAGTATCACTGGATGTTCTTGTTGCTTTAAACGTTCTAAAATAGCATCATCGTCAGCAGTCCAACGATTGGCTTCGACAACAAAACCAACAATATCGACATCGATTAAGGCATTAATAGCTGATCGAACCATCGCTCGACTTAAATGACGTTGAGTATTAGAATGTATTCCAGGCGTATCGATATAAATTGATTGGGTCTGGGCTTCGGTTTTAATTCCTAAAATTTGATGTCGAGTTGTTTGTGGTTTAGATGAAGTAATAGTTAATTTTTCACCTAAGATTTTATTCAGTAAAGTAGACTTACCGACATTTGGACGACCAATAATAGCTATGCTGCCACAATGAGTTTCTTCTAAGTGCTTCATACTCTTCGTACTTGAATTTTTGTCTGTGTTGCCGCTCAATTCGCAATCCTCATGGTTATTATATAAAAGAATCTCGTTTAACAACGCGGCCATTTGCCAAAAACTCAATTGCGGTAAGTATAGCATTGTATTAGGCTTTATAGATTGATTCCAATTCAGCTAAAATTTTTTCTGCGGCTTTTTGCTCGGCGCGACGCCGACTACTCCCTATTCCTACGGCTTTATTCGGCAACCCATGAAGTTGACATTCTACTTTAAAGGATTGATGATGAGCAGGACCATCTAAGGCTAAAATAGTATAAACAGGTAAAGCTAATTTTTTTGCTTGCAAATACTCTTGTAAACGAGTTTTAGGATCTTTAAGATCTGGAATGGTTTCGACATTTTCCAAGCGATTTTCATACCAACGTAGTATGCAGGTTTCGCAAGCCTGAAAGCCACCATCGAGATAAATAGCACCGACAACTGCTTCCATACCATCGGCTAAAATAGACTTACGCTGCGCGCCACCCGTTTTTAACTCTCCAGCACCTAAACGTAAATAGTTCCCTAATTCAAATTCTTTTGCGAGATCGGTCAAGGTTTCGCCACGCACCAGATTAGCACGCAAACGACTTAACTCACCCTCACGTGCTTTAATATTTTGACGAAATAAAGCAGCGGCAATAACAAAATTAAGTACAGCATCACCTAAATATTCTAATCGTTCATTATTTTTATTGCCACGAAAACTACGATGGCTAAGTGCATCTTCCAATAGTTCAGGATTCTTAAATCGATAATTTAATTTTTCACATAAGGTTTCTATTTCTGCTCTCACTACTGCCTCATAAAAAAAATGATCTAATGAATACGCATTCCCAATCGATTCCAACGCACTCGGTGCTGCTCGTTATCCCAACTAAAAAATACCCACATAGCCTTGCCGATAAGATCTTTTTCAGGGACAAAACCCCAATAACGGCTATCTAAGCTATTGTCTCGATTATCACCCATAACAAAATAATTACCGGGTGGTACATATACTGTAAAATCCGTCGCGAATTGGTCAGGACGTAAATAAATATCATGTTGCACACTTAATAAATTTTCACGCTTTAACAACACCGACCATTTTTCATTTGCACCATCTTGATCGGTTTGCTTTCCGAGTAAGGTTTGTGGAGCAAGCTGACCATTGATGCTTAAGACTTTATCTTTATAGCTTATAACGTCGCCAGGTAAACCAATCACGCGTTTAATAAAATAAGTTGATGGATCTCTGGGCCATAAAAACACTACAATATCACCGCGTTTGGGTTCACCAATGGAAATGATTTTTTTATGTAGTACCGGTAAGCGTATGCCATAACTAAACTTATTTGCAACAATAAAATCACCTATCAGTAGATCGGGTTTTTCTGAACCAGAAGGAATACGGAAAGGTTCGGCCAAGAAGGAGCGCAATAATAAAACCAAGAGTAAAATTGGGAAAAAAGAACGCGCATATTCAATAAGCACCGAAGGATGAGCAATTTTTTTTCGTTTTCGTATGGGTGCAAAAATCAGACTATCCACCAAAGCAATGGCACCCGAAATGACTACTGCCATCGTCAAAAAAAATTCAAAATTTAAGCTCATCATAGTTACTCTATTAATTAGGATTATTTCTTCTCGAGTTGTAACACCGCTAAAAATGCCTGTTGTGGTATCTGCACTCGACCCACTTGTTTCATGCGTTTTTTACCGGCTTTTTGTTTTTCTAATAATTTTTTCTTACGCGAAACATCGCCACCATAACATTTAGCAATAACATTTTTACGTAAAGCCTTAACGGTTTCCCTTGCAATAATATGGCCACCTATCGCAGCTTGTAATGCGACTTCAAACATCTGACGAGGAATAAGCTCTCTAAGTTTAGCCACCAATTGACGGCCTCGATATTGTGATTGACTGCGATGTACCACTAAGGCAAGGGCATCGACTTTATCACCATTAATTAGAATATCCAACTTGACTAAATCCGCTTCTTGAAAGCGGATAAAATGATAGTCCAGAGAGGCATAACCCCGACTTAAAGATTTTAAGCGATCGAAAAAATCTAAAACCACTTCACTCATTGGTAATTCATAAGCGATAGAAACCTGTTTACCCGTATAAAGTAATTTGGTTTGCACGCCACGACGCTCATTACAAAGCGTTATCACTGCGCCTAAATAAGTCTGTGGAACTAAAATATTCGCCAAAACGATAGGTTCGCGCATCACCGCAATTAAATTGGCCATCGGTAAATCGGCAGGATTATCGACAAGTAATGTTTCTCCCCGCGTTGTCACTATCTCATAAACAACAGTGGGCGCGGTAGTTATTAAATCAAGATCATATTCTCGTTCTAAACGCTCTTGAACTATCTCCATGTGCAACAAACCAAGAAAACCACAGCGGAAACCAAAACCTAAGGCTTCGGAAGTTTCAGGTTCATAAAATAGGGATGAATCATTTAAACTGAGCTTTTCTAAAGCCTCGCGAAAATCAGTAAAAGCTTCGGTATTGACCGGAAATAAACCAGCAAATACCTGTGGGTGAACGCGTTTAAAACCAGGTAAAGGCGCACTAGCTGGTTTCGAAGTATGGGTTAAGGTATCTCCGACGGGTGCACCATGAATATCTTTAACACCCGCAATAACAAACCCCACCTCGCCGGCATTTAATTCTTCCATTTCTTGTCGTTTTGGCGTGAAAATTCCGCATTTATCCACGATGTAACTGCGTCCAGTAGACATCACTTGGATCTTGTCACCTACTTTAAGCTTACCATTTTTTATGCGCACTAAAGAAACGATTCCTAAGTAAGTATCAAACCAAGAATCGATAATTAGTGCCTGTAAGGGTTGCTGCACATCACCTTGCGGTGGTGGAATAACATGTATGAGTCGTTCTAGCAGTTCTAAAATGCCGAGACCTTGTTTTGCACTAACTCTAACAGCATCTTGAGCAGGTATGCCGATAATTTCTTCAATTTCCTGAATAACGCTTTCTGGATCAGCTTGTGGTAAATCTATTTTATTTAATACCGGTAAAACTTCTAAACCTTGTTCAACAGCGGTATAACAAACAGCCACGGTTTGCGCTTCAACCCCTTGAGCGGCATCCACGACTAACAACGCCCCTTCACAAGCGGCTAAAGAACGCGATACTTCATAAGAAAAATCCACATGCCCTGGCGTATCGATAAAATTTAACTGATAACGCTGTCCGTCGCGAGCAGTATAATAAAGCGTTACGCTTTGTGCTTTGATAGTAATTCCGCGTTCGCGTTCTAGATCCATCGAATCGAGTACTTGCTCGGACATTTCTCTTTCCGTCAAGCCCCCGCAAACTTGTATTAATCTATCGGCCAAGGTCGATTTTCCATGATCAATATGAGCAATAATAGAAAAGTTACGAATATTTTGCATGATAGTATGATAACGCCTTAAACTATATTAAATGTCGCTTTTTTATTCGGTAAGGCGAAAGAGTATAACGGATTTATACTCACATCAATCGGATTTTTGTCATGTACCGCGAAGATGGGCAACCGCAATGTATTCAAGGTACGTAAAGATTACATATTGAGCGGTAACACTATCAAAAATTTAAGTGTGAAGAATATACTCACAGCAATCAAATTTTTGACCAGGCGTCGTGAAAATAAGCAACCGGAATGTATTTCAGATACATGAGGATTGCGCATTGAGCGGCAACACCGTCAAAAATTTAAGTGCGAAGAGTAAATTATTTTTGTAATCGTTGTTGTAACCATTGCGTAATATCCATAATTTCTTGTGGACAAACACTATGACCTATTGGGTAACGATTAAACTGCACACGGTAAGCTAATTTTTTCAAGCAATTATAAGAAAATTCGCCTAAGGCCGGTGCAACCACATTATCTTCATCACCATGTGCCATAAAAATAGGTGTTGATTTATTCGCGTCACTGGCTTCTTTTTCTAAAAAGTGATGTAAAGGTAAATAAGTTGATAAAGCTAAAACACCTGCCAAAGCATGCGGATAACGTAAAGCAGTATATAATGCCATTGCCCCACCTTGAGAAAAACCTGCTAAAACAATTCGACCAGCAGGAATACCTCGTGCCATTTCTTTTTGCATTAATTCGAATAAACTCTGTGCAGCAGCACGAATACCACTCTCATCTTCAGGCGAACCAAACGTTAGACCATGTATATCGTACCAAGCTGGCATTTTCACGCCACCATTTAAACTTATTGGTCTCACGGGTGCATGAGGAAAAACAAAACGAAAGCCTGTGCTTAAAGCAACAGCTCTAGCCATATTGGCCGAATCATGACCACTGGCTCCTAAGCCATGTAGACAAATGATACTGGCAGAAGGAGATTGGATCGGATTAAACTCTAAATAATCTAATGGCTTTGGGTTTTCCATTGTGAACCTCATAAAATTAAGACTGTTTTTTACTATATTGTTTAGAATAAAAAATCACTTATATTTTCAGTATATACTGCTCCTTAATATTTTTAAATTTTCCCTATTTGCGTCAATAATGAGCAAGTAAGCATAAAAAATACAGCAATCACTTTTAAGTTAGATCGAAATCGTATAATTAATAACCCGCTGCAATTGAATTAGCCAATTCCAATCCTGATTGCGTTCGAAAAAAACAAACATTTTCATCGATCAGAATTGATGCAAAACAGGAATCAAATAAAGTCTATAAGTCCAGTCACAGACAAATCTGCGTAATAATGACAGCTTTATAAAAATTAACCATCCCCCTAAAGAATGAACTATCGTAGGCTAATCTAAGAAAATAGTAAAAGCTTGAATATTCCATTAAAATATTTTGAATGGGCGGTAAATACTCTATATTTTTTAGGGCTCAAAACTTAATATTATCGAGAAATAATGACTAAAAAAACTAATGTTCACTTATTAATTGCTTGTCTGCTTGGTTTTCTGGCTGGACTCGCAGCCATGCTTATTGTCTACCCTTTTATTTTTCCACCTCCTATCTTAAATGAAAAACTTATCCATGCCGAAAATAAAACTTTAATCGCTAAAGGTAATTTTATTCATCCCAATCCAAAAGATTTTATCCATTATGGCAAAGGGTCCGTCAATGTTTATAAAGCAAAGAATCAGTATGAAATCTTTCTTAATAAGGATTTTAAAGTCGGTCCTGGGCCTGCTTTTCATATTTTCTTATCTGATGCTAAAAATATTAAAACCAATACTGCCTTTAAAAATTCAAAAAAATATGATTTAGGTATGTTAAAAGCTTCCAGGGTAGTCAGATTTATTTGATTCCAAGTCATGTCAATCTATCAGAAATAAAATCTGTTGTTAATTGGTGTGTTTCATTTTCACAACTCATTACTTCAGCTAATTTAAAAGAAATAAAATAACTCTAATTAAAAAGCAGGTTTTAATTCATGCTATGCATGCAACAGAACCTTGCGCTTTAAAAAATATATTTTTTCAACTTGATTTCAAATGTCCTAAAAATACCTTTTTTATAATGTTTTTTTATATTGCTTTTTTTAAATGACTAATTTTTCCTAAATAATTTCGTAAATTTTAAAAAAAATGAATTTCAAAAATGAAAAATAAAATTTATAAAATATTTAATCATACACAGAGAAAAAAACGGTAAATCAAAGTGCTTTACTTTGGTTCAAGCCGATTGTTTTATCATTAATAAAAAAAACATTTATAGCGCTGTTATTTTAATACAATGAATTTTTTGCATTAAAACAAGCTGAATTTAACTGTTGTTGGCGACCGTCATAAGATTGGGTATACTGTTTGGATTTCGCTAAAAACACTCTGATTATGTCAACAAAAAATTACCGATCTATTTTTTATTTAAGCATTGTATTTTTCTTAACCGGATGTGGACAAATGGGCCCATTATATTTACCCGGTCAAAAACCCCCCGTGTATATTCCTCATCACTTTACTAAACCCTCAGCATAATGTCTTTTCATTATTTAAATCGAGAATTACACGTAGAAGAAATCCCTATTGCAACTATAATGGCCGAATTTGGCTCGCCGTGTTATATCTATTCGCAAGCACTATTACAACGGCAATGGTGCACATTTGAGCAACTATTACAAAACGCACAAATTTGTTATGCGGTTAAGGCTAATTCTAATCTTGCTATTTTAGCGCGCTTAGCAAAATGGGGCGCTGGGTTTGATATCGTTTCCGGCGGAGAGCTAGCGCGTGTACTACAAGCCGGAGGAGATGCTAAAAAAACAGTATTTTCCGGCGTAGGTAAAACCAACGAGGAAATAAAAACGGCCTTACAGGCGAATATTGGCTGTTTCAATGTTGAATCCCCGTCAGAATTACTCCGAATCGAAGCCATTGCAAAAAATTTACATAAAATGGCCATCATTTCCTTACGTATCAACCCTAATATAGACGCAAAAACCCATTCATATATTACCACTGGTTTAAAAGAAACCAAGTTTGGCATGAGTGCAAATGACGCCTTACTACTTTATCGGCATGCAGCAACATCTCATCAACATCTAAAAATCCAGGGTATTAGCTGTCATTTAGGTTCACAACTCACCACATCCGAACCTTTTTTACAAGCTATTGAGCAGCTATTAGATCTTGCCGAACAATTAAAAAAAGAAAATATTGAACTGAAAACCATTAATTTAGGAGGAGGTTTAGGGGTCTCCTATCAACAAGAAAAAGCTCCAACGCCGCAAGAATATTGTCAGCAAATTTTAGTTGCGCTAAAAAAAAGAAACGCTACGTTGCAATTAATCATCGAGCCAGGCCGTATTATTACCGCGCAAGCTGGTATACTTGTAACAAAAGTTGAATATCTTAAAACAAATAGCGATAAAAACTTTGCTATTGTCGATGCGGGTATGAACGACCTCATTCGCCCTGCGCTCTATCATGCTGAACAAAATATATTCCCTATAATCCAACGTTGCGATCTACCTGAAAAGAATTATGATGTTGTTGGACCTATTTGTGAAAACAGCGATTTTTTAGGTAAAAACCGTCAATTGGCTATACAAGCAGGCGATTATTTAGCTATTATGGATAGTGGTGCCTATGGTTTTTCTATGAGTTCCAACTATAATTCCAGGCCGCGAGCCGCAGAAGTTATGGTCGATAAAAATCAAAGTTTTTTAATTCGTTCACGTGAAACCTTTGAGCAATTATGGCAAAACGAAAAAATAGTACACTCATAGTATACTCACAGCAATTGGATTTTTTTCAAGGCGCCGTGAAAATAAGCAACCGGAGTGTATTTTATATACATGAGGATTGCGAATTAAGCGGCAACACAGACAAAAATTCTAGTGCGAAGAGTATAAAATGAAAACTGAATTTACGAAAATGCATTTATTAGGTAATGACTTTGTTGTTATTGAGGCAATACAACAAAGCTTCAAACCTAATGGTAAATTAATACGCCAATGGGCCAATCGACAACGCGGCATAGGCTTTGATCAATTGTTGTTAATTGAGAAACCTCGGCCTAAGTCTACGCTTTATTATTATCGCATTTTTAATGCTGATGGCAATGAAGTGGCACAATGTGGTAATGGCGCATTATGTGTTGCAAAATTTTTATTAGAAAAAAAACTTTGCACAGAAAACACTATTCATCTAATGACCATGAATAATCTCTTGGAACTGAATATTGAAGAAAGTGGTAAAGTCACTGCAAATTTGGGTTTACCCATTTTTGATCTGGAAAAAATCCCTTTCATCAGCATGTCTACACCGCCCATTCATCCTATCGAAACACCTTTCGGCCGTTTTGATTGTTGTGTTTTATCATTAGGCAATCCACATTGTGTAATACAAGTAAATTGTTTAGATCAAGTACCCGTAGAAGATTTAGGTACGTACCTTAATCAACATCCCCATCCTTATTTTCCGCAAGGTAGTAACGTTGAATTTATGAAAATTCGCGATCCGAAACAAATCGATTTGCGTATTTATGAACGTGGTACCGGAGAAACCCAAGCGTGTGGTAGTGGTGCTTGTGCCGCTGTCATTGCCGGACGTTTATTGAATCGACTCGCTAAAAAAGTCAATGTCAAATTACCTGGTGGACTCCTGAGTGTGCGCTGGGAAGGTGAAGGTTCCCCGGTCTTTTTACGCGGTAACCCTATTGCTATTTTTCGAGGTGAAATTAATTAATATTAAAAAGCAGCTACTGTTTTGAGATATAAGCGAATAAGTTAAAAATACTTTTTAATTAAAATTTTCAAGAATTGCTATTGTTTCTAGATCCGGATTGCCCGAATAATCGCTTGGCCTAAAATGCATCTGGAATGCTTGTACAGCGTTACGATGATCTTGCAACGAATTATTGGACACTAAGAATCGAGACGTTGATAAAATCGTCGTTCAAATTCAACGGGAGTTAAATATCCTAAAGTTGAATGACGCCGATGATTATTATAAAAGACCTCAATATATTCAAAAATACTTTGTTTAGCATGTTCCCGCGATTCATACCGCTCAAAATAAACACATTCAGTTTTTAGCGTATGAAAGAAACTTTCAGCGACCGCATTATCAAAGCAACAACCGGTTGAGCTCATACTACAAACAATGCCTTTTTTAGCCAATAAATTTTGAAAAGTAGAGCTCGTATACTGGCAGCCTCTGTCG
>DASXLX010000041.1:0-7810 GCA_036495935.1 Candidatus Aquirickettsiella sp.
CATAACCCATAAATTTGGCATCGTTTCCTAAAATCAAGTTGTTTGTACTTATTCATGCTGCAATCTTTTATTATTTGAATAAACAATATTTTATATAATTTTATTGTCTATTATTTGTACAAAAGTTGCTCTTATAACTTGGATTCAAGACATCAGATCCTACATTCGCCTACAGATAAACCTTTAATAGCAAATCCTTTAATATCTAATTGCTACATTAGTTACAGATGATCTTTGAGCCAAATCTTGAAGAGGCATACATTTTTTGGTAATTCATCTGATTGGCCACGTCCCCATAAGTCAGGAACAATTACACGATAATGTTGAGTTAACATTGCAATTTTAGATTGCCACATAATGTAATCAAAAAGAGGAATTCTTGCATGGACCTGCAGCCATCATATACACAAGTGTCATGTGATTCGACATATAAAATAACGGCAGTAATTTTTTTCAATAAGACGTATCTTATGACGTTTAGATCCATTGGCTATAGCTATTTTTTTTACTTCACTTTCCAGCGTCTGCAATTTTTTTTCTGGATCCTTATCTAAACGAATGATCCTACTGATTACACCAGAAATCTCAGCCAATGCTGCGCCATAAGCGTTTGCGATATTATAGTGCTTGGGACGGATAAAACGTTTATCTAAGAATTCATTTGGTATAATTTGTGCGTAAGATAAAAAATGTAACTTAGAATAATTTTGTGTATAGAAAAGATTATTTCTCATAGAAGCGTCGCTTTAGCTGAATTTAATTATGTGCATGCAAGCTGAATGTCAAATTGGCGCAAACAAAAACGGTTATCGCATTTAGGTATAAAAAATCAAGTTTTTTATACCTGATAGAGCGCTTTAAATTAGTTTAGAATCTATTCACACTATTTTTTGAATTCATAAATCTTGTAATTGTTTATTCATCAATGCAAATGATTCTTCTTCAGCTTGATCTCTGACTAAGCAGTATTGGGATAGATAAAGCATCAATATACTAAAAGGAAGTATTACTAACATACCCACTGGAAATTTTAACCGATCTATGCCACCAAAGGGACCTAAATAAGAAAGTAATAATAAAATGGATAGATAAGAAAAAAACCAAACTAAACTAAAATTTTTGCTCCAAAAACGGCGCTTTTGATAACATTGATAGATAATAAAACCCACCAGAATAGCAATATAAAGTTTCCATATCACCGAAAAACCGCACCAATAAAGCATTAAATTAGCTACATAGAATGCAATATGACATATAATTAAACTCGCGGATAATCTGAACGGCCGATGTTGCTCGGGTTGCATTTTACGTAATGCTAACAAGCAAATAGGTCCTATCCCATACGAAAGTATGCTTGCCGAGGATAAAAAGGCCACCATTTTTTGCCAACCGGGAAATGGCAAAAAAGCACAAATTCCAACGAAAAAATTTGCATAAAGCGTAACATACGGGATTTGATAGCGATTGAGTTTTAAAAAAAATGGCGGTAAATGTTTATTTAATGCCATGCCATATAAAATTCGCGATGTGGCGGCGGTATACACTAACGTTGTTCCTAAGGGCGAAAAAGCAGCATCAAATAACAGTAATACAGCAACCACACCAAGACCTAACAATAAGCTTAAACCCACCAAAGGGCCACTATCACCTGGGAAACTTAGCTGATGCCAACCTTGTTGCAAATAAGTTTGCGGAACTGCCATTAAAAAACTTAACTGCAACATAAAATAGAGAATAAACCCAACTAACACAGCACCTAAAATGGCAATAGGAATACTTTTTTGCGGATTCTTAACTTCCCCTGCTAGCATCAACCCATTTTGAAAACCGGTAAATGCAAAGGCTATACCACCCGCAGATAAAGCTGAGAATATATCTATCCAGCTCGTTTTATTAGTTAAATCCAAGGTGATGTTTTGCAAAGTAGGTGAAACATGTATTAAAGCAGCAATAGCAATTGACGGTAAAAGGAATTTCACAATGCTGGCATATTTATTACATTCTGCTAAGAATTTAATGCCATAGCTGTTCAGCAGCACAATAAAAAACATGATCACGACCGCTACCAGATATCCCGTGTGAGACAACTTAAAATAACTGGCTTCTTTGATTAACAAACAAGGAAAGAAATGACTGCTATATTGCAAAATGGCCTGGATTTCTATCGGCGTCATCACCACATACGCCAACCATGTGACCCAAGAAAATAAAAATCCTACTTCTCTACCATGCGTATAGGTCGGATAATTAGACAAACCTCCGGAAATCGGCAGCATAGTCCCCAATTCGCATAACGGCAGGGCTATGAATAACATAAAAACTGCGGCTATCATCCAACTAATGAGCGCATTCGGCCCAGCCATCTGCGCACCTGTAAAGGGGGTAAATAACCAAGCAGAACCTATCATGCCACCCGCTGCAGCAATTAATATATTAGTCGTGGAAATATCACGCTTTAGCAATTGTTAAATCCTTTTGCTAATAGATATAAATTTAGTCCTAAATCGATAGTAATAGTTTAGCAATTATTAAGAAATTTATTTTTTGAATATTTTTCAATGAAATAAACTAACAAGCTGAGAGTAAATTTGGTAATTTGATTTAATTTTATACAGATTGATTATTTACTAAACACAAGAGAATTTTCTTCGATCATTTCTAGCAAGTTTTCATCTAGGTTTACATTTGGTCCTGCTACATAAATTTTAGTAAATGTCTTTTTTAGCATATCAATATTCTCTTTACTTACCTTCCTATAAACTTTCTCTTCTCTTTCTTTTTTGAGCGCTTGCTTTTGCAATAGAAAATATGCCTGTTGATTAGTAATAACATGTTTAAACATACATTACACTCATGATAATAATTTTATTGAGTGAGTTTTAATAACGAAATGTTAAGAAACACTTAAATGAAAAAATAAATGTCACAAAAAAAATTTTGAATTGATTTTATGTGAATTTTTTAGTTTTCATTTGATTGCTAAAACTTCTCTTTGCTTTTTGAACAATTGATTTATTCCCTTTTCGGCTACTGTTAACATTTGCTCCAATTGCAGCTTAGAAAAAGCATTTTTTTCAGCTGTCGCTTGCACTTCCAAAATGCCGCCTTGTTCTGTCATGATGACATTCATATCCGTTTCAGCTTGGGAATCTTCTGCATAATCGAGATCTAAGATCACCTGTCCACGGTAGATTCCTACTGATACCGCAGCAACAAGAAACCGTAGTGGATCGTGTATTAATTCACCTTTTTGTTTCATTACGTTTAAAGCATCTCTCAATGCGACACTCGCACCGGTAATAGCGGCGGTTCGAGTTCCGCCATCGGCTTGAATCACATCACAATCTAAAAAAATAGTATTTTCACCTAATTTTTTCATATCAACACTTACACGTAAAACGCGACCGATTAAACGCTGAATTTCTAAACTTCGACCGGTTTGCTTACCTCTACTTGCCTCTCGTTCAGAACGAGTATGTGTTGCACGAGGTAACATCCCATATTCTGCCGTAATCCAACCTTGGTCAGAACCTTTTAAAAATTTTGGTACGCCGGGTACCACACTGGCTGTACAAATTACTTTAGTATTACCAAATGCTACCAACACCGAACCTTCAGCATAGTGTGTATAGGAACGCGTTAGATTGATGACTCGAAGCTCGTCAAAAGCACGTTGTGTCGCACGCATGATTACTTATCCTTTTATAAAACTAGATTTTATTTGCAGAGTGATTAAAATAGAACCGGTAAAAATAGGCATTATACTTTTTAACCTGAAAAATACCATGACCAATAGCATGACGGCTTTTGCCAGAAAAGAAAAACAAGCTAAATGGGGTCAAGCTGCTTGGGAAGTTCGTAGCGTCAATCATCGTTATTTAGAAATCGTTCTCTCTCTACCTGATACCTTTAGTCGTCTAGAACCCTTAATCCGAAAACAAATGCAAGCACGCTTACAACGCGGCAGAGTCGAAGCAAAGTTACGGTATAAACCCTATATCCATAAAGCGATGCCGATTGAGATCGATGAAGAATTAACCCAGTCTCTTATCGGTGCCTATAAGAAAATTGCGCTTCTTGCCCATACCAACACGTCTTTAAATCCTGGAGAATTATTGCGTTGGCCACAATTACTCAAATTCCCTGAATTAAATACCGAAGTAATACAACCCGAATTAATGAGCTTATTTTCTGAAACCTTAGACGATTTCTGTAAAGTACGTAGCATTGAAGGTAATGCTATTTTTGAGTTATTAAATCAACGTTTGATTAAACTTGCAAATCTTACTCAACAAATTCAAGCTCAATTACCGCATATTTTGAATTCACAACGTAAAAAGCTTCTGGCTCGATTGCATGAAATTAAAACCAGTTTAGACCCTAACCGTTTAGAGCAGGAAATGTTATTATTTGCTCAGAAGACAGATGTCGCAGAAGAACTGGATCGTCTACAGATCCACCTGCATGAATTTAAGAATTTACTAGCGAAAACCCAAGCCCAAGGGAAACAACTTGATTTTTTATTACAAGAATTGAATCGTGAGGCAAACACCTTAGCATCTAAATCACTAAATGCTGAACTGACCTTATCCGTGGTTAACATCAAGGTTTTGATAGAGGAAATGCGCGAACAAGTGCAAAATATCGAGTAAATTATGAATATACCAGGAACACTTTATATTATATCAGCACCTTCAGGTGGTGGAAAAACCAGTCTTGTTAATGCCCTGTTAGAATCTGTCTCTAACTTAGAAGTTTCGATTTCCTATACCACACGACCGCCGCGACCAGGGGAAAAAGAAGGCGTGGATTATCACTTCATTGATCAAACAGAATTTAAACAGCTTATTCAAAAAAAATCTTTGTTAGAACATGCTATCGTTTTCGGTCATTATTATGGTACTTCGCTCGATTGGGTAACAAAAAAAATTGAAGCCGGCATCGATATTATCCTTGAAATTGACTGGCAAGGGGCACAGCAAATTAGAGAAAAGATGCCTGAATCCATTGGAATATTTATCATTCCTCCTTCCTGGGAGGTATTAGAAAAAAGATTGCATCTTAGAGCACAAGATAAGAAAGACGTCATAAAAAAACGCATGGCTGACGCAAAAGCTGAATTAACTCATTATGATGAATATGATTATTTAATTGTGAACGAAAACTTTTCGAATGCTCTCGCCGATTTGAATGCTATCTTACGCGTAAGACGTTTACGCTGTAGTATACAAAAAAAAGAACTCGCACCTCTTTTAAAAACCTTGTTAACTTAATCTTTTAATTAACTGAATCAACTAAATAGACTACAAACAACACTATTAAAACTTAAAAAGAATATTTATGTTAAAAAAAATACTCTATGGTTTATTCTTATTCAGCGTTTGCCATATTTCCACCAGTTTAGCAATTAGCAACTCCAATACTTGTCCCAAAATCCAAGTTTGTTTTACGCCTGGCCAAAATTGCACGGCCAAAATAACAGATGTAATCGATGCCGCTCAACAATCAATTTTTGTTCAAGCCTACAGCTTTACTTCTGCACCCATTGCCGCTCATTTAGTTGCAGCAAAAAAACGCGGAGTCAAGGTCAATGTCATCTTGGATAAAAGTCAAAAAACGCAAAGATATAGTGCTTCGCGTTTTTTAGTTAACCAACATATTCCTTGTTGGATAGATTACAAACCCGCCATTGCACACAATAAAATTATGATTATTGATGAAAAAGCTGTTATTACGGGTTCTTTTAATTTTACTAAAGCAGCACAAAATAAAAATGCAGAAAATTTATTGATCATTCGAGATCCCGCATTAGCCAATATCTATTTAAAAAATTGGCAACGCCGCAGAGCAGTATCAAATTATCTTAACCCACATCATGAACCACAGCGACATAGTTTTTTTAAAAAAAGTTTAAACAAATGTACTACGCAAATTTTGATCTTGCAACGAATTATTGGACACTAAGAATCGAGACGTTGATAAAATCGCCTTCAAGGTATCGTAGACCGCCTGCACCGCGGCTGAGAACGGGGCGTGGGTCTGCAACGCGACCCGAACCCGACGCGCCCCGAGCCAATCGAGATCGCCGAGCTGACCGCTGCCGCCGCCGAGGATCAGCGGGATTTTGATCGCCGACGACACCACTTCGACCGCCTCGACCGTCACGCCGCCGGCGAGAAACACGGCGTCGACCCCGGCCGCCTCATAGGCCTTGGCCCGCTTGACGGCCTCGTCGATATTCGCGATTGCCAACGCGCTGGTGCGCCCGGCGATGACAAGGTTCTTGTCCTGGCGCGCCGACAACGCCGCCTTCATCTTGCCGACGCCCTCCTCGACCGAGCTCAAACTCGGCTTGCCATTGGGTCCGTAAGGCCGCGGCAGCACTGTATCCTCGATCGACATCGCGCAGATACCGGCCGTCTCAAGCTCCTCGACGGTGTGGCGCACGTTGAGCGCGTTGCCGTAACCGTGGTCGGCGTCGACCAGCAGCGCGAGGTTTCCGGCGCGGCAGATGCGGTTCGCCTGGGCGGCGAACTCGGTCAGGGTCAGCACGACAAGGTCGGGGGCGCCAAGCACCGACATCGACCCAATCGAACCGGAAAACATTCCGACCTCGAAGCCCAGATCCTCGGCGATGCGCGCCGAGATCGCGTCATACACGGAGCCCGGATGCACACAGCGATTTCCGGAAAAGATCGCGCGAAAGCGCTCGCGCCGCTCGGTCCAGTTCATGGTGTTTCCGTCCTTGGATGATTTGGCAGTGGCTAGGCGCCGGGCTTTGCTGTTTTTCCATAGCCCGTGGTCAGCTTATCATGGCGCGATCCGTGTCATAGAGGGATCAGATCATGGACAAGCTAATCGCGGTGATCGGCGCCGGCGCAATCGGCGGCTACACCGGGGGCCAGCTCGCGCATAACGGGTTCGACGTGACCCTGATCGACCCGTGGCCCGAGCACGTCGAGGCCATCCGCAAGGATGGGCTGGCGCTCGAAGGGGTGACCGAAGAGGAGTTCGTCCTCGCCAGGCCCAAGATCATGCATCTGACCGAGGTCCAGCAGTTCGCCAAACAGAAGCCGATCGACATCGCCATGGTCGCGGTCAAATCCTACGACACGGAATGGGCGACGAGGTTCATCGCACAATATCTGGCGCCTGACGGGTATGTTGTCTCGTTGCAGAACTGCATGAACGAGGAACGCATCGCCGGGGTGGTAGGTTGGGACAAGACGGTCGGCTGCATCCCGGCATTGCTCGGCGCCGAGCTCTATGCGCCGGCCCGGGTGCGCCGGACCGCGGCGAAAGGCTCGTCGCCTCACGAGGTATACCGCGTCGGCGAGGTTCATGGCCGGATCACCAAGCGGCTCGAAGAACTCGCGGCGATGATCGCCACCATCGATACCGTCAAGCCGACCACCAATTTGTGGGGCGAGCGCTGGTCCAAGCTGTGCGTCAACGGCATGGCCAATGGTGTGGCGGCCGCAACCGGGCTGTCTGGCAACGACATGAACCGAGACGAGAAAATTCGGCGTCTGAGCATTCGTCTCGCCGGCGAGGGCGTGCGCGTCGGCCAGGCGCTCGGTTACCAGCTCGAACACATCCGCATGCACGATCCGGAGACCTTGGCGCGTGCCGCGGAGGGGGATCGCGCCGCCCTTGATGAGATCGAATCACAGATCTTCGCTGGGTTGAACTCCAATACCCGCAGCGAGTTGGCGCGGCCATCGATGGGTCAGGACATGCTCAAGGGCCGGCGGACCGAAATCGACTTCATCAATGGCGTGATCGCCACCAAGGGACAGGAGGCCGGCTG
>DASXLX010000042.1:0-2871 GCA_036495935.1 Candidatus Aquirickettsiella sp.
GTATTAATTGCTAAAACACGTCTTGATAGGGCAGTTGAGCCACTAAGTAAAGAAATTCAAACACGTGGCTTTGAAAATGCGGTAAAAGCTTTATGCAGACAAGAAAGTGTATTCGAAAAAGTGAAGGTGATAGCACCTGAATTATCTAAAACATTTGAAAAAATCAATGCTCCTATTAAAGAAGTTAATATCAATTGGGTTTCTGAAGAATTTAATGATGAATTTGACACTTTAAGAAAATCTAAAGCTTCTCATCATCAATATTTGGTGAAATTTCGAGATTACTTAAAAAATAATCCAAATCAGCAACAGGCTAAAGTAATAGAAAAACGTCTTAATTCTTTGGCGATGGATATAGGGAAATTTAAAGCAAAGATAGACAATCTTAAAAAATTGGCGCCAATTTTATCTGCCAAACTAGAAGCTTTTGTTAAATTCAAAATTCGTCAGAAAGAGATTGGACGTGATCTTGATTGAATACGCTACTTTAACAATCATTATCCCATAACCAATTATTGAATTTTATAAAATTCAATAATTGGTTATGGGATAAATATCTTGATAGATAGGGCCCGCTAACAATTTAATTTAGCATAGGATATTCCTTGTCAGGGTTAAGATTTTCGTTATCTTGTAAATTCACAGATTTACTTGGCAATTTTTTCTTAGCCTGGAAAAATAACGTTGGTTGGTTTTTTTTATTTAACTTACATGTTGCTGCGCTAACTGCGCCTAGTTTATTGAACAGTTTAATAATATCAGGATGGCCATTTTGTAAGGCTATGGAAAGAGGTGTAGCGCCATTAAAGGCAGTTTTATTAATATTGGCGCCTGCTTTAACCAATAATTTAACAATTTCGATATGGCCGTTTTGTGCTGCAACAAAAAGTGGGGTACAAACCTCATATATTGTTTCATCAATCTTAGGGCTTGCATCAAGTTTAACGTATAAATCAAGTAGTATCTTAACAACATCGGTATGGCCATTTTGTGCAGCCATGAAAAGGGAAGTAGAGATACTAGAAGAGTTGTCGAACTTAACGCCTGCTTTGACCAATACTTCAACGACTTTAGCATGGCCATTTTGCGCTGCGACAAAAAGTGGAGTATCACCATTATTGGAAGGCTTATCGATATTAGCGCCGGCTTTAATTAGCTCCTCAATAACTTCCGTATGACCGTTTTGTGCTGCGACGAAAAGAGGCGTACAAATCTCACAGATTATTTCATCGATCCTAAATTTTGCATTAATTTTAACATAGACATTAAGCAATAATTTAACAATATTGATATGACCATTTTGCGCGGCAATAAAAAGCGGTGTAACTCCATAAGAAAGTTTATGAATGTTAGCACCAGCCTTAATTAATTCTTCAACAACTTCCGTATGGCCGTTTTGTGCGGCAATAAAAATTGGAGTTTCACCACTATCTATAGGCTGATTTATGTCGTCTGTAAGTAAAATTAGTTGTTTTACAGTATCCAAATGTCCTCTTTCAGCGGCAACATAAAGCCAGGTATCATGGATCTTTCCTTGAAACTTAGCTTTCTCAGGTATAACAGAGTGGATTTTTTCCCAGTTTGTATCCTTGAGAATCGATTCGGCTAAAATTAATTGTTCCTTTATGGAATAAATTGTTATGTTTACAATAAATCTTTCTTGGGGATAAGAAACCCATTCTTTTTCACTATTGTTGATAAATGAAAGGAGGTTGAAGATATCATTTGTGGGTTGAGATACTGTGATAGGGTTAGGTTTTTTAGAGAAATTTTCTGTCGGAGTAGATTCATATTTAATTACCTCACTATTATTGTTAAGAACCCAAACTTTGTTATCAACATCATACCCCAGCATAAACGTGTGAAATCGATTATATAGTAACAATGCGTAATATGGTTTTTCTTCTTTTTGTTTTTGCAGATAGTTTTCCCACGAATCCAAAAAGGTTTCCATTTCTTTAGCGTTATAAACACCACTAAAAGAAGTTACTTGACATAATCCACCTCGAGCTTCTGATAGTTTGCTTTGTGCAAGTTTTATTATTAAATTTGTATCAACTTGATTGATATTTGATTTATGGGGTTGAAAAATACTATATTCTTCTTGAAATTGTCCAGGATTTTGAGATATTGCAATACCTTCTAAAAAAGCTCGAATACTTATGAGTTCATCCTCACCTTCATCGAGAAAATTATTTGAGGGGAGAGTTTTTAATATCTTGCCTAAATGGTCTAAACGTTTTGAAAAAGTCTCAGATTTAAGTGAATCAGTTAGATTAGGATATTCATCTATTATCAGTTCTATCCTTTTTAAACGTTCTTGATAACGATTATATTCTTTTGGTCCGAGAGTAAAGGCCTGAGCAGCCATTATCGCACAGCCCTGACAAATACCTTTCCAGCCTTTAACAGGAAAATCTAATATTTTCATAAATGAAATTATTTTTTCCATAAATTTACCTACTTAATAATCGAATGATTCTATTTTATTACAAAAGGCTTAATTTTTTATTAAAGGCGCCTCTAAAAATTGCGAGATTCGCTGTTAAAAGAGGGTTTTTAAATTGAGTCGCTCAATAGTGTTATTACAAAATCTATTAATAACCGTAAAATTTTTCCTATTTCCGGCAAGTGAGAATCTGCCCAAGTGGTGAATTTAAGATCAAGAAAAAGCCGTTACACTTAAAAGTGCTTATTTTCCGTGAATTCAACAAGTTAGTGCAATTTTTATACAAATAATAGACGATAATATTGTATAAAATATTGTTTATTTAAATAATAAAAGATTGCAGCATGAAGAAGTATGTTCCTTGAATTCAAGTTATAAGAGCAACTTTTGTACAAATAATAGACAATAAAATTATATAAAAT
>DASXLX010000043.1:0-23875 GCA_036495935.1 Candidatus Aquirickettsiella sp.
AATATTAACTTCCAACCCCGCCTTTTAATGACCCCCGATGAAATTATGCAGCTATCGGACAAAAAAGCCATTATTTTAATGGAAGCAAGAAGTCCGATTAAGGCCGATAAGTGTTATTGGTTTAAAGACTGTAATTATCAAGGTTTACTTAAAGGTCATTAATTAATGATAAACAGTAGAAGGGTAATCCGTAAAAGAGCATCTCGAAAGCCCGCTAATGCCATTTAGACAAGAGATTCGCCGTATTGCCCGCTGTCTAGTCGACCAAGGCTTATCTCCTGAAAAAATAAAAACTATTTCTGGCTGTTCCATAGAGAACCTTTACCCTTCTACTATTTACCATTAATCAATACCACGAAGTAAATGTCGATAAACAGACCTTTAAAGTGCAGAAGATCTTATTAGAAAAGGAGCTAATTAAAGCTAAGGAAATATTTTGAGTAATACATTTTTCTTAGCTTTTAATGTTTATCAACCAAAGCCATAATTTCTTTTTCAGAAAGACCGGTCAATTTTTGAACTGCTCCTGGTGATCTTCCTTCAGCTAGAAGAATTTTGGCAATAGCCATAGCCTTACGGTGCTCGCCTTCTTCGAGACCTTTTTTTAGGCCCTGTTCTAAGCCTTCTTGTTTTAACTGTTGAGCTAAAGTCATAATATCCTCTCTGTAATTTGGTAGTGCTTCGGACAAAGAAGAGTAAAACCCCCTAAAATCCTTAGACTCGCCCTCTTGGCTAATATAATACAGCAAACTCTTAAATTGTTCATGCGTTAAAAGCTGCTTAGCCACTTGTAAAGCTATATCTTGTATAAACTCCAGTGCATCCCTCTTATGAATGTTCTTTTGAATTAGCTCAAGTATGGCTATTCCCTTGTGGGTACGTAGCTCTTCATCGGAAATGACAGTAATATCGATGAGGGAGTAAGGTTTGAGGAAAGTTTCTTGAGCTAATTCTTTATTTTCAAAGCAATCCATAATGTCTGTACTAAATGGGTACGGACTTTTTTTACCCCGATAAAAAAGTAAGGGGATTACTACGGGTAAAGTTTGATGCCCTTGATCTAAATGCTGTTTCATAATAGCTATTTGGTAGCGCAATAACTTAAAAGGAGTTAACTTTCTAGGGGTTGTTTCATGTTCAATTAAAGTGTAAATATACCCTTGAGTTCCTGCTATTTTGACTGAGTATAGAATATCTGAAAAATGATGCTTCAAATCTTTTTCTACAAAAGAACCTGGTTTAAAGCTTAAAACAGAAAAATCACATTGTTTTTTAATATTTTCAGGTAAGTATGTTTCTAGAAAATCTTTTGCTTTATTAATATCAGCTAAAAAATTTCTAAACAATCGATCATGCGGATCATGAATTTTGATAGTCACTTCTTGTTATCCTTGTTTGTGATTTAGTAAATGAAATTTATCATAATATGTCCAAAATGGTAATAATTAATCGATATTTTAAATAAGATATTATTTCTTTATATATTCTTTCATAAAATCTACAAATACATCTCTAAGCGTCTTATTTTGTATTGCTAATTTTGACTTAAAAGCACTTCTAATTTCTTTAGAAACTTCAAAACTTACTCGGACTAGCTCATTTTTTTGATTAGCTGTACGTAAAGATTTTCTAGGAGTCATTGTGAATGATACCAATGAAATTAAATATGGAAAATAATTTAAAGTATACCATTAATTCATAAAATATTCAAAAAATAAAATGATCATTTGATTTAATTAATATTTTATGATAAATTAAATTTGCAAAATTAAAAAAGCGTTCCCCTAAGTGTGCAACCACTTAAGGGACATTTAACACAACCAACTACAAAGGAGTTAGTTATGACCGCAGACCTCAGTTTAGAACAATTCGTCCATCTAAAACAACCCGCTTGTGACTATCTGTCACAGGCTTACGAAATTTCTTCCCAACTAAACGATTTAATAGAGGCATTAAAACAGCTTTTATCTCTTATTCAAGGATACACGCAATCCTCACATAACATGCTCGATAACTGCATAATTCCAGTTGCAGAACTCGAAGATTTACATCTTTGTCAAATTCAGGGAATTAAATATCTTCGCCAAGCCGCCGAAGGTATAGAAGAATTGAGTGCTTTTGAAGTTTACTCCATTGCTTTAGCGAAACAGAAGGTGACTCATGGGTAAACTAATCGATCAATACGTTGATCTAAAACACCATGCCATTAGCTATCTATTCCAAATCGATGATTTGGTACAGTATTTCTACAACTTGAAGGATAAGCTGACTGAAATTTTGTTTGATATCGAAACGAAAGCCTGTCATTGCCACATCTTGTTAGCTGAGGGCAATATTCCTCTAGCGCCACTTAAAAAATTATCATCCAATTATTCTAAAGGTTTTTTCTTATTAGAAGGAATCATTATTGAATTTTTTAAACGTAAAAAAATCCTATATGAGCACAATAAAATCTACTCCCTTACTTTAAAAGAAATGGAGAGGGTAGCTCATGGATCATCATCCCGAGACTTATGAGACTTAATCCTAAAATTAACCTGAGGAATGATAGTATGAACTTAAATTCATCAAACCGAGACAGTGAAATTTGGCTGACCAAAAAATTGAATGAAATAGAAATAGGACTCTATAAAGTGAAGAATTCATTGATTCTAGGGGGAATTTGTTTAGCTTTAATTTTTACAGGATTAGGAGCATTTTTTTATAAATTATTACATTAAATCCGCCAGATCCCGTTAAGGGGACACCGATAGAATGTTCAAGCACTCTATCGGTGCCTGGCCATCATCACCTAACCAGGAGTTGACAATGGTTAAACAAAGCTTATATCGATCGTTCGATCGAAGCAAATTGTATGAACAAAAATTATTTATTTTCTACCCGTCCCACATAGAATATACAAATGTATATTATACATCTGTCTCATATCATTATTTTCTACTTCTATTTAAAATAATTTTTCATAAAAACAAAAAAGGGTGCACTAAAAGTACACCCTTTTCACGATATCAAAGTACCTCAAATACTTTGATATCGCTGACCACTTTCAACCGTAGGGAGTTGAATAATGGCTGATAATATTTTAACTTCTGAGATATTAAGTAGCAAAGCAAATTCTTTTAAAGAACAATATTTTTTCACGATGGCAAAATATTGCTGGTTTAAAGAAGGCTTAGAAAACCCTACTGAAAATCAAATTCACGAAAAAATAAGTCAATTAGAAAAACTCTCTCAATCTAACAAATTAAAATTTTTAAAACCCATAGGTTTTAAGGTCAATAAATTTTTTTTAGATAACTTATGGTCTGATGTTATTGCTTCAGAAGATAAATATTATCAATGCAAAGCTCTTTATCGCCTATTTAATAAAGGAATTAAATCTCCTACCGAAATAGAATTAAAGGAAGAAATTAAATTCTTATCTCATCGTGAACTAAGAAAGACAATATTTTTAAAAAGATCTTTAAATATTCGCGAAATTAATTGCGTTCGTCAAGTTTCATATGGGCGCGGTATAAAGGAAACAGCAATTATTCTAGGTCTTTCAGAAATTTCTGTTAAAAAATACCGTTCTAGCGCATGTTGTTTATTACGTTGTCAAAATATTAATGAAGCTAACTCTATAGCTACTAAGCTTGGTTATCTTCCTCTAAAAGAAGAAATGCTGACCCATTCCACTGAAATTGAAGAGGTAGAAAATACCACCACCTGAACATTTTTCATAAAAATAACTTAATTATGGTGCCATCATGGAAAACAATAAAACGATAAAACAAATTAAATCCAACGCTTTAGTGAATATGCAAGATAAAGTATTAATATTTTCTTCCAGTGAAAAATTTATAAAAAAATTCACTGAAATCTTCGAGGAAAATTTAACATGTCTTGTTAAATCTAAGCAAAATCTGGATTCATTAATTCCCGAATTATTTTTCTCAAAATATCATATCCTTTATTTAGATATTGATTCAGCTTTTCATAAATTGAATGAAATATTTACAGAAATCAAAGAAGGTAAAAATAAAAGTACTGAAACTTATTTTACCGTTTCTAAAGAAAATTCTTACAAATTTGAAAAACTTGATTTACCTAAAAACGTTATTCTTCGATTTTTGGATGGAGATGAAATTCTAGATTCAGAAGGTAGAAAATATATCTATTAACGTTACATTTATCCCTAGAGGAAAAATAATATGACCACCTATGCTGAAAATAATAAGAAAACAGAAAACATAAAAGCCTCTTTAGGAGTTCTTTTAACGAAATTAGAAAACCGAAAACAAAGGATCGCCACCAGAAAATCTTATATCTATATTGACGATAAGATAGCTCCCTATGACCCCAGAGATCAATTAGAATTACTCAATAAAGCAACGAGTATATTAAGTAACTTAATCAGGCAATTTGACTCTGTCGATGATTTTAACTCGGTAAAAAAGCTTAGGCAAACTGAATTATTCTTTAAAAACCCTATTTTAAGAGATTATGGCTTTTTGAATTATAAATCACAAATTGACCCTAATCTTTTAGATTACGTTAATATAGAAATAAAATTAGATAAGCTATCTAAAAAAGCCGATGATTTATATCGCCGCGGATATCACGTAGAGGGCATCATAGCTAATGGTGTTGAAAATGATCTAAGAAACTTGAATCGTTGGCATTTTGAAAAAAAATTAATTGATCCCAATGATTACAAAACTCAAGCATTGGCTATTATTGACAAAGCTAGACCTATACTAGAAAAACATCGCGGCTGTAAAAAAATATTAGTTAACCTCTTTTTATTCCTAATCTCTTTAGGAATTGCTCAAACTGGTAATAAGCTCGTTAATAATCGTTTTTTCTTCTTTCCAGAAACAAAAAGTTCTTTGCTACTCACTAAGCTTGAACATAGGGTATCTCAATTAAATTCTTAACTAATTTGAACAAGGATAAAAATATGAGGCAGAAAGAACATAAAACTGATTCTGAACGTGCATTACTTGTAGAAGATTATGAAGCGTGCAGAAAAATCATGCATTACTTCTTAACAAACCTCGATTATGAGGTCGAGCTAACGGATGATGGTGAGGAAGCCGTAAAAATGGTTCAGGATAAACAATATGACTTAATTTTATCTGGCATAAAGAATAAAGGACTTTCTGGAGATAAGGTTATTCCCCTAATACGCAGAAAGAATAAGAGTAAAAATGTAGGTACCCCAGTAATTGCATGGAGTGGTTTTGTCGATAAGAACAACAAAGAGATGTTTTTAGAGTGGGGTGCGGATTGGGCTTTAGAAAAAGTTTGTGATATTGATGACTTAAAAATTGCGATTGAAAAATGCTGTGTACTCCAAAGATACGAAAGAGAATTCAGCTATATAAGAAAAGTTATAGAAAATGAATGGATAGATAATGGCGGTCAAATAGGATTATTAAAAGAGCTATTTAATTTAAATAATAATTTACTTTCGATTTTACTCGACGCTTTAGAAAGTATTATGGAATATAACCAATGGAAGAACTTATCTTGTTCGACGCCTAAAAAGCTAGGTATTTCACAAGTAGAAACAGAAAATTCAAATTCCTAAAAGTATTAGGAGGTGGCTATCAATATAAAAATAATAAAAGTGAGAAAATTATGCGAATTCTATTAGTAGAAGAGGATGGAGCACTAAATGATAGAGTCAAAAAAAAGCTAAAACAGTATGGTTATACAGTGGATCGAGTTACCAATGATAAGGTTACATTAAGTTATATAAAAACTGAAGCATTTGAAATCATTCTACTTGATTTAAATCTGTCGAAGGTATCAGGATTAAGTGTTTTACGAAAGATACGTGCTGCAGGAATCACAACACCTGTACTTATTTTAACCGCATCTCAATCCGTTAAAGATAGAATAAAAGTTTTAGATAATGGCGCTGATGATTATTTAACTAAGCCCTTTGACTTAGATGAACTATCCGCCAGAATACGTGCATTACAACGACGTTCTTCCAATAATCGAGCCTCTCCTAAATTAACCTATTGCGATATCGAATTAAACCCCTGTTTATTTACGGTCACACTTAAAGGGCAAGGGGTTAATTTGTCTCGTCGTGAATTTAGTTTATTGCAAAAATTGTTAGAAAATGTGGGTTACGTAGTCTCTCGCGACTTACTGACTCAATGTCTCTATGGTTGTGGAGATGAAATCGATAGTAATACTCTAGAAGTTCATGTCCACAATATACGAAAGAAATTAGCCAATACTTACTTTATTCAAACAATACGTGGTATCGGTTATAGGGTAGTGAAGGAAAACGTATGAATCTCAATAAAAAAAGAAGAAAACATTTATGAATCAAAAAAACATGTCATCTCCAAAATTAACTAACGTTCTTAGTGATTATTCCATTCCTATTTTTAAAATTTTTATAGAGAGCTATCGTCAGACAAAAGGAATAAAAAAAATATTTTGGAGCGCTACTTTTTTAATTTTCATAGCCGTAGTTGTGCCAATAACCGTTTTAACGTGTTTAAGTTATCTATTAGATAGTCTGTATCCTGCTCTCCATTTAAAAAATATTTTTTACGACATATATCATTACTTTTTTTATGTCGTCTGTGAAGTATCGTTATCTCTTATTGCATTGCAGTATATTCGCGGTATCGCCGCTGGTTACGAAATGGCTCTTGATATAGGTAAGGTTTGGAAGCCTTTAGTTTTTTTTGGCCTTATTCCGTATTTTCTATCACTTATTTTCGATTTTTATTTTAAATATATATCGACTTTTAATTTTAATGGAACAGTATATGGTTTTGAAATAACCGTTGGATTTATCCTATTTTTAATCTTACTTATTATCATAAGTATTTATATAGTTCAGCTAATTATAATGACAATGTTATTAGTGTTAGATAGAAATTTGAAGGTTATTGAAAGTCTTATATTATCTTTTAAATCAATTAATAAGCATTTTTTTAAAAATGTTAGCTTGGGCTTATTTACATGGACAATGACCATCTTTTTGATCGTCGTCACATTCGGGATTGGCTTAATTTGGTTAAAACCAATGATGGCAACAACAAATGCAATCCAATATCAGCGTATTTTTCGTAGCTTGTTAAATACGGATTGACATAGAAGAAGGAAAACATATGAATCTAAATAAAAGAATAACTCTATTATTTCCATTGAGTCTAATTTTTTATGAATTGCCTTTGTACTTATCGAATACACTCTTTCTGCCGGCTTTACCCGAAATAACTAAAAGCTTTCAGATAACCAACGCTACCGCTCAATTGAGTGTTGCTTTCTGGTTTTTAGGCGCTTCATTCTTTCAAATTATTTTGGGTCCACTTTCTGATCACTATAGTCGACGAAGAATATTGTTAAGTGGGGGCATCCTTTTTGTATTGGTTACTTTAATATGCAGTTTTACTCATTCTATCACTTGGTTTTTGCTGAGTAGATTTTTTCAAGGATATGTAGCCAGTACTATTTTGATAACTGGATATGCAGAAATTCATGAGATTTTTGGAAGAGAGCAAGCAGTCAAAACAACATCATGGATGGGTAGTATTACTATTTTGGCACCTGCTTTAGGGCCCCTATTAGGCGGCATGTTGCTAAAGTGGATTAATTGGAGAGGCTTATTCATTCTATTGACTTTTTTTACGGTTTTGAGTCTATGTTTATTATCTGTCTTCATGCCTCAGAATCATACTCAATTGCAAAAAATTAATCTCAAGAAAGTAATGATTCATTATCGACGCATTTTGAGTAGTTTTTACTTTTGGATCTACACGTTGATATTTTGTTTTTTATTTGCCGCATTTATCGCTTGGAATACCTTAAGTCCTTTTTATTTAATGAGCTATCTCAATATGAATCGCATCCAATTCGGATGGATGCAAGTCTTAGTGTATGGGTTTTTTATTCTTGGTATTAATTTAAAAGAGTTATTTAAATTACAGATAGAAGCAATCATTAAGCCGGGGATATTTTTGACGATCGCCGGCTTTATTTTAAGTGCTTGGAGCTTAATCTTTTTACCCCAGCATTTTTATTGGGTAATGGGGAATATTTTACTTTTTTGTTTAAGTACAGGGTTTATTTTTTACTCATTACATCGTAAAGCCATTGAAATGCCTAAAAAAGCGCCAATGGCTACAACGATCGCAGTATTTTCGATGTCCAAAAACTTATTTGGGTTTTTGGGAAGTTTAGTGGCTAGAGCCATTCATTTTTAATTTTAAGGAGTATTTTCAATCTAGAAATAATAATAAAGAAGGAGAATAACTATGACTAAACTACAAGCGCGTTTCAAAGATTCGATTACTCATCCACATAAAAATTCAGTTGTTTTAATGACGGCTATTAGTTGTGGAAACCAGGGACAAACCGGAGATAATTGGGATCATTTTTGTGATCTGGTTGAACATTATTATAAAGAAGAAAGTATCGAAAAATTAATCGTTGTCACGACAGGGGGGCTCCAGCGGCATTATATGTCATTAGGGTCTAGATCGCTTTCCGCTCAAGAAATAGAACAAAAGATTCACGAATTTGATTGGGTCTTATTGGATATTAGTTTGCCTGATATCAAAGGGACTGAAGTGGTTAAACGTTATCGTCAATGGGAAAAAAAGAATAGTAAACCTCGACTTCCTATTTTTGCCTTAACGCCGCATCAAACCAAAGAAATTAGAAAAAAATATTTTAAAGCAGATATTGATTATGTTTTAAATAAACCGTTTACAAAAGATGATATTAAAATTATCAAATTATTTTTGGAGAATAAAAATCATTGTAAAAATAGTGATTTTAAACTTTTAAATTAACGTTTAAACAAATACGAATTATTTATTCAATTAACAACTTGTTTCGTATAGCACAAAAAATTTTAGGATGTAATAAATAAAGGAGATTCATATATGAAGTTAAGCTTTAGTTGTAATAGTGCAGAATTACTTTCTATTGAAGAAATCTGTGATCAATTAGCGATCTATGGCTATTCAGGAGTTGAACTATCTTTTCAAAGAAAACAGTTTGATCCTGAAAATATTACGTCTCATCGGATAACTGAATTAGTAAATTATTTTAAAAATTCTTCTATTAAACCTATCTGCATATCGACTGCAACTACAAAATTTCTTTCAGAGATTCCTCATGAGCCATCGTTAATTAGTTTAGATAGTGATAAACGATTTAAACGTTCAAATTTAATATTAAAAGGGATTTTTTTAGCCGAAAAAATTGGAATTCCATTGGTCTCTTTTCAAAGTGGATATGTACGTGATGAGCATATTGATTGTACACGTGAAATGTTAACCAACTTGTTGGCACAGGAAATAAAAAATTTGCTGAAATCTATAACAGACAACATAAAACTAGTTATAGAACCTGAGCCAGGAATGTTTATCGAAACCATTGATGAAGCAAATTATTTAATAAAGCAAGTCAATAATGATCGGTTTGGACTACATTTAGATATTGGTCATGTTTTTTGTACTGAAAAGGATTATATCAATGCCATTCGAAAATTTGGTAAGAAAACGCTATATATCCATATGGCTGATATTAGAGAGGGATTTAATCTAAAGTTTAAAACCTGTAAGGCATCCGAAATTCAAACAATATTAAATAATACAGAGAGTATTGCTCCAACATTATTTGATATTGAAGATCGCGATATTTTTATTTTTGTAACAGAAAATACCAAATATATTCTGCAAGATTCAAACCAATTACTTTCAAAAGAATTTAAGCCTTATATTCATTCTGTCATTATCATTGATAAAGATTATCTCTTAATGAAAAAAACACGAGAATTAGATTTAGAGATTCGCGCTTACTTAGATTCTTTGTCAGGGACTTCGTATGAACGCGCTTTGAAAGCCTATAATGCCGTTGCCACGTTAAGACTCGGAAATAAAGCAGTTCAACCTCTTATCAATGCGGTTGTTTGTAATACTTTACGCGGTAAAGTTCATTATCACGATCTCTTTGGGAATGGCACTATTGATTATCCCCGAGTTATGTCTGCACTTATTGATTCAGGTTATGATGGTTATTGCACCATAGAACTTTATAATCACGCACCATTATGGAAAACGGTTGCGCCCAGATCCATAAAATATATTCTTGCGGCTATGACTTGGCATTTTGGCTGGAGTCCAAATGACTTCGGGCATATTGACCATACGAAGGTTGTTGCACCCTATATTAGAGTGGCTGATGCCAAGCTTTGCCCTAATGGGACACTTTCAATTCTTTATGATTTTAGGTTATTTCAGCCCAACACAACCCCACTATCATCTACAACTTTACATTCATTAGAACATTGTTTATTGGCTGTATTACCAGATTACTTATCTGGTTTTCTTATGGTAGGGCCAATGGGTTGTAGAACGGGAATGTATATTGTGACAAGTATTCCCTTACATAAAAATTATGTCAAAAAACAACTTTATAGAGCGCTTCAAGCTATTGAAAATTTGGAAACAGTTCCCTATCAAAACGAAAAAACATGTGGGATGGCCTGTGATCATAATCTTTTATCTGCACAGGCAATTGCGAATCAATTATTAAATTCTTCATTCTTACAAAATGAAGTTACAAAAATAAACGATACCGAAGAAATAATCTGATAGAAAATTTCTAATAAAAACTCATATTTTTTATAGGACAAAAAAATGATAACAATCAAAGGACGAGTAGGTTATAGCTATAGTTTAAAAAAAACAGCCGATCTTTTTTCAATTGAAAATAACATTCTTTTAGAAATAGCAAAAAAAAAACTTAAAAGACGTTTTTTTATATTAATTGATAAACAAGTCCATAATATTTATGGAGAAAAAATTAAAAACTATTTTTATAAACATGGAATTGAAATAAAAATATATGTTATGGAAGGAAAAGACTACTCTAAAAACCAACAATGTTATCTCGATGTGTTTAAAGAGTTATGTCTGTTTGATCCATTGAGAAAAGATGAGCCGTTGTTGGCTATAGGAGGAGGGGTAATTACCGATTTAGGAGGTTTTGTTGCTAGCACTTATCGGAGAGGAATTCCTCATATAAAAATTCCTACGACATTAATGGGTTACGTAGATGCTTCAGTGGGTATTAAAACCGGTATAAATTTTGGACCTTATAAAAATAGAATGGGTTCTTTTACCATTCCGGAACGTATTATTTTAGACAAAGCTTTTTTGAGAACGCTAGATGAGAGAAATATTATCAGTGGAATAGGGGAAATAATTAAGTTAGCCGTCATCCTTGATCCTATCCTATTTGAATTATTAGAAAAAGGAAGTACAACATTAATTGAAAATAAATTTCAAAATGAACTGGGTGAAATCATACTTGATCGATCTATAGAAAAAATGGTCGATGAATTATCAGGAAATCTTTACGAAACTATTCTTAAAAGAAAGGTAGATTTTGGTCATACTTTTAGTTTAATGCTGGAATCTACTTCAAATTATGAGATGATGCATGGAGAAGCGGTTGCACTAGATATACTTTATTCATGTTGCATTTCTTATTTGAGAGGACTTTTACAAGAAAGAGACTTAGAGAGAATTGTAACGCTCTACAAAAACTTAAATATGCCTACATGGAGTGACTATTTAAACTCTAAACATCTATGGACTAGTGTTAATGAACGAATTATGCATCGAAATGGAAAACAGCTCATACCTATCCCAGTAGGTATTGGCCATTGTAAATTTATTAATGATTTATCTCAAAAAGAAATTCAGCCCGCTATAGATATTTTAAAAGAATTTAGTCTATTTGTGACTTAAATATCTTTGACGGATAAAATTAAAAAGGAATTCAATCTAGTATGGACGCTACAAAGCATTTCAATGTGCTTTCAAAATTATTTTTAATTGTTTTTATTTGTTTTTTTAGTTTTGGAGCCACGATTACTATTATTCCAATCTACATAAAGACTGAGTTAGGGTTTAGTAGTTTTATAGTTGGGGTTACTATTGCTTTACAGTACGTTTCGATGATTTTTTCTCGATCATTTTCTGGAAAGGTCGCTGATGTCATTGGAGCTAAAATAGCTGTCTTATGCGGATTATTAGCGGCTTTCATTTGCGGATTAGCTTATTTTGGATGTGTTATAACAAAGTATCCACTTATTAAATTATCTTTTATTGCTATAGGACGAACTCTATTAGGAATATCTGAAAGTTTGATTGTAACTGGAGTACTCACATGGGCGCTTAACCAGGTTGGCAGTTCTCATGCAGGAAAAGTGATGGCATGGAATGGAAATGCTATGTATGGAGGCGTTGCATTAGGTGCTTTAGGAGGAGGTTGGTTAGCTAAGTGGGGTGGTTTCCCCTGGGTAGTTTATGCAGCTATTTTTTTTCCTATTATCGCATGGTTGATTGCACAAACCTTAGAAAAGCAAATGCTTGTTGAACAAAAACAGCGTTTGCCTTTTATGAAGGTTATTAAAATGGTTCTTTTGCCTGGAGTAAGTTTACTTTTATCGACGGTAGGTTATAGTGTCATTCTTTCATTTTCAGGTCTTTTTTTCCAAGAAAAGCATTGGATAGGAGCAGAAATTGTTATTGCTTGTTTTGGAATCAGCTTTGTATTAGCCAGAATATTGTTTTCAGGAATGCCTGATCGATTTGGTGGTGCAAGAATTGCTATTCTTTCTCTAATTATTGAATGCACGGGCTTAGGGCTGATGTTTATCGCAAACAATCAAAATCTTGTATTTTTAGGTTCTGCATTGAGTGGTTTTGGATTTTCATTGGTTGTGCCTTCGCTTGGAGTAGAAGCGCTTAAACAAATTCCGGTACAAAATAGGGGAACAGCAATGGGGACTTTTTTAGCTTTTTTTGATTTATCCTTTTGTATAGCATTACCATTTGCTGGCTTAATGACTCATGGTCAAAATTATCAAATAGTTTACTTAATTGGGGCAAGTTGTTCCTTCTTAGCTCTATTAATAAGTTTGAAATTGATATCAGATTATATTCTTCAAAAAGTAATTACGCCTTGATTCCTAGGGTTTCTACCATAGCATAAAGACATCATAATTAATTTTGTTCTTTACTTAATACCAGGCTATTAGCATTTTAAAAAATTTAATTTTTTTCAAAATATTCATCCATTAAAGTTGCTAAAATTTCAACGTAAGGTTTTTGAAACATAGTTTCATGATTGCCTGGCGCTAAATAGCAGCTTATTTTTTCTGGATCAGAAAATTTTTCCCAATGATTCATTGGCGCATCTACCTCATTAAAAATAGGTAAAATTTCCCTTGATTTAAAAAGAGCCATAGGCGTTACAATTTTTTTAATTTGGTATTTCCAAAGTAAATTTAGGCGCTGCCATTGAATATTGAATAATTTCTCAGGCTGAGGTACTCCTTGTTTGTTAAATTTGGCCCTTAATTCTTGATGTTGTCTTTCCATCGATCTTCTAAAATAGGTGTCATCATGCAATGTAGAGGGATAAATTCCCCAACCATCTAGACTGATGATAGACGTGACTTTATCTCCTGTTTGGTGGAGCATGCGGGCTATTTCAATAGCTACAGTAGTACCAAATGAGGCGCCACCGATTAAGTAATTTCCGTTGGGTTGTATCTTCTTAATGTGATTCAGATAAAAACTAGCCATTTCTTCAATACTTTCAAATATCGGTTTCTCAAGTTCAATACTCGGATCTTGAATACCATAGATAGGACGAACCTTTTTTAAAAGCTTAGCTAGCCATGAATACCAGAAAATAGTCCCCCCAATTGGATGAATCAAAAATAATGGTGACTGGTTTCCCTGGGTTTGAAGCGTGATTATAGGAGAGGGTATGGAAAATGATTTGGGTTTAATAAACGTTTGGTTTCGCAATGATTGAATAAAATTTGCCTGTTCTTTTAAAGTTGGATAGGTGAAAATATCGCGAATTGAAAGTTTAACGCCCATTTCCTCTTCTATATTTATCAATAAATTTACGGCAAGAAACGAAGTTCCTCCGATATCGAAAAAATTATCCTCAAGACTGATTATTGATATGCCTAAGATAGTTTGCCAGATGATGATTAATTGCTTTTCTTCTTTAATCGAAGTGGCAATATTAATTATATTAAAATCTATATTGAAGTTTGGGTCAGGAAGTGCTGTATTATCTACTTTGCCATTGAGAGTTAGCGGTATTTTTTTTAATAAAACAAAGGCTTTAGGTAACATGTAAGAAGGGAATTGACTTTGTAATGAAGCTTTGACTTGTGCTATGTTTAATTCGCAGTCTGCTTTTGGCACGAGATAACATGCAAGACTATCATAACCTCGAGCATCCGTTTTCTTAACAATGATTCCTTCAGATACAGAAGGTTGTTTTAAGATAACAGACATTAATTCATTCGGTTCAATTCTTACTCCATTAATTTTTAATTGCTCATTATTTCGGCCTAAGTATTCTAATTCACCATTATCTAACCAACGAACAATATCGCCTGTTTTATATATTTTGGGATATTTTTGAGGCTCATATGGATTTTTGATGAATCTTTCCTGAGTTAAGCTATCTCGATTATGGTAGCCACTTGATAAGCTATCACTGCCAATATAGAGCTCACCTTCTTCACCTATTCCGGCCAATTCTTTATTTTTATTTACAATATATAGACTCGTATTATAAATGGGTTTGCCGATGATATTCTTAGTTATTCCATATGCGGTATTAGCAACCGTATGAGAGGTAATATCAATAGTGGCTTCTGTGGGACCATAGAGGTTGTGTAACGGACAAGTTAATTCTTGGAAAAAAAGTTTTTTTATTTCTGTTGTTAAGCTTTCGCCTCCGCAAAATAGATGGCGTAATGAATTGCAATTTCTGAGTTGTTTCGATTTTAATAACTCCTTTAATAAGGACGGCACAACTTGCAAAGTTGTGACTTTTTGCTTTTGTAGCGTTGTTATCAGCAAACTAGGATCGATATTAGCTCCAAACAGGGCTATTATTAATTCACAGCCTACATAGAAAGGTAAAAGTAATTCCCATACAGAAGGATCAAAAGATAAGGGTGTTTTCAATAAAATTTTATCTTTATTTGTAAACTGAAATTCTTCTTTCATCCATGCCATATGATTATTGATGGCCTGCCAGTGAATTTTAACACCGTTAGGGACCCCAGTACTTCCTGAAGTATATATAATATAAGCTAATGCATTAGTAGTGTTTGTTGAAACAAATAGATCTTCCTGTGGGTTAATGACTTCAGTATTTTCATCGATGACGATGGTTTTAATATTTTTCTTAGTGAAAGTAGATGCAAGCGCTGCTTGCGTTAATAAATAAGCGACAGAACAATCATTAAGTATGAAAGTTAAACGATCAATCGGATAATGGATATCAAGAGGAATATAACAACAGCCTAGCTTAAGAATGGCCAAGATACTAATAATCATTTCCAGGCTAGGCATGAAATAAACAGCAACTTTTTCCTCTGCATTTAATCCTTGTTTTATCAAAAAATGGGCTAGTTGATTTATTTTTCGATTGAGTTGAGCGTAATTGATAGAGAAATCATTAAAGCGTATAGCCACAGCGTCTGGTGTAGACTCTGCATGAAATTCAATAAGCTCGTTGACTGATGCATTTTTTTTATAAGAAAAAATTTCTCCATGTCCAATTTGAAGAAGATAAGCGTCGTCGTTTTTATTTTTATACATAGCAAAATTTTTATTAAAGCTTCAAATAAATTAGCCTACTTCAAGAGAGCAAATAGCGTAATTTTTATAGTTATTTGTTCTCAAAGAATCAGGAATTTCTCCTCTGAACATTGCGGCTGTATCTTCTTTTGAGACTCGATCTAAGCCAAAATAGTTAGTAAACTGTTCAATATGGGGGTTATGAGAAGGTGCATCGATGAATACGGCACCATTCGCATGGTTTAATAATGTTTGAAATAACTTTTGTGCATTTTCAATATGATCTGCATATAAAGGACCTATTCGATACCCTTTTATACAGGGTCGAATTAACCCGAAACCTGTTATTGTTCCGCTATCATCGGTTGAAGCAAACCCAACTATGTTTTCGTTTTGAATAAATTTAGCCAGCAATTTTTTTCTTGATACTGAAAATATGCTTTGGTCATATTCAATAATAGAGTCGATTGGAATTGAATTAAGTTGTTTAAGGTTTGTTGTTGTTTCCTCCATTTTATAAGTTTGTTTTATAAAACTTTTTTTCCAACGTTGAATATGAAAGTCAGATTGGAATCCAGAGGCCGCATAACGTGATATTTGCGCGGGAACAGAATATAAACAAGCGGTAGCATTATGATTTTTTTCCAATATTTCAATGGCGTATTGCCATATTTGTGATCCAAATCCTTTGCTTCGATATTCTTTTTTAACAATGAACGGTCCAATAGCAAATAGATTATGGCTATATTTAACCATTGAAATTGCACCAATTGGTTGCTCATCTAACAGGAAAAGAAAGTGTCCTTTTGAGTCAAGTGCATAATAAGCAGCTGCATCATACATCCCTACATTCCATTCTTCTTCCTTACACCAGTTCATAACCATTTCTAAGTCTTTTTCTTCCATGAACTGAAAAGAGAAACGAGCCTTAGAGGGGGAACCAAGGGGGGAGGATTTTTTAAATAATGGAAACATAATTATACTTCTGATAATAGATTTTTGGGTGGCGCATCCTATCATAATAAAGCTGATTTATTAAAGTCTTGATTATATGATAATTGTGCGAGTCCTTTTCTATAAAAACTCCTTTTTTTATCCATCTTATTAAGATATTTAGATCTAATTATTATTGTATAGGTAAATCAAAAATAATAGAATTACAAGAATTCATATTTGATTCTATTTTTGGAGAAAAGGGATGCATAAAAAGAAAAAAATTTCTAATAATAAGGATAAAGTTCCTTTATTTGATTCAAAATTAGAGAGCGTCAAAAAAATACACCAGTACTACCTTAAAATAATTAGCTATATGCCTAATAATGTTTATTGGCTAGATCGAAATTGTATTACCCAGGGTTGTAACAATAATATTTTAAAGCTATTAAATTTAAAAAAATTAGAAGATTTTGTGGGTATTAATTATAGTCAAATGGCTGAGCTCGCTGGATGGAGCGAAGGACAGGCTCAATCTTTTGAAAACGATGATAGAGAGGTCATGGAAACAGGGATTGGAAAGTTTAATGTTGAAGAACCGCCTTTATACAATAAAGATGGCGAACCCGTTTATTATGTTTCAAGCAGAGTTCCTATATTTGATGATAAAGGTAAAGAGGTGATAGGTGTAGTAGGAATTTCTGTAGATATTACAGAGAGAAAAAAAAATGAACAAAAGTTAAAAGAAGAAAAGCAGCGTAGCGAGGCAGCTAATCAAGCTAAAACCGAATTTTTAGCCAATATGCGACACGATATTCGAACACCCTTAAGTGGTATTGTAGGTTGTGCTCAGATTATTCAGTCACAAGCCAATAATGCAAAAAAAGTTTCTGAATTTGCAGAGGATCTTATTCAGTCCAGTGATGCCTTGCTTGAATTTCTAAATAAGGTATTGGAAAGTATTAAAGTAGCTAGTGGTGAAATTCCACTCTTAAAAAAGAAATTTGATCTCCATCATGCACTTAAGTTAGTTATTCAATTGAACCAATCTAAAGCAACACAAAAAGGACTCTTATTAAGTTTGGATTATGATAAATCAATCCCAGCTTATGTGATTGGTGATCCAATACGAGTACAGCGTATTATCTTGGAATTGATTACAAATGCCATAAAGTTTACCCAACAGGGAGAGGTGAAGCTTACTGTAAAATTGATGAAACATGAGTCTCAGCAATTGGTTGTTAAGATAATGGTCAGTGACACAGGTATAGGTATTCCAATTGACAAACAACAGGATCTTTATACACGATTCAAACGTTTTGTTCCTTCTTATGAGGGTATTTATTCAGGAGTTGGATTGGGGCTGTCAATTATCAAGCAATTTCTTGATGACTTGAAAGCAGAGATCTACGTAGAAAGTCAGCCTAGGCAAGGCTCAAGCTTTACTTGTTTAATACCTTTTCAAGAACCATTGCTCATGGATAATTTTGGTATTGAAAAAAATGATTTACCTTCTCTAGAGGCATTAGCTACAACACAATTTACTAAATCAGCGGCTAATGAGTCTGTTGTTGATCAATTATCAGTTTCTTCTTCGGGAAATCGAATTCTTATTGTTGAAGATCAAGCAATTCCTGCGAGGATCGCTCAAAATATTTTGGAAAAGCTCTACTGCCAAGTCGATATTGCAATAGATGGGGAAGCCGCTTTGCAGCAGATTAATCAGCAAGATTATGATCTTATCTTTATGGATATTGGATTGCCAGGGAATGATGGGTGTGAGATAACTCGACGGATTCGTCTAAAGCAATGGCGGCGTAATCCATCTGTTCCTATTATTGGGCTTACTGCCCACATTGAATCTGAAAATAAACGTCGTTGTCTTAAAGCGGGAATGGAAGCTGTATTTACTAAGCCATTGACCCCAGGAAAAGCAGAAGAAATACTGGATGCATTTGTGCCCAATTATCAGAACTCCTCATCGCGATATTCTGTTGTATCAGAATCAGAAAATATTATGGATAAGGAATTAGCTATATTAGATGTGGATAAAGCTATTCAATTAGTGGGTAGTAAAGAGTTTGTTAAAGAGACATTTACTTTAATGATAAATAGCTTGATAGAAGATTTAAACGAGCTTCCACAACTTTATAAAAGAAAAGAATGGCAAGCACTTAAAGATAGAGCTCATAAATTAAAAGGTGGAGCAAGTTACTGCGGAGCGCTTCGTTTAGAGCAAGCTTGTCAAAAACTTATAACGTGTTTGCAAGCAGGTCCTGTTAAAAATACCAAAATATTTTACAATAAGATGATCCAGGAAATGATCGCAGTAAAGGATAAGGCAGGTGCGTATATTTCTTCTAATTAAAAGTAAAAGGAAGTTCTAAAAATACAACGAAATAACTTCTAGGCTTTATATTAAATTAAGAAAAAAATATATAAAAAAAGAGAATTTTATTATAGAGCTGGGCGCTAATTTAAATAAACCGAGTCGTATTTATTTTGCTATAAGCACGCAAAAAATAACTACAAGAGGTGAAGTTTATTTAAATTAAGAGAACAAAAATAATTTTTAATTTTTTATAAAAATTTATGTAAAAAATGATCTAGGAAATAATTTATTGATCCTCTATACTCAAAATTACCCCTAAAAAATAAATTCAATAAAAGGAGCTAGCAATGATTATTGAGGCGATAACAGCATATACTGCGGTTAAGATCACATGGGAGACTCTTGAAATTCTTCACTTATTACATGTAGGTCATGAAACTGGCAAACATGGTTATAAGGCAGGAAGTTTTATCGCAAATGCTTTGCAACAACAGTTACAAGAAAGGGAGTATGAAAAAGATCCTCTTTTAAGATTAGTTCATGAAGCAGAGACAGAGTACGATTCTAAAGATATTGAGAAACATAATAAAGATGCTTACACTTATTTAAATGAATTGAATCAGAGCCTGGATACTTTAAATAGTGCAAAATTTTATCTTCTTAAGACTCATCACCAATTAGAAAAATTGGTGAATGCCTTATACATTAAGGACGAGGAAGAATTTCTAACTAGATTATCAAAGTTTAAGATTAATTTTGAGGCTTTCAAGGATAATTTTTCTTCATTTTCTATGAAGATTAAATCACCTAATCGTAAAATTTTATATATTGCAGATATATCAAATCAAAGATCAATTAAAAGATTTAATGAATATCTAACAATTATAGATATTCGTTTTAAAGAGCTAAAAGATACAAAAGAAAAGATGGATGTCCTGTTTGAGACTAGGTTTCGTGATACTAATGATGCTAATGATTTTTTATCTGAAGCAAGTTCAAGTTCTGCACTTCCTTTTGAAGAATTAAAACAAAAAATCAGTGAATGTATGGTGAAACCTAAACTTATAGAAGAAACTATGCAAAAGATATTGCCAAAAAATACAAAACTAGCCGAGATTTGTACGAAAATTGCCCAGATATCCACCGCATTTAAAAAAATTGATAACACCCATAATGAACAAACTAGCTTATGGAATGATGATCCAAACTGGTTGCCCTTGTTAACGGAAAAAAAACAGATAGAAGTTGGACAACGTATTTTTCTTCATGCAATGAATGAAACTGGCTATGGTTCATTTATAAAATTGCAGATGGCCAAAATTTTTTTATATCAATACGTTTCTGAACATGAGCTAAATCAAGTTACTATTAAGCTATTGTCTCAGAGGTTAGCTAACTTGTTGATAGCTGAGCAAATCAAAAAATGTGAAACACTTATTGAGTTTCTCAATAATTTGACAGAAGGAGACCTACTCCCAGATCAAGATGCTGATGGATTACTTGAATGGCTCAAAATAACAAGAAGAACGGTGAATTCAGTCGAATACTGGAAAAGAATCTTAGTATCACCTTTTACTCTAAGCAAATATCACATCGAAGTGTTACAACCTAAACTTGAGATATTATTCCCCAATGAAAATGTAGACTTAATGATTAAAGAATATCGAGCAAGTTACTGGGGTGCTATACGAGAAACAAGCGATCAATTAATCCAGTTTTCGACTTCATTTAAAACAAAAATTACTCCAGATGATCGCTCTGAACGAGATGAACAATTCTTTGAAGACCCAAATTCTGTTACTTCATTGATGGATAGGCTGTCTAAAAAGCTTGTTATTGAGCTTGAGACACTAAAAATGGAGTTATATGAAAAAAAAGAGCTTTTGGAAGAAGGTATTTTTGTTCTTCGCGATGAAGAACAAAAAATTCGAACTAGAATAAAAAATCTAAAACATGAAAACGCTATTGAACGTATTAAAGAATCTCATCGTTATATTTCTTCACTTGAAGAGTCATGCAACAGATTACTTCCCTATCTCCATCAGTTTGAAACCATCAATGAAATTGAAAAAAAGCGACAAGTCCCTACCGTTGATGATTTAATTCAGGTGATTTATAGAGGAGTTGATTTACATGGAATTTGTAAATGTAAAGGCGATCCTAATTCTAATACCAATCTGCTCGAAGACTATTTTTATCCAGAACATAAAAAAGACACCAAGTTGCAAGCTTTTGCTTATGCTGTAAGTAAATGCCGAATTAACGCACAAACTTTACTTCATGTATATTCTTATCCTGCTGAACCATTGTTAGCTATAGGAAACGGTGATGTAAAAAATCCTTCGATAGTAATTATTTTAAAAAATTCCCAGAATATATATGTCCCTCTTGATAGTATGGCGTTAAACAACATATCACCCAAAGCAAAGGATGAAACAGAAACTTTTTTTAACGACTTAGGTGATTACTATAAATTATCGTATATGCGATTAAAACCTGAATGCCGTAAGGAATTACCGCTCGCAGAAAAGTTTAAACTTTTAATTCAAGGTTTATTTAACATTGGAAAAAAAATTCGAGAAGAACGATTTGAGAGTGTGCAGGTAATTATGGGGAAGTTACGCGCTGTCGTTTCAGCAGAAGATATCCTATCGATTAATAAAGCTATAAAAGACTTCAAAGAAAATTATGAGAACAGTTATAAAGCAGCAAAAAAGACTTTTAATAGTACTTTATATAATCTGGTGAACAAAGCTATCAATGGGTGTATTTCAGAGATGGATTGTCTCTCTGAGGCTGAACTAAAACAATTAGAATTAGAAAAAGAAATAGCCAGGATGAAAAATCTACAGGCAAGTCTGGATGCAGTGAAACAAGAAAAAGAAGATTTAGAAATTAAGCTAAAAGAATCTGAAGCGCAGCGGGAGCGAGACAGAGCTGAAATTCGAGAAGAGTTTGAAACTAAACGATTGCAAGATAAAAAAGCGATGGAAGCGCAGCGAGAGCAAGATAAAGCAGATACAGATGCACAAATAAATGAATTAAGGAATTTGTTTGGGTTGAGACAGCAATCATCTTCTTCATTGGATACACAGATTCAGGAAAAGAATGGTTGTTTCTTTAAACCTTAGTTAAAGGAGAGTATGTATAGGAGGATATGATGAGCCAGTTATTAAATCAAATGGATAATTATCTCTCTAATAAACCGTTTAAACGTCGTTGGTGGTCTAAACGATGGATAGCCCATATGACTATCCAACCTCCCATAAGCAAGAACTATCCTTTGTGGAAACGGAGTAAAGATGAGCTTCGTTTCTTACGTTTATTTGATTTAAGTCCCGAAGCATTGAGGCTGAAAATCGAACGCTATTGGAAAAAACCACGTTGGCGACGTTGGTTTGCTTCTTTTGGGATGAACAAAAAAATTGATGTCTGGAATTATTATCAACGTTGTTTAGCCTATCAAACAGTACGTCCAGATAAACTGGAGCAAGAAGGCTTTATTACGAATGCGAGTAAGCCTCTATTAGAAGATTTAGCCTCGGTTTTATATCAATCTAATATAAAATTTGAAGCTTATTTAGAAAAACACTGCCGTAACCCAAAATGGATTGAAAAACATTTTTCGAAAGAAATTAAAGCTTATAAACAAAAGATAAAAAAAATATTTTCAAGTAAGCTTAATAAATCCTTGCAACAGATCAAGACAGAAGGAGATCGATTTATTTTAAAACAACAAGCTGAGCAGGAATTTCAGCAAGTCGAGGGATTTATGTTTCATTATCATAGTCTATGGCTTAACAGCCTTTTTCCGCGCATTATTCCTTCTAATGGAAGAGTGGAGGTAGGAGTTGATGCTATTCAAAACAAAAGTTTGAGTCAAAATACCGAACTTAGCTTAGCGGATAATAATTATTTACCTGTTATTTACCCATCATCATCTATTCCAAGAACAACGATTTATCAAACAGATATATCATTACATCGATCTAAGGAATGGATACGAGAGCAAAGAGAGCAATTAAAGTTACTGCTCAAAGAAGGCTCTCTACAGAAAGTGGAAGAGCTATTACAGACAGGTCTTAATGATATTAAAAAGATTACTGAACGTCATTTGGGTTTTTGCGATATGATGCTTTCGGATGACCAAGATAAAAAAGAGGGGTATCGTAAGTTCTTAAACTATTTGGATAATTTACAGCGTCAACTTAAGCCTTTATTACAGGGAGGGATGCTTTTATTCCATCCCGATCATGTACTGAATCTAACACATACTCAGGCGATGAAGGGGCTGATAACCCGTTACAGTCAAGCTTATTTAGAACAAAGCAGGGGTTATTTAGATAGTTTAAAAAATTATCATTTGCAGATCAAAGATTTTTATCACCAATCACATCAAAAGTTTCAAAAACATCAATTATCTCCAGAATGGACTGATCTTGCCCAACGTGTTCAAGAATTAAGTCAATCAATCAAAGAGTTGAAACAATCATTTAAAGATTTTGCTAAAAAATTGAACGAAGTTGAAGCGCAGCGAGAGCAAGATAAAGCTGAAATTAGAAAAGAGCTTGAAACTAATAGGGCTGAAATTCGAGAAGAGTTTGAAACTAAACGATCGCAAGATAAAGCGGAAACAAATGAAAAATTAAAGGAAATCGAAGCTGAAGTACACGCTTACTTGAAAGCTAATCAACAGATAAGAAAAGATAAATATCTTGAAAGTCCTGATAATTCAGTACAGAGAATGTTTAAAATTTAGCCCGATACATCCGATAAGTTTTATTATCGGATGTTAGTTTTAGGCCTGAAACGCGCATTCAAGTAATTAGTGCAACGCCCCTCAATTTAATTTTAATATGAATGTAATGACTTTTAGTTAGCATTCGGTTAAATTAGCTACTTTAACATTAATGAGAAAGTCTATATGAAAAAAACAGATGTCAAAAATATA
>DASXLX010000044.1:0-54621 GCA_036495935.1 Candidatus Aquirickettsiella sp.
CGTTATTTGTTTCTCTAGTACCAAATTAACCGCATTTAATTTAAATTCTTTATCATATTTTCTAGACATACTATACCTGCTTGCTTAGTAACTTAAGTTTACCTCGCTTCTCTGTGTCCGAAAAATCATAGCAAGATCAAACCTAAGCCAGGTTAAAATAGAGAAAATGATTCTATTCTAAAAGATGCCGAGATGTGTATTCTTGAAATCCAAATAACAGCTTTACGCATGAACTGCGATGTTCGGGATTAGTTTATCTATTCTAAAACGTCTTGATAAAGAGACAAGGGCTCAATGAAAGCGAGTTGCTGCTGGCTTTAAAGTCAAAATTTTTAATAGGAAGTTGCTATGCATAGAGTGGTCATTTAGAATGCTAGCATTTAAAATATGAGCTCGCTGAGTTACGTTTACCGAACTATTATTGACTCAAGGCACCGTCAATTTGCTAGAGTCCTAAAAGTGCCATTTTGAAAATAAAGTATATTTAAAGTGACAAACCAACCTAGAAGGGGAAGGGCTAAGCCTTATGGGAATAGTCAGCCGAAACCACGAGTTTCTGAAGAATTATAAAATGTAAAAATTATAGGGTAATAATGCTGCTACAACAACTTGCTTTTTTCTTTTTCGCCGCGCTATTAATTGCGGCAGCCTTTATGACGATTATTTCGCGTAATCCGGTGCGCTGTGCATTATTTTTGGTATTATCATTTTTCTCTGCTGCTGCTTTATGGATATTATTAGAAGCTGAATTTTTAGGTTTAATTTTGGTTTTAGTGTATGTTGGTGCGGTCATGACACTATTTTTATTTGTCATTATGACCCTGAATATAGATAACGCCGAAAAACAATACGGGTTTGTGCGCTACTGGTTTCCTGCTGTCGTCAGTGTACTGATTTTATTAGCATTAGTTATTTATGCGGTATATCCACTTTCTAGCACAACAGGGCTCGTAGCATTGCCTGCACAAGCCAGTAATACACAAGCCTTAGGTGATATACTCTATACGCAATATGCTTATCCGTTTGAAATTACCGGGGTTTTATTACTGGTGGGAATTATTGCCACGATTGCATTAAGTTTCCGAGAAAAACGTTTGAATAAAGCGATCGCACCTGAATTGCAATTAAAGGTTAAATCTTCGGATCGATTACGAATTATAAAAATGCCAGCCGAGAGAAAAAAATGATTCCCTTAAATTATTACTTAATACTCGCCGCCACGGTATTTAGCTTGGGTTTACTCGGCGTGATGATCAATCGGAAAAATATTATTATTTTACTGATGTGTGTCGAGCTACTATTATTAGCCGTAAATATGAATTTTATCGCGTTTTCACATTTTTTTGCTGATTTATCCGGTCAAGTGTTTGTCTTTTTTGTGTTGGCAGTAGCGGCCGTGGAAGCGGCGATCGGTTTAGCAATATTGATTGTATTATTCCGCACCCGACATAGCATACAAGTCGATGCTTTAAATCGTTTAAAGGGGTAGTTGGTAATGAGTCATTATCAGTTAATCAACCTCGCATTAGTCTTATTCCCTTTAGCAGGTGCATTAATTGCTGGCTTAGGTGGTCGACGTATCAGTAATAGCTTAGCGCATACGGTGACCATTTTAGGTGTAGCCATCTCTTTGATTTTATCGCTGTATTTTGCCTATCAACTCTTTTTTGAACACGGTGGCGCTTATGACGGAAATCTTTATCTATGGGACTTAACGGGAAAGTTTCGTTTTAATATCGGTTTTTTAATTGATCCATTAACGGTGGTGATGTTTCTCATCGTAACGTTTATTTCATTGATCGTGCATATTTATAGTGTCACTTACATGGCAGGCGATCCGGGTTATAAGCGTTTTTTTAGCTATATGTCGGCATTTACCTTTGCAATGCTCATGTTAGTGAGTGCAAATAATTTTCTACAATTATTTTTTGGTTGGGAAGCAGTAGGATTAGTTTCGTATTTGTTGATTGGTTTTTGGTTTAAACGCGAAGCGGCGAGTGTGGGAAGTTTAAAAGCGTTTCTGGTTAATCGCGTCGGTGACTTCGGTTTCTTTTTAGGTATTGCCTTATTATTTAATTATTTTGGTAGTTTAGATTATTACCAAGTTTTCCATGCCGCGCCTGCACTCAAAAACGCTACTATCAGTATTTTTCCACACACTTCGTATTCGTTGATCGCAGTTATTTGCTTCCTGTTATTTATTGGCGCGATGGGAAAATCTGCACAGGTACCTTTACATGTGTGGTTACCAGAATCGATGGAAGGTCCCACACCTATTTCAGCGTTAATTCATGCGGCAACGATGGTCACAGCGGGTGTTTATTTAGTGGCACGGCTTTCGCCTTTATATGAATACGCGCCGAGCGTGCTAAATCTTATTTTAATTTTAGGTGCAACTACGGCTTTATTTATGGGCTTTGTGGCGATCATTCAGAATGACATTAAGCGCATCATCGCTTATTCTACGCTTTCGCAACTGGGCTATATGATGGTCGGCTTAGGCGCTTCAGCGTATGCGGCAGGTATTTTTCACTTAGTGACGCATGCTTTTTTCAAAGCTTTATTATTTTTAGCCGCAGGTTCAGTCATCTTAACTATGCATCATGAGCAAGATATTCGTAAAATGGGTGGTTTAGTAAAAATCATGCCAATGACGTATGCTTGTTTTTTAGTCGGTGCATTAGCCTTGGCTGCTTTACCGCCTTTTTCAGGTTTTTATTCAAAAGATGCCATTATTGATGCCGTTCATGCATCCACTTTGCCCGCAGCATCTTATGCGTATTATTGTGTGTTAATCGGTGCGATGGTGACAGCTTTTTATATTTTTCGCGCTTTTTTCTTAGTATTTCATACCCAAGCACGCAAGCCTGTCAAACATTATCAAAAAACTACGACGATCGTTAAATTGAGTTTAATTGTGTTAGCTATCCCGTCTGCTATCGCAGGAATTCTATTAGTACCGTCTTTTTTAAATGTTCCTGGTTTACTCGCGAGTAGTCTTAGTGTGCTACCCAACCATAAACTGATGGCAACTGAGCATTTGTTAAGTACAGCGACTATTTTTTCTGGTATGGGTATTGTATTGGCATGGTTTTGTTATCTACAATTTCCAGCTATTCCAGCTTGGGCGCAAAAACATTTTTCGTGGCTGTACCAAATTTTAGTGAACAAATATGGTTTTGATGCTTTTAATCAGGCGGTATTTGCGAATGGTGGTCGACGTTTGGCGAAATTATTTTTTAATGTGGATGCGAAGGTACTCGATGAGAAATTGATTGATGGCTCAGGAAGACGTATCAGTTGGCTTTCCAATGTATTGCGTCGTTTACAATCTGGGTATATTTACCAGTATGCATTCATTATGGTGCTTGGAATCATTATTTTTTTATTGGCTTATTCCCTATAAACTCATTGTAATATAAGAATGTTGTTAACTTTAGGCTCTCAATTCGGTTCGTTTCTACACAACCATTTATTAAGTTTACTTATTTGGTTGCCAGTGCTTGGCGGTGTGTTGGCGATTGCATTTAATGGTGATCGTTATCCGCAACGTGCGCGCATTATTGCTTTAATAACTTCACTGATTACTTTGCTGTTGTGTATACCGTTGTATTTGGATTTCAATCCTGCTTTAAGTAGTATGCAATTTCAAGAAAATATCCCTTGGATTACTGTCTACAATATTAATTACAGCTTAGGTGTAGATGGTATTTCTTTACCGCTTATTATATTAACGGTGTTTACTACTTTGCTGGTTATTTTGGCGGCTTGGCGGAGTGTTAATCTGCGCGTTGCGCAATATATGGCAGCATTTTTACTCATGCAAGGTATGATGGTAGGGACGTTTGCTGCAACCGATTCGATCTTATTTTATGTATTTTGGGAAGCGATATTGATTCCTATGTATTTGAGTATTGGTGTATGGGGCAGTGATAATCGTTCGTATGCGTCGATAAAATTTTTCTTATATACCTTTTTCGGTTCAGCACTCATGTTGATTGCTTTACTGTATCTCGGCGTGCATAGCCAAAAGCATGACTTTTTGATTGCGCATTTTTATCCAATACCCCTCAGCATGCCTGTGCAAATATGGATCTTTGTCGCCTTTTTAATTGCGTTTGCGGTAAAGATTCCGATGTGGCCTTTACATACGTGGTTACCTGATGCGCATACCGAAGCACCCGCCGGCGGTTCTGTGGTATTGGCAGCATTAATGTTGAAACTTGGTGGTTATGGTTTTCTGCGTTTCACATTGCCGATAGTTCCAGATGCGAGCCGTTTATTAGATGGTTTTATGATAGCGCTGGCTTTGATCGCTATCGTTTATATTGGTTTGGTGGCATTGGCACAGGTGGATATGAAACGCTTGATTGCTTATTCTTCAATCGCGCATATGGGCTTTGTAGTACTTGGTTGCTTTATGTTATTTGCCATCATGAAACATAGTCATAATGTGTTAATGGCCTACATGAGTTTAGAAGGGGCAATGGTGCAGATGATTTCCCATGCTTTTAGCTCAGGAGCGATGTTTCTAGCTGTGGGGATGTTGGCCTATCGATTTCGCAGTCGCCAAATCAAAGATTATGGTGGCCTTGCCACCAGCATGCCTTTATTGGCGTCTTTTTTCATGTTATTTGCCATGTCGAACGTCGGTTTGCCAGGTACATCGGGTTTTGTCGGTGAATTTATGATCATCCTCAGTGCGATGCAAGCCAGTTTTTGGATTACCACGATTGCGGCTACGACAATGATATTGAGTGCCGCTTATACGCTTTATATGTACAAGCGCGTATTTTTTGGTGAAATTACTAATCCTTTGATTGCTAAAAGTAGTGATATACATGGTTTTGAAAAATTGGTGTTTGTTTTATTAACATTTGCCATTATTTTAATTGGTATTTATCCAGCTCCTTTATTGACGATCATGCATGCTTCGATAGACTCGGTTTTACATTGGAGTTTGCAAACTAAATTATGATGACATTACCACAACTATTTCAATTTCCTGCACTTCCTGAAATCGCTTTACTGCTGATGATCTGTGTAATTCTGCTAATTGATTTATTTGTACAACAGAAATCCAGTTTGCTTACCTATATAGCAACGCAAATGAGTCTAGTTATTACGCTGGCGTTAGTTATACATTTGCACCGCATACCGGCGCAATTATTGTTTCATCAACATTTTACTTGGGATTTAGTTGCTTATTTTATTAAGTTATGCATTTTGGTATTCAGTTTATTTGCTTTTATCTACGCGCGTGATGCGATTAAAAGACTACATATCCATTCGGGTGAATATTATTTACTAGGTCTGTTTTCTATATTAGGTATGTTGGTATTGACGTCGGCGAATAGTTTATTAAGTCTTTATCTGGGCTTAGAACTATTATCCTTTCCGCTGTATGCGATGGTGGCTTTACAACGTCAATCTAGCCAGGGTGCCGAAGCAGCGATGAAGTATTTTATTTTAGGTGCATTGGCTTCCGGTTTGTTCTTGTATGGTCTTTCGTTATTTTATGGTGCTACGCATTCTTTAATTTTGCCTACGATACATCAGGCTTTACTCGTAGGAGGACAATCCAATCTACTGCTTAGCACGGGACTTATTTTTATATTGGCAGGTATTGCATTTAAAATAGGGGCCGCACCTTTCCAACTTTGGGTTCCAGATGTCTATCAAGGTGCGCCCACGCCAGTCACGCTGTTTATCAGTGCAGCTCCTAAAATAGCCGGTTTAGCGCTGGCAATTCGGTTGTTAGTGGACACAATGCCTAGCTTACTTAGCTATTGGCAGCCCTTATTAGCCGTTATCGCTATTTTATCCTTTAGTTTGGGTAATTTGCTGGCTATCGTACAAAGCAATTTAAAGCGTATGCTGGCTTACTCGGCCATAGCTCATATGGGGTATGGCTTGCTCGGCTTAGTTGCGGGTACGGCGATGGGTTATGCGATGAGCCTCTTCTATATGTTGGCATATGGCCTGATGGCCTTAGCTGCATTTGGTTTATTAGTGGTTATGAGCAAATCAGGTCAGGTTGAGCATATTAGCGATTTAAAGGGATTGAATGCACGTAACCCTTGGTTAGCATTGATGCTGCTGTTGGCAATGTTTTCTATGGCAGGAATTCCACCTACAATAGGTTTTTTTGCTAAATTAGGTATCTTGGAAGCCCTAATTTCAGTACATCTGCTGTGGATAGCCACATTAGCGATTATTTTTGCTATTATTGGGGCTTATTATTACATTAATGTGATAAAAGTGATGTATTTTGAGGAACCTGAACCCACTATATCGCCTTTAATAGTAGCGCCTGATGCCTATCTTGCATTGAGTATTAATGCTATACTACTCCTCGTTCTAGGTTTATTTCCCAGTCAATTAATATGGCTGGCCAAGGCGGTTTTTTTTACTATTAACTATCCTGTTTATTGAGGCTAGGAAACGAAATGAGAAAAATCTTTGTTATTTTAATCCTTTCATTGGGGTTACAAGGTTGTCTGGCGGGTGCTTTTGTGGCCGGTAGCGCAACGACGGGTGGTTTAGTAACGGATCCACGTCCTATTAATACGATTAAATCCGATGAGGAAATTAACTTTAGGATCAACAGAAAATTGGCGAATGATCCGGTACTCAATGCAGAAACACATATTGCTGCAGTGAGTTACAATCAGGTGATATTGTTAACCGGCCAGGCCTATGATGAGGAATTAAAGGCTAGGGCAGAACACTATGCCAAAAGCATCCCGCAAGTGCGACGAGTATTTAATGAAATTGTGCTAGGCATCCCGACGACGGTGTATCGACGCGCTCAAGATGTGGGTATTACTTCCGCCGTTAAAACTAAAATGTTTGCTAATAGAGAACTTAAATCCAATAATTTTAAGATAGTCACTGAAGATGGCGTGGTGTATATATTGGGGATAGCGACAGCTAGGCAAGCAGATTTAGCGGTATCAATAGCGAGAGACTCTTCGGGTGTGAAAAAAGTGGTTAAGTTAATAGAATACAAAGAAGGATAGGAATAAAAATTAAATTTTATAAAAAAGTTTTTTGATTAAACTCACAGCAATTGGATTTTTTTGAGAGTGGATCGTGTAGTGAGCAAGCGGAATGTATCCAAGATATATGAGGATTGCGAATTGCACGGCAACACAGACAAAAAAATTAAGTGTGAAGAGTAATACCATTAAAATACAAGAGGTTACTGTGGAAATATTATATGGTGTATTGAATTTATCATTCTGGGGTTATGTTGTTGCTTTATTGATTTTGACGCATATCACTATTGTCGGCGTCACGGTGTATTTACACCGATCTCAGGCGCATCGTGCGCTGGAATTGCATCCAGCTATTTGTCATTTTTTCCGTTTTTGGATTTGGTTAACCACGGGGATGGAAACCAAAAAGTGGGTCGCTATCCACCGTAAGCATCATGCTAAGTGTGAAACGGATGAAGATCCACATAGTCCGCAAACCCGAGGTATTAAAAAAGTATTTTTTGAAGGCGCTGAACTGTATCGCGCCGAAGCGAAAAATCAGGATACGATGGACCGTTATGGTCAAGGTACACCCGATGACTGGCTAGAACGACATGTTTATACCAAGCATAGTGCAGCGGGTATTGCATTGATGTTTGTTATTGATGTGGTTTTATTTGGTATTCCTGGGATTACTATTTGGGCCCTACAGATGGCTTGGATACCTTTCTTTGCAGCAGGTGTTGTAAATGGTATTGGTCACTATTGGGGTTACCGAAACTTTGAATGCCCTGATGCGTCGCGCAACATCATTTCATTAGGCGCCTTTATTGGTGGTGAAGAATTACATAATAATCATCATACCTTTCCAACCTCCGCTAAATTTTCAGTGAAATGGTGGGAATTTGATTTGGGTTGGGTTTATATTCGTTTATTACAATTTTTAGGTTTATCCAAGGTTAAGCGGGTATCACCCAAACTTAAAAATATTCCTGGTAAATCACTGGTTGATTCAGATACCTTAGCGGCCTTGATTACCAATCGCTTTCAAGTATTGGCGCGTTATAGTCGCGAGGTGTTATTACCTGTGTTACAGGAAGAAAAATTAAAAGCGAATACGAACAGTAAAGCGTTATTAAAGCGTGCTAAAGTGGCATTAATTCGTACTGAGTCTTTGTTAAACGAAGAAGGTAAGCAGCAGATTGCTGAAGTAATGGATAACCATCATGTGTTAGCCTTAGTATACCAATATCGTCTTAAACTCCAGGCGATTTGGAGTCGTACAACAGCGACGCAGCGTGAGCTATTAGAAGCCTTACAGGATTGGTGTAAACAAGCCGAAGCAACGGGCGTGCAGGCACTACGAAAATTTGCGATTAGTTTAGCTGGATTTTCGACACAAAAAAAATTAAGTTAAGTTGCCATAAAATAAGTTTATAAAACAATAACAACAGGAAAGTATTATGAGCTCCATCATTTAAAGATCTAATGTATAAGGTTTAGGTAGTATGATGGTGGTTGGCGTGAGTGTTCTGAGTAGTATACTGATTCCGCTCTTAAATCGGATACATTAAAAATAATTTTTTCTAGTTCATATTATTTTATCTGTTATGTTTGAATCGGCGCCTATCATTCAAAAAGTCAAAGAACTTGAAAACCGTAGTATGGAATTACGGAGGTATCTTTGACTATCCCACTAAACTTGAAAAACTCCAAGAGTTAGATCACGAATTACAGGATCCAAACATTTGGAATCATCCTGAAAAAGCTCAACAATTAGGCAAAGAGCGCGCGCAATTGCAGCAGATAGTTGACACATTTCAACAATTAGCAAAAGGACTAAATGATATTAACGATCTCTATGACTTAGCTTTAACTGAAAATGCTCAAGATCTTTTAGCGACCTTACCCCAAGAATTGCAATCACTGGAAACGCGTTTAGAACAACTCGAATTCAGGCGGATGTTCCCGCGCGAATTAGATAAAAATTCTGCGTATTTGGAAATACAATCCGGTTCTGGTGGCACTGAAGCACAAGATTGGGCAGAAATGTTATTACGTATGTACCTTCGTTGGGGAGAGCAAAATCATTTTAAAGTTGATTTAATTGAAGTCTCTGCCGGCGACGTAGCTGGAATAAAAAGTGCTACAATTAAATTTGAAGGTGAATATGCTTATGGTTGGTTACGTACCGAAACGGGTGTACATCGCTTAGTGCGTTTATCACCTTTCGACGCCAATAAACGCCGACATACTTCCTTTGCAGCTGTGTTTGTATCGCCAGAAGTAGATGAATCTATCGATATACAGATTAATCCAGCCGATTTACGTGTTGATACCTATCGGGCCAGTGGTGCAGGCGGACAACATGTTAATCGTACTGATTCGGCAGTGCGTATCACGCATATCCCAAGTGGTGTGGTGGTGCAATCACAAAGTGATCGTTCGCAACATAAAAACCGCGATCAAGCGATGAAACAATTACGTGCTAAATTATATGAGTTGGAAATGCGCAAACGCGCTGAAGAAAAACAAGGTCAAGAGTCTTTAAAACGAGATATTGGTTGGGGTAGCCAGATACGTTCTTATGTTTTAGATGATGCGCGCATCAAGGATTTACGCACGGGTGTCGAAACACACAATGTTCAAGCGGTACTTGATGGAGGAATAAATCTTTTTTTATTGGCGAGTTTAAAAGAAGGCTTATAACACTCTTTGCAATTGGATTTTTGACGATGTTGTTGCTCAATTCGCAATAATTATTGCCATATAATGTGATTAAACATGGACGCGATACTTGCCAAAAACCCAATTGCTGTGAGTATGTATCTCTGGGAATAATTGCTTTTCCCTTACCATCATCTGCTAAACTAGGATGCTTAAAAATCTGTAAGTTTTGGAAACATTTATCATGAGCTATAAAAAAGTAACGATAACGAATAATGCTGAAGATTTATTTTCACAACGTTTGGCAAAATTAAACGAATTACGTAGCGGCAAAGAGGCTTACCCGAATCATTTTCGTCGGGATAGCTTAGCTGCTGATTTATATAGCCAATATGAACAAGCTGATACTGAACTATTACAGCAAAAAAATCAGACTGTGCGTCTTGCTGGACGGATTATGTTAAAGCGCGATATGGGTAAAAGTTTATTTCTCGATATTCAAGATATGTCTGGTAAAATACAAGTCTATGTCAAACAAGACGCTATCGGATTAGAAGATTTTGAAGCAGTTAAACGTTTGGATTTGGGAGATATTGTTGGCATCATCGGCGTCTTATTTCGTACTAAAACCAAGCAACTTTCCATTAAGACTGAAAAGATTTATTTATTAAGTAAATCCTTACGTCCTTTACCGGATAAATTTCATGGGCTTTCAGAATCGGATAAGGAACAACGTTATCGACAACGTTATTTAGATTTGATTACTAATGAAAAAACTCGAAAAACTTTTCAAATTCGTTCTCAGCTGATCAGCGAAATTCGTCAGTTTTTAAACCAGCGGGGTTTTGTTGAAGTAGAAACGCCGATGATGCATGTTTTACCCGGTGGTGCAGTGGCAAGACCGTTTATCACGCATCACAACGCCTTAGATATGGAATTATTTCTGCGTGTAGCGCCAGAATTACATTTAAAACGCTTAGTTGTGGGTGGAATGGAAAAAGTTTTTGAGATAAACCGTAATTTTCGTAACGAGGGTCTTTCGACTCGGCATAATCCCGAGTTTACAATGCTGGAATTTTACCAAGCTTATGCCGATTATCACGATTTAATGGATTTAACTGAACAATTAATTCGCGAGTTAGCGCAAACTATTTTGGATACCGAACAATTGACTTATCAGGGTGAAACCTATGATTTGTCCAAGCCGTTTAAACGTTTAAGCGTGGTTAAAGCCATACTTGAATATAATCCGCAGTGGCAGCTGCAAGATATTACTGTATTAGCATCCTTGCAAAAAATTGCCTCTGATTTGAAGATTCCAGCAAGTGATTCTATCGGACAATTGCAGTTTGCTGTGTTTGAAGAAACAGTAGAGCAAAAATTAAAGCAACCTACGTTTATTACAGAGTATCCTATTGATGTTTCGCCTTTGGCTAGACGTAATAATGAAAATCCACAATTAGCGGATCGTTTTGAACTCTATATCGGTGGTCGAGAATTAGCGAATGGATTTTCTGAGTTAAATGATCCAGAAGATCAAGCAGCGCGGTTCAAACAACAAAGTTTAGCAAAATCTGCAGGTGATCTAGAAGCAATGCCTTATGATGAAGATTATATTCAAGCATTGGAATATGGTTTACCACCCACTGCCGGGGAGGGAATTGGCATTGATCGATTAGCGATGTTATTTACCGATTCAGCTTCGATTAGAGACGTTATTTTGTTTCCATTAATGCGTCCGGAAACTAAGAATGAATAAACGTAAATTTTATAGAAATAATTATTTAATCTTTTCTTCTTCAAACAATTCATGTTTACGAGTGATCGGATCGTATTTTTTAAATTTTAATTTATGCGGTGTGGTTTTCTTATTTTTAGTGGTTGTATAAAAATAAGCGCTTACTGGAGACTTTAATTTAATTTTATCACGCATGATGCTTTTTCCCGTTTAAATTTTCTCGCCACGCTGGCGCAACGTAGCCAGTACTTTATCAATGCCTTGCTTCTGAATAGTACGTAGACCATCTGCCGTTATTCTTAATTTAACAAAGCGTTTTTCTGTAGCCACCCAAAGGCGACGAACGTGTAGGTTAATCTGAAAACGACGTTTAGTTTTTCGGTTAGAGTGAGATACATTGTGTCCCACCATGGGTTTTTTACCCGTTACCTGACAGACCCTAGCCATATAATAGTCCCCAATGCAGATTATCTTTAATAGAATGCCCGCTTTTATACCAAAAATGCAGCAAACTGTCAAAAGATTTACAACAAACCTTGTTTGGCAAAAGAGGTTATGGAGCCTTCTCCAATAATGATATGGTCTAATAGGCGTACATCAATCGCCGCTAAAATAGATTTAATTTCTTGTGTAATCCTTTTATCTGCTTCACTGGGTTTTGCAATACCGGAAGGGTGATTGTGTGCCAAAATGACCGCTGCGGCATTATGTTGATATACCTGCCTGACGAGTTCGCGAGGATATACGGCCGCTTCGTTAATACTACCATGAAAAAGTTCTTTAAAATGAATAAAGCGATGAGCATTATCCAAAAATAAACAGCTAAAGACTTCATAAGGGTAAGCTCTTAGCTTGTGCGTTAAATAGTGATAGACATCGTGTGGATTTTTAAAGGTATTACGCTGCTCGAGATTTTCTTGCAAACAGCGAGTTGCTAATTCTTTGGCGGCTTGAATTTGGACATATTTCGCCAAACCTAAACCGAGTGTCTTTGAGAATTGTTCCAAACTAGCCGCAACAATGTAACGTAAGCCTCCAAATTGCAACAGGAGATCGCGACTAATGTCTATGGCAGTTTTTCCGCGGACACCAGTACGAACGAATAACGCTAATAGTTCGGCGTCAGATAAAAAAGCGGCACCCTGAGAGATTAATTTTTCACGTGGACGTTCCTTTGCAGGCCAATTAGTAATAGACATATTTACTTTTCCCTAAGTTAATTATTATTTTTATGTTTTACTCATAGCACTTGAATTTTTGGCTATATTGTCGCTCAACTTGTACTTGGAGTAGAGATCATTATATTAAATAGCAATGATTTTAAATAGAGCTCGAATGCTTAAATTTATCGATTATGTTCTCACGCCATAATATGTTGCCATTCGAAGGGTGTTAGCGGCATAACTGATAATCGGTTTCCTTTTTGCAATAAACGCATTCCTTTTAGCGCAGCCTGGTTTTTTAAATCTTCTAAAGAAATAATCGATTTAAAAATTCGTATTAATTGTACATCAACGCTAACCCAACGTGGCTTACTGATTGAACTTTTTGGATCATAATGATGATCATCTACCTGCAAGGCAGTTTTATCCGGATAAGCGGCATTCACTATTTTTATCATGCCAACAATACCTGGCGTAGGACAACTCGAATGATAAAAAAAAGCCAGATCGCCTTTTTTCATCGCTTGCAAAAAATTTCGTGCTTGATAATTTCGTACACCATCCCATGGTTCAGTTTGTTGAGGACGCTTGGCTAGATCCTGTATGCTAAAACACGTGGGTTCAGATTTCATTAGCCAATAGTTCACTTACTTTTCCCCGTTTTAATTAAATAAAAAAATGTTAGAAGATTTTACTGGTGATTGATCTCTATTGAACAGTTTTTATAAAGTTAACTTTTTTTGCAAAAAATTTAAGATGTCATGAATAGGTAGCATTTGCTCATTTTTTTCAGTTCGAGCTTTATAGGCAATGACTTTATCTTGCAAGGTTTTTTCACTGATAACTAAACGATGCGGAATGCCGATCAGATCATTGTCAGCAAATAGCAAACCGGGACGTTCTGCGCGATCATCTAATAGAACATCCATGTCGGCTTCGCTAAGTTGTTGGTAAAGTGCATCGGCGGCTTGTTTTACCAATTCCGATCGGTGATAAGCAATAGGTACTATCACCACTTGAAACGGAGCCATGGCGTCGGGCCAAATAATACCTTGTTCATCATGGTTTTGTTCGATAGCGGCGCCAACGATCCGTGATACTCCTATGCCGTAACATCCCATTTCCATCGGCAGTAAACTTCCATCTTCAATGGTAATGGTGGCATCCATCGCGAGGCTATATTTATTACCAAGTTGAAAAATGTGTCCCACTTCAATGCCCCGTTCCATTTTTAAAAATCCTTTTCCATCCGGACTGGGATCACCAATTTGCACTTGGCGCAAATCTGCTATTGGAGGGAGGGGACAATCACGTTCCCAATTAACATTGATGTAATGAAATCCTTCTTCATTAGCGCCACAAACAAAATTGGCTAGCGCAGCAGCGGATCGATCGACAATTAACGGTATCGATAAACCGATTGGACCTAAATAACCGACAGGGACGCCAGTTAAAGCTAAGATATCTGTTTCTTCAGCAAATGTAAGCGGATGTGCAATCTCAGGTATTTTCGCCAGTTTAGTGGGATTTAATTCGTGATCACCGCGGAGTATAAGACCAATTAAAGGATGTTCAGTTCCTTTTACTATTCCTTTTACTATTAATAATTTAACACTGTGTTGGGGATCTTTATTTAGAAACTTACAAACGGTGGCAATTGTTTTTGTACCGGGTGTTTTTTCTTTCTTAAGTGCTGCTGTAGGTGCAGGGCGTTGATCGGTCACTAAACTTTCTGCAAGTTCAGCATTTGCGGCATAATCACTATTATCGCTATAAAAAATTTGATCTTCGCCGGTTTGCGCTAATACTTGAAATTCTTGGGATTGACTGCCGCCGATATTACCGGTATCGGCTAAGACGGCCCGAAATTTTAGTCCCAAGCGCGTGAAAATGCGACAATAACTATCATGCATGACCTGATAGGTTTCAGCCAATGAAGCTTTATCGCGATGAAACGAATAAGCGTCCTTCATAATAAATTCACGTGCGCGCATGACTCCAAAACGTGGACGAATTTCATCACGAAACTTAGTTTGTATTTGATAAAAAATGAGGGGGAGTTGTTTATAGCTACGTACTTCGTTACGCACTAAAGTGGTAATGACTTCTTCATGTGTAGGGCCAAAACAAAACCAACGTTGATGCCTGTCAGTAATACGCAGTAATTCCGGCCCATATGCATCCCAGCGTTCCGATTCTTGCCAAAGCTCAGCCGGTTGCAGATTGGGCATCAGTACCTCTTGACCATTGATGCGATTCATTTCTTCGCGCACGATGTTTTCGACTTTGCGTAGCACGCGTAAACCTAATGGCAGCCAGGTATAAATTCCAGAAGCTAATTTACGGATCATACCCGCACGCAGCATCAGTTGATGGCTTTTGATTTCGGCATCGGCCGGTGCTTCTTTGAGCGTGGGCAAATAGAGATGGTTGCTGCGCATAACAATAACCTAAAAATGATCGTGTAAGTTGGTTTAGAGCTTACTATAAAATAGACTTTATGCAAAACTGCTGGTGGATAAATTATTACTAATACATTAATATGCATACAGCTTAATTAATTCGTTACTTCCTGTAGACAAAATTGATATTTAGTGCATAATATTTTTGCAAAAAATACAGATTTTATTAAGGATTTAATGAAATGTTTAAACGTGCTAATAAAACCAAGCAATTAAAAAAAATAGCCTCAGATCAACCTAATAGTAATGAAGATACTCTATTTTCAGCTGTCAAATTGAATGATCTAGAAAAAATCAGTTATTTTATAGATCAAGGTGTTGATGTTAATGCACATGATAGATTCGGTTTGGCTCCATTGCACTATGTTACGAGTAAAGAAGCCTTAGATTTATTAGTAGAAAAACAAGCGGATGTGCATATAAAAAGTTTAAATATAAGTAATATTTCAGGATTCGTTCCTGATACCCCTCTGAGTTCGGCATGTTTTTATGGGGAGTATTCACTTGTCGATCCTATTTTACAATATTATTCATTATCGGATCTTGAAGAAAAACCTCAGTATATTAAAAATGATAAAATTTTATCACTCATTTGGAATTCTATTGATCAAGGAAAAAAAGATCTTAAGGCATTATCTTCATTAAGACCTAGACAACTTGAACAACAAACGCAAGAGTCTGAAGCAAGTGAATTAGTGACGAATGAAATAAAAACCGAGGATCTATTTTCAGCTATCTACGCAAATGATTTAGAAAAGTTTAAACAATTGATTTCGCAAGTAGCTAACATTCATGTATATAAAGTTAAAAAAGATACACTATTGAGTTTTGCTATGTCTAGATACGGTTACCCGTTTTTAACGCCTATTTTTCTACATTCTTCAAGCGATCTAAATGAAGAATCACCTGATTATATTGAAAAAAATAAATTGGCTGCTTCTTTACGGCAAGCCTGCAGACAAAATAAATTGTCATTGCAATTGAATACTAGTTCAGCAATTCTAATTCAAACAAGCCAATTTTATAGGAAAAAAAATCAATTTTTCGCTGACTTATGGGAAAAATATAAACAAAATCCCCAGCCATTAACTGAGGATTTAACAAAAGTAGACAGGTTAATTCAAGATTTGCGTTTTTAAGCATTATATCGTTTTTTATAAAACGAGTAACGACATATGAAAAGCCAGCTAACAAGTTGCTAGTGTTGATAAGAAACAGAACCTGGTTCGATAGTGCCAAGTTATAGACCTAAAAATATAATTTTTTATGTCATGAAGCGCTCAGCGATAATCGCTTTACTTCAAGAAGACCTCATTAACATTGAGAATTGGCAAAAAGCTCCCCAACTCGATAGACTTGCCGAAAAAATAGCGAGAGATCAGACTGGCCAAACTGTAAACACTGGATTAAAATGCCGATTAATGACGCGACACCGTAAGCAATAGTCTAGTATTTTTTGTTGGCTGTCGGTTTGACCACAATATCCGAATGAATGCAAAAATAATTGAGGACACTATGCCTATCTATGAATATCAATGTAAGGCCTGCGGGCATACTTTTGATGCGATACAGAGTTTCAGCGAAGAACCTTTAACCGATTGTCCGGTCTGTAAAGAACCCGCACTAAAGAAATTGGTTTCAGCAGCGGCTTTTCACTTAAAGGGTAGTGGATGGTATGTGACGGACTTTAAAAATCCACCGGCTAAAAAAGTGGAAAACTCAGAGAAAGCTAAAACTGAGGGTGCAAGTAAACCAGCAGAAACAAATAAAGAAAGTAACACGGTTGAAACGAAAAACAAAGACACCGTTGCCGCAAAACCCACCGAAAAAAATAGCAAAACAGATAAACCGGGTGAAAAATCTTCTTAAATTAAAAATATTATGCAAAGAACACATTATAGTCAGCAAATAAACCAAAACTTAGTCAATGAAACTATACAAGTTTGTGGTTGGGTACACCATCGTCGTGATCATGGTGGCATCATTTTTATTGATTGTCGCGATCGTAGTGGCCTGCTGCAAGTAGTATTTAACCCAGATCAGCCTGAGTTGTTTAAAAAAGCTGAAACATTACGTAACGAATATGTGGTGCAAATTAGCGGGACAGTTTGTTTGCGTCCGAAAGGCACCGAAAATGTTAATTTAAAATCTGGAGCAGTTGAATTACAAGCGACCCAACTCATTATTTTAAATGCTTCAGCACCATTACCGATTTCTATCGATGCCTATACACCGGTGAGTGAAGAAGTTGCTTTACGCTATCGCTATCTGGATTTACGACGACCAGAAGTCCAAGAACGTTTTCGCTTGCGGACACACGTCGTGCAATTAATACGGCGTTTTTTTGATGAAAAAGAATTTTTAGATATAGAGACACCGATGCTTACTAAAGCGACGCCCGAAGGGGCTCGTGATTACTTGGTACCGAGTCGAGTTCATCCCGGTGAATTTTATGCGTTACCGCAATCACCGCAATTATTTAAGCAATTATTGATGATGTCAGGATTCGATCGTTATTACCAAATCGTACGTTGTTTTCGTGATGAAGATCTACGCGCCGATCGACAACCTGAATTTACACAGCTGGATATGGAAATGTCCTTTTGTAATGGAGAGGATATCCAAACACTCAATGAAGCATTGATTCGTTACTTATTCAAAGAATTATTGGATGTGAGTTTACCCAATCCTTTTCCGCGCATGACGTATGCAACAGCTATGCAACGTTATGGTAGTGATAAACCCGATTTACGTATTCCGTTTGAATTAGTCGACATTGCTGATTTGGTTAAAGACATCGAATTTAAAGTTTTTTCGGGACCGGCGAATGATGCACAAGGACGAGTGACAGCATTGCGTATTCCCAAAGGCGGCGATTTAAGTCGTAAAGCCATTGAAGAGTATACGCAATACCTTGCTATCTTTGGCGCAAAAGGTTTGGCTTATATAAAAGTTATCGATCGCGCATTGGGACTGGAAGGTCTGCAGTCGCCGATCTTGAAATTTATTCCAGAGGCGACTGTCGAGGCCATATTACAACGTGTCACAGCAGAAAGTGGCGATATTATTTTCTTTGGTGCTGGCACAGCAAAAATGGTCAGTGAATCCTTGGGTGCTTTACGTGTCAAATTGGGTCATGACTTTAACTGTGTTAAGGATGAATGGTCGCCTTTATGGGTAGTGGACTTTCCCTTATTTGAATATGATGCACAAGAAAAACGTTGGCAAGCCTTACATCATCCTTTTACTGCGCCTAAAGTTAACGATGCTGCTGAGTTACAAGCCAATCCTGGATCATGCTTATCAAGAGCTTACGATATGGTATTAAATGGCTGTGAAATTGGGGGTGGTTCAATACGTATTCATGATACGCATTTGCAATCGGCGGTGTTTGATTTATTGAATATTAATGAAGCTGAGCAAAAAGAAAAATTTGGTTTCTTGCTTGAAGCGCTCAAATTTGGTTGTCCGCCGCATGGTGGTATGGCATTTGGCTTGGATCGCTTGGTGATGTTGATGATCGGAGCGAAATCCATACGTGACGTTATTGCTTTTCCAAAAACCCAGACGGCGAGTTGCCCATTAACGCGTGCGCCAACTCCAGTTTCCGAACAACAATTAAAAGAATTATCACTACAGATTCTGAAATAAAAAACACTAGGGCGGTGGAAAAAATAGCGGGGAATCAATTAAGAACTATTGACGCTTTCATAATGCAGAAAAAGATAAAACTTTAATAAATTGTTCTTCAGAGGACAAAGAGTTTTACCATTGCTTAAAGCTATACAGAGGAAAAATAATAAATAAGTCCGGAACCTATTGCTGAGATAAATTTTCTGAATCAAACAGAGAAAAGATCGCTGAATATGCAAAAGATCTTATTCAATCGAGTGAGGCTTTATTAAATTTTCTGAATAGAATTTTAGAAGGGATTAAAGTGGTAAGTGGTGAAGTGCCGCTTTTAAAAAAGAAATTTGATTTTAAGAAAAATATTCAAGATATTATCGATCTCAATAAATCACTGGCTGTCAAAAAAATCTATCATTAACTTTAAAAGTTGATGAAGAAATTCCTCCTTACTTGATAGGGGTGATTCAGTACTACAATGAATAATATTGGAGTTAGTGACTAAGCATTACGGTTTACCCAGCATGGGAATATTAATGTTGAAGTGAAACTAAAGAAACATGAAGCAATCCCAATTCAAACCGTTTCCTATAACCGCTTGGTGTAGCTTTTACGGTTGCGAAGGATTCAAAACTATTAAAATTTTTACTGAGGATTTGAACTTAATAAGTTTTTATCCTTCCACCTTTTAGCAATTATCAGCTATAATAATTAATTTTGGAGGTAAACTATGAGAATTAAAACTTTCTCTTCAATAATAGTTATGTTTTGTTGTTTTTTATTTAGTGTAAACATTAGTGCAATAGAATTGAATGGGAAAACCACTTTGAAGAGTCCCTGTGATTCTATTCCAGCAAACTGTGCTCCAGGAGGGGTTTTAAATATTGAATGCCTTTGTAGGGTATGGTGCTCACTTGGTTGTGGGGGATCTGCTTGTAATTGCGATATACTTCCACTTCCAAAAAAAAATAGCTTCATAAACAAGAATACTTAAACAATTTAGACAAAAATTACAAAGGATATTATAGAACCAACTGATTGCAGTTATAGTAATCCCATCAACGTACAAGAAGAAATTGAAAAAATTGGTGTAGCTATTTCAGCATTCCAACACCTAATATCAAGAAAAAAATCATCAAATATACCGGTATCGTATTGGCATATATTGCATCAGTACTGTGGCGCTGCAACCGGTGGCGCCTTTTTTTTTACTCTTTATGTCCTGAAAGATAAATTAGAATTACTTAATATAGGAATTAGTGCATTAAGTAACTTAACCCAAGCAATTTAACTTTGTAGATGATTTAAACTCAGTTAAAAAGCTTAGACCGAGTTTACTTGTTTTAGAGCAAAATTTGCACTTAAAGCGAGTTTAGCTTGCGCTTTTAAAGCTATTAATAATAATATGAATATATTTGTGCCGATTGAATCTGCTAATTAATTTAGGTTTTTTTGTTTAGGGCGCTACTACCGATTTTCAATCATAGGTTATAAAAAGATAATACGCATGTAAAGCTGATTGTTTATTAGGGATTTAGGCAGCTTTAGTTGTTTTAAACTTAGTCATCGTTTTGTGCATGCTGTCTTGGATAAGCACATTTTTTTGGATAATTATTAAGTTTATGTCAGATTCTACTACTGCAAATTTTAGCAAAGCGATTAGCGGTGATTACCGTATTCCAATTAAAGCGATCTTTTTGGAGGCTTGGTATCGGGTAAAGGGAATGAAAGCCGCTTTTTGGCTAGGTTTTCTTTACTTTATACTGGTGATGGCGGCGGCTTGTCTGGTATTAGGCTTAGTATTAGCTTTATATGACGTGTTTATATTGTCATTGGCAAGTGCGCATAATGCAGGTTTTTTGTATAACTTAAAGCTAGGGCTTAAATTTATTGTTGTTGCTATCGTTGAAGTGTTACGTTTTTTATTAACCGCTTCGTTAGCCTATATGGCTTTACAGCATTTACGTAATCAAGCTATTCATGCGAATATGGTTTTTTCATTTCGTCACGCTTGGCGGCCATTGTTAATTATTGCATTGTTACTTTATCTATTTAATAGCTTTATCATCTCTGGCACGAATATTCTTTTACATAGCACATTATTTAAACAACAGATTGCTTTCCTAGGATCAGGTTTCGGCAGCATTTTTTTACTGCTTATTTTTTTTATCTGTTTCTTTCTATATTTCTACCTTTCGATCCTCGTATATATGACTGTGTTGCTTATCTTAGATCAAAAACTAATCTGGAAAGAAAGTTTAAGTTTGGCCTTTCAGTCAGTAAATAAACATTTTTTTAAAAATGTTGGTTTGATTATTGTAACCAGTTTAGTATTTGGACTTTTAGTGTTGATGACCTTAGGTATCGGTTTAATTTGGCTATTACCAATGACGTCCTTAGTGACGGCGATCCAATATAATCAAATTTTTTGTGAAGGCAATTTATGATAGCGCATGGGTATAGTTTAAGTAGTTAAGTATAATTAGAAGAGAGTTGTTATGGCAGGACATAGTAAATGGGCAAATATCCAGCATCGAAAAAATAAACAAGATGCGAAACGCGGTAAATTATTTACCAAACTGATCCGCGAAATCACGGTGGCTGCTAGAATGGGAGGTGCTGATTTAAATAATAATCCACGTTTGCGTTTGGCGGTTGATAAAGCCTTATTGGCTAATATGACCCGAGATACTATTGATCGTGCCACCAAGCGCGGTGCTGGCGGCTTAGATGGTGCGCAAATGGAAGAAATTCGTTATGAAGGTTATGGACCTAAAGGCGTTGCTGTTTTAGTTGATACCTTAACCGATAATCGCAATCGCACCGTCGCTGAAGTACGTCACGCATTTAACAAATCTGGCGGTAATTTAGGCACGACAGGATCGGTTGCTTATTTATTTAGTAAAAAAGGGGTGATTACTTTCCCACCCGGTTCCGAAGAAGAGCGTATTTTGGAGATTGCTTTAGAGGCAGGCGCCGAAGACGCTATCACTTATCCTGATAATAGTATTGATATTTGGGTTGAAGAAAGTCAATTAGCAGTCTTAACTAAACTTTTTCAAGAAAAAAAATTAAATTTGGCGAATAGCGAAGTGACTTGGTTGGCGAGTACGAAAGTTGATCTGAATGCTGAGGATCAAGAAAAACTGGAACACTTAATTGATATGCTAGAAGATTTAGACGATGTGCAAAATGTCTATACTAATCAAGCTTAATGCTGAATCAACAAAGCCATAACTTAGCTAAAAACATAATTATTTTAGGTATTGATCCGGGTTCGTGTATTACTGGTTATGGCGTTATTCAAATTGCAGGTTCACAATTAAACTATCTCGATAGCGGTTGCATTAAAATCGCAAGTATTGCCTTTTCTGAACGACTGGAAAAAATATTTACCGGTTTACAAAATATCGTTGCTCAATATAAACCGAATGAAGTGGCCATAGAACAAGTGTTTATGCATATTAACCCGAATGCCGCATTAAAATTAGGTCAAGCCAGAGGCGCTGCGTTAACGGCAGCAGCAGTGGCTAAATTAATGGTCAGCGAGTATTCTGCGCGGCAAGTCAAACAATCGGTGGTGGGTTACGGAGCCGCGAGTAAACAACAGGTACAACATATGGTACGCTTGTTATTAAATCTCGATCGCTCACCACAAACCGATGCCGCCGATGCATTGGCGATCGCGATTTGCCATGCGCAAGCGCGGCAAACGGGAGAGCGAGGACTTAAACAAGGATTTCGCCGAGGAAGAAGACGATGATCAATCGATTGCGCGGCATACTGATTGAAAAACAGCCACCGTATTTATTAGTTGAAGTGGCCGATGCGTTTACCTATGAAGTGCAAGCTTCTATGCATACTTTTTATCAATTGCCGGAATGTGGAGAAAAAGTTTTTTTATACACACAGTTTATTGTGCGTGAAGACGGCCATTTTTTGTATGGATTTAGCACATCCGATGAGCGGGCATTATTTACGCAATTATTAAAAGTAAATGGTGTGGGGCCCAAAGTCGCTTTAGGTATTTTATCAAAAATAGAAACTTCAGAATTTATTCGTTGTATCCAGCAACAAAATGTGAGTGCTTTGCAGGCAGTTCCCGGTATTGGAAAAAAAACTGCTGAACGCTTAATCATCGAAATGCGTGATCGTTTAAAAAGTTTATCCCATAACCAATTTACCGAATCCGATAAAAATAATATTGGATTATTGCCACATGTCCAGCAGGATGCAATTTCTGCGTTAGTTGCTTTAGGATATAAGGCTCAAGAAGCGAGTCGAGCCGTCTTACAGATTGAAGATACTTCACTATCTTTAGAATCTTTAATCCGACAGGCTTTAAATAGCGTCAGTTAATTTTTTTGCAATCGGATAGGGATTTAAAAAATGGATCTCACGATTACAATCTCTAAAATGACAAATAGTAATCAGAAATAATTTTAATAGCCGATAAATAAAAGGTCGCGCTTTGCTTTTGGCAATGCATTCGGTTTTTGGCGCATGCAAACTATTGGGGCGCACGAGAGTTTTTTTCGCTTGCAGATGGGATGACAATTAAGCTATTTGAAAATAGTCGTTTTATTAAAATTAGATCCGTTGAGGTGGTTTATTATGTACTTGTAAATCGGTTAATGGAATAGGTAAAATTAATAATAATAAAATATTTTTAATTACGGAGTAAAATTATGAATGGAGAAAAAGTATGCTGTTGTTTTCCAACTTGCGTAAAAATACCTTTATATATCGAATTAGATATTACCTATTATAAAAAATGCAATGAAAAACCTCATCCACATCCTGATTCTGAGTCCAAAAATTCAAATACGTTTATAAAAGGTTAAAAAACACATGAAAGATCACGTTTTTTATTATCTCTCTTATTTGATCAACTTCACAAAAAAATAGTTAACAATAATAAAATATACCTATTCAGATCATGTTGCATTTTGGGTGGAACTCGCCATTTAAAACATTATAAACTTGGAGTAAAACTAGTGGAGGGAGAATTCACATTAGTATCGTGCTGGTTGCGCTGATTAATACTGCCATACATTCTCGGTGAATGACTGGTGCTGGCAGTAATCGTTATCGGTGCTGAAGATGGCATGGTCGATCTTGGTGTTTGAATTAAGAGAGTATCTCTTTCTTGAATAATCCTTAATTCATCTTGAAGTGTAGATAATATTTCATTGAAATTTTTCGCTTGATTTCGATTATTAAAAAATAAATCCACCAACACCCAAGAAAAAATAAACAGAGGGATAGCCGCTAAAGGTGGAAATGCAATTGATGTGAGAGCGCTAGCAATTATCATAACCAACCATTCCACTGGTATTATCTGGAATGATATTTAAAAAATCCTTGAGCCGTGGATAGCGCCTACAACTGATTTTATATTGCTTAAGCGCTTGTATAAGTGCGTTAATATTTTCTAAAGCATAATTTTTTTCATTACCCTTAGCTTCTGCTAAAACATCTAATTTTTGAATAAATTTTAGGCAATCCCGCACTAATGTTGTACGACAACCCTTTAACTGTTTAATACTCGTTAAATCTAATGTATTTTCAGTTTCATCCGACCAATTCAACTCATTAAGAAAGGGTAATGTTTTTAATAATGTTGCGGTAGAATCTGAGAATTTCATAAACATGCGCATTCCTTTTGTTGTATTATAAAATTATAGAATAAGTTATTTTTTTTATCGCGGCAATGATCCAATAAATCATTCTTAGATAATAAAAAAATAGCATCGACTTAGTTCAAATAACTTTTTTCAAGATGTGGATGCTTGCTAAAAAATCAGTAATTAGCTAATAATAGAACGATTCAGCACATTTTACTTATATTTTTGTCGGTTTATCTCCGATTATTATTATTTATGCAAATCTCAGATCGCTTAACTTCGGTTAAAAAACAATCTGAGGATGAAAAAAATCTTCCTCGCATTCGCCCTTTAGCATTAGCGGATTATTTGGGACAAGCCTCAGTGTGTGAGCAAATGGACCTATTTATCCATGCGGCGCGCGCAAGAAACGAAGCTTTAGATCATGTGTTAATCGTCGGACCTCCGGGTTTAGGTAAAACCACATTGGCACATATTATTGCGCATGAAATGGGCGTTGCACTCAAACAAACCTCAGGTCCCATTTTAGAAAGAGCAGGGGATTTGGCTGCGTTATTGACGCATCTTGAAACCAAAGAAGTGTTGTTTATTGATGAAATACATCGCTTGAGTCCGGTGATTGAAGAAATATTGTATCCGGCTTTAGAAGATTATCAATTGGATATTATGATAGGCGAGGGGCCAGCTGCGCGTTCGATTAAATTAGATTTACCACCTTTTACATTAATTGGTGCTACTACGCGTGCCGGTTTGCTAACATCACCTTTGCGAGATCGGTTTGGAATTGTACAACGTTTAGAGTTTTATAGTGTCGCGGATCTTTGCCGTATCGTGACGCGCTCGGCAGGAATTTTAGGTGTGGTTATCGATCCTCTGGGTGCCAATGAAATTGCCAAGCGTGCTCGCGGTACACCGCGAATTGCGAATCGTCTATTACGCAGAGTTAGAGATTTTGCTGAAGTGAAAGCGGATGGAAAAATAGATCAATATTTGGCCGCACAAGCTTTAGATCTATTAGAAGTGGATAAAGAAGGTTTCGATCAACAAGATCGAAAATTATTATTAACACTTATCGATAAATTTGACGGTGGACCGGTGGGTTTAGATAGTTTAGCAGCAGCCATCGGTGAAGAACGTGATACGATAGAAGAAGTGATCGAACCCTATTTAATCCAGCAAGCATTTATCATGCGTACACCACGTGGTCGGATTGCGACGAAAAAAACCTATATTCATTTTGGATTGACCATGCCGGGTCACCTTAATGGACAAAAACAACTCAACTATGATTTTTCTGATAAAATGAACTGATATTCCGATCGCACTTGCGAAACTTTTAGATTTGAGGATAGGTAAATGCCAACGGTTGATCCATCATTTTGGGGTTATTTTTCCGCTGCCAGCGGAATAGTCAAATTGGTCATGCTCATCTTGCTCGTTGCATCGATTGCATCCTGGTCGATGATTTTGCAGCGGGGATTTATGTTGAGACGTTCAAGAAAATTATTGGCGCAATTTGAAGATAAATTTTGGTCAGGTATTGATCTAAGTAAACTCTATGCCGATTTAAACCGTGAGCAGGATCAACACAGCGGTTTAGCAAGCATTTTTCATGCCGGATTTCGTGAGTTTCTACGTTTACATCAACATGTGGGTGATGCACCAGTTATTATTATGGAAGGCGTGCAACGCTCGATGCGCATTGCTTATTCCGAACAACATCAGCAACTCGAAAAACATCTGGATTTTTTAGCGACTTTGGGTTCGACGAGTCCGTATATTGGATTGTTTGGTACAGTATGGGGCATCATGACTTCTTTTCAAGCCTTGTCGTCTTCGCAACAGACCGCAACGATTGCTATGGTGGCGCCAGGTATTTCGGAAGCTTTAGTCGCTACGGCCATGGGTTTATTTGTCGCTATCCCTGCAGTGATTTTTTATAATCGTTATTCATATCAAATTCAACATTTATTACATAATTATCACCGCTTTCAAGAAGAATTCTCGAATATTTTATATCGACAAGTTCATGGTAATACGGGTAGTTATGTTGCATAATCCATACCCGTTTCAACATCAACGACGCAAAGGGCCAATGTCTGAAATTAATGTCGTTCCCTATATTGATGTCATGTTAGTGCTATTAGTCATCTTTATGGTCACGACGCCGTTATTATCCCAAGGTATTAAAGTGAATTTGCCGCAAGCCCAAGCGCAAACCATCGCACCCGCGCAGGAACCACTTATCGTATCGATCGATGAAAAAGGACTTTATTATTTAAATACCGCGGCGCATCCGGAAGTCGCTTTAGATGCCCATCAGTTAAGCTTAGAAGTGAGTGAGCAATTACGCAGCGCGGAACAAAAAAAAATGCCGCGTCAAGTGTTTGTAAAAGGCGATAAAAAAGTCGATTACGGTAAGGTAGTGACTACGATGGTTTTATTACAACAAGCCGGTGCCATCAATATTGGTTTATTAACCGAATCCCCAACAAAAGCGGTTTAAAATCGTGTTGAGCGGCAACACAGACAAAAATTTCAAGCGCGAAGAATATATGTTAAGCCGAGCCAAGCAAGAGGACTTTCGTTATTCGCTAGTCGTGGCGGTTTTGTTACATATTGTCCTATTTTTAGCGTTATTCTTGACCTTGCGTCATAGTACAAAATTATTGTTTTTAGCGCCGCCGCCCTTACAAGTGATCCATGCAACAGCAATACCGATGGATGCATTAGTGCAGAAGCCTACGCCTGAGGCAGATAAAATAAAACCGCTACCTACCGCTATGGCAAAAACCTTATCGAAACCGATATTACTCGAAAAAAGTCCCGTCTTATTATCGATCAAGGAAAAAAAAGTTTCTAAAGCTGAGCAGAATAAGATTATTCCGCTGAAAGTACCGAATAAACAGCCGTCTTTAGTAAAAAAGGTGCTGCCGGTAAAAACGTCACCCACTAAAGTAGTAGCAATTAAACCAAAAAAAATCGTTGCTAAACATCAAAAACCGTCTAAAGAATCGTTAAAGTTAGTTGAAAAAAATGTTCAGCAATTACTGGATCAAGAAATGCAATCGCTGGCGAAGCAACAGATTAATGCGGCACGCAATGCAGCGACCACGGACAAATATCGACATCTAATTTTACAAGCCATTGCCCAACAGTGGATCATTCCTCCCGAAATGAATAAACATCTGGAAACTAAATTAGTCGTGCATTTGGCGCCAGGAGGCATGGTGTTAGAAGTGATTATTGTCAAGAGTAGCGGAAATTCGGTATTGGATCGTTCGGCACAAACGGCAGTGTATAAAGCATCGCCTTTACCCGTGCCAAAAAATAATGGTTTGTTTCATACGTTTCGGCAAATCAATCTTACTGTACGCCCCGAAGGTGTTATTACACAATAATCATTTTTTTAAATAAGTAATATATTTATTAGAAAAATAATAAATACATAAGATTATATTAATTTTCTCTTAAGAATCAAAAAATATACTCGATCGTTCTTAAACTTAGCTTAAGGTTAATCATGTTTAAATTCACTAAGAAATTTCAACGAGAAAAAGAACAAGAAAAAAAAAGAAGAGAAGAAATAAGTAAAATTGTCCAAGAAATTCCTGTTATTGAAAAAAAAATTGATGAAGAAAAAAAAAATTTATCCCTTCCGTTAGCCATAAAAAAGTTTTCTGAAAAGAAGGCATTAACGCCACTAGAAGGTGAAATGTTAAATGCAATGCTTGCTATGTATAAAGAAACAAAAATTGAATTGAGCAGTTATAAAAGTGCATCAGAAAGCAAATTGGGGGAAAATGTTAATCACTCTGATATAGGTCCCTCAGTCCTCATTCAAGCTCAAAATTCTGTCAAAACCACCGCTTTGTTAAAACAAGAGCAAACTCCAACGAAATCAGGTGTAGAAGTGATTGATGAATTAAAACTAAAATTGGCTAAACAAAGAGAATTACTGGACAAACAAAATACTAATACAGAGCAAACTCAAAAAAATAATAAAAAATCTGAAGATCAAAAGACTGAATTAACTGAAAAAAGTGAAGAAGGAAAATTCTCCAATCCAACAACTGTCGAAGGACAGTTTATGCCTGTTTCAAAAATTGTTGAAGAAATCTCAAGGCCAAATTCAATTTTGGATGATGAATTCTATAATAGTTTAAAAACTATTAATGATTTTATAAAAGAAAATGATCCTCAACAACAGCCTCAAACTCCATTAAGTATGCAGTTTAAGCCTTACAATAAACATGAACCTGTGATTGTAGAAATGACCCCTAAACCAAACTTTAAATAAACACATGACAGAAAGCATACTGCGGTTAAACAGTATGCTTTTCTATAGCTAATTAACAATGTTTTGCATCAGTAAAATGGTTTGCTTTTATAGTGTTCCTGGTCTATCCCTGGTGAGGTTTAGATCGCTAATCATGCTTCGAGTTTTTATGCGCGGAGAAGGTGCAGTAGAAAATTTCTCAAAGGTATATCTTCTAGCAGGTTTAGCTTCTGAAATTAAACCACCTATATACTTTTCGATTTCTTTTATTTCCTCTTCTTTTTGAGTTAAGCAAATTAACTGATCAAATATATGTTGTCTTTTATGGATACCCACAATAGTGGGTAAATAATCTTCGAATGGATGCCATATCGCATAATAAGCTTCATTTCTAAGCAGAACCTCATTTTTTTCGATATAAAGCTGAATGCGGTTCTCGGGGGTAAGCAGTTGGTTTTGATCTAATATCAGCAAAATACTTGCTATATTCTCAGCTTGCAGTGGTTTTTGAAGTAGGCAATTTAAATTTTCTTGAGTTAAAGAATTACCCGTATGAAGTTTTTCTAATGAAGCCAGCATACTGCTTAACATTTCTGGTATATTTTCTTTAGTAGTTTCAAAGTGTGTGGTGATATTATCAAAGTTTGTTTGCGTTAATAAATTGTGTTTTTTTAATTGGGAAAATAGGATTGCGAGCTGACGAAATTGATCCCCGTTTAGTTGCATTAATTTATCTAGATTGTTTGGCTTTAAGAGTTTGCTGGTATGTAGTTGCAGTATAGTCTCTGGGATACCACTAAAGCCTATAGACTCTAGATAATTTAATAGTGCTTCATAAACCTTGAAAGATTCTTGAGTATTTTTAGGTTGGTTTTCAATAAAACACTGATAAATTTTTAAAAAACTGATTTGATCAGCTTCGCTGAGTCTACGTAATGCGCGTATTGCAGCTTGATCAAAGCGGAATAAACGTCGCCAAGGACCTTTATTTTTATCATAGTTCTCTAAGGCCTCATCTATCGGTTGAGGGAATGGCATAATAGCTCCTTTATTATTGCTTGTTGGATATGCAAAAATCATTGTAAATTAAAATGGGCTAACATTATAGTGTATTTACATTTAAATAGTCATGTTCTTTTTTGACAAAAAATAGGATGGATTTTTATAAGTTTTGTAAAATATCGTGTCCCAGTTTGATTCTTTCGTCACCTAAAAATTTATTAGTTAGAATAACAACACCTATTTTTTGCTCGGGAATATACGCCATATAGCTAGACATTCCATAACCGGAACCGGTTTTATCAATAAAAATTTGATCGTCAGCTAAAGGATTGACGTTAATTATTTTTTTATTATGGAAGAGCGGAAACCCATTTTTATCAAAAGCAATAAAGTAAGTGTCACCGGTAGAATTTTTTAAGATTGACAAATGATGTGCTTGCCAAGCTAGTTGCTCACAAGAAAGCCTATCAGCAAAACAAACTTGATTTTGATGGACCAACACGATTGCTTTAGTCAGCTTGTTATCATGAAGTGTATCCGGATTGATTTGCGTATATAAATATTTGGCAAGATCGGAAATGTCTGATTTTAACGAAGCGGCTGCAAACCATGTTTCAAGGTTTTTATTGTAAGTTACGATGTTATTTTGCAGGTCATGACCGACAGCAAGATATTCATTCCAGGAACTTGATTTTGTTGCATAAAGGTCTGCGCTAACGCATTTATTTTTTCTTCGTTTACTTGAAATAAACTAGTTGTTGGTGTAATGACATAGACAAATTTTTTTTCACTGTTAATATGTTATGCTCAAAAAAAACAAGGGGATTGATAAAGAGGTTTTGAAAATCCTAAAGTAAGGGAATACAGGACTTACGAGCCGGCACAGGGATGTGTGTTTGCATAGCAAGGAGCTGACTTAGTCTATTTCACACACTTAAGTTTTGGGATTACACAAAAAATGTCAAATAATTGTTTTATCAATAGATGTTTGCAACATCCTTATTACCCTTGGTTAATCTGGGGTTTGGCGGCGAGTGCTTTTTTTATTGAGTATTTTGCCAGAGTGGCGCCGGGTGTGATGGTCGATTCCTTGATGCATGATTTTAAAGTGCAGGCCTTAGCTTTAGGCAGTTTATCAGCTTTTTTCTATTATACCTATGTCGGGATGCAAATCCCGGTCGGTATTTTAGTCGATCGGTTTAGTTTACGTTGGTTATTGACTAGCATGATCTTCCTTTGTGGTGTGTCTTGCCTTATTTTTGCGAGCACTACGCATCTAGAAATTGCTGCGTTTGCGCGTTTAATGATGGGTTTTGGTGCAGCATTCGCTTTTGTAAGTGCATTGAAAGTTGCAACGCTGTGGTTTCCGGCGCAAAAATTTGGCTTATTAGCGGGTTTGACGCAGGCCTTAGGTATGCTGGGCGCTGCAGTAGGTCAAATGCCAATGGCTTATTTAGTAGAAAACCTGGGCTGGCGTAGCGCTTTATCCTTTATTGCTGGCTTAATGATTTTATTGTCGGTGCTGGTGGCGCTCTTGGTACGTGATCCGAAATTTCCAGCGGCTCAAACTAAAGTTAAAAAAACTTTAATACAGTCACCTTGGTCTGGTTTGCTGCGTGTATTGCGAAATCCACAGAGTTGGTGGAACGCTTTATTGGCTGGTTTACTGTTTGCACCCACTGCGGCTTTGGCAGAATTATGGGGCGTTAAATTTTTTCGTCAAACCTATGACTTAAGTAATGAAGTCGCTGCGATGGGGATTAGTTTAATCTTTATCGGTTGGACTATCGGCGGTCCTTTAATCGGATGGATTTCTGACAAAATTCAACGACGCAAGATTATACTCATTTTATCAGCAAGTTTTAGTTTATTATTCGCCAGTATGGTTATCTTATTGCCTAGTTTACCTGTATGGATTTTATTTAGTTTGTTATTTTTATATGGATTTGCCAACACCGGCGTTGCAACTGCTTATGCAGTGGCTTCTGAAATTAACCCACAAGCCGTTGCCGGGACGTCTGTAGCATTCGCGAATATGGCCTCGGTAATTATTGGTGCAGGATTTCAACCACTCATTGGTTGGATGTTACAGAAAAATTGGGATGGTGCGATGGAACACGGTTTACCTTTGTATTCTAATAGTGATTTTCGTATAGCTTTATTGCTTTTGCTCGCTAGTTTATTGCTGGCAATTTTCGTCGCTTGTGGTATTAAAGAAACCTATTGTCGACGTATTTAAAATACTTAGTGTTTAAATTAAGTATTAATAGCAAATTAAAACGTCTATTAATACTTAAAATTTTGATTATTTACTACCTTTTTCTAGAAAGACTCGATTTTTGTTGATAAGAAGAATCATTATTGGCTTGAAGTGCTTGTTCTAAGGCTTCCATAATTTTGTATATTTTTGTTTTTTGTTCTTCAGAAAATGGCCATCTTTTGCCGTCTCCAATATTGTTTTTTACAAACTCTTTACAATCAGTTTTATACTCTTGACTAACAGCCATCCAATCGGTAAGCATTTCAAGAAGGTCGAGGTTGCTCATCTTCTCTAAGGAATGTTTAATTTTTTCTTTCTTTGAAATAATGAAATTCAGGATGATGTGAGTTTACTTTAAATTTACTTTTTGTCCTCTTATGAGCTCATCTTTTATTTTTTCAAGTTCTTTTAAGGACAAACATTTAAGTTTTGCTGTAACAGTACTTTTTAATTATTAAAAAACATGAGTTTGATGTTTTAGAGCTCTTTCAAGAAAATATTGCCATTTCTTCTGTTAATGTTGTATTAAAACTGAAGGAAGCCAGATATTGTTGTAATGTGGGAAGAGGAGTAACGATAACGTTTGTATTAAAAAAATTATATATTTGCTTATTATCATAAGCATAAAATCATTAAATTTTAAATAGGATTTCTTAGATATAAATTAATTTATTATCTATTTTTCATTTTAAATGAATAGAAAATTATTAGATTTTTTTAAAAGAAATTGGATAAAGAAGAAAATATTAATTGTTTTTACTTGATTAATTTAAATAAGTAGCAATTAGGGTGATTTGCATTAAAATAAATATTAGCTATTTGTAACATTGAGTTATTTTTATGTTAAAAAATACGGCAACGGTTTATGGCACTATCGCTAAATTTTTTCATTGGCTGATGGCCGTGCTAATTATTGGAATGTTTATGGTAGCTTTTACCATGATCAATATTCCTGCTTCTCATTTTAGTGATATTTTATTTAGTTTGCATAAAGCGACCGGTTTGCTTTTATTCGGTTTATTGATCTTAAGATTGGCCTGGCGTTTTATAAATAAGACACCGAAATTACCACCATCAATTCCATTATGGCAGCGCCAGTTGGCCAAATTTAATATTACCGCACTGTTTCTATTGATGTTGACGATGCCGTTAACCGGATTTTTTATGTCAACATTCGGTGATCATGCGGTTAGTTTTTATGGTATTTTTACAGTGCCACCTTTAGCTGATAATCAGCTGGTGTCCAAATTTTTTGCAAAAGCACATGAAATATTGGCTTATTTATTGATTGCGTCATTTACTTTGCATGTCATTGGCGCATTTTTCCATCCTGTTTTGCAAAGAATGTGGGTATTACCTAAAAGTAGAGTTAATGGAGAATAATAAATGAAAGAGCGGTGTTTAGAAAAGTCGTGTCATGCGGTGAAAAAATTTATTTTTATACTGATCAATGTCTTGTCACTCAGTAGTTTATTGTTGAGTCATAACGCTTCGGCAGCGTTAAATCTTGAATTAACACAAGGAGTGGCCAATCAGTTACCCATTGCGATCGTGCCTTTTACCAGTGATGCAAGATTTGCTCCAGAAAACGATATCACGCACGTAATTCAATCAGATTTAAGTCACAGTGGTCAATTTAAGGTAACGCTGGCGAAAAATTTATCGCAAGCCGACAAAGCTACCGTGGCGTATTGGCGGGCACATCACGTTGATGATGTCCTATCGGGAAAGATAACGACACTAGGGCAGCAATATCGTGTGCATATTAATTTAATACAGGTTGCGCAGGGCCATAAGCAAATTTTAGCACAACGAGAATTTACTGTAAAATATCCACAATTACGCGTGCTAGGACATCATATTAGTGATCTAATTTATGAAAAATTAACCGGAGTGAAAGGGATTTTTTCAACACGTATCGCTTATGTGCTTGTCACTCGTGAGAATAATCATCGGGTGTATAGTTTACAAGTGGCGGATATGGATGGTTATAATGCCAAACCTTTATTAACTTCAACACAACCCATCATGTCTCCCGCATGGTCGCACGATGGTAAACGCATTGCGTATGTTTCTTTTGAAAAAATCATGCCACGTATCTATATTCAAACCATCGCAAATGGGAAACGCCAATTAGTTAGTGGTTATCCAGGTATTAATGGTGCGCCAGCATGGTCTCCGGATGATAAAACCTTGGCTTTAGCCTTATCTAAAAATTCCGCCACGCCGAAAATTTATTTAATGAATTTAGCCAGTAAAGAATTACGTCAAGTGAGTTTTGGTTTTTCTATCGATACCGAACCGACTTGGTCAGCTGATGGTCGATCATTGTTATTTACTTCGGATAGAGGCGGTGGGCCACAAATCTATCAAATGGATTTGCACAGTAAACGCTTACAACGCATTACTTTTGATGGCAGTTATAATGCGCGTGCTTCTTTTTCACCCGATGGAAAAATGATAGTGGTACTCAATCGTGAGCAAGGAATGTATAATATAGCGGTGCAAGATTTAGACGACGATACTTTACTAAACGTTACCCATTCCGGTTTTGATGCATCTCCTAGTTTTGCACCAAATGGACAAATGGTTTTATTTGAATCAAAACCCGGTGAACATGGCTTGTTAGGCATGGCTTCAATCGATGGAAGAATAAATTGTCGCTTACCTACACCGATAGGGGATGTGCAAGATCCGGTTTGGTCGCCTTTTTTATCGAGTTAACTATTTTAAGTGAGGTTAATATGTTAATAAAAAGATTGTTCAAAATGAGTGCTATCGCTGCAGCATTGTTAAGTTTAGCTGCTTGTTCCACAGCAGACAGTGAATTAGGTGAAACCTCGGCTAGTCCGACCCATGCCGATAGCGCACTGACACAGGGAGCGGGAGATATAGGTACTAGTTTTTATGGCGATGAGTGCACACATCCAATGCAAGTTGGTAATCAAACTTATTACTTTGATTTTGACAAAAGTTTCGTCCGCGATGAAGATAAACCTTCGTTACAAGTACAGGCGCATTACCTAATTAGTCATCCACAAGCTAAAATATTGATAACAGGTAATACCGACGAAAGAGGCAGCCGCGAATATAACATTGCTTTAGGTCGACGCCGTGCCTTAAGTGTTCAACAATTTTTAATTGCAAATGGCGTCAGCGCAAGTCAAATCCTAACGGTCAGTTTTGGGGCAGAAAAACCGGTAGCGTTTGGTCATAGCGAAGCGGATTATGCAAAAAATCGTCGGGCTGATTTACAGTATCAAACTCCGGTCATTACCGATAAGTTGTAACTCTAGGAATTAATATGCTAAGGGTAAATTCGAGGCTCGTTAAGTCAATTAAGCTTTGCTTATGCTGTGTGGGCTTATTACTAAGCTCACTCACGTATGCTCTGGCGCCCGTTGTTGATGCGTATGACGATGATGATGATGCTCCGGCTGCGATGACTAACGCTGCAAATCCTACGACTCAGGCCAATGTGCCTAATACAACAGGTAATTCAGTTCCCAACGTAGCACCGAATCCAGCAGCGCCGAGTGCTCCAACGATACCGCGTAATTCGGCTTCATTTTCGTTGGAGCAACGCGTCACGATTTTAGAACGCCAAATTACTAATCTCAACCCCATGTTAGTGCAGGTTGACGATCTGCAACAACAATTACAAAGCTTACAAGGCAAAATTGATTCTCAACAACATGCGATCAAAGTGTTAGAAGAGCAAGTGCGTAATCAATATTTAGCCTTAGAAAAACGCTTAGCGCCGAGAAATAATCAAAGCGCCGTATATTCTGGAAAACCGGTCAGTGTTTCGAGTTCGTCAGCTAGTAGCGTATTGGGTCCACGTCCATTAGTTGATCTGAGTAGCAGTAAAAACCAGATGTCGAAGGATAGAAAGTCGATGATGCCGAATGCAGCGCCTACGGCAGCGGGAGAGCGTGCTTATCAGGCAGCTTTTCAGCTATTAAAAACTAAACAATACAATGAAGCGATAGAAGCCTTTGAGACATTCAATAAAAAATTTCCGAATGATTTAAATGTTGCGAATGCCGATTATTTTTTAGGTCAGCTGTATTTGTTACAAGGACAAGCTGATCCAGCAATTAACTTTTTTAAACGTTTTATTAGTCGCTATAGTCAAGATGCACGCGTTCCTGATGCGATGTTGCAGTGTGGTTTAGCTTATTTTGCTAAAGGCGATAAACCAATGGCGATGGAATTGTTTGAAAAAATAATCCAACAATACCCAGATTCAAAAGCAGCACAGGCGGCTCAAGCCCGTTTACAGCAATTTAAAGCAATGATTTCTGCTGCAAGCATTCCGTCCAAGAATAAGGTGTAAATCGCTTTATTGGTTTACTCCTTATTGCGAACACCGAAGCTACGCGGTAATCTAGCAAATATACTCACAGCAATGGGATTTTTGGCAAGTGCCACGTCTATGCCAGTGATCATGGTATAACCAAAGCCATGAGGATTGCGAATTGAGCGGCAACACAGACAAAAATTCAAGTGCTAAGAGTATAAGTATGAGAATTGCATTGGGTATCTCTTATCAAGGCAGTGCTTACCATGGGTGGCAGTCACAAAAAGGATTAGTGTGTATACAAACCTGTTTAGAACAGGCGATTAGTCAAGTTGCGGATCATCCAATAAGCTTAAGTTGTGCCGGACGTACCGATAAAGGTGTGCATGCCTTAGGTCAAGTGGTGCACTTTGATAGCATGGCGCAACGATCGCAACAGGCTTGGTTGTTGGGTTGTAATAGTCACTTACCTGCAGACATTCGAATCAATTGGGTGCAAGAAGTGGATAGTAATTTCCATGCACGATTCTCAGCATTAGCGCGTCGTTATTATTATATTATTTATAATCATCGTTTAAAAAATGCATTGTGGAATCAATATACCAGCCATTGTTACTATCCTTTAAATGAAAATACAATGCAATCGGCAGCGCTGCATTTGATTGGTGAGCATGATTTTAGTTCATTTCGCGCTGCAGGCTGTCAAGCTAAGAGTGCACGACGTGAAGTGCAGCATATTAAGGTGATGCGTGAAGGCTGCTACGTCATCATCGATATCCAAGCAAATGCTTTTTTGCATCATATGGTACGTAATATTAGTGCGGTACTAATGTCGATAGGCGCAGGTAAAAAACCCATCGAGTGGGCTAAAGAAGTTTTATTGGCACAGGATCGAAAAGCCGCTGACATAACGGCTGCACCCAATGGATTGTATTTATGCCAAGTCTTTTATCCAGAAAAATTTCTGTTGCCCAAATCGGAAAATAATTTTTTTAGAATGATTTAAGTGAGGAGTTTTTAGCTGGGTTGTCGCACACCTTCGGCGCTCGCCATGACGATGAATGCCTTTTAATAAAATACTTGGTTTTAGTGAAGCTCTATTGCATAATCCCTTGCAATTTTAGTCTTAATACTCATAGCAATTGGATTTTTGGCAAGTGCCGTGAGAATGAAATAATCAGAATGTATTCAAGATACATAAGAATTGCGAGTTGAGCGGCAACGCAGACAAAAACTCAAGTGCGAAGAGTATTCATCATGAAAGTGAGGTTACCTGTGTAATGAACGGCAATGTCCTTGAACTTAAAGGAGTTACTAAACGCTTCGATGACGAAGACGTATTAGAAGATATTAACTTCGAGGTGAGGCATGGTGAATTTTTGACCTTGCTGGGCCCTAGCGGTTGTGGAAAAACAACGTTGTTGCGTTTGATTTCAGGTTTTGAGCAACCCGATAGTGGGGTCATTTGTATTAATGGTATTGATGTCAAAGGATTATCGCCTCAAGCACGTCATGTAAATACCGTTTTTCAAAGCTATGCTTTATTTCCGCATTTGAATGTCTTTGATAATATTGCGTTTGGCTTGCGTTGCAAAGGTGGTTTATCGAAAGCTGAGATTCAACAGCAAGTTAACAATGCATTAAATATGGTGAAATTATCTCACTTAAGTGAGCGTAAACCTTATCAGCTCAGTGGTGGCCAACAACAGCGTGTGGCGATTGCTCGAGCGGTGGTGAATAAACCGAGTATACTTTTATTGGATGAACCCTTAAGTTCTTTAGATTATCGATTGCGCAAGACCATGCAGCTCGAACTAAAACAACTACAAACGCAATTAGGTATCACGTTTATTTTTGTGACACATGATCAAGAAGAAGCCTTGTCGATGTCGGATCGGGTTGTGGTGATGCATGAAGGACGTATCGAACAAATCGGTACACCGCGCGAGGTCTATGAAGAACCGCATAGTTTACGTGTTGCCCGTTTTATCGGTGAGGTGAATATTTTCGAAACACAAATTATTTCGGCTGATGAAGATGTGTTTCATGCAATAATCGAAGGTAAAGAATTTACATTAAAAAATCGCCGTCATTTTTCTAAAAATCAAAAAGTTTATACTTTAGTTAGGCCTGAAGATCTCGAGGTTTGGTCACCGGCTGAAGTGACGGATACCTCGCAAATGTTCCCCGGCGTGGTTGAGCAAGTTATTTACAAGGGTTCAACCGTAGATCTGATGGTACGTTTGCAAAGTCAAAATTTATTGGCTGCGACTCAATTTTTTAATGAAGATGATGAAAAATTAGATTTTCATAGTGGCGAGTCGGTTTGGGTGCATTGGATACCCGGGTGGGAGGTTATTTTGCCCGATGAAAGTTGATCGTCTGTTTAAAGGAACCACTATCAGTATCGTTTGGCTATGGCTGTCTGTATTTGCTTTATTGCCGACGCTATTGGTGTTGATAACCAGTTTTCTGAAAAATGATCCAGTAAACCTTTTTCGTTGGCAATTTTCATTGCAAAATTATCAAGCTTTATTAAATCCTATTTATTTCAGAGTTTTTTGGCATTCTTTTTGCATAGCTGGACTCTGTAGTTTAATTTGTCTAGTGCTCAGTTATCCGTTTGCTTATCTCTTAGCAAGACTAGATTCTAAATACAAGAGTTTATTATTATTTTTAGTGATTATTCCTTTTTGGACCAGCTCATTAATCCGTACTTATGCAATTATCTCCATATTGAAAGCGAAAGGCTTATTAAATTCTGTATTATTAACGTTAGGTATTATTCATCATCCATTAACCATTTTATATACCAGTACGGCTGTCATTATCGGTTTAGTGTATAGCTTACTTCCATTCATGATTTTGCCTTTATATGCCAATATTGAAAAATTAGATATGCAATTTATCGATGCAGCGCGCGATTTAGGAGCGAATACCGTAACTACGTTTACACGCGTAATTTTACCGTTAACGTTTCCGGGTATTATGGGAGGAATTATTTTAGTGTTCTTGCCAGCAATGAGTATGTTTTATATTCCAGATATTTTAGGTGGCGCTAAGTCGCTATTAGTAGGGAATCTTATTCAAAACGAATTTTTATCCGCAAATAATTGGCCATTAGGCTCTGCGGTGAGTATGGTACTTACTTTAGCGATGGGTGTGTTGTTGTTACTGTATCGACGTGCCAACAAAATAGGACAATATCACAATGAACCGATTGGCGAGATTTAGTTATTTGGCAGTGATCTACTGCTTTTTTTACTTTCCTATTATTTTGTTGATTATTTATTCCTTCAATAATTCGACCTATTCATTACTTTGGCATGGATTTACATTAGATTGGTATAAACAATTAGGTGATGATAGCGATCTTACCGTAGTCGCCTTGCATTCATTAGAAGTGGGTGTGTTAGCGGCTAGTTTTGCTACATTGATAGGAACTATTGCCGCAACTTGTCTGTATCGTTATCGTTTTTTTGGTAAGCATTTATTGCATGGTTTATTGTTTGTATTGATAGTCTCGCCCGATATTGTGATGGGAATTTCGTTACTTATTCTATTTTTTTTATTGCATATGCGTTTAGGTTTTTGGACATTGTTATTATCACATATTACTTTTTGTATTCCTTTTGTGGCCGTCACCGTTTATAGTCGACTGACCGGTTTAGATAAAAATATTTTTGAAGCGGCGCGTGATTTAGGGGCGACTGATTTTATGAGTTTTCGTCGGATTATTATTCCTATGTTATGGCCGGCTATATTAGCGGGCTGGCTATTAAGTTTTACTTTATCATTAGATGATGTGATTATTAGTTTTTTTGTGACCGGTCCTGATTTTCAAATTTTACCCTTGTATATCTATTCGTTAGTGCGTCTTGGATTAAAACCTGAATTAAATGCATTATGTTCAGTGATGTTTGCTATTACGTTATTTATCGTAGTTGCCTTCCAACTCGTATTACCTAAAAAGGTTAGTCAATAATCATGCGTCTCATTTGTTTCTTTATCTTATGGTTTAGCTTGCTTGCTAGCCCTGCCTATACAGAAGAAAATATTGTTAATATTTATAATTGGTCGAACTATATTTCTAATGATGTATTAAAAGAATTTACGCAAGAAACCGGGATCAAAGTCAATTATACCACTTATGATAGTAATGAAACCTTGTATGCGAAACTTAAAGCCAATCCGCGTACCGGATACGATGTTATTGTCCCTTCCACTTACTATGTGGATCGGATGCGTCAACAAGGCATGTTGCAGGCTTTAGATAAATCCCGTTTACCTAATTTTAAACATCTAAATCCAGCGTTACTCAATAAATCGTATGATCCGGGTAATCATTATAGTATCCCGTATTTTTGGAGCTCAACGGGAATTGTTGTTAATAGCAAATACCATGCAGCACAGCAATTACAAGCTTGGTCAACTCTTTGGAATCCTGTTTATCGAAATCAATTACTGTTATTGGATGACGTTCATGAAGTTTTTTCTATGGCATTGATGGTGTTAGGTTTTTCACCGAATGACACCCATACCGAACATATTCGTTTAGCCTATTTAAAATTAAAACAATTAATGCCCAATGTACGTTTATTTAATAATGATGGCGTGAAGTCACTTTTTATAGATGAAGATTTGACGCTTGGCATGGCTTGGAATGGTGATGTCTATCAAGCCGCACAAGAAAATCCTGCTTTACGTTTTATTTATCCTAAAGAAGGCTTTGTGATTTCTATCGATAGTATGGCGATTCCGATAGGCGCATCACATCTAAATAATGCCTATACTTTTATCAATTTCATACTAAGGCCGGATATTGCTAAAAAAATAAGTTTAGCGACGGGTTTTGCAACACCTAATCTTACTGCATACAAAATGATGCCAAAAACTTCTTTAACTAATTCAATGATCTATCCCGATAAAAAAACCCTACAGCGGGGTAGGGTTCAAGATGATGTCGGTGCAGCGGAAAGTATTTATCAACATTATTGGGAATTGTTGAAAATTGGTGGTTAATTTACGCATATCTTGGTGAAGAGGGTATATACTTCAGGATTGAGAAAAATTTTATTTAGTGGGCGAGAGGTTATAGGAAGCTTATGAGCTGGTTAAAAAAAGTCATAAAAGGAATTCAAACCGTGGTTCGAAACACCACGAAAGTTCCTGAAAATAGCTGGATTAAATGTGAGTCCTGTGGCGCGATATTATATCGTGCAGAATTTGAACGTAATCTGATGGTTTGTCCCACCTGTAACCATCATCATCGCGTTAAGGCGCGTAAACGTTTAGCACAACTTTTAGATCCTGAAACCGGTCAAGAAATAGCAAATCAGATAGAAGCAGTGGATAAACTTAAATTTAAAGATCAATTTAAATATAAAGATCGTTTGCATTCAGCAATGAAAAAAACTGGTGAAAAAGAAGCCTTGTTAGTCATGCAAGGAAAATTACATGATAGAGCTGTCGTTTGCGCAGCATTTGAGTTTGATTTTATGGGTGGATCGATGGGCGCTGCGGTAGGTGAACGTTTTGTACAAGGCGTGTTAAGGGCTATAGAGGAGGATATTCCTTTTATCTGTATTTCTGCAAGCGGCGGAGCACGGATGCAAGAAGGTTTATTCTCATTAATGCAAATGGCAAAAACCAGTGCTGTCTTGGGCAAACTGAAACAAAAAGGACTTCCTTTTATTTCCGTACTAACCGATCCAACCATGGGTGGTGTATCGGCAAGTTTTGCTAATCTTGGTGATATTATTATTGCGGAACCCAAAGCGTTAATAGGTTTTGCCGGTCCGCGGGTCATTGAACAAACGGTACGTCAAGTTTTACCGGAAGGATTCCAACGCAGTGAATTTTTGTTAGCACATGGCGCCATCGATATGATTGTCGACAGAAGGGAATTAAAGGATAAAATTGCTTCGCTATTAAATAAACTTATGGCCGCAAACCAAGGACGTTATACACTTACCGCCATTGCCAATGATGATATCTAATGAATTAAGTTTGAGTGATTGTACATTATCGGATTGGTTAATTTATATTGATAAGTGTCATCCAAGTAGCATCGATTTAGGTCTAGAACGCATTTCACAAGTCGCAGAGCGCTTAGCGGTAGTCAATTTTAATTGTCCGGTTGTGACGGTTGCTGGAACGAATGGCAAAGGTTCTAATGTTGCTTTGACCGCTGCTATTTTAAGTGCTGCGGGTTACCGAGTGGGTACATACACTTCACCGCATCTTATTCGTTATCAGGAACGTATTCAAATAGCTGGATACTGCATTAGTGATTACGATTTGTGCCAAGCTTTTCTGCATATTGAAAAAAATCGCGCGGATATTCCATTGACTTATTTTGAGTTTGCTACCTTAGCGGCTTTATGGACTTTCAAACAAGCCGCATTAGATGCGATTATTCTAGAAATAGGTTTAGGTGGCCGTTTGGATGCCGTCAATTGTGTCGATGCAGACCTGGCTATTATCAGCATGATAGATTTCGATCATATGGATTGGTTGGGTGATACACGAGAAAAAATCGGTTTCGAAAAAGCAGGTATCATGCGTCCGAATCGACCGTGTGTTTGCGGCGATTTTGCACCGCCGCAATCGATACTCAACACCGCTCAATCTTTAGCCTGTCCCTTATATCGGCAAGGCATAGAATTTGATTACAAAATACAGGCTCAATCCTGGACATGGATGAGCCAACAACTTACTCTATATGATTTACCTTTGCCTAACATAGATTGTCAGAATGCGGCAACGGTTTTGCAAGCGGTCGAATTACTCGGTGAACATTTCATTATTACTCCGCTTGCCATACAAGAAGGTTTGAAGCGCGTTTTCGTACCAGGTCGATTCCATATCATTGAAAAAAATGGATGTCAAATTATTATTGATGTTGCACATAATCCTGCTGGCGGAGAATGTTTATCAAAACGTTTAGCAAATACTCCCTGTTTAGGAAATACGCATGCGATAGCGGGTATGTTGGCGAATAAAGATATTAGTAATACCTTGCGCCCTTTAAAGCACCATGTTGATCATTGGTATGTCTGTGATTTAATTGAAGAACGCGGCGCGAAGGCTGAAAAATTAAAACAATCATTATTAGATCTTGAAGTCAATCAAACAATTTTAGAGTTCTCTTCACCCGATTTAGCCTTTCAACAGGCTTATCGTCAGTTACAAAAAAATGATCGCTTGCTGGTTTTTGGTTCTTTTCACACTGCTGCAGCTATCTATCGTTATTTAGATAGTTAATTATACGCTGCCAAAAATCCTATTGCGATGAGTATAGATTTGATCAATATTTTTCTGAGGTAAAAATGATCCAGCAAAAGAAAAATTTATTAGAATTCTGTTTTAAAATTCATGCACGGGGTAGTACGTTACAACGTGAGGTGATGGCTGGCGTAACTATTTTTTTAGCCATGCTGTATTCCGTGGTGGTTATACCGAATATGTTAAAGTTGGCCGGTTTTCCGCCGTTAGCTACTTTTAAATATCCGGTATGTTTTCTCCTTGCAATGTAATCTTAGGTTGCACTTCTAAGGAATCCGAACCGAAGTAGAAGGTTTATTTGCAAGTAAAACGGTTGCGCGTGATTTAGTCGGTAGTAGATTCAACGAATTGCAGTTAACGTTAAGAGCGTATTATCAAATCAATCTACACTTGCTGTGTATGTACAATACCAACATACTGGTAATGTAATGTTTCAATCACCGAACGTCCCATTCTTAAAACGCTTTATCTTCCCCAGAGGATATTCGTGACTATTTACAACAGCAGAAATGATTGGGCAGTTTTAATTTATTAAAATCATAGATAATTTTTTATTATCACAAAAATAAAAAGAATTTTTGTTAAAAATCCATTAAATTTCATATTTTCTATCTATATTTTCCCTGTTTTAGTGCAATAAGAAGATAATAGCTTATTATGTATTTTTAAATTTTTGAATGATTAGGTAAAATTAAAAACAAAAAAACGTTGCTATTCGAAGAATACTTTACGTTGAGTATTCATTTTACTAATGAGTTAAGTAGACTCATGGATAAATTTTTTTAAACAAAACTACATTATTACAGGAGTAATATTATGGTAGAACATATTCACCAAAAAAATAATTGTGAACCCGTTCATAACCGACATGGAACCGTCGAAGGAGTAGAAACTAAAGCAAATCCACAACCACGGCATGGCAGAATAGTAACTCCCCAATCTCGAGCTGATATTTACTTAGCAGATTGGAGAGCTAATGGCTTAGAATCCGGTAAGTTCTTTCCAGCACGCGTAGGTGGTCTTACCGATCCTGTTGTTCCTTCGGATGTTCCAAACGTAACTCCTCCTGAGGATGGCCGCATCGCCAGCGCAGGACAGAGCAATTCATTTATTCTTGATGAAGTCAGAGATTGGTACAAACATCCGGTTAGTTCAGGACAAACTATAGAGTTTCGATGGGTTTTTATTACGCACAGGGTATCACGTTATTTTAGCTGTCTGGGAAATTGCGGACACAGGAAATGGTTTTTATCAAGTAATTGACTTTAATTTTACAAATTAAAAAAATAAAAGTTGATGCCATGATTTAGGTTGAGATAAGGAATAATTTTTTTGACTCAAATCATGGTATCCTTAAATAGAATTTTTAATTAATAATTTTAACATTAAAACCATCTTAAAAAAAATTGTTGTTTCTATCCAAAAATTCTTGTGTAATAGTATATTATCAATATGCGGAGATAGCCTGTGGCTTTTCCAATGAAACGTGTTAGTTTTATTTGCATTCTTGTTATTATCGCTTTATTGGTTATTTTTGTGCCTTTAGTAATAAAGGATTATCGTGCTGACAATTTACTTTCGTTTACTATTCCCAACCCACCGGTTCCACCGAGCGCCGCATTATTACCAATGATTTCAGATAAGCCCAGTATCAAAAATTTGCTAAACTATCCTTTGACACCAGCAAAAGCGTGGGTGGTTGAATTACCCGATATTAAAGATCCAGCACAAGCTGAAAATTTGGTCCAGACCTTACACCGTAAAGGTTTTAATGCGTATAGTCGTCAATACAAAAGCTTGTTAGGCATGTTGACACGTGTTTTTGTGGGTCCAGAAATTAAACCGGAGAAAATGAAACAAGTCGCTGAACAACTTAATACCGAGATGCATCTTACGACACAGGTGGTTGCATTTGATCCCTTACTAAGTCAATAAATGTCAAAAAAAATTAAAAAATTAAGTTTTGCCGAACGAGCGACGGTTTGTTTAAACGCAAGTGCGCAACGTTTATGCCAACTGATAGCGGAAAAACAAACTAATCTTTGTTTAGCTGCTGATGTTAGTCATGTTACTGAATTACTAAGTTTGCTTGATAAAGTAGGCGAGGAAATTTGCCTATTAAAAACCCATGTCGATATATTGTCTGATTTCACACCTAATTTTATCAAGAAATTGAAACATTTAGCTGAAAAGCATCAGTTTTTAATCTTTGAAGATCGTAAATTTGCTGATATTGGTTATACCGTTAAACAACAATATGCGGGAGGGGTCTACCAGATCGTCGATTGGGCAGATTTCGTTAATGCTCATACCGTTCCTGGTCCGGGCATAATCCAAGGTTTACGAGAAGTAGGTCTCCCAAGAGGGCGCGGGTTATTGTTACTTGCAGAAATGAGTTCCACAGGTTCTTTAGCTACAGGTGCTTATACCGAAGCGAGTATTAGCATGGCTAAACACTATCCCGATTTTGTCATGGGGTTTATTGCCCAGCATCAATTAACCGAAAACCCAGGTCTGATCCACATGACCCCTGGCGTTCAATCCGATGCCAAAGCTGCCGATGGTCTTGGTCAACACTATATCTCTCCCGAGCAGGCGATTACACAAAACGGCACGGATATTATTATAGTCGGTCGGGGTATTTATCAAGCAAAGGATCCTGCGGCGAAAGCCCAGCATTACCGAAAATTGGCTTGGAAGGCTTATTTAGCATGTTGTTAACACCTGAAAAAAAATCATCTATTCCCGTAATTACTATAGACGGTCCAAGTGGTTCAGGTAAGGGCACGATTAGCCACTTATTAGCCCAAGAACTAGGTTGGCATTTCCTCGATAGTGGGGCTATTTATCGCGCCGCCGCCTGGATTGCAGTAGCCACACGAACGCCTATTGAAGAGGATAGTTTGCTTCCTTTAGCGACAAATTTAGCGCTAAATTTTAGCGTTCAGTCTTCTGAGCAGTTGCTTAGAATTTTTTGGCGACAGCAGGATATTACTGATGACATTCGTACCGAAGAAATAGGTCAATTAGCCTCGAAATTAGGGGGCTATCCTAAGGTTCGGCAAACATTATTAACCTATCAACGGGCATTTCGTCGTGCTCCTGGTTTGGTAGCTGACGGTCGGGATATGGGCAGTATTGTTTTTCCCGACGCAAAACTTAAAATTTTCCTTGAAGCGAGTCTCGAAGAACGTGCTAAACGGCGTTATTTACAGTTGAAGGCAAGGGGGAAGCATGTTAGCCTTAACGCTGTGCGAGCAGAGCTTGAGCAACGTGATCGTCAAGATAGGCAGCGCCCGATAGCGCCACTCATAGTGCCTAAGGAGGCTATTACTATCGATACGACGCACTTAAGCATTCAAGAGGTGTTACAACTTATCAAAAGTAAGTTGCCACAGGCTCAAACGAAGTCGTAACAAAGGGTATTAGGTGAAATTTCCAGAAAATTTTATCTAATGAAACTAAACTGGATTGAGGCGAAACGAGGATTTTAGATAAAGCGCAAGGCGCGGGTTTGACGAGGAGCGGAGTTAACTTAAGTGTTAATGAGCACCGCAGACAAGCCCGCAACACAGCGATTTGTCAAAAGCCGATTTTTTCGCCCTCAATCCAGTAATTAACCGCGCATATTGCGCCTTTTAACCATGGTTCTCTAAAAAAGAACAAGTGATATAACTATATGAGTGAGAGTTTTGCACAGTTACTCGAGGAGAATTTCTCCGAACGTATTTTTTACACCGGGATGATTATTACCGGAACCGTTGTCCGCATCGAAAAAGACCGAGTTGTTGTCAATGCGAATTTAAAATCTGAAGGTTTGATTCCCATTGAGCAATTTTATAATGAAGCCGGTGAGTTAGAAGTCCAAGTTGGCGACCAAATTGATGTTAGCATAGAATCTTTAGAAGATGGTTTTGGTGAAACACGTTTATCGCGTGAAAAAGCCAAACGTGCAGAAATGTGGACGGCGTTACAGCGTGCACATGATGCTGATACGGTGGTGACGGGGAAAGTCACAGGAAAAGTAAAAGGTGGTTTTACAGTAGAAATCGGTAATCTGCGCGCTTTCTTACCGGGTTCATTAGTGGACGTACGTCCAGTACGTGATTCTAGCATTATCGAAGGTAAAGACCTGGAATTTAAGGTCATTAAGCTCGATCCTAAGCGTAATAATATTGTTTTATCACGACGCGCGGTACTGGAATCCGAAGGTCAAGCCGGACGCGAACAGTTATTAACTGAATTAGAAGAAGGTCAAGTCATTAAGGGTATCGTAAAAAACTTAGCCGATTACGGTGCATTTATCGATTTAGGTGGCATTGATGGTTTATTACACGTCACCGATATTTCCTGGAAACGTGTCAAACAACCGAGTGAAGTATTAACCATAGGTGATGAAATTGAAGTCGTGGTACTCAAGATTGAAAGAGATAGAGGTCGAGTGTCATTAGGACTGAAACAATTAGCCGGCGATCCTTGGGAAGACTTAGTTAAACGTTACCCTATCGGTACACGTTTGAAAGGTAAAGTGACTAATGTGACCGATTATGGTTGCTTTGTCGAAATAGAAGAAGGTGTTGAAGGTTTAGTCCACGTTTCAGAAATGGATTGGACCAATAAAAACATTAATCCGAATAAAATTGTTCAAGCAGGTATGGAAATTGAGGTCGTCGTATTAGATATTGATTCGGATCGACGTCGTATTTCTTTAGGTATTAAACAGTGTAAATCTAATCCTTGGGAAGATTTCGCGAATACGCATGCTAAAGGCGAACGCATTACCGGTAAAATCAAATCGATTACTGATTTCGGTCTGTTCATCGGTTTACCCGGTAACATCGATGGCTTAGTCCATTTATCGGATATCGCATGGAACATATCCGGCGAAGAAGCGGTACGTAAGTACAAAAAAGGTGATGAATTAGAAACGATTATCTTATCGATAGATCCTGAGCGTGAACGTATTTCGCTAGGTATCAAACAATTGGATACCGAATCATCGCATCCTTTTGATAAATACAGTAAAGACCAAATGGTCAAAGGAAAAATAACTGAAGTCAACGACGAAGGGATGAAAGTTGATTTAGGTAATAATATCGAAGCTCAGCTTAAACTATCTGAGTATGGCGAAGAAGGAAAAAATTTTGAAGTGGGACAAGAAATAGAAGCAAGAATTTTAAATCTTGATCGAAAAAATCGTCACATTTCACTTTCTCTCCTTCCTTTAGAAGAAAAAGCAGTCACTAAGTAATTGCTGTTTTCTTATTGCTTAAGGAAATAGCATGGGCTTAAATGAAAGATGATTTTGCAGCAAAGCTAAAGTTCTGGTTGTCACTGGAACTTTAGCTTAATGTAAAACTAATTTAGTATAAGTTCCCATTGAGTAGGTAAGTCTATGCGATGCATTACATATTTGTTCCTGATTATATTATTTATATTGGGACTTATTTTTGCTGGTCTTAATGCCGATCTGGTCAGTGTAAATTATTATTGGGACACCAAACGATTACCGCTTTCTTTATTAACCATACTTAGTTTTATTTTAGGCGGTTTATTAGGTTTGTTAACTGCTTTAATTACCTATATAAAACTTAAGTATGTTAATCGGCGTTTACGACATCGATTGATATTAGTTGAAAAAGAACTGAGCAACTTAAGAGCTTTGCCATTTAAAGATCAGCATTAACGGACTACAGTGCTACCCACTTCCTAATGAGCGTGACTATGCTGGAGTTACTGTTTTTATTGCTTCCGATTGCCGCCGCTTCCGGTTGGTATGTCGCTTATTTTCAATTTTCTAATTCAAGCTCGAGTAAGAAACATGAATGCAATCGTGAGTATTTACGTGGTTTAAATTATTTACTCAATGAACAGTCTGATAAAGCGGTTGATACCTTTATTAAGATACTCGAGGTTGACATAGAAACAGTGGAAACTCACTTAGCTTTAGGTGTGTTATTCCGCCGGCGCGGTGAAATTGATCGTGCTATTAGGCTGCACCAAAATTTGATTGCTAGGCCTAATCTTGCGCACGCACAAAAATTACAAGCGTTGTTAGCTTTAGGAAGAGATTATTATTGCGCAGGCTTATTAGATAGGGCAGAGCGTTTATTTTTCGAAGTGATCAACCATGACGATAGCGAATATGCCCGTATCGCCGTACGCTATCTATTAGAAATTTACCAACAACAAAAACGTTGGGAAATTGCTATTAAGCAAGCGAAAAAAATTTCAAAATGGGATAACAAGATTTTTAAAAATATTGCGCATTATCATTGTGAATTAGCACAGAATTTATTAAATAACCAAGCGAGCCAAAAGGAAGTCATTAAACTTTTAGAACTGGCTTTAAAGTATGATGCACATTGTGTTCGCGCTAACCTGATTAAAGGAAAATTAGCCATTACCGCGGAAAAATGGGAAGAAGCGATTACTATCTATCAAGCAATAAAAAAACAAGACCCCGATTATATTACTGAAACCTTAGAGCCACTTAATCAATGTTACTTACAACATCAATCGGGATCGATAGGACTACTCAGTTATTTACATGAAACGCTTGTCGAGCATGCGCAGACGCCGCTTTCATTGGCTATTGTTAAATTGATTCAAGAAAAAGATAACGATAAAGCACTGCAGTTTCTGACTCAGCAATTACAAGCGAGGCCTTCGCTACCTGGTCTCTATCAATTAGTTGACTTGCATTTAGCACAAGAAAGTTGTTCTCTGACCGATAAAAGTAATTTAAATAGTTTAAAGGATCTTATTAAAAAATTAATGGAAAATAAACCGGTCTATCGTTGTTTAAGCTGTGGTTTTAATAGCAAAATTCTCGATTGGCTATGTCCGGCTTGTCGTAATTGGAGTACGATAAAACCGTTATAATAATAGGGGAGTTGCTTGATTAGCACAAAAGTATCAAGTGATGTTGCCCTTTATTCTATGTTAATCTCATCTAAATGTTTCACATCCTGCAGCTTTTTTTCGTGAGAAATAAATAAGATGCGATCCGCAATTTTGTTGATGAAATGCCGATCGTGACTTACAAAGAGTAAGGTACCTGGATAACTTCGTAAAGCAGTTGCCAATGCTTCAGTGGCTTCGATATCGAGATGGTTAGTCGGTTCATCCAGAATCAAGACATTCGCGGGTTCTAATACCATTTTCGTGAGTAATAAGCGTGCTGCTTCACCGCCGCTTAAAGCTAAAATATCTTTAATGACATCCTCTTTATTAAATAAAACTTGGGCCAAGGTTTTACGTATCGATTGTTCACTGATGCCAGCAGCATACTGTTCTAACCACGCTAAAACGGTAGCATGTTTATTTAGTAAGTCATGATGGTCTTGAGAAAAGTAACTCACATGCGTTTCATAGCCCCACTCTACGCTGCCTTGATCAGATTGAATCGTGTCAAGTAATATTTTAATGAGTGTTGATTTACCAATACCGTTTTCACCCATAAGCGCTACTTTTTCGCCGCGCTTAATTTCGAAGTTTAGTTGTTGAAAAAGCTTTTTCTCGTTAAAATTCTTGGCTAATGCTTTAACACGCACTACCCATTTTCCAGAAGGGCGTAGCGCTTTGAATTGAAATGTAGGGGATAATCGCGAAGATTGTTTAATATCAGGGATTTCCATTTTTGCTAGCATTTTCACACGAGATTGAGCCATTTTCGCGCGGTTGGCACTGGCACGAAATCTATCTACAAAACTTTGCATGCTGGCAATTTTAAGCTCCACGCTGCGTTTTTCTTGCAGTTTTTGTTCAATAATTAATTGTTTTTCAGCAAGAAATTTTTCATAGTTACCGCTGTAGGTACGTATTTCGCCATAATCGACATCGAGTATTTGATCAGCCAAACGATTAATGAATTCTACATCATGAGAAATAAACAGTAGTAAGCCAGAAAATTCATTTTTTAAATATTTTTCTAACCAGACGATAGAAATAAAATCCAAATGATTGGTCGGTTCATCTAATAATAAAATATCCGGCTCTTGAAATAAGGCTTGAGCCAGTAAAACACGTAGTTTAAAGCCACCGGAGAGTGTACTTAATGGTTTTTCATGATATTCAAGCTGTATTCCTAAACCCATTAATAGCTTGGCTGCTAAAGCATTGGCACTATAGCCATTTAGACGCGCAATTTCTTCTTCGAGTTTACCCAAACGATTGAGGTTTTTTTCGTTATGTAAATCACTTTGTAATAATTTATCTTTTTCTTGTAGCGCTTGCCATAAGCCAGGTTTACCTTGCAAGACAATATTGGTAATCAGCGTATTTTCATAACGAAATTGATCCTGTTTCAACCACCCTATGCTAGCGATTTTAGGAATTGACAGCGTACCGTCGATAGATTGTTCTGCGCCGGTGAGTAATTTTAAAAAAGTAGATTTCCCAGCGCCATTCGCACCGACTAAGGCATAGCGGCTGTGTGTAGATAGAATAAGATTAACGTCATAAAATAACAGCTTTTCGCCATACGCCATGCTAAGTTGATTAATCGATATCATACTTTGTGCTCGAAAAATTAATTTTTTTGGCGATAGTATACCGATCTAGATAAAAAAGGCGAATTTTCTATGTAATCTAACTTAGTAGCCTTCCTGAATTTTAAATCTTTCAAGGATTATATTTTTTAAAAAATAGATTGGAATCATTAAAAAACTATGATAAATTAAATTTTAATTCTGTGATTATATAGAATTAACTCATATTAAATGAGTAAATTTATTACCTTTTATAAGTAAATCTAAATTTAAATAATACTAAAAATATAGGGAAATTATTTCACTCATTAATCTAATTAATTTTATCCTCAAAAATAATTAATCGCTTCAGTATCAAATCTGAATTTTATTTTTATACGATAAATAAAATAACGTCTCAATAAAATATAAAAAAATCTTTAAAAGGAGATGGACATGCCATTATTAAAAGAAATCAACGATTCTGATTACAATCCGGATACTGACTTAGAGAATTCTCATCTTATAAAAATAGAAGAAGAAAATGAAGAAGTTACTCAGATAGAAACTTTTGGGCATAATCTGATATCAAGCAGGGATATTCCACCAAACGTATTAGATGCATTAAACGCAGTCATTAAATTTTACTTGGATGGAGAAGGGCATAGTAGCTTAACCCGAGAAGTGTTCAAACAATCAGGTCTATTTACAGTAGCCATTTTGGGAGTCATATTCTATTACGTTCCTGCAAAAGCGTATGCAGAATCTATTTGTGCCGATCCATCTTACAAGGATATTCCCTGTGACTTTTTTGTTATAAATCACGTGGCAGGCACTATGCTGGTAGCGGGAGGGATTTTAATGTCGGCAACTAACGCTTTTTTTGATCGACAAATGGCGGAATATATTCCCTTAAAGCTACAACGGTATTTAAAAGCTGCTTTAACGCCTACACAAAAATTAGCAGAAAATACACTGACATTTGCAGGTTCGTTTATTGCATCAATACCTTTTATGATGATCACTGTAATTAATCCTATACCCAATTTACCCAAGGTAATAATTGTTTCACAATCCATTATTGTTGGTTTGACCAATACCTTATTGCATTTATTACCCTTTAAATTAGCTTTAAAAAATCCCTTATATCGTGCGCCTTTTTTACCAGTAGAATTTATTTTTCAAACAATATCCAATGCCTTACTTAATGAGGAAAAAAAACAAGAAAAAGAATTACAGGAGCAATTAAATCTAGCTTATCAAATAATCAAGCAACGCGTGATTAATCATTTAGGTCTAGCACAAAGACTATTAAGCATTTATGGTTTTAGATTTACGGGGTGTTCCTATACCAATAAAGTAGTAAAGGATATTCGCGACATTAAAAAATTAGATGGATTACCATTAGAATTATTAACGCGACTATTGACTCGCTTACACGAGATGTCTCCTAGTCAAACTATTTCACCTCCAGGTAAATTAAACAACTTTTTTAGAAAAGCGGTTTATTTTCCTGGCGCATCCTGGGTGATACTGGCCTGTGCAGGGTTTTGGGGCGGTACGTTCAATGAAATGGTCGAATTAACCGAAAGCCAAGTGTCAGGAGCTATTGTTTCAGCACCTTCTATTTATTGTTTAGGCGTGTTGCTGGCATTTTTTGGCGGAAATGCACTACAAAATAGCTATGATTATTTAACTGCTTGGAAAGACGATACGGTTAAAATTCCTATGGCTTTTAAACTTTATCCAAAAACATCGGTATTATTGATCCTGATCTCGATGTATTTATCTGCATTTTCTTATGCAGCAGGGGCTCAATTAATTAATGATAATTTTAATGGCAAATTAGAATTTTTACGTCCTTATCTACTCGAGCTAGCTAAAACCGGTTTAACTTTCTTAGGCTTTACCGCCATGATAGATTTCTTTAATAATGTATTGAGCAAATTTCAGCAATATGGTGGCAATGAAGATACGCAAACAGTTACTAATCTTTTTGAGGCGTTAAATCAAATGAAAGATAGTATACAACTGATGACACCAAACCTATTGCTAGAGTCCTTAGCTGAGGCGCATGAAGATCAAATAAAAACTATTTTGCATATTAAGGATGAAAATGATCGACAGAGTTTTAGTCGATCACTTACCCAATTGGCAGCCAAACTAAAAACAAAATTAATTAAAGAATTCAAATCGATGAATAAGGAAAATATACATGAAACAAGTTTATCTAAACTATTATCTCAGTTGGATAATGATCAGTGCTTTACCGTCGAGAAGATTGATTCATTGTTAAGTTTGTTTAATAAAGAGCCAGTAAACATAAAGCTACCTTTAAGCTTGAAGGAAGTTTGTCAAGAATATGAGGCTGCTTGTAAAATAATTGACAAACTACATAATAAAAGCTTTGTTAATAATGATAGTGGTGTTTGTAATAGCATAAATCATGGTGATTTTGCTGGACCTTCTTCAGAAACAACACCTTTACTCGGGACCCAAGGATCAATCTACAGCAATTTTTTTAATCCAGGACGTCGTTATTCTGAGACAGGAAGGTCGTCTTTTTCTCCTCGGATATAAAAGAGGTGAATTCAACAAGTTAGTGCAACTTTTGTACAAATAATAGACGATAATATTGTATAAAATATTGTTTATTTAAATAATAAAAGATTGCAGCATGAAGAAGTATGTTCCTTGAATTCAAGTTATAAGAGCAACTTTTGTACAAATAATAGACAATAAAATTATATAAAAT
>DASXLX010000045.1:0-2183 GCA_036495935.1 Candidatus Aquirickettsiella sp.
CAGTTTCACTGTATAGATTGCTTATACTTAGACATGCATGGCTTAATCTTTGAGACAAGCATATGACTACTGGCAGGATCAACCAGATAACTATCCTTAAAAACAAATAAACCACTAATGAATAATAAATACATACTACTCAAAAGCAATTCATTGGAAAGTTTAGTTAAAAAAGATTTCAGCTTTTTAAAAAAAATAAAAAAACTGGCAGAATAAATCAAAAATCTTTTTTAAAAAATTTAAAAAAAGGAAAATTTATTTACCTGCATCCAAATTGCCATCTTTAATTTCTTCCAATTGAAGTCCGTTAAACTTATTTCTTTTAAAAAATAAAAAAAATAAAGTTTAACATCATCAATTTGAGAGAAGGTTCCCATATAAACCAATCACACTATTAAAATAAAATTTTAATACCGGCTATTTGTTTTGGGTTACCTCCAAGTATGTTTTCTGTAAAATACTTGCCATCGGCTAGTAATCCACAGAATCCATCAACGCCATGACCTAGACATACAATATCTGGCCTGGTCCGTTCAGGTTTCTTAAAAACCCTTGTTAATAAAAGCTTCCCAATGACACCTTGACTTTTTGGGTTCATGGTGAACATTTTTCGACTTATTAACTTGGCTACTAAAATATAAAAGACACTTTTAAAAGAATTATTTTAAATGGCCAAACAGCTCGTCCTAATCCTTGAAATTTGAAAACCCTCTAGTAACTTTAAACACTCGAAAATGTCAAAGTCATTAGAACAAGTTAACAAATCAACATTAGTGTCAACTGCGTTGTTTCCAACCGCTTTTTCTAAACTGTTTGTCTTTTTCCATTGTGTTTGCGCCAAGTTTCTCCATTCTCTCCTCGTTTGTATAATATTATTCCCTACCAATTCCACTTGTATAATAGAGACTACATTACCTTCTTTTTGTTTTGATTCATAAAATCAACTCCCAACTTGTCCAATTTTCCTATTTGTCCTATTTGTCCTATTTGTCCAGCTACAAGAGTATTTTGATATTTTTCTTGTCATGTCTTTATGATTTGATTGATTTGACCATATATGTACAGCAAGTTTATGGCGGACATGCAAGATACACACGTACAAAAATCATGTTAAAAAAAGATAAACATGTTCTGTGTTTTCGGAGTTTTCAAATAGAATAAAGGTTACCCCTGCGACGATAGCTTTACGGTAGCAGCAGCGCTTATATTCCTTGAACTCATTCATCTATTTCACAAGCTTGCATTTCATTAGCTAGTTGTTATTTGTCATGTTGTGTGTGTGTTGTGTGTGTTTTTTTAGTTTTTTTTATAAGTTTTTTCTTCCAAGTATTAAGGAGACACGTTACCCGGCTTTTACAAAATTTTAAAACTCTAAATTTTGTAAGTGGCTTTACCCGGCTTTCAAACCTGGCCACCCTTTTTTTCTGTGTGATACTTGAGGTACCACAACTTTACTTTACCAGAATTGAGAAAAGCCCAAGCACTTTCGTATACAACATGGTAATACAACATGGTAATATTACGATAGAGCAAATCTTCTGGTGTCTTGACAAGTTACCCGGCTTTGTCAACTTATAAAAAAAAAAACCAACTGCTTTTTACAGTGGCCGATTAAGTTCAAACTTTTTAAAAACATTCTAAACTAATATCAGCACCTACCAAATATTAATCAAGAATGTGTTTAAAAAAAAACACAAATCGGACAACAAAAGCTTAATCTCAGCAGATCGTAACAACAAGGCTACTCTACTGCTTACAATACTCCGTTGTACATTTAAGTCGTCTGCAAAGGATTTATCCCCGCGCATAATTACATTGCTATCCACCAGCTAGTACCTAAAACCTTTCCGTTCTAAGCACCATTGCCAGCCTGCTATGGTTCTGCGGTCAAAAATGACCTTATTTTTATCCATCTAAAATGTGCGAGGGCAAGAATTATCGCGTTCTAGTATGGATTCTGACTTAGAGGCGTTCAGCCATAATCCAGCAGATGGTAGCTTCGCGGCAATGCCTGATCAGACAGCCGCAAAAACCAATTATCTGAATGAACGGTTCCTCTCGTACTAAGTTCAATTACTATTGCGATAACATTCATCAGTAGGGTAAAACTAACCTGTCTCACGACGGTCTAAACCCAGCTCACGTTCCCTATTAGTGGGTGAACAATCCAACGCTTACCGAAT
>DASXLX010000046.1:0-6079 GCA_036495935.1 Candidatus Aquirickettsiella sp.
TTCCGCATCGTTAATTAATTGTGATTCCCATTGTTGTTCTATCGCGGTTTGCGTAATGTGTCCTGCACCTTGACTTGCCTTTTTGCTTTGATGGTATTCGTCTGAAACTGGCCTTGCTTGCCGTTGTTGCATCCCTACTGCCGCTGCATCCGTAATCAATTGTGTCGCTAAGTTTTCTACATCAAAATGTTCACGCACCACGCTACTCATTCCCGCTACTGCAATATCTGATACCAAACGTCGCTCTAAAGGGTTATCTATTTTTATTTTAGTACTCAATCCTGCTGATCCCATCGCTAATGCTACACCGGCTATATCAAATTGCTGACGTATGCCTATCGCCATTTCAGTTAATTGTTCTGACACATTAACCATACCCATACGCACCATCGTCATAACTGTTTCTTCACCGAGCGCGGCTCCTCCAAACCCGGAAGCGAAACCTGCAGTAATACCCGCAGTTACACTTTCAGTTAAGGAAAAATGATCTTTTAATCCGATACCCACACATAATTCTTGTGCAGCGGCATCCGCCAATCCGGCTGCCACTCCAGTCATTACGGGTACTGATACACCTAAAGTTCCTGCTACACTCGCCACAGCCGCAACTGCTGGTGGATACACACAAACAACGACCACTGCAATGGCACAAATCAACAAACCAAAAAAATCATCATCGTCTTGTTGTGGTTGTGGCGTATCCAGATGTGGAGTGAGAGAGCCTTGGATGATTTGTAATAATTGATAATACGGACGTGCCATACCGGCTCTGTTGTTCATTACAATGAGTTGGGGGATAACGATAGTCTGGCCTGCTATAAGTGCTCCACCACCATTTGCGGCATCAATGTAGCTTGCTAAACTGGAATCTCCATAAATCTTTTCAGCAATTGCTACGTAAGTATCTCCAGCAACACAAATATAAGTTTTAGGGATATCTGAGAAATAATCATGGTTACCATAAGCTTGATCATTTTGATATGCTCCAGTTAGTGGATCGAAACTAATCGCGCCTCCTGGATTGTTCCCATGCAATATTCCCAACTCTTTTCCCGCACCATTTCTTTGTCCATGCTGCACCCAATTAAGTAATACGCTAGCATCATCAATAACTTCATTATTATCCCTGAAGGCATAACTACCTAAATACTGACCATTTACTCGGTAAAAATAATAAGTTTCCAAACTACAACCAAACAATTTGAAATCGACTGTAGGAAAGTCATAAGGATCGGTTAAATTCATTCGACGAACTATTAAACCGTCAGATGTGGTTTCAAAATATCTGCTTTGTGTTTCCTCATCTTCACCATTCTGTGCCCATATCATGTTGGGCTCACCATTGGGGCCTAAGAAGTTTTTAACTGAAGAATAATCACTCGTTCCATAAATATTGCTTCGGTATCCTTCTATACTTGCTATTCGCCATTGATCCCAGCCCCCATAGTTATAATTGAGATGATCTACATTCCCAGCACCATCGTTATAAATAATAGTTTGCTGTTGCGGTAGGCCTAATGCAGTTAAATTTTGGTAATCGGTATGAACGAAAGGACCTCCATTTAGCGACTGTGCAGTGGAAGTCTGCCAACCGTTTTCATTATAGTATTGTTCATGTTGTATCTGGAGTTTGTCAGGGGGCAAAATGTCTTTGTAGCAAAGCTGCCATCCAGCAGCATAATATTGGCGCTCTGTTCTCTCGCCAGTATTATATAAAGAGCCTGTAAGCCGACCATCAACATCATATTGCAAAGTAGCAATGACTGCATTACTGCTTTCATCCAGTTGTTTTTCTGTAATGCGGCGATCCTGTTGATAAGTAAATTCTGAACCTTGACTCGGTGTAATTTTGATTTGTCCATTTTCTAAAATACCTTCAGCAAGAATTACTCTATCTTCAACATCATACTTCCACCATGCTTCCTGAGTGAGTTGTCCTTGTTGGCTAACATTCATTACAGCTTTGATAAAGCGGCGGTTACTAACCGCATCATAAGCGGTGGTAAAAATTGCTTGCTTATCTCGGGTTAAAATCTCTCGGCCTAAAGCATCCATTTGACTGCTAGTTTCACGTAGAATTTCACCTGCTTCACTGACTATACTGACTGCACAGCGTCGACCTTCTAAATCATAACTGTAATAGGTTTTTTTACCGGTAGCAAAATCATCTATTTCTGTAATTCGACCAGAAACATACTGATAATGTAAATGTTGTCCAGGAACTGGACCTAAGATCTGTTTATAACCAATAAAAACTTGGAGACCAAAATCAGTAATCGGCACCATTTTGACATAATCGCCATGACTTCCACCTTGGGAACTTGATTCAATCAATTGACCTTTGTAGTCATAACCATAACGATACAACGCACCACTCAGATCGGTATGTTGTAGAGGTTTACCGAACGTATCGCGTTGCCAAGTTAAACCACTACCATCTGGGTTTATTTGTTGAAACTGTTGATGGTAACGTCCATACCACATTTGTGTGCACTGACCGAGTGGCTCATAGCGTTCAATCAGATTACCTAATACATCGTAGTTATAATGATGTGTATTCCCGCCCTGATCGGTAGCACTGGTTCGTTGTTTCAGTTCGTTATAGCTATAACTTCGATGACTACCGGAAGGTTTTTGAAACGTTAAAAGATTGTTCTCTTGATCATAAAAATATTTTGTGGATTGACCTGCAGCATCTCGTGTTTCCATTACATTGTTTAATGCATCATAAACTTGGGTTTTGCGTTGTGTGCCTTCTGCTAAGATTTCAATGATTCTGTGGCCCGCAGCATCAAGCATATATCCTCGCGTGTTGCCATTGGCATCGCGTTTTGCTATTTGTTGTCCGCGAACATTGTAGGCAAATGTTGTGATTGGACAGAGTGCTTTACTGATTCCCTGTTCATCGACTACATCCACTAAAGGTTCTATTTTTTGGATAATTTGATCGGCATCGTTATAAATGAATTGTGTAATATGGCCTAAGCTATCCGTTTCAGTTAACTTGTTATTCCATAAATCATAACTGTAAAGGCGTGCAGGCTGCACGAGATGTTGTCGATCCGGTTCACTCATATCTTGCGTAGGAAATACTAAAGCTCCTAACGTAATCACTAAATTCCCGTTATAACCATGACAACGAAAAGGATAAACACCGGCACTAAAACCTGTCACATCCGCCACAAAGCCTTGTGCAGTCAGATTGATATTCACAAATTGTGTCCAGCGACGCATTCTATCCAGACTAACGTCTAAATATTCTAAAATTGGGGGAGTCTTTAATTCTTTTAAATTAGGAACGGGTGTCACCATCACTGAACATTTATCCTTGAAACTCAGATCATTAATGATCGTAGGATCAAAAGGTGACGGCGCCGCAGGCGATGGAACAGGAGTTTCATTTTGATAAAGAGGAACCCAATCATCCTGCTCATCATTAGCCGTTAAGGGTGTGGCACGGGGAATCATTTCCCATTCTTCTTCATCACTGGATGCATCGGATGTTGTTGCCAGTAATAGCCAATGATCTTTTAAAGGAGTAACGTTGGAGCTGACCGTTTGTATCGGACATTTTATGGCTAAAGAGATTGACTCTATTGACTTAATGGCTTGCGCAAACGTGACATTGCTTTGAATTTGGTTACCGTTTTTATCGGTATATGTGGTTCTTTTTTCACTAGGGCTTAATTCGCATTCATGACTTTGTTTGTTATCTTGCATGTCCACGTAATGACATTGCATTTTAACCGGCTGTTCTTGTAAAAATTCAGACACTTGCCAATCGAGTTCGACATGATTGTCTAAGAAACTAAATTTCAATGTGCTCGCCAATTCACGCGATAAAGGCTTATGTGCAGTCTTAGACGTATAAATTGTAAAAGGTAAACTTAAATCTTGCGGTTTTTTATCCAAAGTGATGGGTTTTAATTGATAAACACCCGAAGAGTGATGACTCAAATCAACATAATCATAATGTGATACCGGATCAATTTGTATCTCCAGTGTTTCACGTTTTCCAAACTCATCCCATAATTCCACAGCAGATATACCAGACGTATTACCGGTTAAACGAACTAAACTAGGTTGTTTAGCTTCTGTTAGAGGCACCAAATGATAACTGTTGGCTGAGTTACCCGTATCAAACTGCACAGTGCCTGAGCTAATATAGATTACGTTTTTTTCGTTAGGTTGCATCGGATCGGTAAACGTATAAGTTACTTGATAGTCATATACATCGGTAGCAAATGTCGACACATCGACACCGCAACGTCCGTCTTGTGTAACAATGGGTAAGCTTTGTTTTAGTGCTGGAAAATCTTTAGGCCATAACGAAAATTCAGCTATCGCATTCTTCTCTTGTGGAATCGGCCAACTTAAACTTTGCATCTTACCGAACTTAGGGTAACGATTACTGGCTAATATACTTAACGGAATAATTTCTGGTTGCGAGGTATCCACTTGATAATTGGCTGGCAAGGTACGTGTAATAACACGACCAGCACTATCACGCAGACTTTCTGTGCGTTCAACATCAGTAACACTCCAACCGAGTACAGTAGGTAATTCGCGATAAGTCATAAAACCTAAATCTTTAGTCGGCGATTGCATACGCAACACAGATTTACCGGTGAGATCATGCAGGAATAAAGTTGCAGCACCTGCTTCAACATTACTGCACCATATCCGACCTAATACATCAAAGCGTCGATAAATATGCATTTTTTCGGGGTTTTCGCCTTCCATGATCGCTTGACCAAACGCATCATAGTCTGTGCAGTTAGTTTCTACGGTTTGTGTATCGCGGCGTACTTCAACACTAATTGCTCTATTTTGTGCATCGTATTGAAAATATTTTTCGTCTAAATGGATTTTTGCTTCGTATCGAGTTCCCTCTTTTGGTGGTTTTTGTTCCCAGTTAGTTAAAGTCCACCACTGACGTGCCGGTTTACCGTTAGCAGTATAACTAAACCCTTGGGGTAGTTGTTGATTCGATTGTTTCCACTGCAATTTACCGCGTGCATCATACAATCTTTTTTCCTGTTGATCCGCGGGATCGACAGCTACAGGTTCAGGAATATTACCTGCTTGAACAGGCTTCGCTCCCTGTTGGAAACGCGTCGTCAATACCGTTTGCCCATGCGCATTATTGGCATAATAAGTCAATGGAATGATGGTGTTCGATAAACCGTGGTTGTCGCGTGCCACTTCTGTGCAAGCAACCTTACAACCGCGTTGATCGTAATAATTCCATTCCATACTGCCATCTTCTAGAGTTTTTGCCAGCATCTGGCCGTTCGCATTATATTGATAGCTCACACTAATATCTTGAACTGGAGCATCGCTAAATGTCGGTAATCCATTGTTTAATTGTAATGTTTGACGAACTGCTTGAAGACGAACCTTTTTAACCAAACGATTTCCTTTATCATAATAAAATTGATCGCTGCGATCCTGATTGGAGGCAATTTTATCTAATGCATTTTTGAGTTCTGCAAAAGAAACATGCTCGCTTATAGAAGCATCCAATGTTTTCGAATAAGCAATACTCTTGATCGTTTTACCGAAACTATCATTCTCAAAACGTTGACAACGATACTGAGGTGTTTGGTTGTCTAAACCAACATTATCTGCTTCGGCTAAACCTTGTCCATTGCGATCAAACCAATAAAAGTTTTCTTTACTGTGCGCAGGATCAATTTTTTCTGTTTGCGCAATGACTTGACCCCACGCATTATACGATTTACCTAATTCGGCATACTCGTCAGTAATTTTTCCTACTGGCATGTTTACATAACAATGTACCGGACCTTGACGTTGTAAAGTAACGCGGCCGCATTGATCGCGTTGGTAATCAATAATGCGATCAGCATCGGTATGTCGCGTTCGATAATATTCATCCAATACCGACTTGGGGATACCTGTTTTGCTATATGCATTCAGATCCAGTGTACAAAGCGTAGCATTAATTATTTTTCGATGGATCTTACCAAACGCATCACGTTCTTTTTTTATTGTCACACCCAGTGGTTTAACATGATAAACCCATCGATTTTGCTGGTCGTACACCCAAAATTGCCAA
>DASXLX010000047.1:0-174084 GCA_036495935.1 Candidatus Aquirickettsiella sp.
ACGTTATTTGTTTCTCTAGTACCAAATTAACCGCATTTAATTTAAATTCTTTATCATATTTTCTAGACATACTATACCTGCTTGCTTAGTAACTTAAGTTTACCTCGCTTCTCTGTGTCCGAAAAATCATAGCAAGATCAGCATGGTTAATTAGGCTGTGTAAAACTTCAATGGGATGGATAATATATAATTAGGTAACTGTAAAATACGAATCAAACATTCCCAGAGCATAATAAACCAGAGTGGGATGAACATTTTATGAAAAAATAAGGGATAAATTTTTAAAAATAACTGTTTGCAAGCAGTAAGTTTTAAGGGCCATACAGATATCAAGAATTTTTGAAGCAGCATAATTCTATTGCTGAATTGATTACGCAAAACAATAAATGGGATCATTATTTATGTTCCTGCAGCATACTTAAAAGTTTGATTTGCCATTGTAATAATTCGGGATTATTTAATGAGCGAGGTGGTAAGTCAGCAAGATCGCAGTTTATAAAATTTATTTTTGCAGGTTCACCTGACATAATTGCAATATGATGTCCCAAACGTAATGCTTCTAGGGTCATGTGTCACTAATAATAAAGTGTGATCTTTTAATGCGTTTGCAGTTAGTTCTTGTAGGTGATAACGAGTAATAGTATCTAAAGCAGAAAAGGCTCATCCATCAATACAATAGGCCGCTTTTCTAACATTACGCCTGCTAACATGGCACGTTGTTGTCATTCCACCCGACAATTGTGCAGGGTATTTACTTATGGCGTCATTTAAGTCTAGCTGATGTAATAGTTCCTCATTAGCAAAATAAAAAGGATCAAGACTTAGAAACTTTAGATTTAGTGACTTAATTTGACAGTGTTATTTTTGAACTAAGGGTCCAATCCTTGAGTTATTTTAAAAATTGAAGTTTAATGGAATTGATTACACTGATTTAAAATCAATAAAATTATTAAGTGTTTGTCACAAAATTGATCGACCTCATTTCTACTGCGAGGAATAATATGCGTAAAATTTTTAAATTAGTGCTATTAACCAGCATTTTGTTAAGTGTATCTAGCGTTGTATGGGGAGCCAGTATAGTAAGAGATCTTAATTTTTCTAATTATAAAGGTAGATGGGTGGTTATTAGCTATTGGGCAACATGGTGTGAATATTGTATGGGCGAAATACCCGAATTAAATGCATTTTATCGAGCGCATGCTGACCAGGTTGCGATGTTCGGATTTAATTATGATGATCCAGGCAGTTTACAGCAACATATACAACGAAGTGGCGTTATATTTCCTACATTAGTGAATGATCCAAAAGCTAATTTTGGTATACGAGGGATATCCGGTTTGCCAACCACATTTATTATTGGACCTGATGGTCGATTGAAAAATGTATTAGAAGGACCACAAACAAAACGTAGTTTAGAAAGAGCTGTTGGCTTATAACTTAAAAAACCGGTTCATTGTTTGTTGTGTTACCTTGCTTTTCTGCTGGCATTTGAGTATCAGTATTATTGTTGTTATCTAAAGGTACTTCACTAGGATTATCAATCGCATTGAATGGAGTCGTATCTTCTTGTGTCGATATTCTTGATAAATCATCTTTACGAAAATATTCTAGGATAGAGCCTGGTGTTCCATCAGGTAATAAATTACCTGTGGTGGGATCGATACTTGCCGTTACTATATCAGTAGGTTGTGGCATGGTTTTTTCAGCCTGGCCTTTTAATGCGACACGCATGAAATCAATCCACATAGGTAAAGCGGCTTTTGCGCCATATTCTTGAACAGAGCTCGGTTGATCGAATCCTATCCAAACAGTCGATACCAAATTACTATTAAATCCTGTAAACCAAGTATCCACATAATCACTTGTTGTACCAGTTTTTCCAGCCAGATCATTTCGATTCAATACCCTAGCCTGTGAACCTGTGCCATAACGAATGACATCTTTTAAAGCAGATGTCATGAGGAAAGCGATGTCAGCAGGAATGACTTGTGGTGCATAAGGACTATCTTTTTCATCTGTTAATGGGGGCTCAATTTCTCCGCGCAAACAAGCTTCACAAGCTATTTTAGGTTCTGCTTTATAGATGATTTGACCTTGTTCATTGGTAATATGATCAATTAAATAAGGAGTTATTCGAAAGCCACCATTAGCAAACACAGCGTATGCTCGAGCTAATTCAAGAGGAGTGACTTCACCGGTGCCGAGTGCTAAAGTGAGATTACGCGGTAATTTTTTTGAGTTAAAACCAAATCTTTTTACATACGTTAATACGTAGGGAACATCGATAGCTTGTAATAAGCGAACGGATATAAGGTTAATGGATTTAGCTAGAGCAATACGTAAACGCGTTGGGCCGCTAAAAATATGACTATCATTTTGTGGGCGCCAAGGTTCATCACGACCAGGTATATCAAAAACCAATGGAGCGTCATTAAACACATTGGCTAGAGTATATCCCTTAGCTAGAGCAGCTGCATAAATGAAAGGTTTGAACCCTGATCCGGGTTGTCGTTCTGCTTGAACGACACGGTTAAATTTGCTTACATTATAGTCAAAGCCACCGACTAATGCACTAATGGCGCCTGTTTGTGGATTTAATGCGACTAAAGCACCTTGTACTTTAGGAATTTGCGATAATTCCCAAGTATTATTTGCAGTTAACTCTACACGAATAACATCGCCGACATGAACTTTATTTTTCAAGACTTCAGGTGGTGGATTTAAATTAGTTGCGTCAAGGTGCGGCATGGTCCAGGCTACACCTTGCCAGGGAATGAAAATCATTTGATTATCGACTAAAAGAGCAGTAATTGCTTGATCAGTCACAGAAATAACAATAGCTGCGTCTAAACCATTGATAGAAGCAACGCGATGTAATGAATTCAAAGTATGAGTTACTTTATTTGCATCTAATGGAGCAATATTTTTTTCTGGCTTCCTATATTCGTGTCGTTTATCGTAAGCTAATAAAGTAACTCGTAAGGCTTTATCAGCGGCCGTTTGTTGGGCCGAATTGATTGTGGTATAAACATTGTAACCTTTCAAATAAATATCTTCACCAAAACTTTTATACATCATGTCACGTACCATTTCAGCGACATAAGGTGCTTTAATCATTCCTCCGGTATTAGTTTGCGCATATGTTAACATCGGTGTTGCTATTGCAGATTCATAAACCGCTTTTGAAATATAACCTAATTCATACATACGCATTAAGACATGATCACGACGTAGTTTTGCCGCAATTGGGTTAACTAACGGATTAATGGCAGAAGGGGCTTTTGGTAAGCCAGCAATAGTTGCCATTTCCGGTAACGTGAGTTGATTAAGTGTTTTATTAAAATAAACTTGCGCAGCAGCGGCAATACCATAAGCACGATTTCCAAGAAAGATTTTATTAAGGTAAAGTTCTAAAATTTGTTCTTTAGTAAATTCTCTTTCGATTTTTAGTGAGAGCAAAATTTCAGTAAATTTTCTTAAAAAAGTTTTTTCCCGAGATAAATAAAAATTACGCGCAACTTGCATCGTAATAGTGCTTCCTCCTTGTACTTTACTTCCTGTGAGCAATACTTCACCCGCAGCACGTAATAAACCATAAAAATCAACACCATGATGTTCTAAAAAGCGCTGATCTTCGGTGGCTAAAAAAGCTTTAACCATCAAATTAGGGACTTCATTCAATCTAACAAGATTTCGGTGTAACTCCCCAAATTCAGCGATAGGTTGTCCATCACTGGTGTAAATCCGCATCGGAATAGGAAGTTGTACGGATTTTAATTCCTCAACATCGGGTAATTGTTTATCAAGATAAATATAAAGGAGACTTCCAGCTACTAAAAGCGTGATAAAAAGGCTTAATAGCATGAAAAAAAAATTACGGAAAAAATGATTCGATCGTTTCATAATGAAAGCAGTTGATTAGCTGGGTTCTATCATAACTTAAGTGACTTCCCTCTTAAACAAGGGTTTTAATAAAAATAGTGTGTAATGGCGTCTTTGTACACTTAATTTCGATTAAAAGAAAGTAGCGGAGATTTTTTAATATCATGACATTTCAAAAATAATAGTTCTCTTATTATGTATTAAATAATTGACAATTTATCATTTGGATGCATAATGAAAGAAGAATAAGTTTTAAAAATTTCATTAAAAAATAAAAGAGTATGTATTTTTTCAAGGATAGATTTAAAAATACCCATAACACCGATACTGCGATAGGCTTGGATATAGGTAGCCATACGATTAAATGGGTTTGTTTAGACCGTAATAATGAGCTTAAAGAATATGCTATTCAAACAATTCCTACCCCAATCGGAGGTGCACAGGCTAAAGACATTCCACAGATTGCCGCTGTCTTAAAGGAAACTTTGCTAGACAAAAATCCTATAAGAAATTGTATAGTAAATATTCCCGATATTCTGGTATGTAATAAATTGGTGAAAATAGACAGTGCTGATTGTCAATATATTGAAGAAATAATTGAATTATTGGCTGAACAATCCATTCCCTATCCTTTATGTAAACTTTATTTTGATTATCAAATTTTTGATCCATTGCCAGAAAATCAAGAACATAAAGTTTTACTAGTAGCTTGTCGTAAAGATCATTTAGATTTTCGTTTAGATATCATTCAACAAGCAAATTTAATTCCCATTGCTGTAGAAGTAGGTTCATTTGCTTTAGAAAGAGCATATTGCTTTTTTTATCCTGACAAGATAAATGAAAATGTCATTCTCTTAGATCTAGGAGCGAGTCAGTTAACATTATTGTTTTTTAACGGTTCTCAAACAATGGTTTATTGTGAAAATCTTGCCAATACCTTTGAATATGAATGTATTTTATTACAAATTAAACAATGTATAAAAAGACATGTTTTAGCGTATCCATATCTTGTTTTAAAAGAGCTTTTTCTTATCGGCATAAATATAGCGTTATTAAATTATTTGTTAAATAGGTTAGATGGATTTTTAGAATTACAGATACGATTATTAAAATATCCAAATTCCATTAAATGTAGTCCTATAGTAGATAGAGATAAATTAGCGAAAAATTTTTTAAGTTTATTTTTAAGTTATGGGTTAGCTTTAAGAATCAATTTAAATTTTTAAAATAAAATAGGAAATTCAAACGATTGTTAATTAATCTAGGTTAGTTTTTTAAAATAGGAAAAATATTGTGAAACAAATCAATTTATTACCATGGCGAGAACATAAAAATAAATTAAAAATAAGGCGATTTATTATTGTTTGGTTTTATGTTTCATGCTCCTGCCTGATCTTGATATTTGTTACAAAAATTCTCATTATTCAACAAATAAAACATTATCAATTAGCCTATGAGCGTATTTTTTTACAGATGAAAAATATATCACCTGTAGTACAAGAAATAAAAAAATTACAATATAAAGAAAAAGAACTGACAAACATTATAAAAAATATTAAGACTAATCATCAGCAAGTAAAAAAAATTTTAGACTTTATCAGTCATCTTAAATATTTACTAACACCCGACATTTTTATCCGTCTGATCGCATTTCATCCGCCTTATTTAAGTTTAATAATGCATGCTAATTCTAAAAAAGGATATATAAAATTTAAAAAATTATTACAATTAAATTTTGATTCAAAATTACAATCGTTGATTCTTAATCAATTTCAGAATTTACAGTTGGATTTTGTTGTTCAAATGATCGTTAATGAAAATTGAAATTTTTATTTGTTTGCACATGGATATATAAGGAGAAAGTATATTTTAAAAAGAATTGCTTTATGGTCTGCAAAATTAAAATCTATTGTAATTTTATCGACCGTTTTTTTAATTTGCATATTAGGATATTTTTTTGTATTACGATCAACCATTGAAAAGAAAGAAAAAATTTATTTAAAATTTCAATTTTTAAAAAAACAATTAAATAATCAACTAGTAATAACTTCAAAATATTCTAATTATGAGGGAAAGATTAAAAAATCAAATCAACTCGATTCATGTTTACAGCATGAGAATTTTTGGGCAGGTGATTCAAGCAAGAGAATAAATTTTTTATCTATTAAAAAAGGAAATTTACCAAATATATTGCAAATGAAAATCAATTTATCTGGCACCAATAAGAATATTTTTAAGTTTATAAATGCAACTGTCGCGTTGAATAAATTTGTATTAATTAAAAGTTTTAGATGGAGTTTTTTTAAACCGCTTACCAAAAATCTCAACCAAAATATTATAATTTCATTAAGGTTTTATACTTGTAATTATAGAAAAGTAATACTAGATTTGTCGAAAATAAAAAAATTAACTGCTAAATCCTTAGTTGAAAATGGTAAATTAACGAAATTTTCTTTAGATAAAATAGTAATGTTAGGCTTCTTATCAGCCGGTGAGGAGCAAAGTTGGGGCTTTGTTAGATTGCCAAATAAACAAATTTGTAGAGTTAAATTAGGCGATTATTTAGGTTTAGAGCAAGGTTTAGTTGTAGGTATTTATGCTACAAAAATTATAAATCTGTTAAATAAACCTAAAAAGCTTTTCTATGTTAAAAATTTCATTTAATATAAAATTACTAATCTTGTTTTTAACATTAATTTTCAATTGTAAATTATTAGCGAAAGAGAATATCTCTTTAGCTTTTCATAATATAAAAATTCGTTCAGCCTTACAGCATTTATCTGAAATGCATGGCAATAATTTAATTATTGACAATAAAATTCAAGGAGAATTTAGTATTTATTTGCATGACATTAATTGGGAACAAGCTTTAGATACCATTTTGCAAACCCAAAGTCTTGCTAAGCGTTCCATTATTAATGGTTGGTTTATTACCACATCCGATCAATTATTAAAACAAGATAGAATTAATTTAAAAATCCAGCAGGAAAAAAGGGAATTATCTCCGCTAATTTTTAAAGTTATACAAATTCACTATAGAAAAGCATCAGATATCAGCAAATTATTAAAAGATAAAACCAATACACTTTTATCTACACATGGTAGTGTTAGTGTAGATAACCCAACTAATCGCTTATGGATTAGAGACTCAGTTGAGCAACAGAATAAAATTGCAGTATTTATTAGGGAATTAGATAAACCAATCGGACAAATTTTGATTGAGGCTCGAATTGTTAGTATTGACCAAAATATGGAAAAAGAAATAGGAGCAAAATTTGGTTCAACACAAACACAAGCAGCTAATAGACTTATTAAACATCAACTGAAAAATAAGATAAATAATTCTAATACGGGTTTATTGCAATATTTAACAATGGATTTACCTATCACAGGGATTACTCCTGCGACGGGTGCTGTGTCGCTAGGTCTGCGTTTAATGCGTTTAGGTCAGAATTCTTTTTTAGATTTAGAACTATCTGCATTAGAAAATGAAGGTGCGGCCCAAGTAATTTCTACTCCACATTTGATTACCGCTGATCAACAGACTGCATTTATAGAAGCAGGTGCTGAAATTCCTTATCAAGAAAAAGCCTCGACTGGAGGGACCAACGTTATATTTAAAAAAGCAGTGTTATCATTAAAAGTAACACCTAGAATTATGCCAGATGAGCGCATAATATTGGACTTAAAGGTCAATCAAGACCAACCCAGTACCTTTATGGCAGTTGATGCTCCAACAATTAAAGCACGCGGAATTAAAACACAAGTTATTGTAAAAAATGGTGAAACGGTTGTATTAGGTGGAATCTATGAGTATTCTCAGAGTAAAATAGAACAACGGGTTCCTTTTTTAGGTACTTTACCCATTATAGGTCGATTATTTCGTTTAACTAGGTCGAATAACAGGCGTAGTGAGCTTTTGATATTTTTAACACCGACTATTTTATACTAAGTTGTTTAGGCTTTATCTATCAGTTTTTTAAATATACGCATAATTTGTGAAGAGTACATTTATTTTATTAACGAGCTAACATGCAATTTATTCAATGGCGACATCAACTTCGTAGATTAGACAGTGATCGACTTATTCATAGCTTAAAAACAGCTATAGCACTATTATTCGGATTGTTAATTTCTTATTTATTTAAGCTACCACTCCAGGGAAGATGGGTCGTTATTACTATTCTAGTGGTAATGTGTGCCCAATCACGTGTCGGTGCGATTTTGCAAAAATCATATATGCGTTTTTTAGGGACAGTAATAGGGGCCAGCGTTGCTAGCTTGACCTTATGGCTTGTTTACCCAAATGTTGCTTTTACCATCTTGATTCTATGTGTTGCCACTGCTGTTTTCAGTTATATTGCCGATAGTCCAAGTACTTGGAGCGAAGCAGGTCCTTTAGGGGCAGTGACACTAATTATTATTGTTATTTCTCCAGATCCTAATTTTTATACAGTAATGAGCCGTTTTTTAGAAATCAATTTAGGTATTATTATTGCATTGTTAGTGTCACGTTTTATCTGGCCTTTGCATTCACGGACACAATTACGTTATATATTAATAGATACCTTACAGAATTTAAAAGCTCTAGCTCAAAAATTAGAAGATCTTACATTCACTAATAGTGATGATAATAATACAAAGCCGCAGGAAATTTTTGAAAATAAAATATTGAATAATATAGGAATTCAAAAAAAATTATTTAAAGAAGTAATGAGTGAATCATTTGGCCGATCTAATTTGGAAGAAACATTTAAAAATATTTTAGACGCTGAAAGAGAAATTTTACGTTGTATTACTTTAATGAGGAACGCATTAATGGATTTTTCAGATCAAAATATTTTGATCTTTAATCAGCATTCCAAAATCCAAAAAGTTTATCAAATAACACAGGATTTATTTCAAAGAAGTATTGATAGTCTTAAGAGCAAAGATGGAGATCAAACAGTTGAGAGTTTAGAAGAATTTTCTGGTTGGAAAAAAGAAATAAAGCTTCAGCTTAAATTTTTAGAAATCAATCAATCGGATCAATTTGCTATTGATTTATTTATTTTTAGTGCCGATCGTTTGTTAGTTCAATTACAAATGTTGATTATTTTAATAAAGAAAGTTTAAAAATGATGAAGTACTCCAAACATTGCTTAATCCGTGCGCTCTTAAGGCAACCTACCGATCGCACACCAGTATGGATTATGCGTCAAGCAGGTCGTTATTTGCCTGAGTATTGTGCAACTCGTAGTAAAGCAGGTGATTTTTTAACTTTATGTAAAACACCTGAACTAGCTTGTGAAGTCACTTTACAGCCGCTACAACGATTTGATTTAGATGCCGCCATTATATTTTCAGATATTTTGACCATTCCAGACGCAATGGACTTAGGACTTTATTTTGTCGAAGGAGAAGGACCCAAATTTCATAAACCTATAAGAACGTTAACAGATATTAAAAATTTGCCGATCCCGGATCCTGGAATTGATTTACGTTATGTAATGGATGCGATTTCATGCACGCGTAAGGAATTAAAAAATAAAATTCCTTTGATTGGATTTGCAGGAAGTCCATGGACACTTGCCTGCTATATGCTGGAAGGAGGAGGTAGTCGAGAATTTAGGCAAATTAAAACACTCTTATATCAGGAACCTAAGACATTACATCATTTGTTAAACACCTTAACCAAAGCAATTATCTTGTATCTTAATGCACAAATTGCTGCTGGCGCACAGGCCATTATGATTTTTGATACTTGGGGAGGATTATTAACTACTCCGGCGTATCAAGAATTCTCCCTAGATTATATGACACAAATTGTTGCTAATTTAGAGGATCAGAATGCACAGGAAAAAGTACCTATCGTTTTATTTACCAAGGGCGGAAATTTGTGGTTAGAAGAAATAGCCGACTCAGGTTGCGACGCAATAGGCTTAGATTGGACTATCGATATAGGATTAGCTCGCCAAAGGCTTTGCAACAAAGTAGCGTTGCAAGGTAATATGGATCCAGCAGTTTTATTCTCCAATCCAGAGACAATTCGTCAGGAAGTGAAAAGTATACTTCAATCGTATGGTACTGGATCCGGTCATATATTTAATCTAGGCCATGGGATTTCGCAATATACAAAGCCGGAAAATGTAAAAATATTGGTTAATGCTGTACACGAATTAAGCCTTGCCTTTCATTAGAAAATAAAATTTTATATTTATTTTTTACCTGGCGCTACCGTTCGAAATGGACTTGGAAAATCTTGTTCAGATAAGTCCTGGGATTTTTTTTATACATTTTTTTATTATTTATATTAAAAGATTAATTGAATTTCGATGTTAATAATATAATTAACTACATTGAATTTTAATCGGAATAATAAACTGAAATTTTCATTTTGTAAAAAAAGAAATAACAAATTTTTATTTTATCTATATAATATATAATTTTTAAATTAGTAATTGATCTAAAAATTGGATTAATATAAGATCATCTGTAGGAATATCTATGATAGGGAGGAAATTTTATTTATAAAAATTTAATATTTTATTTTCTTAAGAAATAAACTAAGTAAATAAAAATACAGGCAATGGAATATATTTTGCTATTTACTATTAGCAAAAATATAAAATTATCCCAATCAATGAGGTTATTATGCCAGCATTAAATAATATAAGAGCTGAAACAGTTTGTGATGAAAATAAACAGTTACTGGAAGATTTTGCAGTACATGAATTAATAAATGAAGAAGGGTTTATAGATCTTAGTCTTCTAGAATTAGAACAACAAAAACAAATTATTAAAGATATTATTAAAAACGAAAAATCCAATGTAGAAGCTAGTAAAGAAAATTATCAAAAATTAGAATACAAAGTAAAAAATATCAGTGAGCTTTTGGTCTTAGCTCTGACATTGTTAGTTGCAGGGCTTACTTTAGCACCTCTTTTTATTGCATCTTCCATAATTTTACCTATTCTTCCGAGTTTAGTTTTATTTTTGGGCGTCGCAATCATAGCAAGCACTAAGTTACTTTTAAATATGAAAATTAATCAACTTGGAATCAATGCGATACATGCTGATAAAGTCTTAAATCAATTAATTGAATCTAATGATGTTGATGGTGAGGAAATTAGCAATGGTTTTAACAAGCAAATTCGAGAGGTAAAAAGGGCAACCATGGCTATGAGTAATAAAATTGATGAGCTAGCAGCAAATAATACGCGCAACTTCTCTGAACTTTTGGTTAATCGAGGTACATTTTCAAAAACAATGCCAACTAGTATACCTAGCCATGAAAATCCAGCGAATGTATTGCAGAATAGAGAAAGCACTTCAAGTTATTCGAATAGTTAAAAAAAGACAGACCATTTTTGTAAATACAAAGATGATTTTTTATGTAAAAATTCTAAATTTTTGATGGGTTGGCTAACCGCTGGTTTTTTTGTTGAGCTAAAGATAAAATACTATAACCTGCAATCCCAGATAAAACTGAACCGGTAAAAACTCCTAAGCGAACTAAAGTTGTTAATTCATTATCGCCGAAAGCAAGGCTGGCAATGAATAAACTCATCGTAAAACCTATCCCACAAATCAGAGCGGTTCCATAAATATGCCACCAATTCACTTGATAAGGTAATTTTGCCAGTTTAGTTTTTACCGTGAGCCAACTTGCTCCGAAAATCCCTAATTGTTTACCCAAAAATAATCCGACAATTATTCCTAAAGGTAACGGATGAAGAAAAGTTGCTAAGCTAATTTTCGAAAAAGATAGTCCCGCATTGGCAAAAGCAAAAAGCGGTAAAATACCGAAGGCGATCCATGGGTGTAATTGATGTATTAGATGATGCAGTAAAGAATTAAAATTTTTATTGCTACTATTTAGTGGAATAGTAAAGCCAAACAATACACCAGCAATTGTTGCATGAATACCCGAGTTAAATATGAGTATCCATAAAGCTATGCCTAGCAAGCAGTATGGAAGAAATCCTTGAATTTTAAAATAGTTTAAGCTTAGTAATCCGACAAAAGTCAGTAGAGATAAAAATAAATAAAGCCAGCCTATTTGCTGAGTATAAAAAATGGCGATGACGATAATTGCACCAAGGTCATCAATGATAGCTAATGCCATTAAGAAAATTTTTAAAGCAACGGGTATATGCTTGCCAAGCAGTGATAGTACCCCTAACGAAAAGGCAATATCTGTCGCCATAGGTATTGCCCAACCCGATATAAGCTGTGGATATCCATGGTTAATAGTTAAATAAACTAAAGCGGGAATTATCATTCCGCCTATAGCCGCTAGAGTGGGTAGCAATGCTTTAGTGAGGGTATTGAGTTCACCCTGAACCAATTCTCGTTTAATTTCTAGACTGACTAAAAAAAAGAAAACAGTCATCAATCCATCATTAATAAAATGTAAAAAAGAAAAATGGATGCTTGGGCCTATACTCACGTTGAAATTTAGGAATGTTTGATAATAAGTTTGCCAGCTCGAATTAGCGAGAATTAAAGCTAATAGCGTGGCAATTCCTAAAGAAATGCCACCTGAAGCCTCTAGCTGTATAAATTTATGTAGAAACTTGATGCGCATTTAATTAATTTCCTCAGCATCAATAGGCCATTTACACTGGCCAGATAATTTATTAATGCTTGTTAAACGGTTTTGATGCGCTATTAATTCTTCATTAGTGGCATAGATGATAGGTAATAATATAACTTCATCGTTTATTTTTTTGTGTGCAGTCGTTTGAATAGCATGTGATATTTGTTCTTCATTGAACAGATCAGTTTGGCCACCGGTCATGGCGAGGTAAACTCGAGCTAACAATTCAGCATCCAATAAAGCACCATGCTTATAACGTTTCGAATTATCAATATCATAGCGTTTGCAAAGTGCATCTAAGCTATTGCGTTGCCCCGGGTGCAATTGACGAGCTAATGGAAGTGTATCTAAAACATGGCAATAATCTGTAATTTTTTTATACTTTTTTTTGGTTAATTTTAATTCCTTATCTAAAAAACCTAGATCGAAAGGTGCATTATGGATAATAAGTTGGGAACCTTTAATGAATTCTAATAATTCTTCTGCAATAGTTTTAAATAAGGGTTTATCCAGAAGGAATTTGGTGCTTAATCCATGAACTGCAAACGCACCGGCTTCACTATCTCGACCTGGATTTAGGAAGCTATGAAACTGTCGTTTAGTGAGACGACGGTCGATCATTTCCAAGCAGCCTACTTCAATGATCCTGTGACCGTCATTAACATCTCTGCCAGTGGTTTCAGTATCTAAAATGATTTGGCGCATAATTAAAGAATTAAATTGAGATTGAAAAACAATGTTACGTGTTGCTAAAGGAAATGGCTAGTCATAATAAAGTCTTGATGATAAAACATAATACTAATATCTATTAAAATTTATTAGGTCTTAAAATCATAAAAGAATAATTAAAAATAAAGTAGGTTTGATCAACTTAGCAGAAGAGCTCCAAAACATTTTCCTGTAAAGTGATGGGCTTATCCAGAGAAACCTTTTATCGCTATAAACGGGCAGTTGATGAGGGTGGTGTTGAGTCACTGATGGATAAAACCCGTCGTAAACCTAACCTGGGATGACGGAACTGAAAAAGCTGTTTTAGAGCATGCTATTGAGTTTCCGGCACACGGTCAATTAAGAACCAGTAATGAACTAAGAAAGCGTGGAATTTTTGTTTCGCCTAGCGGCGCCCGCTCAATCTGGTTAAGACATCATCTTGAAAGCTTCAAGAAACGTCTGAGTGCCCTTGAAAAAAAAATTGGCGGAAGAAGGTCTGGTTTTAACAGAAAGCCAGGTTGCAGCGCTTGAAATGAAATGGGGATATTACGCATACTGACCGATCGTGGCACTGAGTTTTGTGGGAAGGTAGAACAATACGATTATGAGCTGTATTTGGCAGTCAATGCGATTGAGCATACCAAAACAAAGCCTATCATCCGCAAGCTAACGGAATTTGTGAACGCTTTCATAAAACGATTCTTCAAGAATTTTATCAAGTGACATTTCGTAAAAAGATTTATGCTTCTCTTGACGAATTGCAAAAGACAAAGACTTGGATGATTGGCTTGCTTATTACAATAACGAGCGAACTCGTTAAGGAAAAATGTGCTAGTGGGCGTACGCCGATAGAAACATTTTCTGAGGGCAAAAAAATCTGGCAGGAAAAAGTTTGATAGTCTTAACTCCAACTGACAGTAAGCACGACTGAAAAAACGGGTAACTGTCACATTAAGTTTGAACCACTACACTCTATGTCACAAGCGAGCCGCTATGCTCACGAAAAATTTGGCCGTCGTGACCCCAAAATTTGTTCGCATCACGCGACTTATATTAGGTCCCGATTCGTCCGGCGTCTGCCACGTACTGGCCCATTCTGGGCTGCGCGCAGTGGCTACTATCATGACACACTTGACGGCGGAGATTCGCTTCTGCTTTGCCCGTCAACGCACGCTTATCGCGGATTTCTCGTCTTCGTCGCACTTTGTGCTTTCCTTGTCTCGTCGTTTAGCCATTTTTATCTTCTTCCTGTAGCACCACTTCCGCCCAGGTATCATTCTCATCTTCGACATGAAGAAACCATGGGTGATAGGTAGTACGTCGAAAAAATCCCGCGGCATTAACAAATTTAAACTCACGACCTAAGGCATCGTAAAAAACACTGTCGTAATAACCGTATTTTTGCAATGCTGTATCTTGAACATACTGGTAGGTATTAATAAAATAAGATTGATATTTCCTTACCGGGAATCCTTTATTGTTAGTATCGATACGCTTTGAAACAACCCAGCGATTAGTCGCTTCTTTTTCAACCAGCGCATCATTTTCAACCAGTAATCCTCCATTTTCATCATCAACATAGGCCTTCCCTGCCGGTACTAATTGTTTTGCTTGCAGACCACGATCAAAGCCATCACTATAAGCTACTGTTATTCTAATCTGTATTTTTGTTGCTTCAGAATAATTATCCGCTGTAAAAATCGCAGCATGCGGCGGCGTACACCATAGGGTTTTTAATAAAACCGCTATACTTAAACCGCTTTTATGCGTATCTAAACTTATTGTTGTTTCTGAATGCCAACGCGCTTTTGCCTTCACATAACCTGCAGCCGTAATAAAACCTTTGCTTTGTAATTTTTTAAATAAGGCTTCAGGTGAAGAAATGCCTGCCATTTTTTTCAGATTGGCTACGCTGATTTTACCCATCCAACTAAACGAATCATAAAAATAAGCTGCCGCTGCTTTTTGAATAAACGTATCCGGATCGGTTATTGCTTCTGCTAATGTCATAACCGTTGGTTTATAGGAATCCAACAAATCAAAACCGGCTTCGTTATTATCTTCAATACCACGAAACGTGCTCACAATCACTCTACCTAAAGGGTCAAAGGCTACTTGTTGCTTAAGTTTATTGGAATCTTCCGTTTGCCAAATTTTTAATACGCGATAATTATAAAGTGCGGTTATTTTACTGCCCAGAGCATCGGTAATACTTGCTAATGCATAAGAATAACTGTCATAAGCGTAGCGTGTTTCATTCGTAAATGGATCAAGTTGACTATCGACGCGAAAAAAAGTATTGATAGCGCTGTAGCTAGGCCCATCGCTCGGCATCCAATAGTAACGAGGAAATTTCGTATTACTACTGCGATGGTTACTATAACAACCCTTTTGAATCAATTCAGCTTCTAAGGCTTCTGGATCTTCTACGTCGGTATCAGGAATTTCTTCAAGTACCGTTTTTAACATCGTTTGTTTAATATCGGCTGTAAATATTTGTGCGATTAATCCTTCTGGACTGGCTTCACCTAAAGGCAATTGTAGTTTTTTTTCGGGTGACCAATAGTGATAATGGTTCCATACAATAATGTCACCTACGGCTAATGTCGCTAATAAACCTTCTGCTCCCGCTAATTTTTCATAGCTTAATGTGCCTTGCCATTTTTCCGGAATAGGAGCCGGAAATACAGTCACTTCTACTCGCTCTTGATAAGGCAATCCTAAACGCCAGAACGCTCCCTGATCGAGATGAACCACATCTAAAAAACCTCTTTGTAATCTAAGCACAAATTGTTCTTCGTCAAAATATGGATCCTTAGCATTCAACAAACCCCGCCGCGGATAATTAATTGTCGCACTGTCGATCAAAACACCATACCGATCAATTTCTAGATTGATTTGATGATCACAACGTGGGTCATCCGGCACTTGATCATAGTGGTAGCTGATTTCTTCGAGTAAGGATGCCAACAAAACCGGATAATGCTTTTCTTCTTTTTCTTGTTGTACACGCACCTGATAGCGAAAGCTGCTAACACTATAAGGATCCTTTGTTTTTCTAGGAACCTGCCAAGGACATTCCGTGTTACTCACATTATCTACCTCATCGTTCGCTACGCTAAAAACTTCTTGGCGCAATACACTTCCCCGTAACGCACGGCGAAATTCGCGTTGCAGGCTTTCATCCGCTGCGCCTTTGAGCTGATTATTCCTGTCTATCAAACGATGCTCCCCTAATTCAATCGCCTGTTTATCGCCCGCGTAATAAGTACTTTGATCGATCTGCGCTGCGCCGGTGTGATACCATACTTTCGTCAACACGGGTGGAGAAAAACTGATCTTTTCATTCTCTGTCTTCAATTCTGAAAAATCTTCACAATCGTAGTGTGCGACATACGCAAAACCGACGAATTCTCTTTCTAGGCCATCATAGTAACCCTGCCGATAACAAAAGTGTTGTTTAAACTGACTACCGGAAACTTCATCTTTTTGTGTGATAGTCGATAGCAAATGCACAGGGAAAGGAAGGTGACTCACCGCGTTTGCATTCTCTTTTTTTTCGTCCAACCACTCTTGTGCTGAACTACGATAGTGCAAACAGGTATTCAAACCGCGGTTATTATTCATTTGTTCGAGCAAATAGGGTTTGCCACCCGCGTTAAAATCATAGATCCAATGCTGCACTTGGGGATGGGTGATGGTGAAGATTAAACAACTACTGCCGTTGCCTCTGACATCGGCAAAACTTAACTGCGCGAGATCATCATAACGGATAGACGGCGGAAATTTTAACTCATAAGGATCAGCAAAACCATTACCGGATTGATTCAGAAAAATCTTAATATGGTTGGATTCTACATAGAGAAAATCAGTCGCGCCTGAACCATCAATATCTGCTAAAAATACTTGTTTGGCGCTGAATTTTTCGTATTTAAAAGGCAAATTGGCTAATTTGATGGGCTTAGCAAATTTACCTCTACCCAAATTAGGCCAACAAACAATTTCGTTATAGCGGATGCGTACCAGATGCTGTTGGCCGCTGCCTAGGATATCACTAAAGGCAACAACTTCGGTTTCACAGGGATTGGCGCTAGGTAAAGGCACATCTCCTTGTTCAAGCTTGCCATATTCGACTTCGATCGGTGGCGAAAATCCGTGCTTACGCTGATTCGCATAAAGGCGTACGCTATTAGGGCCGATTAGGATGAGATCGGATAAGCCAGCGCCCATAATATCGGCGAGATACGCACGTGGTTGGTTAAATTCACTGGGAAATGCACTAAAGGGAATAAAGTGTTGCCAACTTTTATCAGAATTTAAGGAAAAAAAACCTGCCATACCCGGCAAGCTTATTACCCAATCTAATTGACCATCACCGGTTAAGTCCATGAGCGTACGCCCTGGTTGAGAAGCTAAACCACCCGTAGGAATCCTAGGCAGTGTTTGCCATGGCGCATATTCAATCGCATTCGGATCATCCGTATTTTCTATACGCTGGGGCGCACGATATAGCACGCTGCTGCCATCACGGTACAAGATACCCGGCAAACCCTCACCATAAAGATCAACCAGTTGGTAAGGATCACTATTTAAACCAGCCAAGGCGGTAAACGGTTCAAAGAGTACAAAATTATCGGTTTCATGGAAAGCAAACGTTTGGTATTTTAGTTCAATCGGTGGTAAGGAAGCCTGCGTTACTTGATTATCGTGGCTAATGCCATAGCCACGTTGATACGCCGCTTCCAGGTACGTTAGTATCGGGTTTTCAGCATACTCCAATACCAAACTTGCCACTAAAGCGGGATCGCTGCCTAATTCGTCAAAACGGTGAAACATCAACACTTGTCGACAGAGACGATGGCTGCGAATCTCAAACCCACCCACATAATCGGAAAATGAATCCGCACGCAGTAACCATGTATTTTTTTCTCGATAGCTAGGAATATCCTCCTGATTAGCAGCGTGCTCGCCATAATCAAATAACAATTCAAATAAAAAGTTATCAGCGCTAGGTAATGTTTCCTCTAGTAGATAGGGAGCAGAAGAACCCTCACGATTAGCATAGCAAACCTGTTTGAGATAGCGCTCTGCGGTATGTTCACGCGCTGCTTCTGCAGGGTTTTCTTTAAAATCAATCCCTTCGCTATCTTCTGCTTTATAGGTATAAAGGATGTGTTCCCCGTTTACAGCAACGGTTTCTTCCAATAACCAACGCAGTATATTTTCAGTTTTTTTCGGATCACTGATTTTCGCCGCAGCGGTTTTACCTAAGATATGTTGTGTGCCATCTGCTTGATAGACACGCCAAAATTGGTCGTTTTTATCGGTTTTATGCTGCCAATATTCGATTTTATCAAAACCGCCCTCGAGGCGCGGATAAAAACGGCGAACCTGGTATTCATGCTCAGCTCGTACGCTATCCGCTGCAGGAACCAATACCTCACGATTAAAATACAAAAATTCATCTTCATCCGTATAACTCGGCACGCCCTTAGCAACACGACGCGAAATGCTGGAAATGCTTAAAAAAAATCCTAATCCAAAAGGACTATTACCGGCACCACTGGAATAGCTTAGGGCAAGACCTGGAGTCAAACTACGCGCCGGACTAATGGGCAATGGAATGCTCAGTGTTGCCGTGCCTAGCATGCCGCCATTGCCCACGGCTTCGCCTAAACCTTGAATCGTACCGCCGCCTTTGGGAAAATTAAGTTCCGGTGTAACAATCTTATCCGCGCTGTCCATTGGCATATTATCTATACTCATTTAAAAAAATAAAATCTACCCTTATTTTCATGGCCATTTCTTTTTTTAATGTGGTATAATCCGTAGACGATAAATCAAATCTAGCTTTGGCTTGCTTATATTTTTCTCATTTATAATTCAGAAGCTGTAATCGATGATCCACCCGGCCACATCATAAACCATCCCCTGTTTATTGGCGCCAGCATCACATTGCTGCAACACATCCCCTAATGCAGTGTAATTCCAAGCACTGCGATACGATTGCTCTTCTAAGTGCTTTTGATTTTACTGCGTCTACCCAATTTATTTCTTCTCCTCCTTGTATAAAAAGACGAACTTCTTCACTCGCCGCCCCTAACAAGGTATACGATGGAATCTCTCGGTAACCCGCGTATCATAATGCACTACTAATTGATCGACGACATTGTTTTTGTGCTCGGGATTTCCAATTTCGCCATAATACAGACGCTCACGGCAAACCCATGTTTTACCGCGTTCTTTTTCATACGCCCGTTATGCGCCTCAGCGCATCATATTTAAGCTCATTCTTTGTCCCTCCGACTATCCCAACTCCACAAATTTTGACCTTGTACATCATAAAATCAAACATTTGTTCCTGCATCGACATTTTTACTCTGTAATACAGTTCCGCTCAGTGTGGTTTGTTGTTGCTGATTAGGAATAACCGCGGTAGGATTTTTAAGATAGGAAATAGAGAGCCGCGGATCGATGCTATGACTTAATCGGCCTGCATTATCATAGCGCTGCACGCTAATGCGAATCACCGCCTCTTCATCCACTGCACGTCGATAATAACCTAACCCACGCACCACTAAGCCTTGATTGCTGTATACGGTTATGTTCGGCGTATTGTGATTTATTTCAGAAAATCTACTAGTATCCTGACTGGTTGACATAGATAAACTAAATCCATTTTACTGTTCAAAAAAAGATAACTGATACTCTATGTAAACTTTATCTTTAGATTTTTTTAGTACCACCCTATTTTTATCGTCCTGCAAGTATCAATGCTATCATAGTGTTAAACAGAGGAAAAATAAAGTATTCTTGTAAAGCTCCCAAACGTACCCCAGTGTGTTAAATAGAGGAATTTTTGTTTAGGGATTGAGAATAGTATAGCGGTGTTTGATTATTTAAAGCTTCATGGGGTCTTTCCTCGTTGTAATGTTTAAGCCAGTTATCTGTTATGTTTTGTATTTCTTGTATATTTCTAAATAAATACCTATCTAAAACAGCCTCACGATAAGTTCGGTTAAATCTTTCGATAAATGCATTCTGAGCTGGTTTTCCAGGTTGGATATATTGAATTTCAATCCCATGTACTTTTGCCCATTGTCGGGTAATCCGCTTGGAAGCTAAACCATAGGCCACTAATTTTTAAATGAATTTAATTGGTTTTGTAGTTTAGTAGAGGTAGCAGTAAAATCGACTAAGCGTTGTCGTTCTTGAGCAATAATTTCTGGAGGTGCTTTTTTCACAAAAGCGGCATTGTCCAATTTGGATTTGGCTCGTTCAATTTCTTTTTCTATTTTTAGAATTTCTTTTTTTAAGCGTAGTGTTTCAGCTTCAATATCAATTAATCCTTCCATGGGAATAAGTAATTCTAAGTTGCTAACTAACCCCATAGCATAGTTAGCATTTTTGTCTTTTTCTATTATCCAATTTATTTCACTTATTTTAGCAAGATTCATAATTTCCTTAAGAAAAAGCTGACTATTTTCACGATCTTTTTCATTTCCTTTGCAAAGCAATAAGGAAATTTTTTTACCAGGAGCTATATTCATTTCACTACGTAGAGTACGAATCGTATGCACAATAGCTTTTAGCCAAAATAAATTCTGTTCTGCGTTAATATCTTTTTTATTTTTATTAAATACGGGATAGCTCTTAATCATTAAACTATTCCCTGTTTCACCGGCTAGTGGCGCGATAGTTTGCCAAATTTCTTCCGTAATAAAGGGCATTAAAGGATGCAGCAAGCGTAAACAGGTTTCTAAAACAAAAATTAAGCAAGTCAAGGTTTCTTGTCCTGCCGGTGAGTTAGCATTCGCTAGAATAGGTTTAGCTAATTCAAGATACCAATCACAATATTCATTCCAAATAAATTCATAAATCGTTTGCACCATTAGATCAAATCGATAATCTTGAAAATGCTTATGCATATCAGCAATAGTGTTTTGCAATAAAGAATAAAAAGCACAGTTAATGGAGAGAGTTAGTAGGGGCAATGATTTAAAGCTTGTTTGATTAGGCGTATGTGTTAAAACAAAACGTGATGCATTCCAAAGCTTATTGCAAAAATTTCGGTAGCCTGCAGTTCGATTCAAATTAAAACGTATATCGCGTGTAGGTGAGGCTAATGCACAAAAAGTGAATCGTAAAGCATCAGTACCTAATGCAGGAATTCCTTGTGGAAATTGTTGCCTAGTTGACTGTTCAATTTTTTTGGCCATTTGTGGCTGTAATAAACCTTGAGTACGTTTTGCCACTAAATCATTTAGGCTAATACCTAATATTACATCGAGAGGATCTAAAACATTACCTTTCGATTTGGACATTTTTTGGCCTTCATGATCTCGTATCAAACCAGTTACATAGACTTCTTTAAAGGGAACCTTACCCGTAAAATGTAGTCCCAGCATTAGCATACGAGCTACCCAAAAAAAAATAATATCAAATCCGGTTACTAAAACATTAGTCGGATAAAAAGAGGCTAATTCTTTAGTAGCTTCTGGCCAGCCTAAAGTGACAAAAGGCCAAAGTGCTGATGAAAACCAAGTATCTAATACATCTTCATCTTGTTTAAGTGTCACTTTAGAATTTAAGGAGTATTGCTGGCGAATACTTTTTTCATCTTTGCCAACATAGAATTGACCTAGTTCATCATACCAGGCAGGAATTCGATGTCCCCACCAAAGCTGCCGGCTAATACACCAATCTTCAATATTTTCTAGCCATTGTAAACAAACCTTGCGCCAAGTTTCCGGAATAAAATCAAGTTGTCCTTGAATGATGGCTAGAATAGCGGTTTTTGCTAAGGGTTGCATCGACATAAACCATTGATCAGTAAGATATGGTTCTATTACAACGCCTGAGCGATCCCCACGCGGAATTTTTACTTGATAAGCTTCTATCTTCTCTATTAACCCGAGTTGTTCTAAATCGTAGATGATTTTTTTTCGTGCAGCAAAACGTTCTAAACCACGAAAGTTTTCAGGAACATGTTCATTAAGATATGCATTGGGTGTGAAAATATTAATGCTGGTTAAATGATGCCTTTGTGCAGTTGCATAATCATTAAAATCATGTGCGGGAGTGATTTTTACGCAACCACTACCAAAAGTAGGTTCAACTGCTATGTCTGCAATTATTGGAATAACACGGTCAGTTAAGGGGAGTTTTATTTGTTTTCCAATGTAAGATTGATAGCGGGGATCATCCGGATGTACGGCTACGGCGACATCTCCAAATAAAGTTTCGGGTCTTGTAGTGGCGACTAATAAAAAATCATTGCTATTCAATAATGGATAGCGAATAGTCCATAAGTGGCCAGGCTCTTCTTGGTTGATCACTTCAAGATCGGAAACTGCTGTTAAAAGTTGAGGATCCCAGTTTACCAAACGTTTACCCCGATAAATTAAACCTTGTTTATATAAATCAATGAATACTTTTTCTACGGTTGCAGAAAAATGTGCATCGCGAGTAAATCGTTCTCGTGTCCAATCTATGGAAGCACCCATATAACGTAATTGCTCTGTTATCATGCCTCCAGATTTCTTTTTCCATTCCCATATGGCTTCAACAAATATTTCACGTCCTAAGTCATGTCGAGATTTTCCTTGAGTTAACAATTGACGTTCTACCACCATTTGCGTGGCAATGCCTGCATGATCTGTGCCGCCTTGCCATAAAACATTTTTCCCACACATGCGTTGATATCGAATTAATGCATCCATCAACGTTACTTGAAAACCATGCCCCATATGCAAACTTCCCGTTACATTGGGAGGTGGAAGTACGATGCAATAGGGTTCACCTTGACCAGTAGGTTGAAAATAAGTATTCATTTCCCACTGTTTTCGCCAATGAGCTTCTATCTTTTTAGAGTCATAATTTTTATTAATCATGATGCGTTTATATTATGCATGGTTAATTGACAGTTCTGAGCTTTATAAAATTTATATTTCTGGCGCGATTGATTTTTATTTTTTGTTTCTTCTGATACCACTTCAATAATACGTGAGAATTCAGGAAAGTAGATTGGAACTTCATGACTAAGATTAAATAAAATCTCAGCATCAAGTTTACTGGGTTTTTTGGTAGCAATATTAACAGATAACACTGGGTTGGGGGTTGAATTAGCTCCTAAGTAACTATGAGGAATAAAACTAATATCACGAAAGGTCCATAGTAAATCATCTAAACGTTGACCTTCCTCATCCGAATTAACCTGGATATAAATTTTTTTTTGCAGAAGATAGGCTTTATCGACTAAGTGGCAGATAAAACGATAAACATCTTCTTGCATAAGTGTATTTAATATATAAAAGTCGACAGTTGGATTTGACATATGATTTTATAATGTAATGCTAGGATGGATAATCTTCAGAATGACCATTTTCTGTTAGGGTTTGTTTAGAATGTACAGGCTTAGCGTTAGTTTTTTCTACTGCAGCTAACATTCCTGGGTCTCGTGCTTTTTCAGCAAGTTCATTAAATGGATGGATTCTCGCATATTCGATTACCTGATGAGCATAAGGTAATCCACTCTGTAAATTTTTGCTTTTGTATAATGAAAGTGCACAAGACTGAATATCTGTGTTCGGATTATTAGCAACAATAGATTGACATTTTAAACGCAATTTTTCTAAAATTTGTGTGGCAACAACCAGATTTTTACAAGGTCTAAACAAATCAGAAGCATGAGCGCCGATTTCTGGAAGCCATCGACTAGAAATTTGCATCAAGCCGATTTCTAGATTTTTTCCCTGTGCAATTTGAGTTTGCGTATACTGAACAGCAGCAGGAATCGTTTTAAAAATTTTAGTATCATCATCAACAGTAACGACTAATGGGTTATTTCGGGTTCCGATTTGTATCATGGCATAGGGGATAGCGTTGTCAGCATATAAACTGCAAGCTAAAATTAGTGTTACTAAATCCATGATGATGCCTCAATCAGTATACTAAATTATTTTCTTAAAAAGGAAATATACCTAGGCTTCCCTTCGCTTGGCAAGAGATTTAAGACAATGGAGAAATAATCAATAGCTTAAAAACGCAAATAAGCTATTTTTGTAAAGCTTACTATTAACCTGGAGGCCAATGCAGCGGTCTACCGCCTAGCAAATGTAGATGTAGATGGAAAACTTCTTGTCCGCCATCTTTATTACAATTAAAAACTGTTCGATACCCAGACTGAGCAATATTTTCTGTTTTAGCTAAATGACAAGCTATTTGTAATATATTTCCTGCCAGCAGCGTATCATTCTCTGTCAGATCATTAAGTGTTGCGATATGTTTTTTGGGTACAATTAATTGATGAATAGGGGCACGTGGGTGTCTATCATTAAAGGCAATAATATTTTCATCTTGATAGGTTATTTCAGCGGGGAGTTCTTTTTTAATAATTTTGCAGAAAATACAGTCCATAATAAGCCTTATTAACTGGGCTAGCCTAAGTCGTAAAGTTTGTTTATTATACTCTTTGCACTTTGATTTTTGACTGAGTTGCTTCTCACTTCGCAATCCTCATGTATATTAATACACTTCGGTTGCTTCACTACACAGTCTACTTCGGAACCAAATTGCTGTAAGTATATTATGCGATAAAATTAGAATTTTAGGAAATATAAAATTATGAATGCGCTTGTAAAATTAGGTCCAGGAAAAAAAGTCCCCGATGAAATAAATGTAGTGATAGAAATTCCTAGCCATAGTGACCCGATTAAATATGAGGTAGATAAAGAAACAGGTGCATTACGTGTTGATCGTTTTTTAGGCACCGCCATGTACTATCCCTGTAATTACGGTTATGTCCCTTCCACATTATCAGAAGATGGTGATCCCGTTGATGTTTTGGTAGTAGCCCCTTTTCCATTGTTAATCGGTTGTGTGATCTGTTGCCGACCTATTGGAATGTTAAAGATGGAAGATGAATCAGGCATCGATGCGAAAATTTTAGCTGTGCCTATCGATAAATTATCTTCACTGTATCATCAAGTAAAAACTTGGCAAGATTTACCTGAACAACTCACACAAAGTATCCAACATTTCTTTGAACATTATAAGGATTTAGAAGTTGGAAAATGGGTTAAAGTGACAGGCTGGGTAGGACCTGAACAAGCAAGAATTGAAATTGAGGCGAGTATGAGTCGTTATAAACAATAAACTTAATACTCTTCGTACTTGAACTTTTGTCTATGTTACCGCTCAATTCGAATCCTCATTGTGATTGTATATACCCGATTATTGCGTGGACGCAGCACTTGTCAAAAATTTAATTGCTGTGAGTATATGGTCTTTTTATTCATATAATCGGAATTTGCTATGTATCAAACAGGTAAAATTCTCATCTTTGCAAGCAGTATATCCCTTGAAAATACTTGCGCTAAGATGAGACACTTAAATTTGTAGATTGATTAATGAAAGTGCAAGCTCATGGATTTGACGTTAAATGAAATAGGATATTGGTTAGCCCTATATACCGTCCCGCGCTGTGGTTTTAGCACTGTTTCGATGCTCTTAAAAAAATTTACTACCCCCAAACAAATATTATTAGCCTCGCATGAAGAATTGCTTGCTGCAGGGGTCAATTCAAAATTAGCTAGTAACTTATTAAAACCAGATTGGAAAACAGTAGAGCTTTGTTTACGTTGGGAAGAGCAGCCACAGTGTTATATTTTACATTGGGGTGACTTACATTATCCGGCACTATTGCGTGAAATTTCTTCTCCACCATTAATTTTATTTGTTAAGGGTGAGTTATCTTTTTTGCAACTGCAACAGCAAGTTTTGGCCATAGTGGGGGCTCGCAATCCTACCTATACGGGCTTAGAGATTGCCCATCAACTAGCAAACGAATTAAATGCTCTTGGATTTGTTATTATCAGTGGATTGGCAAGGGGTATTGATGGCGCAGCACATCAAGGAGCCTTGTCAAATAAAGGAATAACAGGGGCTGTATTAGGGAGTGGTTTAGAACATATTTATCCAGCTTGTCATCAATCTTTAGCTTTGGATATTTTGAAAAAAGGAGGGGCGTTGATTTCTGAATTTTTTCCTTACTTCTCACCTAAGGCAGAGTATTTTCCTAGGCGAAATAGGATAATTAGTGGTATGAGTTTAGGTGTTATCGTGGTAGAAGCAACATTGCGGAGTGGGTCATTAATCACTGCACGCTATGCATTGGACCAAGGTCGAGAGGTATTTGCTATTCCCGGTTCTATTCGCAATCCTTTAAGTCAAGGTTGTCATGCATTATTAAAAGAAGGAGCTACACTGGTTGAGAGTTGTGAGGATATTATACAAGGACTCTCATTTTTATCTAAAATGAAGCAACATGAGATTGATAATCATCAAAATTGCGAATTAAATGGTAACACAAACAAAAATTCAATTGTGAAAAGTATATCTAGACTTGATTCACAGGATAGAAAGCTTGTAGAGTGCCTTGGATTTGAAATGACAAGTATAGATATTTTGGTCCTAAGAACTGGCTTAACTATCGATAAACTGCTTGCTTGTTTATCGGCACTGCAACTACAAGGGTATATTGACGTAGTTCCTGGGGGCTACGTGAGGAAATAAAAGATGGCAAAAAATCTATTGATTGTAGAATCGCCAGCAAAGGCTAAAACAATCAAGAAATATTTAGGTAAAGACTTTGAAGTTTTGGCCTCCTATGGCCATGTTCGTGATCTAATACCTAAAGAAGGTGCTGTGAATCCAGAACAGGGTTTTGCTATGCAATATGCTCTGATTGAAAAGAATGCCAAGCATATGGATATGATTATTAAAGCTTTTAAAAATGCCGATGCTTTATATCTTGCGACTGATCCGGATCGTGAAGGAGAAGCCATTGCGTGGCATATTTATGAAATTCTAAAGCAAAAAAAACTGCTAAAAAATAAACCGATTTATCGTGTAGTCTTCCATGAAATTACTAAATCAGCGGTTAATGCAGCTGTAGAAAATCCACGTCATATTGCTATGGATTTGGTTAATGCACAGCAAGCACGCCGAGCATTAGATTATTTAGTCGGTTTTACCTTATCACCTTTATTATGGAAAAAAGTTCGTCGGGGGTTGTCTGCGGGGCGTGTTCAAAGTCCTGCTTTACGATTAATTGTTGAACGTGAAGAAGAAATCGAAGCTTTTAAATCTCAAGAATATTGGACAATAACGGCTAATAATAAATCAGATGAAAAACTTTTTGAGGCGCGTTTAATTCAGTATCAGCAAGAAAAACTTAATCAATTTAGTATTACTACCAAAGAGCAAGCCACTGCAATCAAGAAAAATTTGCAAGAATTGGCCCAGGGTTATTTACAGGTCATAAATGTTGAGAAAAAACAACGTAAACGTAATCCTGCAGCACCTTTTACCACATCTACATTGCAACAAGAAGCCGGCCGTAAATTAGGATTTACAGCGCAGCGAACAATGCGTCTCGCACAACAACTTTACGAAGGAATTGATGTCGGTGAAGGTTTAGTTGGATTGATTACTTATATGCGAACGGATTCTGTTCATTTATCTAATGAGGCTATAGTATCGATACGTGAACTGATTTTACAACGCTATGGTGAAAAAGATTTACCCGAGTCTCCTCGGCATTTTCGGACTAAAAGTCGTAATGCACAAGAGGCACATGAAGCTATCCGACCCACACATGTAGAATCTTCCCCTGAGCAACTAAAAAAACATTTAGTCCCTGATCAATTTAAATTATATGAACTTATTTGGAAACGTGCGGTTGCCTCGCAGATGATGCATGCCACTATCGACACAGTGGCAATTGATTTAAGTGCAAAAGCTGGGAAGGATCATTGTTTTCGAGCTAATGGATCGACTATTGTGCATGCGGGTTTTATGGCAGTTTATTTAGAAAGTTATGATGATAGCAAAGCCAAAGCATCAGATGATGATAGAACTAAATCTGAAGAAGAAAGCATGTTGCCAGCATTAAAAATAGGGGATCAAGTGAATCTTATCGACATTAGTGCCGATCAACATTTTACTGAACCCCCCCCACGTTATAGCGAGGCAAGCTTAGTTAAGGCCTTAGAAGAACGAGATATTGGTCGACCTTCAACCTATGTGCCTATTATTTCAACTTTACAGCAAAGGGAATATGTCACGCTGGATCAAAAAAGATTTAAACCGACTGATGTTGGTAGAATAGTGAATAAATTTCTTACGCGTTATTTTATGCAATATGTTGATTATGCATTTACGGCGCGATTAGAAGATGAACTTGATCAAATTTCTAGGGGAGAAAAAGAATGGGTTCCTTTATTACAAGATTTTTGGACTCCGTTTAAAACACTCATAGAGACTACTGAAGAAACTGTGCAACGAAAAGATGTGACTCAAGAAGCGTTAGACGAAACTTGCCCTAAATGTGGTAAAACTTTATCGATACGTTTAGGTAAGCGCGGTAGATTTATTGGGTGCTCAGGATACCCCGAATGTGATTATACGAGAAACATGGAAGGAGAGGTTACAACAGTAAGTGAGCCTGAGGTGGTACAAGGTCGTTTATGTCCGGATTGCGGTCATTCTTTACATATAAAAATGGGTCGTTATGGGAAGTTTATTGGTTGCAGTAACTATCCTAAATGTAAACATATAGAGCCTTTAGAAAAACCAGCAGATACGGGAATAGAATGTCCTGAATGTCATAAAGGTACATTACTGAAACGTAAATCCCGATACGGTAAAATTTTCTTTTCTTGTTCTACTTACCCTACCTGTACTTATGCAGTATGGAATGAGCCAATCGAACAAGCATGTCCGCGTTGTGCTTGGCCTGTGATGACAATTAAAACTACCAAACGTCGTGGGACTGAAAAAGTTTGTCCTCGTAAAGAGTGCGGTTATGCCGAACCTATGCCAGAAGAAAAATGATACTCTTCGCACTTGGATTTTTTCCTGCGTTACCGCTCAATTCGCAATCCTCATGGTTATTGTATGTACCAGATTGTTGCATGGACGCGGCACTTGCCAAAAGTCCAATTGCTGTGAGTATGATTATTTTTACCTAATAATTTATATTAAAGTTGTGCTTTGACTTCACACAGTAATTCGCCCTTAGCAAGCTTGGTAATAATTTTTTGCCCCGATTTTACTTCCTTACTATTACGTAGGATTTTTTTGCTTGTTGCATCACTAACAATTGCATAGCCGCGTGCTAGGCTAGCTAAGGGACTGATAGCTTGAAGTGTGCGGGATAAGCCTAAGATTTTTTGCTGACGTATTTGTAATTGGTTTTTTATGCTTAAATTTAAGCGTTGTGTTAATTCGTCACAATGTTGAAATCCATCTTGTAATCGTTGTTGGGGATGACGTAATCGCTTGGTTAGGTTTTCAAGGCTTTGCTGATAGCTTTTTAATACATAGTGGATAATATTAATAACGCATTGATAGGTTTTATCTAATTGTTGTTGGTATTCACGCCTATCTGGACTTGCTAATTGTGCCGCCATAGTTGGAGTGGCAGCATGCTTATCTGCAACAAAATCTGCAATTGTAAAATCTGTTTCATGTCCAATGCCAGTAATGAGTGGTAAATCGCTTTTAAAAATTGCTCTAGCTACGTTTTCCTCATTAAAAGGCCATAAATCTTCTAGTGATCCTCCCCCTCGCGCCAAAATTAAAACGTCACATTCCTTACGTTGATTTGCGGTTTTTATTTGCTGAACAATTTGTGCTGAGGCATTTTTCCCTTGAACTAATGAAGGATATACAATGATGTTGATAGCAGGAAAACGTAATTTAAGAACAATACAGATATCACGCAGTGCAGCACCCGTTTCTGAACTAATAACGCCTATCGTACTAGGGAACTTGGGTAAAAGTTTTTTATGTTGCGGCTCAAATAATCCTTCTTCTGCAAGTTGTTTTTTTAATTTTTCAAATGCCTTACGTAAAGCTCCTTCGCCGGCAGGTTCAAATTGGTCAATGATTAATTGAAACTCTCCACGTGCGGGATATAAAGAAATTTTGGCACGAGCTAAGACTTGCATGCCATTTTTCAGTTGGTTATCTTCATAACGATGCCGACCGTGGAAAAGCGCACAGCGTACTTGAGCATTTTCGTCTTTTAAAGAAAAATACCAGTGCCCAGAGCTAGGACTTGCAAAATTAGAAATTTCACCTTCTACCCAAATAGGTAAAAATGCATCTTCTAATAGATCTTGAACCATTTGATTAAGTTCAGAGATGCTATAAATTGTTTCTTTAGACATATATACTCTTCGTACTTGAATTTTTGTCTGTGTTGCCGCTCAACTCGCAATCCTTATACTTATTGCATATACCAGATTGCTGCATGGACACGACATTTGCCAAAAATCCCATTGCTGTGAGTATATCATCAATCCACTACCTGTAAGTTAACTAATGATCTGTCTTCTTACATCAATAACATTGGGCACTTGTTTGATGCGATCTAAGACTTTACCAAGTGAGAGTAGACTGGATATTTCGATAGTTAATTTAATATAAGCTTTTGGATCCGGTTTATCACTAGCTAATGTTAGTGCGACCAAATTTAATTTTTCATTAGCAATGAGTGTAGATACATCACGAAGTAAACCGGGTCGATTGTAGGCTTCTACGCATACGTCAACTGGATACACTTGGCTAACGGCTTGTCCCCAATCAGCATCTACTAAGCGGTTTTGTTTTTCAGGTTCAAGGTTGAGTAAATGCATACAATCATCACGATGTAACACAATTCCACGACTTTGTGTGATGAAGCCTCTGATAGGATCGCCTGGAACAGGTTTGCAACAGCCGGCGGTCTGTGTTAACAAATCGGTAACACCGGCTATGCTAATACCTTCTGGCAGGCTGCTACGAGGTTTACCTAACAAAATTTCGGGTTGGGCCAAGCTAGATACTAATTGTTTTTCTTGCGATTGTATCGCATTTAGAAGTTGTGCAAGTCGTAAATCCCCGCTGCCTAATGCAGCAATCATTTCTTTTTTGGTCTTAAAATGAAGTTTGTGAGCTAACTTCTCAGGATCGAGTGTTGGTAGTCCTAAGCGCTGAATTTCTTTATTAAATAAATCTTCACCATTGAGTAAATGCTTATCATAATCTTGAGTTTTAAACCAATGATGGGCTTTTGCTTTAGCGCGAGCCGTGTATAAATAGCCTAAATTTGGGTTTAGCCAGTCTAGACTCGGACTGCCTTGTTTTGCAGTAAGAATTTCGATTTGTTCACCAATTTTAAGTTGGTAGGTTAATGGGACAATAGCACCATTGATTTTTGCTCCTCGGCAACGATGTCCCACTTCACTATGAATGTGGTAAGCAAAGTCCAAAGGTGTAGAACCTTTAGGTAGATCAAGGATGTCTCCATTAGGTGTAAAGACATACACTCGATCGTCTAAAACAGTGGTGAGACCTGGTACGGTAGCTTTGCCACGTTTTACTAATTCCTTTTGCCATTCTAATACTTGACGGAGCCAGGCGATTTTAGTTTGATAGCTTTCTTTCTGTTGTTGAGCAGTTTCTTTATATTGCCAATGCGCAGCTAAACCATGCTCAGATTCTTGGTGCATTTGATGAGTGCGAATTTGAATTTCAAGTATTTTTTGGCCAGGACCTAAAACTGTCGTATGGATAGAACGATAACCATTAGATTTTGGTGTCGCAATATAATCATCAAACTGTCCTGATACAGGCGACCATAAACTATGAGTGATACTTAAAACATTGTAACAATCTTTAACGGTATTGACTAAAATGCGGATCGCATTTAGATCATACAGTTCTTCAAATTTTAATTTTTTTTGTTGCATCTTTCTGTAAATACTATGGATATGTTTTACACGCCCATATATTTCAAAGTTATGTAGTTGAGCATTACCTAAAATCTTTCGTAATTGAGTTAAAATAATTTGTACATAAGATTCTCGGTCAATTAATCGTTCTTGAAGAAGTTGTGCAATTTGTGCGTATATTTTAGGTTCTAGATAATGTAAAGATAGATCTTCCAGCTCCCATTGTAGTTGACCTACACCAAGACGATTAGCTAAAGGAGCGTAAATATCAAGTGTTTCGCGTGCATAGACTTGGCTTGCTTTGCGATCTAACATATCCAGCGTTCGCATAGTAGCGGTACGTTCTGCGAGTTTAATAAGAACAACGCGCATATCTTCTACCATTGCAAGTAACATTTTTCGAATATTTTCTAATTGTGCTTGATGAAGATTAGCCGCAGTATTGGCCATACGAATGGCGTTCATTTGTTTAGCGCCTTCGATTATTTTAGCCACATTGGGTCCTAAATGTTCATAGACTGTTTCTAAACACAGCTCAGCATAATTTACGCAACTATAAATTAAGGAAGCCGCAATAGTTTCTTTATCTAAATGTAAATCTAACAGAATTTCGGCCATAGTGAGGCCTTGCTGTAAGCAAGAGACATGCGTAGGCGTTGTTTTTGATTCACCCACAATTTGACTTAAAATAGAAGCTTGTCGAATCAATTTGAAATCTTCTTGACTACGTTGCATTGCGGCATGATGTAGCCATGTTTCTAAATTAATACTGCCATCATTATTCAAGTAGAGCGAATTTTTTATTTTAACCATTTTCAATTATCCTTATTTTTAGTTTGCAGCTCTAAAAAATTTAGAAAAATCAATTAACTTAAGTAAACTTGGTTTTGAGCTGAATGTTTATTTTATATATAACTTCTAGCTAAAAACTCACAAATTCGATTTTCTAATAAGCGATAACCTCCTTGATTATTTTTACCCTGAACTGGATCATTAATTAAAATAGAAAAAGCTAGAACTTGATTATTAGCGGTTCGAACATAACCTGCTAAGCTACTTATTCCATGCATGCTTCCCGTTTTAGCGTGTATCCTACCTAATGCAGGACCACCTAGACGATGTTTTAATGTACCATCGATTCCTGATTGTGGTAAGGATTCAAAAAACAAATCACTATCAGGTAATTGTGTATAAGCGAAATTTAATAATTTAACAAAAGCATTAGGTGTGACTATATTGTTACGAGATAGACCGGAGCCATCTACCATCACTAGTTGCTTGAAATCAATATCTGTTTTGTTGGCAAGAATAGCTTGAACAGCGTTTCTACCGGTTTTCCAACTACCTTGCACTGAAAAATACTGTTCCCCTAGTTTTTTTAATAAACTATCTGCAATAAGATTATCTGACTTTTTTAACATATTTTTTATTAAAAAAGCAAGTTCTGGAGAGCTATTTTCAGCTAAGGACTTAGCGAGAGGAGGAGTTTTTCCATAGATTAAATTGGAATAGCGGATAGAGTATTTTCTTAATAATCCAGCCACAATATCATAGGTGGCTAAATTTGGATTTTGCAAGGCAACTGCAAAAGATAAAGGGCCCATTTTAGGGGAAAGATAGCCTCTTAAAGTATAGTGATTTTTGCTAGCTGCATTCGGTTTTAAATCTAATGAATACCCCCTCTGTCTTAAACGTTTTGTGACTGCTTGATTATCAATAACGATACCTAAATTACTATTACTTTTTATAATGGTGGGATGTAGTAAACGATTAGGTTTAACACTAACACTAAAACAATTGCGATTGATGATGGTAGCGGTTACAGGGGCTGCATAGCAAAAAATTCTATCGTCAATGACCCGTCCCGGAGGCCAGGTACTTCGATCGATGACAGTATCATCAATAACAATATTACCTTGGACCCTATTTATATGTCGTTCATTTAAAGTCTCTAACATGTCTTTGAGATCCTCGAGCGTTAAATAAGGGTCGCCACTAAATTTAATATACAAATTTCCAGTTAAGACACCATTATGAATCCGTGCTCCAGAGTTGGTTAAAAAGCGCGTTTTAAATTGGAAATGAGGCCCTAAATAATCCAAAGCAGCAATACCAGTAAATAATTTTAAGGTACTGGCCGGAACAAAACCCCGATTGGCATTATACTGATATAACACTCTTCCGGTGGATAAAGACTGTATGGAAACACCGGTATTAAAGCCACTAAAATGACTTAATATGTTATTCAGGCTTTGTTGAATGGATGAAAGCGATGAATCTTGGCCATTTTCATCATAATAGGCAAAACTTTTTGTCGGGTTTATTAATAAGATCGTAATCGTACTGCAAAGTATCCCTATCAAAAACAAAAAATTTTTGAGAAATGTGCTGTTAAGTTTATTCATACAACCTATTTAGTAAATAAACAAATTGCTTCTGAATGATGAGTTTGAGGGAACATATCCATTATTCCGGCTTTTTCTAAACTATAACCTTGTTTTACTAATTCTCCCGCATCTCTAGCCAGACTAGCAGAATTACAGGATACATACACAATACGCTCAACATTCCAATTTGCAATTTGCGAAATGACTTCCAAAGCTCCAGAACGGGGTGGATCCAATAGAATCTTGTTGAAAGTTTGTTGAGCCCAAGCTTCTTTTAATATAGAATTTGTTAAATCAGCTGTATAAAATTGTGTATTGTTAATATCATTGTGTTTAGCATTGGCTTTTGCCCGTTCCACGAGTTCTGCATATCCCTCAATGCCTACGACGAAATGAGATCGTGTGGCTAGAGGTAAACTAAAATTACCTAATCCGCAGAATAAATCCAATATCCGATCGCTGAAATTAGGTGAGAGCAATTCCATAGCTCGTTGAATCATCGCTTGATTGATGTCTGCATTAATCTGTATAAAATGTTTAGGCTCGAATAAGAGCTCTAGAGGCTTATAACCTTTATTTTCCAAACGATAGCTTAATAATTTAGGATCTGCTGGCCAAATGCAATGAGTGCTATTTTCATTGCTGGGCTGTAGATAAAGTTGAATTTGATGCTGTTCAGCAAAGCTTTTGAGTTGCATTTGATCAGAGTTGTCTAAAGGGGTGAGATGTCGAAAAACTAAGCCTAATATCTCATCACCGAGTGCCACTTCAATTTGTGGGATAGCTTGAAATGCATTTAGTTTATGAATAAGTTGCTGTAAAGGGACTAAAAGTTGACCAACTCTTAGATCTAAGGTTTTACAAGTTTCTAATTGTGCAAGATAACGTCCATTTTTTTCACGGAAGCCAACTAACACCGCTTGCTTTTTAGTAACATATTTAACCCCAAGGCGTGCACGTCGACGATAGCCCCAGTTCGCACCGGTAAGTGGAGGCAATAATGATTTAAGCTTGATTTCAGTGAAATGGTTGAGTTGATCAACAAGTGTCTTTTCTTTATGTTGCAATTGAGCTTGGTTACTTAAATGCTGTAGGCTACAGCCACCACAGCTATCATAATGTAGACAGCCTGGTTGAATTCTATCCGTTGAGGCTTTTAAAACCTGAATAGATTTTGCTTCGTCATAGGAACGTCGTTTTTTGCTGTAGGAGATTAGAACGGTTTCTCCAGGTAAAGCATTTTCGATAAAGGTAATTTTGCCATTAATATGTGCAATGCCACGGCCTTCATGAGAAATGCCTGTAATGACGATAGGAGTGGTATTGGTAGAGAAAGTTTTTAAATTTTCCATGCTTCTATAAATTGTTTAAAATGGGGTTTATTTTCTTCAGTAATTTTTTTACGTACATAAGTGCATTCTTTTTGATAAGTTTCAAAAGAGAAAGTTCCTCGTATTAGTTCAAAACGAAGATAGATTAAATAAGTATTCAATACATCTGTTTCGCAATAATCTCGGATGGCTGCTAATTTTCCATCTAAAAAATAATCCCAAACTTGGCTACCATCCATGCCAAGTTTTCCGGGCAAACCTAACATGACAGCAATATCTGTCAGGGGGGCATTTGCACGGCCTTGATAGGCAGCTAATATATCCATCAAATCGGTATGTCGATAATGATAACGACTTAAATAGTTATTCCAACGGAAACTGGCATCGTCATTACCTATATTCCAATAACTAGGACTACTGATTCCGTATAATAATGCCCGATAATGTAAAACAGGTAGATCGAAGCCACCACCATTCCAGGATACTAAGATGGGTAAATATTTCTCAATACATTTGAAAAATGCTTCTATAAGAGCAGGTTCATCTGAATCGATATTACCCAATGACCCAATTTTAAATTGATTTTTAGTGCGCAATGCAACAGAAATAGCCACGATACGTTGCAAATGATGAGGAAGAAAACTTGAATTACCAGTTTTTTCTTGGCGTTTAGCTAACATTATATTAGCGACTTCCCGATCGTTTTTTTCACTATCTATATTATAAAGAACTCGGCCATTCTTTATGTCAGGAATTGTTTCAATATCAAAAACAAAAGTATTCATAGAATCAGCATAATATTTTGATGGAATAAAGCCCTTTTAATGTATACTCTTTGCAAAAGATCCTGTGATACGCAAAATCATGTTTTCTGGTGTGTTCTTAGTATTGAACAGTAGAACGGGTATATTTCCTAAAAAAGATTCTACATGTTTTATCTCTTTTTATAGTAGACTCTTTGGAAACTTTTTTTGATTGATCTGGTTTGTTATAGTTACTTACAGAAACAATCCTGGTTTTGATTTTTCACTATAGATTGGAAAAATCAGATAGTGATAAAAACATATTTTTAGACTTCTGGCTAGTCCGAATCCGGCTTTTTGTAGATGAAGTTAGACACTTACTGAGATAAGAATAGAAGATGAACATTATTTTACTAGGGCCACCCGGGGCGGGAAAAGGCACCCAAGCAGAGTTTTTAACGACTTTTTATCATATCCCCAAAATTTCTACTGGAGATATACTACGCGATCCCGCTATCCAAGCTACCCCTGTGGGGCTTCAAATCAAGGCCTTGATGGATGCAGGTCAATTAATTTCTGATAAGGTTATTATTGAATTAATCGAATCACGTATTCAGCAAGCAGATTGTGCCAATGGTTTTTTATTTGATGGATTTCCACGTACTTTACCTCAAGCGGAGGCGATACGATCTAACGGCATTTTTATTGATTTTGTTATAGAAATTGAGATTGAGGATGATGAAATTGTAAAACGTCTCAGTGGGCGACGTATTCATCCCGGTTCGGGCCGTATTTATCATATATTACATAATTCTCCAAAAGTCCCGAATAAAGATGATGTAACAGGAGAACCACTTATTCAACGAAATGATGATACAGAAGCAACTATACGCGAGCGTTTGCGCATTTATCATCAACAAACCAAACCAGTACTTTTCTATTACAAAGAATGGCAACGTAGCGGTGATCCGGATGCGCCTTGCTATATTTCAATCAATGGCCATGCTGATGTTGATGAAGTTTGCAGACATATTTTTGCCGAATTAAAAAGAAACAGTCAAAAATGAAATACCTATAAATTCGGTAAAGAGGTTAAATTTTTCAAAACTTGATTTAAATCTTCTGGCAATTTGGCAGCTAGTGTTATAGTTTTTCCTGTCGAACCTAAAGTAAACTCAAGCTGACTGGCGTGTAAGAAAAGTCGTTTACAGCCTAGTTGACGCATTTTTTTATTGATTTCTTTTTCTCCATATTTTTCGTCTCCAATAATAGGGTGTTTGGCAAATTGAGAATGAACGCGAATCTGATGGGTGCGGCCAGTGATGGGCATTGCTGCGATTAATGTGGATTCAACATAATAATGTTGTACAGAAAATTCAGTTAGGGAACTTCTGCCCTCTGCTTGAACACGTACGATGCGTTCTCCAGATTGTAATTGATTTTTATATAACGGAGCGTCGACTTTTCGTAACGATTTAGGCCAATGTCCTGCTACGAGAGCAATATAAGTCTTTTTCATCTGACCCGAACGTAATAATTCATGTAATTCCTTTAAAATACTACTTTTTTTAGCAAGTAGTAAACAACCTGAAGTGTCACGATCCAAGCGATGAACTAACTCCAAGAATTTCAATTGTGGTCGCAACAGGCGTAAAGCTTCTATGACCCCTAGATGTATCCCGCTTCCACCATGGACGGCCATACCACTAGGTTTGTTAAGGACTAAAAAATGTTTATCTTCAAAAATAATTGCTTTTTCAAGTAGCGCAGCTAAGTTTGCATTTAAAATATTTTTTGGAGTACGGGGGGCAAGTCGTAGAGGGGGGATCCGAATAATATCTCCTTCTTGTAAACGATAATCGGGCTTTACTCTTTTTTTGTTGATGCGTAATTCGCCTTTTCGTATGATTCGATAAAGACGACTTTTAGGTAGGCCCTTTAACCGCGACATTAAAAAATTGTCGAGTCTCTGGCCTGAATAGTCATTTGTTACAGTTAATTGTTGAATAGTTTGCACAATATCGTTAATCTAGCATAAATCTAGCACGTCTTTCTAATAATTTGATAAAATCTTATTAAGTTGCCGAAATTGACATCAGTATTTTATCTTTGTTATATATCACCCCGCTTTTTAGATAATTGCTAGTATAGTTTGTGATGAAATTAAATTTATAAATTTAGAGGCTATTATGACTCAATCTGCGGAAGTAACTGCTAAAGATTTGTCTTCTTCCATGGCAGCTTTAACTGTTAATGACTTAGCGCCTGTTAATTTGCCGATTTGCAAAGCAACCTTAGGACCTGATGTTATAGATGTGACTCAATTGGCAAAAGTTAATCGATTTACTTATGATCCAGGATTTCTATCTACTGCTTCCTGTTCTTCTAAAATAACTTTTATTGATGGTGATAAAGGTATTTTACTTTATCGCGGCTATTCGATTGATCAACTTGCAGAAAAATCAGATTTTATAGAAGTTGCTTATTTATTACTTCATGGTGAGTTACCTAATCAAACTCAAAAACAGAATTTTAATGAAGAAATTAATCAACATACTATGGTACATGAGCAGCTACGTCATTTTTTTCATGGATTTCGTAGAGATGCTCATCCCATGGCGATTATGTTGGGTGTAATTGGAGCTTTATCCGCTTTCTATCACGATTTGTTGGATATTCATAATAAAGAACATCGCAAATTAGCCGCACTAAGATTAATTGCTAAAATGCCAACTCTTGCCGCTATGTCTTACAAGTATGCGACAGGATTGCCTTTTATGTATCCTCTGAATCATTTAAATTATGCAGAAAATTTTATGCATATGATGTTTGGGGTTCCAACTAAAGAGAATCCACCTAACTCAGTGTTGGCAAAGGCTTTAGATAAAATTTTTATTTTACATGCTGATCATGAGCAAAATGCTTCTACATCAACCGTTAGAATGGCTGGCTCAACAGGTGCTAATCCCTATGCCTGTATTTCTGCAGGAATAGCCGCTTTATGGGGACCTGCTCATGGTGGTGCCAACGAAGCATGCTTAAATATGTTGCTTGAAATAGGAGATATTTCTCGTATTAACCATTACATCGAAAAGGCAAAAGATCCCAATGATCCCTTTCGATTAATGGGTTTTGGACATCGTGTATATAAAAATTATGATCCGCGAGCATCAGTGATGAAAAAAACATGTCATGATGTATTGGAAGAAACTGGGCAAAAAGAAGTGCCTTTATTTAAACTTGCATTAGCTTTAGAGAAAATTGCTTTAGAAGATCCTTATTTTGTTGAAAGAAAATTATATCCTAATGTAGATTTTTATTCGGGTATTACTTTAAGTGCTTTAGGAATTCCTACCAATATGTTTACGGTAATTTTTGCATTAGCTCGCACGGTTGGTTGGATTTCACAATGGGAAGAAATGATGGCTGACCCAAAACTTCGCATTGCAAGACCTAGACAATTGTATATTGGAAGTACACAAAGAAATTATATAGCTATTGAAAAAAGATAATGAAATCCCCATAAATAATTATCTATTTATATAAATTAGAAATTTGGCAATTAAAAAATATTAATAAAAAAGCTGAATTTTTTAATAATGATAAAATATTATATAATAGAATGTCTATTTAGGTTTATACTTCTTAATTAAAGAAAATATTATTTAATATCACTTTAATTTTAAGAAGGTATACTCAAAGTAATGAGATTTTTGTCAAGTGTCGCGTCTACAGCAACCTTTATAATAATAATCATTATGAGGATTGCGAGTTAGCGGCAACACAGACAAAAATACAAGTGCGAAAAGTATATATATATATTGATTGATATTATTTTAACTCTAAGGAATACATATGACGAATGTTAAAACACAAACAAAAACTAAACGAGGTAGACCACCCTTAAGTGCTGCTAAAAAAATGCAACGAAGTAAAGCTGCTCTAAACGCTCGTATGACACAAAAAGCCTTACGTGCTAAGATTGCTATGCTGAAAGCTAATTTCAAAGAAAAGCTAAAAATTGCTGAGCAAGAAGCTTATCAAAAAGCACTTGAAAAAGTTGTTAAAATTGAACATAAAAAAATGGAAGCTAATTTCAAGGCTTTAGCAGTTGCTAAGGCTAAAGGAAATCGAAAAAGAATGAAAAGAATCTTAACGACAAAGGGTCGAGGAAGGACCTCTCAGCTCAATATAGCTAAAACAGGCACCATACGTAAGCGAGGCAGACCACGAAAAATGAAATAATTTCTATCGCGAAACCAAAGAGGAAAATTAATCTAATATTTGATTATAACAATAAACATAGCTTAAAAATTTAAGCTAAGCTCAGTTTAAAATCTTAGATAGATACTCGGTTTGAGTTATCATAAAAAAATATTTAGCAAAGAGGTCTTGCGAACTGAAATAGCTTATTTTTCTAGGGTAGGATTATTCTACATTTTACTAAATTTCTTCTTTTATTTTGTTTTTAACAAGAAATTTTGAGCTAGAACGTCGTTCTATGTAGAATATAGATAAAAAATAGGATAATCCTTTAATCTTCGAATTTGAGGATAAAAGGACTATTTACTGAAAATTTCTCGCCTAACGCTTTTAACGCATGAAACGCTTAGAGTGAGGTTTTCTTATAAGGGGTTTTAACCTAAATTTCTATCTTCCCTTAGGCTTACATATTAAACTATAAATGTAAGCCTTTTATCTAATAAAACAGGGTAAATACGTTCAAAAATTGTACGAATTATGCTATAGTGGTCTTCTTCTGCTAAATAAGCAGAGGGGGGGTTATATAGTGATATTAAAGAAAATAACAAGTTTATTACTGCTAGCCAGTGGCCTCTTCGTGATGACTGTTAATGCTAGTCCAGTAAGCCAGGATGCTAACGTGCAAGCTGAGATGCAGCAACTCAGTGGGCGGACTACTCCTGGTCTTAATCCTAAAGTATTACAATTAGGTTTAGAGGCTTATAATAAAGCCAGACAGGAAGGTTTAGACAATCAGCATATTCTTACGATTATTGATTATACTAAGCCATCAACAGCGCGAAGATTGTGGGTATTAGACCTTAACAACAACTCTATGCTTTTTAATGAGTACGTTGCCCATGGACAGAACAGTGGTGGCAACTATGCAACTTTCTTCTCGGATAGACCAGGAAGTTTAGAATCAAGTTTAGGTGTGTTTTTAACTGAATCAACTTATCAGGGTAAACATGGCTATTCATTAAAATTAAAAGGCCTAGAAAAAGGATTTAACGATAGGGCGGAAGCTCGTGATATCGTAGTCCATAGGGCAGATTATGCGACAGCGCAATTTGCGCAACAACATGGTCGTCTGGGACGAAGTTGGGGCTGTTTTGCAGTCAGTCCAGCAGTTGCCGATTCATTAATCCATTCGATTAAGAACGGAACGCTAGTATTTGCTTACTATCCTGATCCATCATGGTTATCAAAATCGCAGTTTCTTTCATAATAGAGAACACTAACGATTAACGCAAGCAGCCTTTAAGGCTGCTTTTTTTTGCCCTTGCTTTACTGATTTATCTTTAAACACACAAAGTTTTCTTCAAAATTTCTTTATAAATTAAAGCTAATTGCTCAAGATCATCAATAGAGACGCATTCATTAATTTGATGAATAGTACGATTGCATGGACCAAACTCAACAATTTCTGCTCCTAAGGGCGCAATAAAACGAGCATCAGAGGTGCCCCCTGTTGTAGAAATTATAGGTGTAATCCCGGTAAGTTTTTCTATAACATCAAGACAGGCTAAACGTAACTGTCCTGAAGAACTTAGGAAAGGAAGTCCTCCTTGTTGCCAAGTGATTTGATATTTTAGATAATGTTTTTTTAAAATTTTTTCTACTGTATCTTCTAATTTTTTTGCGGTGGTTGCTGGGGAATAACGAAAATTAAACTTAACCTCTAGGTTATCTGGAATAACATTTCCAGCACCAGTACTGCCATGAATATTAGAAACTTGTAAGCTAGTTGGTTGAAAATTAGGATAAGCTACTCCTTCATCCCAGTTGATACCCAATAATTCAGCTAGACTTGGGTTAAAGCGATGGATAGGATTTTCAGCTAATTGAGGGTAAGCAATATGGCCTTGTTTACCTTTAATGATCAAATGGGCTGATAAAGATCCACGGCGACCTACTTTTAAAGTATCTCCTAATTTTTCTTCGCAGGTAGGTTCGCCAACTAAACAATAATCTACTTTTTCGTATCTGTTTTTAAGTACTTCAACTACTTTTGCTGTGCCATTAACGCTAGGGCCTTCTTCATCACTAGTAATTAACCATGCTATAGAACCACTATGATTAGGATGTTCATCAATAAATTTTTCACAAGCCACTAGCATTGCAGCGAGACTTCCTTTCATATCAGCGCTACCACGACCAAAAAGTTGTCCATTGCGAATGGTAGGCACAAAAGGAGGGCTATCCCACTTATTTAATGGGCCAGTGGGAACGACATCAGTGTGCCCAACAAAAACAAATAAAGGTGATTCTTTTCCACGTTTAGCCCAAAAATTATTGACATCCGCAAATGGTAAGTGTTCAATCGCAAAACCTAGGCGCTTTAAGTGCTGATATAAAATAGGTTGACAACCTTCATCTTCTGGAGTCACTGAAGGTCGAGCAACTAGTTGTTGAATTAATTCAATAAGCGATAACATAAGATATAATTTTACATTAAAGGATTACTATAGGAAATAAGAGATGGAATTTAAAGAATGAACTATAGAATTTTAAGAATTAAAAATAACTGAAGTATACTCATAGCAATTGAATTTTTGGCAAGCTGCCGTGAGAATGAAGCTACTCGAATGTATTCAAAATACATGGATGGCAAATTGAGCGGCATAGACAAAAATTCAAGTGCGAAGAGCATAAACACAACAAGTTTTCACTAATTATAAATTCCCATATGAAATATAATTCAATATCCGTTTTTTATAAAATTGGCTTAACGTCGTCAGAGTGCCAACCCTACCAACGTCGTGTATACTTGACACCAAGTTTTGGTGATGGGAAGAATGCTTTATGACGAGCACTTTAGTATTTATTTATTTCGTTATTCTCTTAGCATTTATCTTCGACTTTATTAATGGTTTTCATGATGCGGCAAACTCTATCGCTATTATGGTTGCAACAAAGGTTCTAAAACCTTTAACAGCGGTATTATGGGCGGCATTTTTTAATTTTATTGCTTTCTTATTTTTTCATCTAAGTGTTGCGACCACTATAGGCTCAGGTCTTATCGAACCTAATATCATTACCCCTTATGTGCTTTTTGCAGCTCTAATCGGCGCAATTATTTGGAATCTTTTAACCTGGTATTTTGGTTTACCATCAAGTTCTTCTCATGGATTAATAGGAGGACTGGTCGGCGCAGCTTTAGTGGCAGGAGGCTGGCATGTTTTAAATTGGCATGGATTGCTACCTGTATTGATAGCAATAGTCTTGTCACCCTTGTTGGGGTTATCAATTAGTTGGTTGTTGATAAAATTAGCACATTTTTTTTTAAAAGATATAAATCCCGATAAGACTCAATGTTGGGCTAAACGCGCTCAATTTGTTGCAGGAGCCTTATTAAGTTTAGGCCATGGTGGTAATGATGCCCAAAAAACAATGGGTATTATCGCTGTATTATTATTTTCTACAGGTCTTTTGAATGGGCATTTTTATGTTCCATTTTGGGTAATTATTTCTTGTAATTTCGTAATGGGATTGGGAACACTCATCGGAGGTTGGCGTATTGTGCATACTTTAGGAAATAAAATAACCCAATTAACTCCTTTAAGCGGCGGATGTGCAGCAACAGGTGCTGCGTTCACGTTATTTGCAGCTACCGATTTGGGTATTCCTGTTTCTACTACGCATACAGTGACTGGAGCGATTCTTGGAGTAGGCTCAACAAATGGTTGGCTCAATACCCATTGGCCCACTATACGACGAATTATGTGGGCATGGATATTAACTATCCCAGCAGCAGGATTAGTTGCTAGCTTTGTTATGGTTTTAGTGTACCGTTAAAAATTGTTTTACATTAAATGCAAATTATAAATAAAGTATATTTTTATCTATTTTAGATACTCATATATTATTTAGGTCCAAATTTAGGCACTTTGAAGACTTCACTTTTATCATCTGCAGAATTAGTATTTGAACATCCTAATTTTTGAAAGAGATTAAAAAATCCTTTTTTTCAGAGGTTGTTTTTTCAGAAGAATTAGAAGAAGTTTCTATAGGTAATTTTTGAATAGTATTTTCAGAACTAGATTTATCAGAGACTCTTTTATTAAGATCAATTGATTTTTGCATAGAACACTCCTTGTTAAACTAATTTAGTTTGCCTTTAATTTTAGATATATCCTTTAAGTATATAAGATAATGGTTTAAATAAAAAATAATATTAAATATTATTTTTTATTACTATAAAGGTGTTTTTAAATTTATTTAAAAAAAATATACAATAAGACAAGTTATCGCTAAATAAAAGAATATGGCCCGCTGGACGTTAGGGTTTTTAATCGGTGTGGTATGGATCACACATTTCTCGCACTTACCTACGGTAAAACTAGCCTATTTGCTAATATTATTTAGTATAATTTTAATTACTTTCGCTTTTTTTAAACGGCTTTTTTTTGCAAATTGGATTTTATTTTTTGTTGCTTGTTGTTTAGGTTTTTCTTGGTCGTTAATAATTGCTCATCAACAACTTGCCTTTCAATTACCAAAAATATTGGAAGGTAAGACGCTAATTGCAAAAGGAAGAATAATAACTATTCCAGAGAATTTTTCGAATGTCGTGCGTTTTGACTTTCTTATACAAAAACTTGAGACCTCAGTATCTTTACGGTATCCCATGCCTGTACGAATTAAAGGATATTTTTACAAAAATTTAAATGTATTAACTAATTTTAAAAAAGGAGATATCTGGCAATTTGCTTTGCGTCTACGTCGTCCCCGTGCTTTTTGGAACCCTGGTAGCTTTGATTATCAAGCCGAGTTGTTCCAACAAAACATTTGTGCTACAGGTTATCTATTAGAAAAATCACCTTTACAACTAATTCAACGAACAAATATATATTATTTTATCGATACTCTACGTCAAAAAATTACTGCAAATGTAAAAAAAGCGTTACAAGCATATCCTTTAATAGGACTTATAAATGCACTAACGACAGGAATACGTTGTGAAATTACTGATGAACAATGGCGAGTAATGCGTGGTACTGGAACAAATCATTTATTTGCTATTGCAGGTTTACATCTTGCTTTTATTGCAGGAATTATTTATTGGATAGTTCGTTTTACTTTCTGTCGTATATCTGTTGTCACTTTGTATATTCCAGCACCGAAAATTGCTAGCGGATTAACGCTATTATTAACTATTTTTTATAGTGCTTTAGCGGGCTTCGCTATTCCAACCCAGCGTGCTTTACTGATGTTATCTCTATTTTCATTGGCGATAATCAAACGGCGCTATCTTACTAGTTGGCGTTCATTTTATTTAACATTATTAATTATTTTAATAATGAAACCTTTTGCAGTACTTTCAGCAAGTTTTTGGTTATCCTTCACAGCAGTTATATTAATTTTTTATGCTGTCTCAAATCGCGTGAAGCCATTAAAAAATTGGCAAGTTTGGTGTCGAATACAATTAACTTTAAGTTTAGGACTGATTCCTTTATCTTTATTATTTTTTCAGCAAATTTCTTGGATTAGTTTTATTGCTAACTTAATAGCTATTCCTTCTATTGGCTTTTTAATTTTACCGCTTAGTTTATTAGGTAGCTTACTTAGTTTAGTAAGCGCTGTTCTTGGAAAAAATATCTTAATTTTCGTAGAAAAATTACTAGAGTTACTTTGGAGATTACTCAGTTTTTTTTCAGAAATACCTTTTACTCAATATTATGCATACTTATCAAACCGCTGGATTTTAGCTTCAAGTATAATTGGCATATTATTAATTTTGGCGCCTAGGGGAACACCAACTCGTTGCTTAGGTTTCATTTGGCTCTTACCTTTATTTTTTGGAGAAAGTCAGGGGCCACAATATGGTGATATTTGGATTCATCTTCTCGATGTGGGTCAGGGTTTAGCTAGTGTAGTTCGTACCCAACATCATGTCCTGATTTATGATACGGGTCCTCGCTTAAGTTCATCTTTTGATGCAGGAAAATTGGTTTTACTTCCTTTTTTACAAACAATCGGTGTTCATAAAGTGAATTTGATGGTGATTAGTCATGGTGATAATGATCATAGTGGTGGAGCGACGATTATTTTAAAACAAATACAAGTAGATAAAATACTGAGTAGTATTCCTCAAAAATTTCTACCAAGAATCGTAAATTTGTGCAAAGAACAGATGCGCTGGCAATGGGATGGAGTTAATTTCGAGATTTTATACCCACCCTCGAATCTTGACTATCTAGGTAATAATAGTTCATGCGTACTAAAAATTAGTAACCAGTTACAAAGTATTTTATTAGTTGGTGATATAGAAAAAGCTGCAGAAAATTATCTTGTTCATACAAAGCAAAAATCTTTGCGAAGCACAGTATTAATAGTACCCCATCATGGTAGTAAAACTTCTTCAAGCATAGAATTTTTAAACTATGTACAACCAGCTTATGCTTTGTTCCCAACGGGTTTTCATAATCGATTTAAATTTCCGCATAAAATCGTATTAAATCGTTATCAACGTTTAGGTGCTAAAATCTATAATACAGCGACCGAAGGAACTATTACATTAAAATTAAATGCTTGTTCTTATAATATACAAGCAGAGACTTACTATGAAAGAAATCATCATTTTTGGCAAGATTAATACATTGAAAGATAAAAATTTTTAAATATTTATTGTTATGAATTGATGAAAACGCTGACAAAAATTCATGTAATAAATTAAAAAGGGCCGTAAAACGGCCCAAGGGGGTATATCTGTGTTAGTAACGTCCTTGTAGCATCCTTGCTAACACTACATCCTTGTAGTGTAGACATCCTTTTCTATTCCACATAACATAAGGATTTGCTAATTAATTTCCATGTCAGTAATCTATTCTTTAGATTATTTCTGGAAATTAAGTCCTTGATTAGATCATTAACAACACACACTACGTAGATTAACAAAGTTATAATTTATTACAATGGGCGTTTGGCGGCTTCAGTCTTAACTTACACACTTTTGAGTAAAGACTTACAGGAGCTGAGAAAGGAATTTGAGCAAGCTTGAAAGAAATTAATAAATAAACAAATTTTCATTTGATTATTAAAGTGAAAAATATATTTCGAATTCTAATCCAGCTTAAAATGTACGGGAATAAAATTCATGATTTAACAACCATTTTTTAATAGATATTTCTTTTCCTTTATAGCCACCTAAATTTCCTTGAGCTATAACGCGATGACATGGGATTAGTATTGGAAGAGGGTTTGCTCGGCAAGCATTACCTACAGCTCGCGCACCTGTTTTTAATTTATTGGCGAGAGCACCGTAACTAACAGTTGTTTGTATAGGTAAATTACTTAATGCTTGCCAAACCTTAGTTTGAAAAGGAGTTCCTTGTAGTTGGTAGGGGATATTAAACTCAAAGCTTGGGCATTGAAAGTATTGATTAAGCTGACTTACGATGTTTTCTATAAATTTTTCATTAGGGGTAATTAATACTCTATCATCGGTTAAAAAATCAAGCCGGGTTAGTAATTGACCCAAAGTGGATATTCCTAGCTTACCAATAGGAGTTTGAACGATAGCTTTATAAAACATAAAAGTGATATTATCTTTTAAGGGAGTCTAAAACTTTGAATTGCCAACAACATTAAAAATATTGTTGGCAAAGATTGACATCTATTCTATCGGATCGTTATTACTAGCATCTTCTTTTGTTGAAATAGAAGCTTGCAGGGTATTTACTAATTTTTCTTTAATACGCGCCGCTTTACCACGTAGGTTGCGTAAATGATATAGTTTTGCTTTTCGAACATCACCACGTCTTTTAATTTCTATGCTAGCCGTTAAAGGACTATAAAGAGGAAAAACTCGTTCCACTCCTTCGCCATGTGAGATCTTTCTTACAGTAAAGGCAGAGTTAAATCCACGATTTCGTCGCGCAATAACAACACCTTCAAAGGATTGTAATCGTTCGCGTGTACCTTCTTTGACTTTAATTTTGACTGCGACTGTATCTCCCGCACGAAAGTCGGGAATGTCCTTTTTTGATTGCATTTGTTCTTTTTCAATAGTTTGTATGAGATTGCTCATCGCTAACTCCAAATTTTATTCGCTATTTTCACGGATGAATTCGGCCAATAATACCTGCTCTTGTTCGCTAAGTATATGCTTTTTTAATAAATCTGGTCGACGTTGCCAGGTTTGTCCCAAAGCTTGTTTTAAACGCCAACGAGCAATGGCTGAGTGGTCTCCCTGTAGCAGAATTTCCGGAACATCTTGACCATCAAGCTTTGCAGGGCGTGTATAATGTGGGTAATCTAGTAGAGCCGAGCTAAATGAATCTTGTGACGCAGATTCCAGATGACCTAATGCTCCTGGTAATAGGCGGGCTATGCTATCAATAAGACACATAGCCGCTAGTTCGCCACCACTCAAAATAAAATCTCCTAGAGACCATTCCTCGTCGACTTCACGGTTAATAAGACGCTGATCGATGCCTTCATAACGACCTGCGATTAGGATAAGTCCTGTACGTTGGCTTAATTCTTGAGCAGCTATTTGATCAAATTTTTTTCCTTGAGGCGATAAATAACTAACTAAAGAGGCTGGATATAAAGTCTCTTGACGTAATTTAGCCATCTTTATCGCAGCTAATAATGGCTCAAACTTCATAACCATTCCAGGCCCGCCTCCATAGGGACGATCATCTACAGTATTATGCTTATCTTGTGTGAAATCCCGAGGATTTAAATAAGATATTTTTAATAGCCCTTTTTTTTGTACACGTCCAGGTATACTCAAATTTAAAGGAGTAAACATTTCAGGAAATAGGCTAATAATCTGAATATCCATCAAAATTCAGCATCCCAATCGACAATCATAGTTTTATTCTCTAAATTGATAGACTTAATGGTTTGATCTAATAAAAATGGAACTAAATGTCTTTTTTTATCAGTGATTACTAATACATCGTTAGCACCCGTAGCAAAGATAGCTTGGATTATGCCGAGATAAGTGTTTTCACAAGTATAGACTTTTAAGCCTTCTAAATCTGTCCAATAATACTCTTGCTCTGCCAAGGGAAAGAATTTTTCTCGATCTACATAGATTTTATAATTTGTATAAAGACATGCTGATTCAGGAGTTATACAGTTTGCGAGTAGCGCTAATATCTGTTGACCATGAAGGCAATTATCTATTATTTCAATTAGGATAGGAGGAGAAGAAAGTTTACTGGGTGCTTCTAAAGACCAGGGTTGATAATCGAGGATATTGCTGACAGGTTCTGTATAGGAATTGATTTTAACCCATCCTTTGACACCATAAGGTTTTCCGATAGTCCCTACTAAGACCTTTTTTTTTGTCATCTTTACCTCTTTGATTGATTGCAGCAATACTTTATCTAGCATCTATATACAGAGAGGTGGGTAAATTCTCAGGAAAGGCGGATGTATTAAGCAGCTTCCGCCTGGTCCTCAGTTTTCTTAGGATTATTAGTTCCATTTTTAGCTTTTTTCAGCAGACTTTGGACTTGTTCTGACAGCTGAGCTCCTTGAGATACCCAATAGTTAACTCGGTCTTCTGCAATTTGTAAGCTTACTTCTTTACCTGCGGCAACAGGGTTATAAAAACCTAAGCGCTCAATATAGCGTCCATCACGCGGCTTCCGGCTATCTGTTACAACAATGTGATAGAAGGGGCGTTCTGTACGACCTCCTCGTGCTAAGCGAATGGTAACCATGGAATAAATTTTCCTCTCTATTTTTACTGTCTATTTAAACGCTCAATTGAGTGAGCTAGCTTAGATTGAAATCAGCTCGGATTCTACGCAAATTTTATTAATTTGGGAAGGGCTTCATTCGAGTTTCTAGAGGTTTTATCGAGGGTAGTGATTTTGTAGTCCTTGTAGAAGTTTATTCATGGAGCCAGGCTTAGAGAAACGCTTCATCATTTTTTGCATTTGATTGAACTGTTTCAGGAGTCGGTTCACATCCTGGATTTGCGTCCCGGAACCTCCGGCAATACGCCGTTTTCGGGATCCTTGGATAGTATCTGGAAAAAGCCGTTCTTTTTTTGTCATAGAACGGATGATTGCTTGCATCTGGGAAGTTAGTTTTTTATTAAGTGTATTTTTAGCACTAGCGAGTAAAGCGGTACTGTTTCCATCGGGAAGCTTGCCTAAGAGTTGCTCCATTCCTCCCATATTATCCATTTGTATAAGTTGATTTAAAAAGTCTTCCAGATCAAATTTTTTGCCTTTTTGCAATTTTTGATTGAGTTTTTGTATGGCTTTTTGATCGGCATGACGCTGTACTTCTTCGACTAACGAAAGGACATCGCCCATACCGAGTATGCGCGAAGCAATTCTATCCGGGTAAAAAGGTTCAAGTGCAGTGATTTTTTCGCCGGAACCGATAAATTTAATTGGTTTACCTAAAGTAAATTTTACTGATAAAGCGGCTCCCCCACGTGCATCACCATCCATTTTGCTAAGGATGATTCCAGTAAGAGGAATAGTTTCATTAAAACCCTGTGCTGTTTTTACAGCGTCTTGACCCATCATACTATCAAGCACGAATAAGCTTTCGATGGGATTACTAACAGCGTGGATAGTGCGCACTTCATCCATCATTGCTGTATCAATATGTAAGCGACCGGCTGTATCTATAATAACGACATCTACTCCTTTATTTCGAGCAGCTTGAATAGCAGTTTGAACAATATAAGTAGGTGTTTGCGAGGCGTTACTCGTGTGAAATAACACACCTATACTTTCGGCCAAATTTTCAAGTTGTAAAATAGCTGCAGGACGATGAATATCAGTACTAGTCACTAAAACTGATTTATTTTTTTGTTCTTTTAACCAATAGGCTAATTTTGCAACCGTTGTTGTTTTTCCCGAACCTTGCAAGCCCGCTACCATAATTATGGCTGGCGCTTGTGTAGAAAGATTTAATTCGGATAGATCCTTCCCCATGATACTAGTTAAGGTATCACTTACAATTTTTATAAAGGCTTGACCTGGTGCTAAGCTTTCTGTGACTTTTTGCCCAATGGCGCCTTGGCGCACTTGTTCAATAATTGTTTTGACAACAGGATAGGCGACATCCGCTTCAATTAAAGCTTTTTTTACTTCACGAAGACTTTCCTTAATATTATGTTCGCTTAAGCGACCTTGGCCACGAATGTTTTTAAAAGATATTTTTAAACGAGCTGTTAAATTGTCAAACATGATTTTATAGCAGTCCTAAATTTATCGTAATTTTTAATGAGACTAAATCTACAAAGTAGAAAAGCCGGATTTTATAAAAAAGGAGACATGATGAATGACCCAAAAATTTCTGTTATTGTATCAGCTTAGCTGAGGAGTAAGCGAGTCTCATGGTGTCCTATGCTGATTTTGTTCATATTTTTCTCTCAACGCTTGCACTGATTGTTTTATTCAGTGCTGCACTCCAAGCATTGCTATTAGCCAGTCAAGAGTGGATGCTCAAGCATAAACAAGCTATAGGATTTATTCAATATTTCCCACCTTTGGAAGTGATGGAAACGTATCTATTTATGCTTATTTCTATCGCTATCGTTTTACTGACATTAGTTTTGGCGAGCAGTTTGATTTTATTGCATCCAGTTTTTGAGCAGCGCTTGTGGCAAAAAATACTTTTATCACTACTCGCTTGGGGGGTGCTTTTAATGCTATTAATCGGGAGAAACTATTTTGGTTGGCGGGGAAAAATTGCAATTAGCTGGACGCTAATTGGCGCTGGTTTAATTGGAATAGTTTATTTAGGAACGATTTTATTCATGCCGAATCTTTAAAAGAATGGGACCTTAGCGCATGCATTATTCATTTGCATTTCTTGTTGGTTTATTATTTTTATTATTATTAGCCGCTGTCTTTTTTTCATTGGCAGAAGCTGCCATGTTATCTATAAATAGATATCGATTACGTCATCTAGTGAGACAGCATAACCTTCTCGCTAAACGTGTACAGGATTTATTAAAAAGACCCGATCGTTTGCTCGGGGTTATTCTTTTATGCGGAACTTTTGCTAATATCCTTGCCTCTGCTGTAGTTACGTTGCTTGCATTACAATATTTTTCGGCATCGGGTGTTTTTTTGGCAACCCTAGCGCTTACTTTTGTAGTATTAATTTTTTGTGAAGTAGCACCGAAAACCTTAGCAACCTTATATCCTCAACCGATTGCATTGTTTGCCGTTTGGCCTCTAATTATTTTGTTGTATATTTTATACCCCTTTGTTTGGCTAACAAATTTAATGGCAAATACTACCTTACGTTTACTTGGGATAAAAATTCCAAAATTGACAGTTGAACAATTATCCCGCGAAGAATTAGTAAGTTTATTACGTGAGGGCACTGGACATATGCCTAATGGTTATAAAAATATGTTACTCAAGGTATTAGAGCTAAATAAAGTAACCGTAGAAGATATTATGATTCCAAGGCAGGAAATTATTGGTATTGATATTAATCAGCCCTGGGAGGTAATTTTAAAACAATTAATTAAGAGCGAATATACACGGCTACCGATTTATCGAGATTCTCTTGATGAGGTAATAGGAATTTTACATTTTCGAAAAGTTTTAAATAGTTTAAGTAAGCAACAATTAAGTAAAGAAGTATTAATCGAAGCAGCAGAAGAGGTTCATTTTATACCCGAAGCAACAGCATTAAATAGCCAATTGTTAAATTTTCGTCGTGAGAAACATCGTATTGGTTTAGTCGTCAATGAATATGGCGAGCTTCAGGGTCTTATTACCTTAGAAGACATATTAGAAGAAATTGTGGGTGAATTTACCACGGATATGGCATTAATTCGTCGTGCTGTCGCATTGCAAGCAGATGGTAGTTACTTGGTGGATGGAGGCATTGCATTACGAGATTTAAATCGTCAATTAAATTTAAATTTACCCTTACGTGGCCCTAAAACTTTAAGTGGATTAATTATTGAGACGCTCGAAGTTATTCCAAAAGTAGGCACTGTGTTTCAGTTTGAAAATAAAACGATGAAAGTTATCTTGATTAAAGATAATATGATTAAAACCGTTAAGATTTTTCCAAGTCGTTCTGTTTTAACTAAAAAAATTTAGAACGTTTCCTATTAAATTTATTTTTTTGAAAAAAAATAAATAGTTGATATAATTACTTAGGATATTTTAATTGAATTAATTTTTTTAGAAGGTTGTGAAATGATTCGAAAAATTACAGGGATAGGGACACCTCATATAAGATCATTCATTTTTACAAAAAGATGCTCTGTCGTTCGGATGAAAATCAATGGTAATTCTACTAAACAACAGGGATCAGAGTTAAATTCTGATGATCAGGAAAAAGATATTTTACTTGAAAATAAGATATTAGTTGATTCACCAGCATTTGGAAAAAGCACAACACCAACTTTTTTCTTAGGGGCAAAAGGGTTGGAAACTGAAATTCCTGTTTCTACGTTACCAACACCTACCAAATAATTCTTATTAAGGTTTTTTATAAATAAAAATTAAAATAGATAACGTATTCCTAGACCTATAGCATTGGAGCTTAAGTTGCCGGCACCAAATAATCCCCAAGCGCCACAACGGTGATGTGCTCTGACCACGAATTGTAATTCAGGGTGGCTAGGAGCTGCAAAGGTCGCTTCTACAACTAAAAAATTTAGTAATCTTTTAGCATGATTATTGGATGAATCATGCTCTTCTCGTAGAGGAATGCTGGTTGCATATGAAAGTCCATCGCCAATTGCGAAAGTTGTAGTGACATAATGATCCCAAGGGAAAGTTTTCCAGCGAAAATTTAAGTAAGGATCAAATTCATAGATGAGGCCGTTGGGATCACGTCGCTGCGTTATATTTCCAGCGACTTCAATAGTACTGACTAAAGGCCGAAAAAAACGCCGTAAGGGGTTAGTTGGGTCTAATTGATAAGACAAATCGATAGAGTTCATCGTCCCATATTTGAAATGAACATCTTGGGCGGTTAGTACAGGGCCAATATTACTATTAGTCATCCAACTATGGTAAAACAATATGCCCCAACGTTTATCAGGCACAGTGTATAAATTTTTTGAAGTAGGTTCCGCTAATAATGGAGTAGTTAACACGCATAATAGTAAAGCTGAAAAAAATCGATGCATAAATTTATTATTATTGTTTTTATATTGCCCAATAGTATAAGGTAGGCTTGGGAGTAATTCAAGAAAAGTCCCCTACGCTTCGTTCTTGAATTTTTGTCTGTGTGGCTGCGCGAAACGCAATTCTCCATGCATGTTAAGCCTATGCAGGCTGCATAATTACGGTACTTGTCAAAATTCAATTGCTGTGACTCTATTTTGGAGATTTTAGGTAAAGTTAATGTAAGATTGGATTCTTTTTTAAGGTAGGTTTATCCAAATAAGGCTCAACATTCGCCCCGTTATTCGGTCTCTCCGATATGAGAAAAAACGAAGCTTGTCGGAAAAAGTACAGTAATTACCTCCGTAGATGGAGCTTATTCCTAGCTTGCGCAAACGTAGTTGAGCCAATTTATAGAGATTTGCCTGCCATTGCTTGTTTTCTAAAGGCTGAAAAGCTATTTCGGCCGTCGGATCTTTGTCTACAAAAGATTGAAAAACTTCTTCTCCGACTATAAAAGCTTGAGGGCCGATAGCAGGACCTAGCCAAACTAAAATATCGCTGGGCGGTAAGGCTAATGCATTAATAGTAGTTTCTATAATACCATTGCTTAAACCTTTCCAACCGGCATGGATGGCAGCGACATAATAACTACTAAAGCTGCAAATTAATAATGGTAAGCAATCTGCGGTTTGTACGGCACAGACCGTTTGTTCTGTTCTCGAATAAATAGCATCAGCCACAAAACTATCGAGAGAGTGATCAGCTGAAATAGCAGTGTTTCCATGTACTTGTTCTAACCAGACAATAGGTTTTTTTAGATGTAATTTTTTCTTTAGTAATTGACGGTTTTTCGATACATCGTCCAAATTATCACCTACATGCGCGGCGATATTTAAACTATTGTAGGGAGCACGACTAAATCCACCTGTTCGAGTTGTTGTATAAGCTTTGACCCAGTGTGGAGCTGGCCAATCAGGAATGATTAAATCAAGCATTCAGTTTATCTTCTCGTAAACAGTTAATTAATTGATGCATATCTCCAGGTAAAGGGCTGTGCCACTCCATAGGTTGTAAGGTAACAGGATGGATAATTCCTAAACATTGTGCATGCAGGGCTTGGCGAGGAAAATGATGCAAGCAATTAATCAGCAATTCACTGGCTTTTTTTGGTAAATGAAAGCGGCCAGTATAGGTTTTATCGCCGACCAATGGATGATGGATATGAGCCATATGCACGCGAATTTGATGAGTGCGTCCGGTTTCTAGCTTTACTTTAATAAGTGTGTGATGATTAAAACGTTCCATGACTCGATAATGCGATACTGCTGGTTTCCCACTCAACAATTCAGTGACAGCCATTTTTTTTCTTAATCTCGGATGACGGCCTATAGGTGCATTGATAGTTCCCCCAGCGATTAATAGGCCCTGAATAACAGCTATATATTCGCGTTTCATAGTTCTTGCTTGTAGTTGTTTGACCAATTTATTATACGCGTTTAAAATTTTAGGAATTATTAATAGACCCGATGTGTCTTTGTCTAAACGATGTATGATTCCAGCCCGAGGAAGTTTTTTGAGTTCAGGTAAATAATGTAAAAGAGCATTTACCAGTGTTTTATGCGTATTTCCTACGGCAGGATGGACGACTAATCCTGCAGGCTTGTTAACTACAAGTATAGCTTCATCTTCATAAATAATATCAAGAGGAAGCTCTTCTGCTTCCCAACTAACTTCTTCACTTAAGCTAGCTAAAATAATAATTTTGGCCCCTGCTTTTATTTTATCTCGTGGTCGTTTGAGTTCATCATCAACCCAAACTTGTTGACAACGAACCCATTGTTGCAAACGCGTACGGGAATAAGCAGGAAATAACTGACTCAAAATTTGGTCGAGACGCTTTTCTGCTAAATGTTCTGGGACAATTGCTTGGCAATTTATTACTTGAGCTGTGTTTTTCATAGAATATCGCTATAATGCTGACGGGAGCGATGCCTTTTTATTACGACTTAATAGAGGATACTATCTATGTTCAATGTAGCAAGCAATCTTGAATCCAATGAACGTCTTTCACGTTTGGTGATTGGTATTGTATTATTGATTGGTGTGTTATTGGGTCTGGGCAAATTATTTGCTTTTTTAGTGGGTGTTATTCTCATTATTGAGGCTATCATAGGCTGGTGTGGAATCCCTATTTTGGCAGAGAAATTTAAGCTAAATGAGATCTTCCGTAAAAAAGATTAAATGGATTTGCTAGTCAAATTAATAATAATAAAATTTGACTTTTTGGATGCTGAATAAAAGAGTGGACAGTAATTTCGCTTATTCCTTCCTTCACTTTAAAAAAGGGAATAAAGCATAGCTTTATTGAAAAGTATTGTGAAAATATTTAAATTTGTATTTTTGGTGAATTTTGTATTGGCTATGCTGTTTGCGTGTGCTAGTCATTCCAATGATCCATTTATTGCTTTTAAAGGACAAACAGTTAATCAAATCTATCAAAATGCAAAAGAATTTTTAGTTGATCGGAATTTTAGTCAGGCTATTAAAGCCTATGAAGCATTAGATGTATTATATCCTTTTAATCATTATGCAGAGAAAGCTCAATTAGAATTGATATATGCATACTATAAGGATGGCGATGCACCATCGGCGAAATCCGCAGCCGAACGTTTTATTCATTTATATCCCAATAGTGAACATATTGATTATGCCTACTATATGCAAGCAATGGCGGACATGGATCAAGATAGAGGTTGGTATTTACGTTATGTACCGATTGATTTGTCTTTGCGTGACCCAGGGACTATGCAATTAGGATATCAAGAATTCGCAGAATTGATTCGTCGTTATCCTGATAGCCAATACGTTCCCGATGCTCGTCAGCGCATGATTTATTTGCGTAATTTATTTGCAAGTTATGAATTACATATTGCTGATTATTATTTCCATAAAAAAGCCTATGTGGCTGCAGCAAATCGGGCTAATGAAATTATACAACGTTATCAAGGAGCACCTGAAATCCAAAAAGCTTTGATTATTATGATTAAGTCTTATCGTATTTTGGGTTTAGAAGAGTTGGCGAATCAGAGTTTGGCTGTGTTTAGATTAAATTATCCTGATGCAGATTATGTAAATATTTGACGATACTTTTCGTACCTGAATTCTTGAATGTGTTGCCAACGTGCAATCTTCATATATAAAAATACATCGCGGTTGCTTCGTTATTATGGCGCCTTGTCAAAAATTTATATTGTGAGTATTAAAGTTATCACAAGCGCATGTTATTAAAAACCAGAAGTAATCGGGTAACGACGTTCTCGACCAAAAGCACGGGGTGTGATCTTGGGGCCAGGAGCCAATTGGCGACGTTTATATTCATTCTTATTAACTAAATTAATAATTCTTTGCACCGTTTCTTTAGCAAACCCCGCTTCAACAATATCACCTATACTTTTATCTTGTTCTACATATAGTTCTAAAATGGGATCAAGTTGAGCATAAGACGGTAGGCTGTCTTCATCTTTTTGGTTTTCTGAAAGTTCAGCACTGGGTGGGCGTGAAAATAACACATCTGGAAAAATGCCATCATTATTGCGATAAGTTGCTAATTGATAAATACGAGTCTTAGATACATCTTTAAGTACCGAAAATCCACCAGTCATATCTCCGTATAAAGTACCATAACCCACAGCTAACTCACTTTTATTAGTGCAATTTAATAAAAGATTTCCAGATTGATTAGATAAAGCCATCAATAATACTGCACGACAACGTGCTTGAATATTTTCAGTAGTAAGCCCTGCAGGAGGATGTTTAATATCAAAATTTAGTGTAGTTAAAAATGCTGAAAAGCTAGGCTCAATGGAGAGTGTTTTATTATGCACACCTAATTTGTTTACAAGAATTCGCACAATATCATGGCTAAGTGGTGAGGTGTAACGAGAAGGTAAAAAAACAGTCTGAACGCGATCTTTTCCAAGGGCATCGACTGCAATAGCTAAAACTAATGCAGAATCGATGCCACCGGAAATACCAATTAAAACACCTGGAAAATGATTTTTATTAACATAATCACGCATCCCAAGTACTAAAGCTTTATAGATGGTTTCATTAATTAAAGGTTTGGATAAAAGAGTTTGTGATATAAATTCAATCAATGAATTAACTTTGAGATCAACTAACCATAAGGTTTCTTTAAAAAAACCTGCTTCGGCTATGAGATGACCTTTAGCATTAAAAGCTTGGGAACCACCGTCAAATACTAAATCGTCTTGTCCACCCACACCATGGACATAAAGTATGGGTAAGTTTGTTTCTTTTATGCGCTCGGTTATCATTTTTAAACGTTGTTGAGCTTTTGTATAATCAAAAGGAGAAGCATTAATACATACTAAAATTTGTGCGCCTTTTTCTTTAAGTGCAGATGAAGGTTGACTGAACCAAAGATCTTCACAAATTAAAATACCTATATTTAGACCTTTTATTTTGAACAAACCATCTAAATTTCCAGGTTTAAAATAACGCCGTTCGTCAAAGACACCATAATTGGGTAAATATTGTTTATGATAGGTACAAACAATTTTTTTATTTTCTATCAAGCTAGCAGCATTAAAAACCCCTTTAGAACTATAGTCTGGATGACCTAATAAAATAGCAATATCACCAGATTTTTTTTGAATAATTTTTAAAGCATGAAGGATTGTTTTTTTAAAATCTTCACGTAAAATTAGATCTTCAGGAGGATAACCACTTAAAGCAAGTTCCGGAAAAATTAACAGATCAACTGAATCTTTCTTAGCTTTTTGTATACTATCTAAAATTATTCGTGTATTTCCTTTAATATCACCTACTAAAAAATTTAATTGTGCTATAGCAATACGGAATGTTGTTGGCATAGTGACCTCGAGCTATCGTGCCCAACGCATTAATATAATAGCGATGAACATAAAAATGAGTATAGGGAGTAGTGCAGCTAAAAAAGGCGGCCATTGATAGACAATGGCAAATGGACCAAAAAAATCATTTAAAAGGTAAAAACCAAACCCTACGGCAACTCCTGCAATAGTCCTCAAACTGGTAGTTAAGGTTCTTAAATGTTTAAAAGTAAAAGGAATAGCCAAACAAAGCATAACCCATATAGCAGCCGGTTGTAATAGTCGTTGCCAAAAAGCTAAAGAATAACGGCTGACGTTTAGAAGGTTTTTTCGACGATAACGAATATAATCATTAAGCTGTCTTAAAGACATTTCTTCTGGCTTAATAATAGAAATATTCAAAAGCTTAGGACTAAAAGAAAATGGCCAAATTTCATGGGCTATATGTTTGGCTTGAGTTTTTTTTAAGGTAATTATACTGCTTGCAATATCATAGGCATTCCAAGTATTTTTTTCATAATTAACCCGTTTGGCAAAGCTTGCTTCCAATAGATTATTATTATCATCAAATTGGTAACGACTTACTTTATTTAAATGAGTTGGATCCAAGATTGATTGAATATAAATATAATTATGCCCATCTCGAATCCAAACAGCTCCTTGTTGGGTCATTAGCGTTTGGCCATTTGTGGTAAGAAAAGACTTATGATTTTCTGCTAGACGAGCAGCGCGCGGTGCTAATCCTTCCCCAATCAAAACAGCTAGAAAAACAACCAACAAAGTAGCTTTAATTAAACTCCAAGCCATTTGATAAAGAGAGACACCATTAGAGTGTAATATCATTAATTCACTGTGTTTTGCTAAAACACTTAAACCAAGAATGCTACCTAACAAGATAGCTACTGGGAAAAAGCTATAAAATTGGGATGGTAGAGTCAGCAATACATAGTAAAAAGCACTTGCTAAGGTATAATGACCATTTCCTACATCACGGGTTTCTGCAATTAGTTTAATTAGGGAAAACAGAATTAATAATATTCCAAGGACAGAAAGGGTAGTGCTGATAATGGTTCTGCCTAAGTAACGATCGATGATTTTCATGGTCTTAGCTAACTAAATGGAGTAAGTGATATTTGACCCTATTCCATCCTAAAGCATAACACCAGGCAAATATTATGGTAAGAATGAGTAGGCCATGTATCCACCATAGGCCCCAGCGGTAAGAGATATCTCCATTTTCTATCCAATTACGTCCTACCAGCAATAAATTAAGATATATAATATAAATGACTATGGCGGGTAATATATGCAGATATTTTCCTTGTCTTGGATTAACTCTACTGAGTGGTATTGCTAGCAAAGCCAGAAGTAAAATTGAAATTGGTGCGGAAAGGCGCCATTGTAGTTCAGAAAAATAGCTAGATTTATTAGCTTGGCTCGCATTCCATAAGGTAATACTCGACAAAGCATCTTGTTGTTTATTAGCTGTGCTAGCATCTAAATCAATACGGATTCCGTATTTTAGAAATTGTGTAATATAGTATTCTGTTTGGCCGGGAATTCCTTGGTAACGTTTTCCTTCCACTGCAACAAAAAAAGGCTCTTTGGTGACTGGATCAATCATTTGGTAACCACTATTAGCACTAAGTATAGTCCAGGGTGTTATCTCGGATGATAATTTTTGTGGGTTTGTTTGTGCCATGAAAATGTTTTTTACTGTTTTATGATCTGTTGAGACACTTTCAACGTAAACAATACGATGACCTCCATTAGTTTGTTGAAAACTTCCAGGCTGTACGGTTTGTAATTCCACGGCTGTTCCAGTCTGGTTCAGCAGTTTATTCTGATAACTTAATAAAAAAGGGTTTAACCAAAGGTTTAAGCTAGCCACTATAACAGTTAGCAGGAAAATAAAGGGTAGACTCATGCGGGTTAATCGACCTAAACTGAATCCACAGGCGTTAAGCACAGTCATCTCATAATCCGCATAAAGGCGACCGTAGGTGAACAATATGGCAAGGAATAAGCTAAAAGGAAGAAGTATAGCTAAAAAACGAGGAGATTCTAAAACTATCAATTCCCATAAGATACTCGCGGCAAATTTCCCGCCTGCTACTTGATTAAGGTAATGAACAAATTCATTGCTCATTAAAATCAGGAATAAAAGACTAGTTATGAGAGAAAGACTAGTAAGTACCTCTCGAGTTAGGTAACGAAAAAGAATCATTTTGTAGGTTAAAAATAGAAGAATTCAAATTATTTCATAAAGAGAGTATTGAATCTAGCAAATAAGTATAAATTAGGTAAACTGGTTTATACTCATTGCACACTTGGCGCTTGTTTGCACTTTGAAGTGCTTTCATCTTGCCAAGAAGATTTTCAAGAGGAGAACTGAAACTCTCCTCTTGAATGGCTGAGCCCAAACTTGGCTTGGTCATTCTATGAGCGAATATCGCTCCTTATGAGCTTTAAGGATGTATGTCGTAAAGTGCAAGGGTTATTAATAAAATAATTTGAGGTGACTATGCAATATTCTATCAATTCTATTGATCTTATTGAACAGACGAGTGATTGTTTAATCGTCAGTATTTTTCAAAGTAAACGACTTTCTCAATCTGCTCAACTATTAAATAAACATAGCCAGGGATATATCCACAAAATTTTAGATAAAGGTGACTTAATAGAAGAATGCGGTAAAAGCATTGTGCTTTATAATGTTCCAGGAATATCTGCATCACGTGTTCTTTTAATTTATTGCGGAGAAGAATCCAATTTATCCGTAACAGATTTTCGTAAAATTATTAATTGTATGGCATGTGCCTTAAAAGCTTTACAAGTTGATGAAATAACAAGTTTTTTAACTGATATTTCAATGAAAGCGTGCGATCTTGATAAACAGATACGTCAAAGTATCGAGCTTATTGAAGATTGTTTTTATTGTTTTGATGGATTAAAAACAGATAAAAAAAATAAAATATCTTCACCGAAAAGATTTATTTTTAATCTTCCCAATTCTAGAGAATCGGCGAAAGCCACAGAGACAATAAAACAGTCTATAGCCATTACTCATGGAATAAAATTTACTAAAGATCTAGCTAATCTGCCTGCTAATTTATGTACACCGAGTATCATGGCGGACCTAGCCAAAAAACTAGCGAATGATACCGGCCTTACGATTAACATATTAGATGAAGCGGCAATAAAAAAAGAAGGCATGGGTGGACTATTAGCAGTAGCGCAGGGCTCTGAAGAACCAGCCAAGTTTGTTACTTTAGAATATCAGGGAGCACTAGAACAACCACCTGTTGTGCTAGTCGGAAAGGGTGTAACTTTTGACTCAGGTGGAATTTGTTTAAAACCTGCCGCTGGAATGGAAGAAATGAAATATGATATGTCAGGTGCTGCTAGTGTGATGGGAATTTTAAGAGTTATTGCTGAACTTAAATTGCCTATTCATGTGGTAGGTATAATGCCATTAACTGAAAATTTACCAAGTGGTACCGCAGTTAAGCCTGGTGATGTGATAAAAACATTATCGGGGCTAAATGTAGAGGTCATTAATACCGATGCAGAAGGGCGTTTAATTTTGGCAGATGCCTTAACCTATAGCGAACGTTTTAACCCGGATGTGGTTATTGATATGGCTACTTTGACGGGCGCTATTATTGTTGCATTAGGCGCAGTAGCAACGGGTATGATGAGTAATAGTATGGAACTTGCTTTGGAAATCGAGAAAGCGGGTCAACAAAGTCAAGATAGAGTATGGCCGTTACCTTTATGGGATGAATATCAGCAACAAATCGACAGCAATGTAGCCGATATTTCTAATGTGGGTGTGGGTGGCGGTAAGAGTATTACAGCTGCTTGTTTTTTATCGCGATTTACTAAAAAATTAAATTGGGCGCATTTAGATATTGCTGGAACAGCTTGGAAAAGCGGACCAGAAAAAACGGCGACAGGTCGACCGGTATCTTTAATAGTGCAATTTTTACTGAATCGTTGTAAAAATAAGAAGTAAAGTAATTCATTTTCATTATTCTATTTCTCAACCCTATCCAAAAATTACTAAGGATAGAGTTGAGATGCAGAATTAAATACAAGTGGGTATTAAAGCAGCTCTTTTTTTCTATATTTATTAAACCAACTTTTTACCTTATAAATTCTTTGGGAATATTATTGGTAGTTTTAGTTTTATTGTCCTTTGGTTTTTGTTTTGTGTCATTGCAACATTGAAGATGTGGAATAATAGGACTTGGAGTTTTGCCTGCGCAAGCAGACAATAAAGCAACACTAATAAGCACACCAATTATTTTTTTATTCATACGTTATTCCCCTTTTAGGAAAAATTATTAGTCGCAGGAGTTTACTATTAACGAAAAATAAAAGAAAGCGCTCTGAATGTATTATTGCATAATTATTATATTTCCAATATAATAATTAGAAAGGAAATAGCTGAGTTAAAATAACAATGAAAAACGCAGCCCTATCAAATTATCAGCAAGGATTTAGCCTAATCGAAGTGATGGTTGCTGCGGCAATATTAAGTTTTAGTCTATTAAGTTTTGCTCAAGCTCAATTAATAGCTTTGCATGTCAGTGAACATGCTTACTTAATCAATTTAGCTGATTTAAAGAATGTGGAACTCGCTGAGAATTTTACAATTTGTGAATCTCAGCCTGTTTGTTTGCAACAAGCATTAACCCTATGGAAAAAAGAGACACAAGAAAGTTTTCCGAAAGGAATGGGGCAGATATCTCAACTTAATTTATCTAACTATCAAAGCAAAATTCAGTGGTTCTCCTCTTTTTCTAAATTTCAATCGTCTCTCACTTTATTATTCACTGCATGAAAAGCGGGGAGCAAGGATATAGCTTGATTGAATTAATGATAGCAATAAGTTTGTCTTTATTTCTTAGTGTAGGAATTATAAATATTTTTATTTATAGCAAAAATATTTATCAATTAACTCAGAATTTGAATATTATTCCCACCAAAGCACGCCTTGCGTTTCACTTACTCAGCCATGATATTCGCATGGCAGGTTTTATTGGTTGTGTGCGTTTAATCGACGTTATGACATTAAATAACCATTTATCAGCCAATACTAGCTTGGTTGTTTGGCATAAAGGATATCCGACAGCAAAGTTAAGCTTACCTAAGCTTGCTCAGTATCAAAAAGACAGTGATGCAATTTTAATCCAATTTCTTGATCCCAATACTTTTCTAGTAAATGAAGCAAAGTCTAGGCATATTAATTTGGTAAATAAAATGGTATTTCGGCCTAAAGATACTTTACTCATCAGTGATTGCCAACATGCCGAGTTTATTCATTGGAATAATATCCATCTGATTTATAGCTATCAAATAGGTAGTGAAATTGGCTTCTTTAATAAAATTATTTATTACATTGCCGATACAGGACGTATGAATGAAAGAGGGCAGCCTATTTATGCTTTATATCGGCGTAATTTAAATCAATCTTTTTACAAGCCTACAGAATTAATTGAAGGAATAAAAAGAATGTCGATAAAATTGGGTATGAAAAATACTGATGGTACTTTGTTTTATAAGAATGCTAATGAGGTAAAACATTGGACAAATGCGCGTAGTGTAGAAATTAGACTATTATTGACAGACAACAATCAATTGCAACAAGAATGGAAGCAAATAATAGGATTACGTGAGCGAATATAAAGAAAGTAATCAACAAGGATTTATATTAGTGATGGTATTATTTTTTCTTTTTATTATGTCTTTAATGACATTATCGATATTGAGTAGTTCTTATTTAGAATTACGTATGAGTCAAAATATGATTATTACTGCACAGCAATTTCAGGCTGCGGAAGCTGGGTTAAAATTAACGGAACATCGACTTACAAGTTTTTCGACATTTATTTCTGAGTTGCATGAGCATTTTAATTATGCTGATTTTCAAATCAGCTCAAAAATTATAAGACATATAACACCGTATTGTATTAATCAAAGCTTAGCTTATATTTATGACGTTATTGTGCAAGCAAAACAAATGACAGTAGGAGTGCTTACATTAAAAACTACTTATGTAGTTAAAGCAAAAATAGCTTGTCAACATGGAGAGCTTACTTTAACAAAAACTGGACGTAGTTCTTGGCGAGAATTAAACAGTACATCTTGAAGTAATAAATTGAGTTTACCTAGATTATGGGAGTAACTAATGTGGGTAATGATTAGTTTATGTTTTTTTATCTTGATTTTGATAATGATGTTATGTGTAGCGCCAATACGAAGAGTTTTTCTAGTTAAACCTTTTTTAGCTTATTTAAGCAAAATACTCCCGCCTATTAGCGAAACAGAAAAAATTGTTCTAGAAGCAGGTGATTTGTGGTGGGAAAAAGATTTATTTCGCGGCTTGCCGAATTGGAAAGCTTTACATAGTATTTCCTTATCAAATCTGACCCATGAAGAGGAAACTTTTATCAATGACCAAGTAGAAATGCTTTGTAGCATGTTAGATGATTTTAACATTTTAACAGTAGAGCATGATTTACCAGCTACAGTTTGGGAGTTTTTAAAAAAACAAAAGTTTTTTGGTATGGTCATTCCAAAAAAATATAAAGGATTAGGTTTTTCTGCTTTAGCCCATTCTTCTATTGTATTGAAAATTGCGACACGTTCGGTTAGCGCAGCTGTCAATGCTTTAGTTCCAAATTCTCTCGGACCGGCAGAATTATTACTTCATTATGGAACAGAAGATCAAAAAAATTATTATTTGCCTCGACTTGCTAGAGGAGAAGAAATCCCTTGTTTTGCATTAACCTCTGTGGATGCAGGCAGTGATGCAGCGGCACTTAAAGATCATGGGATAGTGTGTAAAGGAATTTATCAAGAAAAAGAAATGCTGGGAATACGACTCCATTTTAATAAACGTTATATTACTTTAGCACCTATCGCTACGGTTATAGGCGTTGCGTTTAAATTAATGGATCCTGATCAGTTGCTGGGAGAAAAAAAACAAATAGGAATTACACTTGCTTTAGTGCCTTCTTTCTTGGATGGCATTGTAATAGGTAAAAGACATTCGCCTATGGGTTTAGCTTTTATGAATGGTCCTATAGTAGGTAAAAACGTTTTTATTCCTATCAGTTTTGTTATTGGTGGTGAGAAAATGTTAGGTCAAGGTTGGCGTATGTTGATGGAATGCTTATCGATAGGTAGAGGGATTTCATTACCGGCTGTCAGTGCTGCACAGGCTCAATTAGCTTATCGCATGACAGGGGCTTATAGCGTATTAAGAGAGCAGTTTCATTTATCAATTGCTCACTTTGAAGGTGTTGCTGCAGCTTTAGCAAGAATCGCAGGATTAACTTATTTAATAGAAGCGACACGTTGGTTTACAGTGACTGCAGTCGATACTTCGCTGAAACCTGCGTTAGCTTCTTCAATAGCAAAATACCACATGACAGAATTTGCTCGCACTATTATTAATGATGCGATGGACATCCACGGAGGACGTGGTATCCAAATGGGTCCACGTAATTATTTGGCACAAGGCTACATTGCTATACCGATATCAATAACAGTGGAAGGAGCAAATATTTTAACTCGTAATCTTATTTTATTTGGTCAAGGAGCAGTACGTTGTCATCCCTATTTAAGAGATGAAATGCAAGCTATTGAGAAAAAAGATATTTCTGCTTTAGATAAACTATTAGTTAAACATTTTTTTTATTGTATAAAGAATTTATTAAAAACATTTCTATTTGCTTTCGGCTTAGGTCATTTTTTTGTAGAAACGCCTATAAGGAAATTAGATTATTATTATCGACAAATTTCGCGTTTATCGGCAGCTTTAGCGCTAGTCACTGATTTTACTTTGTTAATTTTGGGCGGAAATTTAAAACGTAAAGAACGATTATCGGCACGCTTAGGTGATGTTTTAAGTTATCTTTATATAGCATCCAGCGTTATTCGTTATATCCAAGAATTTCCATTGTCAAAAGAAGACGATATTTATGCACGTTGGGGATTAGATTATTGTCTTTATCATATCCAACACGCATTTGAAAGGTTTTTCATTAATTTTCCTAAACCTTTTTTAGCTAAGTTACTAAAATTTATTGTTTTTCCTTTAGGCCGGCCTTATCAATTACCAACTGACAAACAAGATTGGCAATTAGTATCAATAATGACAAAAACCAGTAAATTCCGAGATCGTATAACTCAGAATTGTTATTTAGGGAAAAAACCAAAAGATCCAACCGGGCGTATGGAGATTGCTTTTAAGGAATTTATGAGAATACAACCCATTCTTGAGAAATTAAAAAAACAAGGTTTAAAGCTAAACTTAGATGAACGACAGCTAAAGATAGCGTTAACAAACAAAATTCTTACCCAAGAAGAAATGGAACAATTTCTGTTGGTTAAAAAATATCAGCAAGATGCGATGCAAGTTGATGCTTTTTAATGGATCTTTTTTTTGTTTAGTTGTAAAGGGTGCTAACTTGCTCATTCACTGACAGAAGGTATATTAAAATGGCATTAACTATTGACTAGTCTCATGCAAGAAAATACTTAAGGGAAAAATATTTATGCAAGCTAGAGATCGATCAGATTTTGCACGATCAGTTTACATTGTGGATGGCATGCGCACTCCCTGGTTGAAAGTACATGGAGGCCCAGGAAATTTTTCAGCTTCTGATTTAGCTGTACAAGCAGGACGTTATTTATTAGCACGTCAAACATTTACTCCCGATCAGCTGGATGAAGTGGTTACGGGTTGTGTTATGCCAAGTCCTGATGAGGCTAATATCAGTCGTGTCATTGCATTGCGGTTAGGTTGTGGTAAAGCAGTGCCAGCTTATACAGTACAGCGGAATTGTGCTTCAGGTATGCAAGCTTTAGATAGTGCGGCTTTAGATATTGCTTGTGGAAGATATAACTTAGTATTAGCAGGTGGGACAGAGGCGATGAGCCAAGCGCCCCTGCTACTGAGCAAAGAAATGACTGTTTGGTTTGCTGAATGGAGTTTAACTAAAAATTTGTTTGCTCGTTTAAAGCTACTTACACAATTTAAACTGAAATATTTAAAACCGATTATTGCTTTACTACATGGTTTAACGGATCCGATTGTAGGCTTAGGAATGGGTCAAACTGCAGAAATAATTGCCCATCGTTTTGGAATTACACGTGAAGAAATGGATGAGTTTTCTTTACAAAGCCACCAGCGTTTAGCAATGGCACAAGATGCGGGAATTTTTAAGGAAGAAATAAATCCGATTTATGACAAACAAAATATTTATTATTCTTTTGATAATGGGTTGCGTCGTGATACGAGTCTAGAAAAACTAACTATATTGTATCCTTTTTTTGATAAACCTTTTGGTTTGGTAACTGCAGGAAATAGCTCTCAAATTACGGATGGAGCTACTTTTTTAATTTTAGCAAGCGAAGAAGCAGTACAAAAATATCAATTGCCGGTTTTAACGCGCATAGTCGATGTGGCATGGGTAGGCGTTGATCCGAGTGAAATGGGTTTAGGTCCAGTACATGCGGTAGCAGCGCTTTTAAAAAAACAAGCACTCATTTTTGAAAATATCGATTTTTGGGAAATTAATGAAGCATTTGCAGGTCAGGTTTTAGCTTGTTTGGCAGCTTGGCAAGATGTTGATTATTGTAAAAATCAACTGGGTTTAACTCAAGCTTTAGGAAAAATAGATCAAGCCAAACTCAATATAGATGGGGGAGCGGTTGCTATGGGTCATCCTGTCGGTGCGAGTGGTGCGCGTATAGTTTTGCATCTAGCCCATATTTTAAAAAGAAAACAAGCACGTTATGGTATAGCAACACTCTGCATTGGTGGTGGGCAAGGTGGTGCGCTGTTACTCGAAAATATGGCTAGAACTAAAACGGGAGTAGTCTGATGAAAAGCTATTTAAATTGGCGATTGCAACAAAAAGAACAGGTTCTTTGGTTGTATTTTGATAAAGAAAATAGCTCTAGCAATAATCTAGATGAAAATGTATTAACTGAATTAAGCGCGATCATCCAGGAAATTTCTAATAATAAATCAATGCAAGGCCTAATAATTACTTCTAATAAAGCAAATGGTTTTATTGTAGGTGCTAATATTCAAGCCATCAGTAAATTAAAAACCAAGGAAGAGATCCTAACGTTTATTCAACTTGGACAAAAAGTATTTGATGAATTAGCAGTACTCAATATTCCCACAGTTGCTTTGATCAATGGCTTATGTTTAGGGGGAGGCTTAGAACTTGCTTTAGCTTGTGATTATCGTATTGCTGTTGATGACAATAAAACTCGTTTAGGTTTACCAGAGGTACTGCTTGGAATTCATCCTGGTTGGGGAGGAACTATACGTTTGCCACGTTTATTGGGAGGACCCTCTGCGCTCGAATTAATTTTAACAGGAAAAACAATTTCACCTTATAAGGCACTTAAGTTAGATTTAATTGATCAGCTTGTTCCGTTGCGACAAGCTGAACGAGCGGCTTTATTTTATGTTTCAGCAAAAATCAAAAAAAAGAATTCTTTTTTTGCAATAAATTGGAAGAAAATAACTAATTATCATTGGATGAGAAATATTATTAGCAAAATTGTGCAACGTCATCTAAGTGTTAAAATTAATCCTAAACATTATCCTGCGCCTTATGCTGCGCTTCATCTATGGAAACAATATGGTGTCAATAATCAAGCATTTCTACATGAAGCAATTTCTTTAAGTGAATTGGCTCTGACTCCTACAGCAAAGAATTTAATGAGAGTCTTTTTTTTAAAAGAACGTTTAAAGAAATTTGGAAAAAATAACATATGTTTTAAACATGTTCATGTCATAGGAGCAGGAACTATGGGAGGGGATATTGCTGCTTGGTGTGCTTTACAAGGATTGTATGTCACTCTACAGGATCGTGAAGCTAAATATATTTCTCCGGCTATGACGAGGGCTTATGCATTATTCCAAAAACGATTAAAGACACCTCGGGCTATTCAAGCCGCTATGGATAGACTAGTACCTGATTTAGCAGGCTATGGTATACATAGGGCGGATATTATTATTGAAGCGATATTTGAAGATTTAATCGTCAAACAAGATTTATTTCGGCAGTTAGAGAGTCAAATTAAATCTGAAACATTATTGGCTAGCAATACATCGAGTATTGTTTTAGAAGATATCCAACAAGGATTACGACATCCAGAGCGTTTAATTGGTTTACATTTTTTTAATCCGGTAGCTAAAATGCCCTTGGTAGAAGTGGTGCAATCGGCAATTACTGCGCCGGACATCATAGAAAAGAGTTTAGCATTTGTCCGTCAAATTAATCGTTTGCCTTTACCTGTAAAAAGCTCACCCGGATTTTTAGTTAATCGCTTATTAATGCCCTATTTAATGCAATCAGTATTATTATTGCAGACTGGAATTCCAGCGCCAGTTATAGATAAAGCGGCTGTAGATTTCGGTATGCCGATGGGGCCTTTAGAGTTAGCTGATACGGTAGGTCTAGATATTTGCTTAGCAGTAGCTAAAATTCTTAGTGAATCTTTAGGAAGCAGTATACCTGAAGGTTTAGAGAAAATGGTCGCTAACAAGGATCTAGGACGAAAAACGGGGAAAGGATTTTATCGTTATAAAAAAGGGAAGCCTATAAAAGAAAAAATTCCTGAAGATTATAAAGCGCCAACCAATTTAACAGATAGTTTAATTCAGCCGATGATAGATGAAGCTAAAAAATGTTTGGAAGAAAAAGTTGTTGCAGATAGTGATCTAATTGATGCTGGAATTATATTTGGGGCAGGATTTGCTCCTTTCCGCGGTGGTGTGATGCAATATGCAAAGGAGCAAGGTGACTTGTAAACTATTTTTATAAACTAATTATTATTCTCCTTTTTGCAAACGTTCGATGCGTAATTCCAAGGGTGGGTGGCTTGAAAATAAAGCACGAAATCCGCCACTTTTATGCGATATTTTTAACGTCGACAAAGAAGGAGCGCGCGTATCTTCAGCTCCATTGCTTTTTGTAAGGCTTGTTAACGCTTCAATCATTTTGTCCCGACCTGCTAACACAGCACCGCCTTTATCTGCGCGGTATTCGCGATGTCTAGAAAAAGCAGCCACTAAAATACTGCCTAAAAATGTAAATAGAATATCAAATACCATCGATAGCATAAAAAACATCGGTCCAGGGCCACTTATCGATCCTTCATCATTATTACGCCCAGCCGCTCCTACAGAAATTACGTATGCTACGATGCGTGATAAAAAAAGAGCAAAAGCATTAATTACGCCTAATATAAGCGTCATGGTAACCATATCTCCATTAGTGATATGAGTGATTTCATGTCCTAGTGCACCTTCAATTTCAGCGGGGTTCATTTTTTGCAGTAAACCACTAGAAACAGCTACTAAAGAATTATTTTTAGTGGGGCCTGTCGCAAAAGCATTCAGTTCAGGTAAAACCTTCAAGCCAGCTTTTCGTGCTAAATTGTGGATAACATCAAGGATATTTTTTTCTTCGCCTATGGCAGCATTAGGATCAATAATTTTTAAATCCATGCTTTTTTTGGCAATGTATTTTGAGGTGAAAGTGAAATAAAGGCTCCTGCTGTGCCCCACAACGCACAAAAAATAGCTAACGATAGATAATTAATTCCGTGAGAGGTGAGATAATTATTTAGGCCTAATAAGTTGGTAACAATAGAAATAGTTGCAATAACTAAAATGTTAGTGCCTAAAAATAATAAAATACGACTAAACATAAAAATAATTCCTCATCTAGGATATCATTTTACTCTTTTCGTAAGTGTAGCTTTAATTCATTGAAAAAAGAAAAACCCCGCAATAGCGGGGTTTTTTTATGATATAAAACTGGAGGGGTTACATCATGCCACCCATGCCACCCATTCCGCCCATTCCGCCCATTCCGCCCATATCACTAGGAGCACCAGCGCCTTCATCCTTCTTAGGGATTTCTGCAATCATGCATTCTGTAGTAATCATGAGACCAGCAATGGAAGCTGCATTTTGTAATGCAGTTTGGGTTACTTTAGTAGGATCTAAAATACCCATTTTTATCATGTCACCGTATTCACCTGTTGCTGCATTGTAGCCGTAGTTAACTTCTGTACTATGCAGTACTTTATCAATAACAACATCAGGGCGTCCGCCAGCATTAGTAACAATTTGACGTAAAGGTGAACACATTGCATCGGCAACAATATGAATACCATGTGCTTGATCAGGGTTAATGCCTTTAAGGTTTTTTAAGGCGTTTAAAGCTCGGATTAGAGCGACACCGCCGCCGGGAACAATGCCTGCTTCAACTGCAGCACGAGTTGCATGCAATGCATCCTCTACACGTGCTTTCTTTTCTTTCATTTCCATTTCAGTAGCAGCACCAACTTTAATGACAGCAACACCACCGGATAGTTTAGCGGAGCGTTCCTGTAGTTTTTCTTTATCGTAGTCAGAAGTACTGATTTTAATTTGAGCATCAATCTCATCTATTCGAGATTGAATCTTGCCTTTTTCACCTTCGCCGCCGATGATGGTTGTGTTGTCTTTAGTGACAACCACACGTTTAGCCGAACCTAAGTCTTCTAGAGAAGCCTTTTCAAGGGTTAAGCCAATTTCTTCAGCAATAACATTAGCTTTGGTTAAAATAGCAATATCTTTCAGCATTTCTTTACGGCGGTCACCAAAACCAGGTGCTTTCACCGCACAAACTTTGACGATACCACGAATGGTATTTACGACTAAGGTTGCTAATGCTTCGCCTTCAACATCTTCTGCGATAATGAATAAAGAACGACCTGCTTTAGCCACACCTTCAAGTACAGGTAGCATTTCGCGAATATTAGAGATTTTCTTATCCACTAATAGAATATAAGGATTATCCAATTCGCAAGCCATGCTTTGTTGGTTGTTGATGAAATAAGGTGAAAGATAACCACGGTCAAATTGCATACCTTCTACTGTATCGAGTTCATTTTTTAAGCCGGAACCATCTTCTACGGTGATAACTCCTTTTTTACCTACCTTACTCATTGCTTTAGCGATGATTTCACCAATAGCGTTATCATCATTCGCCGAAACAGTACCCACTTGCGTAATCCAATGATTCTCATCACAAGGTTTAGAAATAGCTTGTAGTGCTTCTATTGCAGTTGTTACTGCAGTATCAATACCTCGCTTGAGATCCATTGGGTTCATGCCAGCAGCAACGGCTTTCATTCCTTCACGTAAAATAGCTTGAGCCAACACGGTAGCAGTGGTAGTACCATCGCCTGCTTCGTCTGAAGTTTGAGAAGCCACTTCTTTGACCATTTGTGCGCCCATATTCTCAAATTTATCTTTGAGTTCGATTTCTTTCGCAACGGAAACACCATCTTTTGTAATGGTAGGAGAGCCGAAACTTTTGTCTAAAATAACATTCCGACCTTTAGGTCCTAAAGTCACCTTGACGGCCTCTGCTAATATATCAACACCTCGTAGGATAGAAGCACGTGCATCTACACCAAATTGTAAAACTTTTGCAGCCATTGTATTAATTCCTCTCAATAAAAATAAGGGTTAAAATTGTGATTAATTTTTGATTAACGCCAGAACATCTTCTTCACGCATGATGAGATATTCTTGGCCATCAAGTTTGATTTCAGTTCCACTATATTTTCCGAAATATATTTTATCGCCTACTTTAATGCTTAACGTTTGAATTTGACCTGATTTCAAGCGTTTACCATGCCCTACAGCGACTACTGAACCCCTAACAGGTTTCTCTTTTGCGGTATCTGGAATAACAATACCACCTATAGATCTTTCTTCTTCTTCATCGCGTTTGACAAGAATGCGATCGTTCATAGGAACTAAATTTTCAACTAAAGGTTTTTCTAATGCAACACTCATGCAGATTTCTCCTTAAGAATTACTGTCAAAATGAGGATATTAATCAAATTAACCCCTCAGCAGCAGGGGCTAATCATAATGATGTTTGATAAAGAGTACAATAAGTTAACTTTATCACATCAACACACTCTATATGGGGAGCATACTAAGAAAATTCAAGTCGAATATGTTGAAATTTACTAGGTTTTAACTTATTTTTTAGGCCTTTACCTAATGGCAAACAAAAATAACTGTCAGACTGATGATATGTAGTCAGTAAAGTGGTTGCTAGAAGAACATTGGAGCAGTAATTTTACCTAGCAGGTTAAAGTGGAAGTTGAAACGATTATCGTCCTTGATAATTGATCATTTCAAGCTGTTTTTTCCAGGACAATATCAGAGTGGTTATTATTAAAGTTGTCACGTAAATACCATAATAAGCCTAAGCCAGGTAGAGAAGCTGCAAGTGAGAATACAAAAAATACGGGCCAACTATAATAAGTAGCAATGAGACCTGCTAGAGGGCCTACAAAAACACGTCCAACACTAGAGAATGCTGTAAATAGAGCAAATTGGGTGGCGGTATAGCGGTGATTACATAAGCTCATAAATAAGGCGATGAAGGCGACACTACCCATGGCATTACAAAAACTATCGATAGAAACCGCAAAGATTAGCCAATGGTAATTATGTCCCACAATAGCCAGATGCAGAAAAGTTAAAATGGCCACGGCTTGTAAAATACCAAAATATAACAAAGCGCGAAATAAGCTAATACGTGCCATTAAAACACCACCTGCAAGAAGTCCTAGCATGGTAGCGACGAAACCGATACCTTTATTAACAAAAGCTACGGTGCTTAAAGAAAAGCCTAAGCCACGAATTAGAAACGGTGTGGTTAACGAAAGACTCAGTGCATCACCGAACTTATAGAGTAAAATAAATAATAAAATTAACCAAGCAGACTTTCGGCTTAAGAAATCTCTAAAAGGTTCAATGATTGCAGCGCGTAAAGTGGTTGGAGGGTGTTTTTCTTCATCATCATTAGGTTCTTCACCAAACCAAGCGCCAAAAAGACCAATAACTATTAAACCTGCCATCAATAAATATGTACTACGCCAGCCAATATATTCAGCTAAAGCAAGTGCTGCTGCACCAGAAACTAGCATAGCAGCCCTATATCCCCACATATAAAGTGTGGCTCCTAATCCTCGTTCGTTAGGTTTAAGAATATCTGTTCGATACGCATCGATAGCGATGTCCTGTGAAGCTGAGAGAAAAGCAACTAGGAAAGCAATGGATATTAATAATGAAGCACTGGTTTGAGGATTAGCCAAAGCCATGATAGAAATGGCTGCTATTAAAGCAAATTGGATAAGGATGATCCAACCTCGTCGCCGTCCTAATAAAGGAGGGATCCAACGATCAAGTAAAGGTGCCCAAAGAAATTTGTAGATATAAGGTTGACCGATTAATCCTAAACTACCAATAGCCAGCAAACTGGCACCCGTTACTGTAAACCAAGCTTGTAGTGTGCTAGAGGTTAATGCGAGCGGCAAACCGGATGAGAATCCTAATAATAAAGTTGAAAATAGATTGCGTTTACTAAGTTTAGTCGTAGACATTTTTTTTCCTGAAAAAAGGGGAGAAATTTAACTTTCAATTATCTAAGCAATTGAAGAATTAAACGATTAACGTGCATAGTAATCAGGATCAGCAATGATGCGCGGACGACCACTAGCACTATATTGTACTAATACATGCTGGCCGCGATTAAAAGTTGGCATCGGTGCTTGTACTACAGAAATTAACGAGTTATTTCTGAGTTTAACTACATACTCAACGCCGGTTTGTGTTGAAAGACCTTTTTGAATTTCATTGCCTGCAAAACCACCTAATAGAGCACCGCCAATTCCACTGACTAAACTACCACTCCCTCCACCTATTTCAGAGCCAGCAATTGCGCCTAAAGCACCTCCGGCTATACCTCCAACACCAAGCTCGCCATTTCCGGTTACTTTCACAACTCGACTACTGGTTACCACGCCTTTAACTACACGCTGGACTTGTCCAGCCCCCCTTGTGGTATAAACGTCCGGTGATAAAGAAGATGCACAACCTGCTAAAAGCGATAGACCTAGGATAGAGAGTAAGCAATGGATGTGAAACTTCATAATGAACCCGTAAATTTTATGTGCATTATTCTAAAGTATAAGTATTAAGTTGAAGTAATGTTGAGTAGGGTACTTAAGTTTATTAAAAGATAATATTAATAATATTATTAGATGTCAACTTGTCCGTCTATGTATTTAACTCTTTAAACCTAGCGTATTTCTGTCAATTGCTATGAGTACATCTTTGCGAATTACCATTAGCAGTTCTATGACAGCATTAATAATTCACGACTACGGATAGTTTTGCCTTCGAGCAGATAATTTAGAGCAAGACGAAATAAACGCTTTGCATCTAATAAATGTATAGGTGTATCCCATGCTTCATGGTGCATCGCCAAAAGTGATGCACCAGAAAAAACTGATTGCTTAGGTAGTGATTTATTTAAGCAAACAACCAAACCTTGACTTGGTATAAATTGGTAAGATTGATAAGGTAAAAGAGCTTGGTTGGTTTGACTATCCTTATCCAGATATAAAGCATAACCTAATTCAGCGAGTAGTTTTTTTTCAAACAAACGTAGAGCAATAGCTGGATTGTCAGGTAAGCTACACAACGCCATTTGATAAGCTTGGAACAAATACGGATAAGGATCGTAACGATAAAGTAAACGGATTAATAGTTCATTGAGATAAAGACCACAAACTAAAAGTTTACCTGTTAAATGAGGAAGAGAAATAGGATGAGGTTCTGCATTGAGTAAATTCATGAGATCAGTTTTGCCGCGCCAAGAAAGTAGCAATGGTACAAAAGCTTGTAGTGATCCTTTGAAACGTGATTTTTTTCCACGTACTCCACGCGCGCCTTTGGCAATAAGATTTATTCTACCTTGCGAAGCTGTAAATGCGTCTATTAATAAACTAGTGTCTCGATAAGGACGGGTGTGCAAAATATACGCAGCTTGTAGTTGTTCGGTGCTTAGCATAGAACTAAAAAAGATAAAAATGAGAATAATAGGCAATATTAACTTGTCTTGTATTTTTCTTATGCAAAAAATAAACTTTAATCTTTTGCGTAAGAAAACTTCCACTTTTTAAGGAAATCCAGTAATATTAGCCTATATAGGTGTTTTAACGGTGCGTTCATCAATATATAGGGTGAGCACTTACTAAGCAATACGATAACGAATCTAAAAAATAATCTTAGCTGAAAATGATCGCTACAACATTCTTTAAATTGATAATAGGAGCAACCCTTGGCTGAAATTATTGTTATTACATCTGGAAAGGGTGGTGTCGGAAAAACGACAAGTAGTGCTGCGATGGCAGCAGGCCTTGCTTTTCGTGGGTTTAAAACAGTCGTTATTGATTTTGATATTGGTTTACGTAATCTCGATCTGATTATGGGTTGCGAAAGGCGAGTTGTTTTTGATTTTGTGAATGTGATTCGCGGCGAAGCGAATATTAAACAAGCCTTAATTAAAGATAAAAGACTTGAGAATCTTTATATTCTACCTGCTTCACAAACTCGCGATAAAGACGCTTTGACTAAGGAAGGCGTGGAAAAAATTTTAGACGAACTCAAAAAAGATTTTGATTATATTCTTTGCGATTCACCTGCCGGTATAGAACGCGGTGCAACCTTAGCCATGTATTTTGCTGATATAGCGATTGTTGTCAGCAATCCGGAAGTTTCTTCTGTTAGAGATTCCGATAGAATGTTAGGAATTCTAGATAGTAAGTCGAGACGTGCTGAATTAGGTCTTGAACCAGTGAGGCAACATTTACTCCTGACACGTTATTCTTTAACACGAGTAGAAAAAGGCGACATGCTTAGCGTGGATGATGTGTTGGATATCTTATCCATCCCCTTATTGAGCGTTATTCCAGAATCACAAGCCGTATTACGCGCATCAAATGCAGGCGTACCCGTTACGTTAAATGGAGAAAGCGATGCGCATCAGGCATATGCAGATGCTGTTTCTCGCTTATTAGGCGAAGAAATACCTTTTAAATTTATTAAACTAGAAAAGAAAGGTTTGTTACGTCGTCTCTTTGGCCGTGAGGAGGTAGCAACATGAGCTTGTTAGATTATATTTTTAGAAATAAACCTAAAAATACTGCGACGCTTGCTAAAGAGCGTTTACAAATTATTGTATCTCATGAGCGCAGAACCGAGAATAATTCTGATTTTTTACCGAGATTACAACAGGAATTGATTGAAGTCATTGCTAAATATGTCGATATCGATCAAGATCAAGTGAAAGTTGAGCTGGAGCGAACTGGGAATTGCTCGATATTAGAATTAAATATAACGCTACCTAATGCAGAAATAACTACTACCTAATGCAGAATAACTATAGGTAATGGCGTTTAATGTTGGTTTATTATTCGTTGGGGATTAAACGTTTTTTTCCAGGTTTTGATACTGCTACATAAACCAGACTGGCTTCCGAAACTTTAATTTGAGTAGATTCATTCACTCCTTCTTGATAACGTTCTGCATAGACTTCTACCTCTATAGTTACTGAAGTTTTTCCTACTGCAATAATCTTGGTATAAAAGCTTGCAATATCATAAATAAACAAAGGATGTAAGAACTTTAATTCTTTGACAGCAATAGTAACGACAGGGCCTTTAGCGCGTTGCGCAGCAGCAATAGCTCCAGCAATGTCGATTTGTGACATTAACCAGCCACCAAAAATATCGCCGGCTTTATTGGCATCGTTAGGCCTGGTTTTTACCCGTAAAGTAGGTTCTAATAAATTAGTCATCTTTGTACTCGGTAGAATGAGTAGTTTTAGTATAGCAAAAAATTTTTTTGTTTTTTTTTAAATCGTAATGAGTTTTATAATTAGAGTTTTGATTGTTTTAAATAGCTAATAATATCAAGAGGAGTAGCGACAGTGGAACTGGCATTCCAAGTAGTCATAACATCTTTGTTATTGAAATATCCATAAAGCGCGATAAGACTATACATGCCCGCAGCATTAGCCGCATCAATATCGCATTTAGCATCACCAACATAAATACAATTTTCAGGAAGGCAGTTTATGCAGGCACAAGCATATAATAAAGGTAGGGGATGAGGTTTGCTATATTTAAGTGTATCGCCGGCGATAATACATTTAGCTTTATTGAGTAATGGAAATTTTTTTATTAACGGCTCAGTTAGAATAGTCGATTTATTAGTGACAATACCCCAAGGCCATTTTTTTTCTTGCAAGTAATTAATTAAAATTTCTACACCTGGGAATAAACGAGTAAATACACAAATATGTTGAGTGTAATAATCAAGAAATTGTTTGCGTAATTGAGGGAAAATAGGATCATTTACCTCGATCTGGAGTCCGAGTTTCAATAAACCGGCTACGCCGGTAGATATAACAGGTCGAATGTTATCAATAGATAAAGGTTTTTTTTGTTGTAAGCTTAAAACGTGATTGAGAGCGGCAGCTAAATCTGTGGCAGTATCTAATAGAGTTCCATCGAGGTCAAAAAGTATTCCATTTTTACTTTTCGCACTTGAATTTTTGTCTGTGTTGCCGCTCAACTCGCAATCCTCATGTATAACATAGGAAAGAAGGTTGCTTCATTCTAGTGGCGCTTTGCCAAAAATCCAATTGCTGTGAGTATATTTTTGCATGTTTTGAAATTGCAAATGGCATAACTAGGCACGCTTTTTAAAAGCAGCAAGATAATTGACTCGGATATCTTTTCCTAAGGCATAATGTTGGGTAAGAGGATTATAGTGGATGCCTTGAAACTTTTGCAGTATCAAATTAGCTTGCCGAGCTGCGCTAGCTAACTCTGAAGGGCGAATAAACTTTTTATAATCGTGTGTTCCGCGAGGCAAAAGTTTTAAAAAATATTCCGCGCCGAGTATGGCTAATAAGTAAGCACGAGGATTACGGTTGATAGTAGAAAAAAAAACGCTAGCGCCTGGCTTAGCTAAGTCACTACAAGCTTGTATAAGCGAGCTGGGATCAGGGACATGTTCTAATAACTCCATGCAGCACACCACATCAAAGGACTGACTATGATTTTTAGCGTATGATTCTGCATCAGTAAGGTAATATTTGATGGAAAATTGATTTTCTTCCGCATGCTTTTTTGCAACTTCTATTAGGGGATTACTTTTATCAATACCGGTAACTTGAGCAGCTTTTTTAGCCAATGTTTCGGTTAATATTCCCCCGCCACAACCAATATCGATTACTTTTTGACCTGGCAGCACTTGTTGTGCTGTTATAAATTCTAAGCGCAGAGGGTTGATGATGTGTAAGGGTTTGCATAGACCCTCAGTATCCCACCATTGCTTAGCCATCTGCGTAAACTTGCTGATTTCTGCTGAATCGCTATTAGAAGCTGACATAAAATTAGATGGTTTTCATTGGTTTTTTGTTGGGAGCGTATTACAATGTGCTAGTTTACTTGACCCCTTATAAAGTGTCTATTGGTTATAAACAGGATATTGGATTTAAGGATTTTACCAACGGGTATGGGGAATTTTTATCATTCAATTTTTTAGTTCAATATGAACAACCTTACTAACCGCGTTTATAAATCGATCATAGATAAAATTTTAAAATTTGCATTGCAAAAAGTCCCTAAAAATCAAACTAAGTTATTTACTGCTTTTGCCCACCAGTATTATGCCCATACCGATTTAGAAACTTTAAGAAGTCGTTCTGCAGAAAATCTTGGCGCAGCACTTGCTTCTCATTGGAATCTTATTTACCAACGTTTACCTGGTCAAGCAAAGATTCGTGTTTATAATCCTAGCCTTGAAAAAGATGGTTGGGAAAGCAAATATAGCATTGTTCAAATCGTTGCTGAAGATAAGCCTTTCTTAGTAGATTCCACCCGCATGGAGATCAATCGGCAAGGGTTTAATATTTTTTTCAATATCCATTTTGGTAATATAAAATTACATCGTGATCAACAGGGGAAAGTAACAGAGGTTTTACCTTATGATGCTATTCCCGACAAACAAACTGAAGCCTTGATTTATTTGGAAATTGATAAAAATTCGAGTGCTGAAATTCTTAGTAAGCTGGCTAAAAAGCTGGAAAAGCTATTAGAGCAGGTTAGTTTAGTTGTAAACGACTGGACTGAAATGCGATCGAGAATGCAAAATTGTTTAAGCGAACTGGAACAAAATTCCCCGCCTTACGATCCAGAAGATGTTGCGGAATCTAAAGATTTTTTGGTTTGGCTGCTAAATGATCATTTTACTTTTTTAGGTTGTCGTGATTACGATTTAAGCAAAGATCATAAAACATTGCGCATGGTCAAAAAATCGGGTTTAGGTGTTTTAAGAGATGAAACCAGAAGTAAGGAAGAAAAACCTTTAACAGAATTACCTCCGGAAGCACGTCGTTTGGCTTTCTCTCCACAAGTACTTGTTATTTCTAAGACCAATAGTAAATCCAGAGTGCATCGATCCGTTTATGCTGATTATATTGGTGTCAAACGTTTTAATGAACAGGGAGAATTAATTGGAGAAAGACGTTTTATTGGTCTTTATACTTCAACAGTTTATCATAGTGATCCACGCGGTATTCCATTGATACGGCGCAAGATACAATTAATTTTACAAAATTCAAATCTACCTTTAAAAGGCCACGCTGGAAAAGCATTATTAGATATTCTTTCAAGTTTACCTCGTGACGACTTATTTCAAGCTTCAGTGAAGGAACTAACGCAACTTGCTTTAGGTATTTTACATATTCAAGAGCAAAGAACAGTCCGTCTATTCGTAAGGCAAGATAATTATCGGCGCTTTATTTCTTGTTTAGTTTATTTACCCAAAGAGCAATTAAACACCGATCTACAACGCCAGATGGAAAAGATCTTGGTACGAGAATTCTCTGGTATTGAAATTGGTTTTTCAACCTTGTTTGGAGATTCTAATCTTGCGCGCATCCATTTTTTAATTAGGACCGATCCTAAGAAAGATTTAACCTATGATGTTAAAAAAATTGAGGCACAACTGGTTGAAGTAGCCCGTTCTTGGAAAGAAGAATTGCGTCAGGCTTTAATTGAATATTATGGCGAACAAGATGGTGCACGTCTGCTACAGAAATATATGTATGCTTTTCCTAGTGGATATCGAGATACATTTTCCGCAAACATAGCTGTACATGATATAGCACAATTAGAAAGAATTTCCCTAGAACATCCTTTAGAAATGAATTTTTATCCTTCTGCAAATGAAAAGGGTGTCCCATTAAGGTTTAAATTATTTCAGGCAGGCAAACCCATCATTTTGTCGGATGTCTTGCCAGTTCTGGAAAATATGGGTTTACGCGTCATGGATGAGTGGCCACAAGAAATTACCTTACCCGATGGTTATCGCATTTGGATTAATGATTTTGGCGTGAAACCCGTGCATATTGATGACATAGATGTTTCTCAGGTTAAAGAAATTTTTCAAGAAGCTTTTAGTAAGATATGGTCTGGAGAAGTCGAAAATGATGGATTTAATCGTTTAATATTAGCTGGTCAATTAACTTGGCGTGAAGTTTCTATATTAAGAGCTTATACCAAATATCTTCGTCAAATTGGAGTGCCATTTAGTCAAGCATACGTAGAAACAGTGGTATCGCGAAATGCAGAAATCGCTAAAATTTTAGTTAAACTATTTAAATATTATTTTGATCCTAGCCTTCAAGATGAATCCGGTAGTGTGACGGCTAGTCTGGAAAAAAGTTTACATACTGCCTTGGATGCAGTCGTGAGTTTAGACGAAGATCGCATTTTGCGAAATTTATTTGAAGTCATTCAGGCCACGTTGCGAACTAATTATTATCAAACCTGTCAACAGAACAAACCAAAGCCGTGGTTGGCACTTAAGTTGAACCCTAGTCAAATTACAGATTTGCCATTGCCAAGACCAATGTATGAAATTTTTGTGTATTCTCCACGTGTTGAGGCGGTTCATTTAAGGGCTGCGAAGGTTGCTCGTGGTGGTATCCGTTGGTCAGATCGTAGAGAAGATTTTCGCACAGAAGTATTAGGTTTAATGAAAGCTCAGCAGGTGAAAAATGCGGTGATAGTTCCTGCTGGCGCTAAAGGTGGTTTCGTTTGCAAGCAATTACCTGAAAATGCTGATCGTGAAGCAGTGATGAATGAAGTGATCATCTGTTATCAAACTTTTATGCGTGGCTTATTGGATTTGACCGATAATTTGCAAAATAATGTGGTTATACATCCCAAAGATGTCGTGCGGTACGATGAAGAAGATCCTTATTTAGTTGTTGCCGCCGATAAAGGTACAGCAAGTTTCTCAGATATTGCGAATGCCATCGCGGCTGAATATAACTTTTGGCTAGGGGATGCGTTTGCTTCAGGCGGCAGTGTTGGTTATGACCATAAAAAAATGGGAATTACCGCTCGTGGAGCTTGGGAATCTGTTAGAAGGCATAGTAGAGCATTAGGGTTCAATCCGGATAAAAATGATTTTACCGTTGTTGGTATTGGTGACATGTCAGGCGATGTTTTTGGTAATGGGATGCTTTTGTCTCATCATATTAAGCTCGTTGCTGCATTTAATCACATGCATATATTTATTGATCCTAATCCAGATCCAGAAAAAAGCTTTCAAGAAAGAAAACGTTTATTTAATCTACCACGCTCTACTTGGCAGGATTACAATGCCAATTTAATTTCAAAAGGCGGTGGTATTTTTTTACGATCTCAAAAATCTATCGTATTATCTAGCGAGATTAAAAAGTTATTAGATATCAGTCAAGATTCCATTGCACCCGATGGATTAATTCGAGCAGTATTAAAAGCCAGTGTAGACTTATTATGGAATGGCGGTATTGGTACTTACGTTAAAGCCTCGAATGAAAGAAATGCAGATGTCGGCGATAGAACTAACGATAATTTACGTATTGATGCTAAAGAATTACGTTGTCGCATTGTAGCTGAGGGAGGAAATCTTGGTTTAACTCAATTGGGTCGTGTTGAGTATGCTTTAAATGGCGGATTAATTTATACCGATTTTATTGATAATTCTGCCGGTGTTGATTGTTCGGATCATGAAGTTAATTGTAAGATTTTATTGAATGCAGTGGTCGCTTCGGGTGAGATGACTTTTGATCAACGAAATGCATTGTTAGCAGAAATGACCGATGAAATTGCTAAACTTGTTCTTTATGATAATTATTGTCAAACACGTACTATTAGTTTAGCGGCTATGCATGCTCAGCAGGAATTAGAATTTCATCGCCGTTACATTCAAGAATTAGAACGGCACGGTAAATTAGACCGAGCATTAGAATTTCTCCCGGATGAAAAGGCCTTATTAGAAAGGAAAGCGTTGGGTAAAGGTTTAACTAGTCCTGAGATTGCTGTATTACTTGCATATACCAAAATGTGGGTAAAAGCTGAATTGCTGGAGAAGCATTCTTTAGAAGAAGACTATTTAAAACGTGTTTTGGAATCTGCTTTTCCAAAACCCTTGCGCGGTCGATTCTCGAAATTTATGCAACAACATAGTCTGCGTCGCGAAATTATTGCAACCAAGATTAGTAATGCCATGGTTAATGATATGGGTATTACATTTGTCTTCCGTTTAAAGACCGAAATTGGTGCAGATATTGCTTCAATTGCACGCGCTTATGCAATTGCGCACCATGTATTTGGTTTTTCTGAGCTACTCGGAATTGCAGAAAACTTAAGTGATGATGTAGCCCCAGTTACTCGTTATGCTATTATGCGCCAATTTAATCGGTTGATAAGGCGTGCAACCCGATGGTTTATCTATAACTATAAAGATCAATTAACCGATATTTTAGGAATGGTTGATCGATTTAAACAATCAATTGTTATACTGAATAAAAGCCTACCTAATTTACTTATTGGTGAGGAACGGGAACACTGGGAAAAAAATATTCAAGGACTTATAGAAGCAGGTATATCAGGAGAAATTGCGAAACGTATTGCAAATGTGGATCATGAATACGCCTTATTGGATATTATAGATGCAGCGCAGAAAAATAATTTAGCTTTGCAAGATGTAGCTGAACTGTATTTCATGGTGGGTGAAAGATTTGGATTTACTTGGTTGCGATCTCAGATTATGAAGATAACAATTGAAACTTTATGGGACAATTTGGCTAGAGTGATCTTATTGGATGATCTAGATACCCAACAACGTCATTTGACCGTTATCATTTTACAATGTGTTATAGATAAACAAGGGGATAATAAAATCTGCTTGGAACAGTGGGAAGCAGACAATCAAGACTTCATCCAACGTTGGGAACAATTTTTAGCTGATTTACGTAGCACTGGCGAATTGAAGTTAATGATGTTTTCAGTGGTGATCCGAGAATTAGTTAGTATGGTTAATACCACTAACCTTTCTAAAGTAACAAGCTAGATAAAATCTAGTTTGTTACGCAAAGTATTTCTTCCTAATTTAATTAAATTAAAAATAAATTTTTATAATTTAAATTGTTCTCTATTTTTAATTTTTTTAAAAATACTTTTAATATGTTTAAAATGGTAATATAATTTACCTTGCGTGAAATTCTTACAACAAAAATGGAAATTCTTTATGTATATTCTCTCTTCTTTTACTCCTGAACTTTTAAATTCCCCATTAAAAGCTTTGCTTGAAAATTTTTATTTAAATCCGTTGACCCTACAATATGCTGAAACAAATTTGCCGATAAAAATTTCAGAATTAGCAAAATCTGACAAAAAAAATCAGCCTGTTGCTATTTTTTTTAGATTATTTGATTTAATAGGTTTTAATGAAGAAATAATATCAAAAATATATGAAAGTAATCTAAAAGAAAAATTAGATGAATTTATTGATCTAATTGTAAACTTTAAAAAAAACAGAAAAGATCCTTTAATTATTTTTTTATGTCCTTCAATATATAAAGAAAATATATTAAAAGAAAACGATCAGATTCAAAATAATTGTAAAATACTTACAAAATACGAAAATTATTTTTTGAATGAAATGCAAAAAAATAAAATTCATACGCTTTCTAAAGATGATATTCAATCTGCATATGAGCAAAATAATATTATTAATGAGGTTGGGTGTAAAACACACATACCTTATAGTGATGAATATTACGTTGCAATGGCAATTTTATTAGCAAGAAACTTACATTGTATTCAATATGGGCATAAAGCTCATGGACATGAAACAAAAGTTGCTTTTGTGGATTGCGATAATGTGTTATGGGATGGAATAGTGGGAGACGATGGTCCTGAAGGCATAGTATTTAAAGAGCACAATATTTTTATACAAGAAATTTTAGTTAGGATGTCGAAAAATGGAATATTTATTTGTTTAGTTAGCAAAAATGAAGAAAAAATGGTTGATGAAGTATTTTCTTTACGGCGTGAAGAAATGCCATTAAAAATGGAGTTTGTGACAATAAAAAAAATTAATCGAGATCTAAAATCTAATAATATTTCGTCAGCTTTATCTGAATTAAAACTTCTTAATGCAAAAAACGCCATGTTTATTGATGATTCGTTAAGAGAAATTGAGGAAGTTAGCGGAAAATTTCCTGAAATATTGTGTGTAATTATGCCGCAAACATACAAAGAGGTTAAAAACATCTGGGCGTTTGATTTAGATAAATATGTGATTCCTACAAAAACAGATCAAAATAGAGTGAAATTAATTCGGCAGGAAATGGCTATGAAATCTGTTTTATCCGAAATTCCCGATCCTATTGTTCAGCTAAAAACTAAGCGAAAAGATTTACAACCTTTAAGTATTGATTTAATTACAAAAGAAGATATTTCAAGAGTCAGACAAATTGCGTACAGAACTAATCAATTTAACATAAATCCTAAAAGTTCTGAGATAGAAAAAGATTTGAAAGAGCTAGAAGATTTAAATAAAGAAAATATTTCCGATGAAATTAATGATTATAAAATTGTCTGTTTTAAAACGATGCTTACAAATAAGCAGATGGAAAAAACCGAAAATGATGAAAAAAATTTAATAAAGAATGAATTTATAGAAGATGTTGCGGCTATAGCTATATGTAAAATCTTTAAGGATTATTTACTTATTAATCATATGTATCTTAGTTGCAGAAATGCAGGGATGGAGATTGAATATGCACTTATTAAACATATCGCCAATGAATTTCCTAACTTAAATACTCTTAAAATTAAATTCAAAAAAACAGAATCAAATGGCCTTGCAGAAACTTTTATAGATATGTTATGCGATGAAGAAAATAAACAATCTATAGCACGATTTTTTTTAAAAAATACCTCTAAATTATCTTCACAACATACTTTTGTAAAAAATCTATTAAAAAATTTTAAAATATTACCAAGAGATTATGATAAAAATCTAAATGAAGTAATGACTTTTAATTTTTCAGCAAATTTTTTACGTCAATTGGATCCGTATCAATTAACTCAAAAAACAATGAAGGCTAACGCAATAGATAAGAATCAACCTAAAAAAAGGATAGTGAACAAGAATGATTTAGCCAACGCTAGAACTTATCTATCTGAAATTCAACAAAAAACCTTGACTACTCAACTTTTGTTAGAAAAATTTTTTATTGGTTCTAAATTTAAATCTATTGATAACTTATCTGAAAAAATAAATGAGAAAGTAAAATTTTTGTTATCTAATCCAAAAGAAAATTTTTCTCAAAATCTTCCTTTAATTTCTTTGGGTTTAGATTCCTTAAAAGCAACTTATTTAAGTGCTTCCATATATGATGATGAAAAAGTAGTAATAAATATTTCTATGTTACTTAGTGCAGAAATGACTGTATCAGCTTTGATTAAATATATTATGCAACAAAAAAGCAAACAAGCTTTTTTCGAAATAAATTCTGTTGTTAATCCAGCTAATCAAAGCTCTTTACCAATCTCTTTGCAGGAGCAAAGAATTTTTTATGCGGAACAAAGCGAAGGGGTTACTGATAGCGCTAGATTTCATATGATAGCCTGTTTTTGCGCTAATAAATTAGATATTAATCGTTTTAAGGCCGCTTATCAAATTTTGATGCAATATTACGATATTTTTGGATATTATTTTTCGATTAAAAATGGTCAATTGATTAAGTCTTTTATTCCCCAAAAAAATAGGAAAATTAATTTCTTTCATGAAGAAATTAACGATAAATTTGAATTAATGCACATTATTAATCAAAAAACAAGTGAACCCTTGTCTATGGTTGATTCTAAAGAACTTATTAGACTTTTTATTTTTGAGGATAAGATAAATCAAAAATATAATATTTTTTTTCATGGTCATCATGCTATTTTGGATGCAGTTTCACTTAAGAATTGCTTATATACTTTGTCGAGAATATATCAGGATGATATATTTTCAAATTTTTGCAGTTTAAAGAATCACCCTCCTCAATATATTGACTTTATTCGCCAACAACAGAAAATTTTAGAAGACAAAGTTTATCAAACTGAAGCATATAATTTTTGGAAGAACACACTATATAAAGTAGAAGCAGTTACGGCTTTACCTTATGATCAATCAGTATCGACATTCAAACTAGCCACTGAACAACCCGCTAAAAGATATGCGTTTTCTTTATCTTCTGAAGATGTATTAGAATTAAAAAATTTGGCTCAATTAAATTGTGTAACTTGTTTTAGTGTGCTGAATGCTGTGTTTGGTCTTTTAGTAGCTTCTTATACGTACCAAAAAAAAATTACGCTGATAACAGCAACGAATGGCAGAGGCGGGCATCCCTCTTTTGATAAAATGGTTGGATTTTTTGTCAATCTATTAGTACAGCAATTTGTTTTAGATGAAAACCAGCCATTTGATGAATATCTAAAACAGGTTAATAAAAATTTCTTAGTTAGTCAGAAGTTTCAAGATATCTCTTTTGATAAAATACAGGAAATTTTATTAAAGCAAAAAGTAAAAGAAATTTTATTAAGCCCTGCATTTATTTATCAAAGTTATGCTATTCCCAAATTAAAACTTGATGAAGAAATCGCAGAGTTAGTGTTGCCTGAGAAACCTATTATTTTTGATATGAGAAAAACATGTCGATTTGGTAATTTTGCGCTTTTTGCACAAGAAAATAGTCAAGAATTAAATTTCATTATTGAATATGCGCAAGATTTGTTTAGTTTAACTTTTATAGAACGCTTTGCAAAAAATTTAATACATACCATTAAGCATGTTTGTAATAATCATAAACAAAAATTACAAGAGATATCAACTCTTTGTGACGAAGAACAAAGTGAATTAATTAGCTTTGGCCAAGGTCCGGAGTTTAATTATTCCAAAGACGATAATCTAGCAAAAAAATTTCAACTTACGGTTAAAGAGCATCCTAATAATCTTGCTCTTTGTTATGGCGAGATACGTCTTAACTATCAAGAGGTGGATCAGCAATCAACGAATTTAGTTCAAGATTTAATAAAAGCAGGAGTACAACAAGGTGAACATGTTGGAATTTTCTTAGAAACTAATCATTTATTTTTTATTGCGGAATTAGCAGTGTTAAAAATTGGAGCTGTTTTTATACCGCTTTCAAAAGATGATCCCTATGATCGTCTAAAATCTATTATTAAAGATGCAGAAATTAATTTTTTTATCGTAGATGATATAACCAAAGACTGCTTGTCTGATGCCGATTTTCAATCCTGTAAGTTAATTTCTATTCATGCTATAAAAAACCAAAATTCAACAGATACTTTACCTCTATTTACTAGAACCATGGAGGATAAGGCCTGTATTTTGTATACATCTGGATCTACAGGTAAACCAAAAGGGGTGATATTGACACAAAAAGCTATATTTCGTGTGTTGGTATCTTTATCTTATATGATCAAACCACAAGATAAAATTGCTCAAACGGCGAATCAGGTGTTTGATGCTGCACAGCTTGAGTTTTTTTTAGCCTTTTTAAATGGTGCCAGTTTGATCATTTTTGATAAAAATATTTTGCTTAACAAACAATTATTCACAAAAGAATTATCAGATAAAAACATTAGTGTAATGTGGTTAACAGCCGGATTGTTTAATCTTTATGCGCTTAATTCTCCTGAAATATTCATGAAATTAAAATTTTTAATGAGTGGCGGGGATGTTGTGGATAAAAAAGCAGTAGAACAAGTTCTTGATTTCAATCCAAATTTGCAATTTATGAATGGTTATGGACCCACAGAAACTGGTATTTTCGCACTAACTTATATGTCAAACAACCACGATTTAAGCAAGTTTTCTATTGTGCCTATCGGTAAACCAACTATTGCTGGTACACAAATCTTTATCATGAATGCATTTAATGGTTTAGCTCCATTGAGTGCAATTGGCCAGTTGTGTATTGCGGGAGATGGTTTGGGAACTTATCATAATAACGAAAATTTAAATAAAAAAAGTTTTTTATCTTTTCCTGAAAATATACACAGTTTTTCAGATGAAAGAAAAAAAAGACAGCCTTATCGTATATATATGTCCGGCGATAAAGTTCAATATAGAAATAATGAAATACTATTTTTAGATAGGATGAATGATAAACAAATAAAAATTCGCGGCAATTTGGTTTCTTTGGTTGAAATTAAAAGTGCTCTTGAAAAACATCCTGCTATCATACAAGCCGAAATTATATATAAACAAGTTAGTAATAAAAATAAAATCTTAGTTGTTTTCTATACAAAAAACGAGGTATGGTTAAATCTAAAAAAACAGGAACTGATCCAATTTCTAAACACTAAATTACCACAAACAATGATTCCGGTTTGCTACGAACAAATATCCCAATTTCGACTTACAGCAAATGGTAAATTGGATAGAGCTGATTTATTTAAATTACCTTTAACAAGCTTAGAGGAAAATGATAGTGATCAAGAAAATATTCCTGAAAATTCAAAGAAATCTCAGAAAAAATTAACCTTGATATTTAATGAGATATTACCTTTTTCTCCCAGCTTAGATAGTAGTTTTTTTGATATGGGTGGTGATTCTATAGAAGCAATCCAGTTAATTGCTAAAATTGAAGAAGATTTTGGTAAAAGAATATCTTTTAATACTTTACGACAGAATCCTACAGTACGCTCTTTATCTCATGTTTTAGAGTGGGGTGAAAGTCAGGAAGGAAATTTGTTAACTCTTTTATATAAAGGAAAAGATAAAAGTCGTCCCCCCATTATCTTAATACACCCTGCAGGAGGAAGTTTATTGTGCTATCAAAAACTTATAGAAGCTTTGGGTCAGCTAAATTTACCCAATTATGTCTATGGTATTGAAGATTCTGTGATATTTGATGGTAAGGTTAAAAAATCAACAATCCCAAAAATAGCACAAGAATACCTTGAAGAAACTCTCACAAAAATTAAAGAATCTTTTATTTTAATGGGTTATTCCTTTGGAGGAATGATCGCTCATGAAATGGCTGCTCAATTAGAACTAAAAAGATTAGACCAAAAAAGTTTAGGAGTTGTTTTGTTAGATACTTGGGTTGTATCGTGCGCTGATGAAGAACTTAAAGAAACATTGCATTCACACGTTTTAGAGTATTGTGAAGAAACTATAAAAAATGTGAGTGCAAATCCAAAAATTCAAAGGGTAGAAAATATAATTATCCCTATGATGGAGCAATGTAAGTATTATCAACAAATTGGCTTTCAATTTAAACCAAAGAAACTATGTTCGACCCCTGTAAATCTATTTAAAGCAAAGAATGCCGACAAATTTGAAGGAATGGAGAAAGATACTCAATATAATTATTTAGAAAATTTTATAGAACAAGGATACCTTAAGAAATGTATGGTTGAAGGTAATCATTTTACTCTACTAGAAGAGGGTGTTAATTTAGTTTTGTTAGCTGAAAATCTGGTTAATTTTTTTGAAAACATTTGTCAACAGGTTCCTAATGTTATTGCAAGGCGAGCTCCTTTTTTTTCAACTTCTTCTGAACAGAATGTTATTCAAGAAAGTAATATAGCAAAACAGGTTTTTGCTCTTAGAAATTAAATAAGATATGCTTAATTAACATGTGGAACAAAAAAATGAATTTTCAACTTATCTTAGATGTCTTACCTTTTTCGGTTTACTGGTTAGATAGTAAAAAAAAGTCTTTTAAAGGGGGTAATCAATATTTTTTTTCTTCATTAAATATTAATTCTTTAGCTGAGTTAATTGATAAGCCAATATCTAATATTTTTGTGGGTGATTATTTAAGGATAGTTAATGATCTCTTTAATAAAAGTATTAAAAATAAAACTAAAAGTTTTTCTGCTATTTATCATAAAGTATCTAATGATCAAGAAGAACCTATATTAATTCAATGTATTTCAATCATATCCAAAAAAGAAGGGATAACTATCTTTAGTGAAATTAATCCATCGCTCAAGGACTTTAATCAATTTTTATGGGAAGAAAATGAAAAATTAAATATATATTTAAGTAATATTGTTGAAAATGTCCCTGCTAGTATTTATTGGAAAGATACTAATAGTGTTATTTTAGGTGGGAGTATATTACATACCGAATTAACAGGATTTTCTGATTCTAAAGCAGTTATTGGCAAAACGGATTTTGATTTTTCTTGGAAAGATCAAGCTGAAAGAATACAGGAAAATGATCGCTTTGTGATGCAAAATAACCAAATGGTTAGTTTTGAAGAAAGAGCTAAGTTATCTGACGATACGATGCATATTTTTTTGACCCAAAAATCGCCTTTAAGAGGAAAATCTGAAAAAATAATTGGTGTCTTAGGAGTATCTATTGATATTACAGAACTTAAAAATACGCAAAGAAAATTAAAAAAATCGAAAATATTAGCCGATGCAGCGAATCAAGCTAAAACCGAGTTTCTTGCGAATATGAGTCATGATATTCGGACGCCTTTAACAGGCATCATCGGCTTATCTCAATTACTCGAGCAACGTTTAAAAGAATTGGAAAATAAAAATGATTTACGTTTAATGTATAACGCAAGTAATCAATTATTAAGTTTACTTAATGACGTGCTTGATGTGGCTTCCTTAGAAAAAGCTAACGAAGTACAGCTTAAACTGAATAGCTTTGCTTTATCAGATTTAACAGATTCTCTGCAAAATTTGTTATTACCTTCAGCAAAGGTTAAAGGAATTACATTACAGATTAATTTAAACGTTTCTTCCACCGAGAATATAATAAGTGATCAAAATAAGCTAGAACGTATTTTACTAAATTTAGCGACTAATGCGATTAAATTTACTGAACAAGGAACAGTTGTTGTAACTATTAAAGAATTAGTATTATTAACCCATCAATCAGATGGGGTGTATATTGAGTTTACGATTAGCGATACAGGGGTAGGGATTCCTGCGGATAAATTGAAATCAGTATTTGATCCTTTTTTTCGAATAACCCCTAGTTTTGAAAAAAATAATCAAACGCAAGGTTATGGTGTTGGCCTTTACATAGTGAAAAAATTTGTTAATTTATTAGGTGGCGAGATACAAGTAAAAAGCGAGATGGGTGTAGGTACTAGCTTTTCTTTTACCTTGTTTATGGATTTTGCAAAAAAAAATAAACTTTTAAAATTTAAAAATAAAAATTCTGAACCTTTTGTCTTTTTAGAACCTAATAAGTCACCTGAAGCAAAAAAAATGTTGCAACAAACACAATCCCCAAAAAAACCAATTAAAAAAAACATTTTGTTGATTGAAGATGATCTTTTAACGATTAAATTTTCTCAAGAGTTACTCACACAAGCTGGGTATAACCTAACAGTGGTATCAACTATACAAGAAGCACTGCCGTTTGCTAAAAATCATAGATTTGATTTAATTATTACCGATTTGGGTTTGCCTGGTCTTAGTGGGAGTGAAATTGCCGTTTTATACCGTTATTGGGAACGTATTAACCAAAAACTGGTGACTCCAATTATTATTTTAACAGCTCATGGAGAAAATAAATTTAAGGAAGAATGCTTAGCAGCTGGCATCAATGAAGTATGGTTAAAACCTTTGACGAAAGAAAAAATAAAAAAACTAGATAAGTATTTTCAAGATAAAAAAATTAATGTGATTGAATTTAATCCTTTGTTAAAACAATCTAAATCTATTAAACATGAATACATCGAGGAAAACAATTTAACTATAGAGAAAGCTAATTTGCTCGATATTATTAATTCATATCCTATTTATAATAAAAGTATTAGCCTTAAAAATTTGAGCGAAAATATGGATTTGTTCAATGAAATTATAGAAATGTTTAAAGAATCTATTCCTGGTCATATAGAAGAGCTTGAAAAGACTTATCAGTTAAAAGATTGGGAAACTATTGAAAACATAGTACACAAAATAAAAGGTGGAGCCTGTTATGCTGGAGCGATTAGATTAAATTACGTATGTAAAAACTTTTTACGTAGTTATTTAACTGGCCAATCCCAGCAATTAGATATACTTTATACTTATTTAATCTTTAGCTTAAAAGAAACCTATAAAGCACTAGAACCTTAGAATTCAAGCACTTGAAAATAGAAAATTAGTATTTTTTACTTGTAAAACACAAGAAGTTTATTGAAGCTATCTTTTCAAATTGATTCTGGCAAAATACAAAGTTTCCGTGGCGCGTTGATCGAGGGTATACTCACAGCATGTTTTTTTGGTAAGGTGCTTTAAGACGAAGCAAGTCGAGCGAACCAAGAGAATTGCGAATTGAGGGTCAACACAGACAAAAATTCAAGTGCGAAGAGTATGTACTCACAGTAATTGGATTTTTTCCAAGGCGCCGCAAAAATGAGCAACCGGAGTGTATACGCATACATGAGGATTGCGAATTGAGCGGCAACACAGACAAAAATTCAAATGCGAAGAGTATATGCCATCCTTTATCCATCTGCACCTACATACAGAATACTCTTTGAGCGATGGCCTGATTCATATTGATAAGCTTGTCTCAAGAACGGATGAGCTTTCTATGCCAGCTATTGCCGTAACGGATCTATCAAATTTATTTGCAACAATTAAGTTCTATCAGGCAGCAATAAAAAAAGGGATCAAACCTATAATTGGAGCAGAATGTTGGGTAAAAAATGATCGATTATCCGATCCAGCATTTCAATTAATTTTACTTTGCCAAAATCAACTAGGTTATCAAAACTTAATTCAATTAATTTCGCGTTCCTATTTAGAGAATCAACAAAAAGGCAAACCAATTCTCCAAAAGAGTTGGTTTGCAAATTATTCTGAGGGCTTAATCGTATTATCAGGAGCAAGAGAAGGAGAAATTGCATCTTGTTTAATGAAGAATAATAAACCCTTAGCAGCTGAAATTTTGGACTCTTGGCTAACTCTATTCCCAAATCGTTTTTATTTGCAGTTACAACGTTTAGGCCGACCCTTAGAGGAAGAATATATCGGATCAGCTCTTGAACTAGCAAAAAAATATAGTGCTCCAGTCGTAGCAACCAATGAAGTTTGCTTTATTTCACCTGAAGATTTTGAAGCACATGAAGCTAGAGTTTGCATTAATAGCGGATATACCTTAAACGATCCTAAACGCCCTAAGATTCATACCGAGCAACAATATCTTCGTTCTATAGAAGAAATGCTTGTTTTATTTGCTGATATTCCATCTGCATTGACTAATTCGGTGGAAATTGCTAAGCGTTGTAACTTAGAAATTGAATTAGAAGCATCTTTTTTGCCTAATTTTCCTATTCCAGCAGGAATGAGTGCAGAAAATTTCTTAATACAAGAAGCAAAACAAGGCTTAGTACAATGTTTAGAGAAGCGCTCTAAAGTTTTAGGTTTATCTCAGGTTAAGAACACAGAATCCAAGTTAGTGGGGATGGTTGAAAAGGAAGAGGTGCAGAAGCCGTGCATTAACATCAAGGAATTTGAAAAAATTTATTTCGAACGACTGCATTCAGAGCTCAAAGTGATCAATTCGATGGGTTTTGCAAGTTACTTTCTTATTGTTGCTGACTTTATTAGTTGGGCAAAGAAAAATCAAATTCCGGTAGGCCCTGGTAGAGGTTCTGGAGCGGGATCTTTAGTAGCTTATGCCTTGCAAATTACTGGTTTAGATCCTTTGCAATATGACTTGCTTTTTGAACGCTTTTTAAATTCAGAACGTATTTCTATGCCGGATTTCGATATTGATTTCTGCATGGAAGGACGTGATAGGGTTATTGATTATGTAACAGAACGTTATGGGCGTGATGCGGTTTCACAAATTATAACGTATGGAAGTATGGCCGCTCGTGCAGTAGTTAGAGATGTAGGGCGTGTTCTAGGATACCCATATGGTATGGTGGATAAAATTGCCAAGCTAATTCCTTTTGAGTTAGGTATTACACTGGAAAAAGCGCTTGATCAAGAAGATGAACTAAAATATCGTTATGCAAATGAAGATGAAGTAAAAATATTAATTGATTTAGCAAAAAAATTGGAAGGATTAATTCGTAATGTCGGTAAACATGCAGGTGGAGTAGTTATTGCACCTTCCAGACTGACAGATTTTACACCACTTTATTGTGAGCCAGGCGGAATACACTGCATTACTCAATTTGACAAAGATGATATTGAAAAAGTTGGCTTAGTTAAATTTGATTTTCTAGGCCTTCGAACCTTGACCATAATTGATTGGGCGGTTCAAGCAATTAATGCAAAAAAACTACCAGAAGAATCCTTATTAGATATCACTGCCATTCCTATCGATGATGTGAGCACTTTTGCTTTATTAAAAACGTGTAATACTACTGCTGTATTTCAATTAGAGTCTCGAGGGATGCGGGATCTCGTTAAACGATTACGGCCTGATAGTTTTGATGAAATCATTGCTTTAGTTGCTTTATTTCGTCCAGGGCCATTACAGTCGGGAATGGTCGATGATTTTATTAATCGGAAACATGGGCGTGCCCCAGTTCAATATGATCATTCTTTTTTGGAGCCAATATTAAGCCCAACTTATGGAATTATTTTATATCAAGAACAAGTAATGCAAATTGCACAAGTATTAGCGGGTTATACTTTAGGAGCTGCTGATTTATTGCGCCGTGCAATGGGAAAAAAGAAAGTCGAGGAAATGGCACAGCAAAGAACTATTTTTATAAAAGGCGCCGAGCAGAAAAATATAGGCTCACGTCTAGCAAATCAAATCTTTGATTTAATGGAAAAATTTGCAGACTATGGATTCAATAAATCGCATTCAGCGGCCTATGCTTTAGTTTCTTATCAAACTGCATGGTTAAAAACGCACTATCCCGCAGAATTTATGGCCGCAGTATTATCATCCGATATGGATCATACCGAAAAAGTAGTGACCTTTCTTGCAGAATGTCGTTCAATGAAATTGAATATATTGCCGCCCGATATCAATCATAGCGACTATAAATTTACAGTTGAAGATACGACTGGTTCGATTCGGTACGGCTTAGGTGCTATTAAAGGTTTGGGGGCAGGGGCAATAGAAATGCTCATAGGACAGCGTCAACAACAAAAATTTAGTGATTTATTTGATTTATGCCATCGTGTGGATTTGCAAAAACTAAATCGCAGAAGTTTAGAAGCCTTAATTTTTTCGGGTAGTTTAGATAGTTTTGGTATAAATCGTGCCAGTCTTTTAGGTAATATGGAAGCTGCTTTACAAGCGGCAGATCAAAGATCATTAACAAAAGTTTCAGGTCAAAAAGATTTTTTTGGCTTAGATATGGTTTCTCATTCCAGTCAAATGGTGAATCAGGAAGATTGGCCAAAATTGCAACGTTTACAGGCTGAAAAAGAGGTCTTAGGTTTTTATTTAAGTGGTCATCCTTTAGAAAATTATGCGAGCGAATTAGCTCACTTCATTTCGACGTCCTTAAGTGAATTAACTAGCAAAGCGGGTCAATCTATTACTATCGCTGGTTGGGTACTGACTATTCGTTCATTATGGACCAAACGCGGGGATCGTATGGCTGTACTTAATTTGGAGGATGCAAGTGGACGTTTAGAAGTAACTTTATTTAGTGATACCTATACAAAATATCGTGAAAAGCTGAATAAAGATAAATTATTAATCATTGAAGGAGAGATCCAACGAGACGAATTTACGGGGAATACGCGAGTATTAGCGAAAAAAATTTTAGATATCAGCGAAGCACGTGAAAGTCATGCGAAAAACTTATTGATTAAACTTTCTAAGTCTGTCATTAAGCCTGCACTACTTGATGACTTGCAAAAAATAATGAGCAATTTTTGCCCAGGTCTTTGCCTTACAAGTATTGCTTACACTCATCCTGAATTAAAAACACAAGTGTATTTAAATTTAGGTGATAATTGGAGAGTGAAGCCTGAAGATGATTTATTGAAAGCTCTGCGTGAAACCTTTGGCGAAGAATCTATCAGTATTCAGTATTAATTTATATCGTTCGAACTTGCAGAGATACATTCTTCAAATTCATAGGAAATGGAATACTCTTAAATATTATGAAGCTAAGCTAGTTCAGTAAAACTGGCAGAAACACACTATATAGATTATTATCCCTTTTGATTTCTTGTATTTCTGATGGCTAAGCGATGGTTAAAAATGGGAAAGTAGTTGAAAACCAACGATTCCAACGGCAACGCGATAAACCTAGATTGACCCATTTAAGTTTCCAATTGCCTTCAAAAGGATGGTTTTTTAAGTTTTCATTGAGTTTATTACTCATATTAAGTTTAATTTTATTATGGCAAAAATTAGCCAATCCTAGTTGCTTTCCTGTTAAAAACATTAAAATCAGTGGTGATTTAACTTATGTTAAGCAAAGTCATTTGCAGCAAATTATTTTGCCATTTATTGCAAAAGGTTTTTTTCGTTTAGATAGTCAGGGGTTAAAAGAAAAAATTTTACAAATACCATGGATAGCTAATGTAAACATAAAACGATTTTGGCCGGATACATTGGCGGTAAGTTTTATTACTAAGAAACCTATCGCTTTTATTGGAAAGCATGGTTTATTAGATGAACAAGGTAATATTTTCATTCCAGATGGAGATTCTAGGGCATTAGATCTCCCCATTTTTGAAGGGCCCATAGGCCAACAAAAATATTTATTACAAACCTATATCACACTGAATCCAATATTTGCACAATTAAACTTAAAAATTAAATTATTAAGACTAGTTGATCAACAATATTGGTATCTAAAGTTAGATAATGGGTTAACAGTTTATTTAAGTCGAAGCCAACCTTCTATACAAGTAGAACGTTTGCTAGATGTTTATTCTGATGTTATTGCAAGTAAAGTATCTATGGTAGATTATGTGGATCTCCGCTATACCCATGGTATGGCAGTAAAATTTAAGAAACGGATTTCTTAGAAATTATTAATGATGTAAAACAATAGATTTTTTCCAAATGCAGTGAGTTTTGAGTTTATGGGGAAAATTCGGTTCACAAAAAGTAAAGTAATGAGCTATATCCTAACAATGAAGTTAAATAATGATGAAGTTTGAAAAGATCTAGAGAATTTAATTGAAGGTGAAATAATATGGCAAAGAAACCGATTAAGAATTTAATTGTAGGTTTAGATATTGGCACATCCAAGGTCAATGCCTTAGTGGGTGAAGTTAAGCCCAATGGTATCGAAATTATTGGTATGGGAATTTATCCTTCATTAGGATTAAAGCGAGGTGTTGTAGTTAATATTGATGCAACCGTTGATTCAATTCAGCAAGCGGTGGGTGAAGCAGAAGCCATGGCAGGTAGCCCAGTTCGAAGTGTATATACTGGTATTGCTGGAAATCATATTCGAAGTTTGAATTCTCATGGAATTGTTGCGATTCAAAATCAAGAAGTTACCCATGCAGATGTGGAACGGGTGATTGATGCTGCGAAAGCAGTTGCTATTCCAGCGGATCAAAAAATAATACATATTTTACCTCAAGAATTTATTATTGATAGTCAAGAAGGTATTCGTGAGCCAATAGGGATGTCCGGCGTGCGATTAGAAGCTAAAGTACATATGGTAACAGGCGCAGTTAGCGCGGCTCAAAACATCATTAAATGTATCCAACGCTGTGGTTTAGAAGTGACGGAAATAATTTTAGAACAACTTGCATCGAGTCAATCGGTATTAACAGAAGATGAGAAAGAGTTGGGTGTGTGTTTAATAGACATTGGTGGTGGAACCACCGATATCGCTATATTTACTGAAGGTGCTATACGTTTTACATCGGTTATTCCAATTGCAGGTGATCAAGTTACGAATGATATTGCCGTTGCATTAAGAACACCCACACAAAGTGCAGAACAGATAAAAAGAAGACATGCTTGTGCTTTACCAGAACTAGCAAATCCAGATGAACTTGTCGAAGTTTCCGGAGTGGGAGATCGTCCCGGACGCACGCTGACTAAACGTGCTTTAGCAGAAGTGGTAGGACCACGCTATGAAGAGCTTTTCCATTTAGTGAAAGCCGAATTATATCGTAGTGGTTTTGAAGAATTTATTGCAGCAGGAGTGGTGTTGACGGGTGGTGCTTCTAATGTCAGTGGTAGTGTCGAATTAGCAGAGAAGATTTTTAAGTTACCTGTAAGACTGGGTCATCCTCAATATATTACTGGGAATAGCGAAGTAACCACGAATGGAATGTATGCAACCAGTACAGGCTTACTATTATATGGCTATCAACAACAATGCGAACAGAGAAAACCTAATGCTTTATTTGGTAGAAAAATAGCACGTATAAAAAATTGGTTATGCGAAAATTTTTAAATAATACTGAAATTCTTAGGAGTTAATTATGAGTGCCAAATTTGATTCGCACAATCCCCCTCTACAAAATGCTGTCATAAAAGTTGTTGGCGTTGGAGGTGGTGGTGGAAATACTCTTGAACATATGCTGGCACAAGATATTCCGGGAGTAGAATTTATCTGCGCTAATACCGATGCTCAAGCGCTAAAAAACTCTTCTGCTAATTGTTTATTACAATTAGGTCAACAAATTACTAAAGGTTTAGGTGCTGGAGCAAATCCTGAAATAGGTCGTCTTGCTGCAGAAGCAGATAGAGAAAGAGTTAGAGCGGCTTTAGAGGGAGCCGATATGGTGTTTATCACTGCAGGGATGGGAGGCGGTACTGGAACGGGTGCTGCACCCGTTATTGCAGAGATTGCTAAGCAGATGAAAATTTTGACTGTAGCGGTCGTAACTAAGCCTTTTGAGATTGAAGGGAAGAAGCGTTTGCGCTTAGCTGAGGAAGGAATTAAGCAGCTTAGTCAGCACGTTGACTCGCTGATTACTATCCCTAATGAAAAATTAATGAATGTCTTAGGCGATGAAGTTAGTTTTTTAGATGCATTTAAAGCGGTAGATGATGTATTATTTGGCGCTGTCAAAGGAATTGCTGCTTTAATAACACGTGCCGGTCTAATTAATGTGGATTTTGCGGATGTTAAAACTGTTATGTCAGAGATGGGTACGACCATGATGGGTACAGGAGTAGGATTGGGTTCAGATAGAGCGCTATCGGCAGCAAATGCCGCTATCGGCAGTCCTCTATTAAAGGATATCAATCTAAAAGGTGCGCGTGGTGTATTAGTTAACATAACTGCGGGACCGGATTTATCAATGAAAGAATTTGGAATAGTCGGTGGAGTGATTAAAGAAATTGCTTCAGAAGACGCTAATGTTGTCATTGGTACAGTGATAGATCCAGGAATGAATGACGAGTTACGTGTAACAATAGTGATAACAGGTCTAGGACATCATGTTCCTACAGGCACAGTAATGCATGAGGGAGAGGATTCAAGCCTCATTAGAGCAGCTGATGGTAGTTTAGATTATCATCAGTTGGAGCGTCCTACGGTGTTACGCAAACAAGGTGTTGTTACACCAGGTAAGTCCACAGCAGATAATGCTGTTACCGATATTGAATATTTTGATATTCCAGCTTTTTTACGAAGACAAGAAGAGGTTTCTTAAGGGTGTCCAGAAAAAACAATTCAATTCAAACATCACGTGCGCTGAAACAACGTACTTTAAAAAACGTTATTAAAGCCGCTGGTATTACATTACATAGTGGTGAAACAGCAATATTAACCTTGCGACCGGCACCTATTAACACTGGAATTATTTTTCGACGGATAGATTTTAATCCTATTGTTGAAGTTCAAGCTCGTGCTGAACATGTCGGTGAAACTACCTTACAAACTACTTTACTGAAAAATGGTGTCAGAGTTGCGACCATAGAGCATTTAATGTCGGCTATGGCAGGTTTGGGTATTGATAACGCATATGTTGATATTACCGCTTCAGAAATTCCCATTATGGATGGAAGCGCAGGACCCTTTATTTTTTTGATTCAGTCGGCAGGTATTGAGGAACAGAGCGCTTCAAAACGCTTTATCCGAATCAAACAAGCTATTAAAGTGACTGAAGGGGATAAATGGGCTTCTTTTGAACCATTCGATGGATTTAAGGTTTCATTTGAAATTGACTTTAATCACCCACTTTTTCAAAATCGTAGTCAAAAAGCAAGTATTGATTTTTCCACGACTTCTTATATTAAAGAGGTTAGTCGCGCACGTACATTTGGCTTTATGGCAGACTATGAGAAATTACGTGAGGTACGGCTCGCTTTGGGTGGAAGCCTTGATAATGCAGTGGTTGTAGATGAGTATAGGGTACTGAATGAAGACGGTTTACGTTATGAGGATGAGTTTGTGCGTCATAAAATTCTTGATGCAGTGGGAGATCTCTATTTATTAGGCCATAGCCTTATCGGTGCATTTAGTGGTTATAAATCTGGTCATGCGCTGAACAATCTTTTATTACGTCGTTTGTTGAGCAATGCAGATGCTTGGGAATATGTTGAATTTGAAGATGAAATAAAGGCACCACTCGTTTATCGACGTGCTTTGTTAGATGCTTATTATCTTAAGGGGCTGAATACTCTTCGCACTTGAACTTTTGTCAGTGTTGCCACTCAATTCACAATCCTCATGTATCTTAAATACATTTCGGTTGTCCATGCTTGTGGCGACTTGCCAAAAATTCAATTGCTGTGAGTAGATTCTCTATTTTCTTTCAGAGGATAAATTAGCTATTTTAAAAGCTCATCTAAGGCAGCATTAGCTAAACTGTCTACACGGTCATTTTCTGGATGGCCGCTATGTCCTTTTACCCATTCCCAGCGGATTTGATGACGTTCAGCTTGTATAGCTAATTCTTTCCATAAATCAGAATTTTTAACAGGTTTTTTATTGGCAGTAAGCCAAGCTCGTCGCTTCCATTGAGGCAGCCATTCAGTAATGCCTTTTTGAACATATTGCGAATCAGTGCTGAGTGATATTTGACAGGGTTTTTTTACTGCCATTAAAGCCTGAATGGCCGCCATTAACTCCATGCGATTATTAGTAGTAGAGTTTTCGGTACCGGAAATAGTTTTTTCTTTCCCCTGGTATCGCAGGAGAGCTGCCCAGGCTCCAGGCCCAGGGTTTCCCCGGCAAGCACCATCGGTAAAAATCTCTATTTTTGGGATTTTATGCATGGTGGGGTCCTCGAGCATTGGGAGCCAAGACCTTATTATTGAGTATTGGTGGAAATTGCCAAACTAAACCTAGGCCATTTAGCCTTCTTATTCTTTTTTCAGCAATAATCAAATAAATTCCTCCCATATAGGGAATAAGCCAAGGCGATATTCGTTCTAACCAAGCTAATTTCTTAAATAACCACATACCGAGGGGAGTGGATAAAGGGGGTCTAAATAGAAAGCTCTCAGTATGCTGAATTTCACCCCCTAAAAAATGTATCCATTGGCAAAGGGTTTGGATTGTGTGAAAACGACCATACCAAGCAGGTTTTTTATTAATTGAACATAACCGATATAGGCCCCATAAACTGATAGGATTGATACCTAGTATAATTAAATGGCCATTGGGGGCTAATACTCGCCAGGCTTCTGTAAGTATGGCTTGTGCAGTATATTTGCTTACTTCTAGCGTATGGGGCATGAGGATTAGGTTAATACTATCATTGGCAAACGGTAAATGAGTGTACAAACTTTCCAGATCAGAGCTATCTATTTTGTAGATATTCGACTTATATTTATAGCTCGAAGAAACCGTAATTTTATGGATAATAGGACTGGTAGATAAGCTTGAAAAAGAATAAGGGCTCAATTGTAATAAATGGCGGCCAGCATAATGGGGAATTAGACTAGCTAAACGATGATCTTCAATGTCCAGGTAATGCTGTTTCAAAAGGGTTATCCAGCTAAAAACAGTTAGAAGTAATAGTCAATAAATATTAACACCTTTTTATTATCGCATAGGTAGGGTAAGACTAAAAAGAGCTTAAAATATATGGTTTTTATTTTCTTATACATAAAATCAATGTAAAAATGTAGGTATTTGAGTAAGAAATACTCATTAAAAATGTAGGTTAAAAGCTTACAAAAATGACGTTTAATTTAGCTCTTGTAAGCCGTTTATCTTGACCTATCTAAGTGGTCCCCGTAAGATCTTTAGTATGACTTATAAAATGCTTAAGATTTATACATTATTACTTACCGCACTACTTATTTTAGCAGTGGGGATCACCGCATGTGTGCAATTTCCTGCTTCTGAAGAAGGGGGCATAGGTCTCAGCGGTGCGCGTAACGATACGGATAGTAAAACCTATCAAAACGTTATTGTGAAATCGACCGGTAATAGTTTAGCTCCGCAAAATGCTAAAGCGCTGTATAGCGCTGTAGAGAAAGGTACACTTTGGGAGCCTATTCGAGCCCATTTACAATTATCAGCTCGTGAGGAAAATCAACCTCAGGTCCAAGAACAGATCCGTTGGTTTGCTAAAAACCCGCTCTATTTAAAAGATGCGGTAAATCGAGCTGCGCCTTATATTTACTATGTATATGCGCAGGTGAGAAAGCGTGATTTGCCTACAGAATTGGTTTTATTGCCTATTATTGAGAGTGGTTATAATCCGTCAGCAATTAACTCGTCTTCTGGGGCGGCTGGCTTATGGCAGTTAATGACCAGTACCGCTAAAGGGTATGGTGTTCATCAAGATAGAGGTTTTGATGGTCGTCGAGATATTAGTAGCTCGACCAATGCGGCCTTAAATTACCTTACCTATTTAAAAAGCTTCTTCGGGGGCGACTGGTTATTGGCCATAGCGGCTTATGACACGGGTGAAGGTAACGTGCAGAATGCGATCCGCCATAATACGCAGCAAGATAAGAATACCCATTTCTGGGCATTGCCATTGGCATCTGAGACACGCTCTTATATTCCGCGTTTATTGGCTTTAGCTGCAATTGTTAAAAATCCAAATAAATATGGCGTGAGTTTGCCTCCTGTGAGTGCTAAGCCTTATTTAGAGCTAGTTGACGCAAATAGCATGAGTTTAACCCATGTCGCTAAATTAGCAGGCATGAGCGTTGCGGATTTAAAGGAATTGAATCCTGGGGTGAAAAGTACTTCGGCTGCGATTAAACGTGGTCAGCTTGCTTTACCTATTGATAGGGTAGCGTTGTATAAACAACAATTAGTTACTGCATCAAGTTCGAACTATAAGGTAGGCAAGGCCCAACCTAATGATAATAAGCTTGCTTTAAAACAAGCTGGATCAAAAGGCAAGCATAGTCCTGTGCAGTTAGTGAGTAATCAAACTAAGCCAAGTTCGCAGCAAATCCATTTGGTAAAAAATGGAGATACGCTGACAGGTATTGCTAAGTACTACCATGTATCGGTTAAGAAGATACAAGCTTGGAATAAGCTTGATGGTGATCTTCTCAAGCCAGGTGAAAAATTAAAAATTATGCTTTCATAAGCATAAACTTTAAAACGAAGAGGTGTCAATCCTTCTTCGTTTTTTTTTGGTTAAAGGATTAATCAAGCTTATCATTTAAACTTTTTAAATAATGAGTAAATAAATTTTTAGTTTCTGGATGTTTTAAAGCATGGGCGATGGTTGCTTTTAAATAACCAAACTTACTTCCACAATCGTAGCGTGTGCCTTCAAATTCCCAAGCATGCATCACTTCATCGTTTAGCTGACGAGCGATAGCATCAGTTAGTTGAATTTCTCCATTTTTTCCAATAGGTGTCTGCGAAAGATAAGGGAAGATAGTCGAAGTGAGAATATAGCGACCAACCACAGCCAAATTGGAAGGTGCTTGTTTGTGACTAGGCTTTTCTACAATAGTATTAATCTGGCTCAGTCTACCTTCTTTAGTTTTATAACCGATTATCCCGTACTGTTCACTTTCTTCAGGAGTAATAGCTTGAACAGCAATGATAGTATTCTGTTTTTCTTGATAGATATCTAACATTTGCTTCAAACAAGGGATAGTGGAATCAATCAAATCATCGGCAAGTAAAACAGCAAATGCCTCTTCATTAATAAGAGGTCGCGCACACAAAACAGCATGTCCTAAGCCTAATGTGTCTGGTTGGCGTAGATAAACACAACTAACCCCTTTCGGTAAGATATTTTTCACAATAGCTAACAGGTCTTTTTTTCCTGTTTCGGCTAGCTTGGCTTCTAATTCATAATTCGAATCAAAATGATCTTCAATAGCCCGTTTGCTACTACTTGTTATAAAAATAAGTTCAGTAATTCCTGCAGCAATCGCTTCTTCTACTGCATATTGAATTAAAGGTTTATCCACAATGGGTAACATTTCCTTAGGACTCGCTTTTGTTGCGGGTAAAAAACGTGTACCAAGACCTGCAACCGGGAAAATTGCTTTAGTAATTTTTTTCATGTTATAAATGCTCTCCACGGCCAATGGCATAGTATTTAATTCCCAATTGTTTTAAACATTCTGGATCATAAAGATTTCTTCCGTCAAAAATAGCGGGTTCTTTTAAATGTTGTTTGATGAGCTGAAAATCAGGATTAAAGAAGATGTTCCATTCAGTGACTATTACTAAAATATCTGCGTTAATTAAGGCCTTTTCTGGGCTATCACAACAACTAAAATTAGTTTCATTCTTATATAAACGTGCGGCTTCGGACATCGCGACAGGATCAAATGCTTGAATTTTCATTTCTGCAGCTAAAGCCGACTCAATCAACACTTTGCTAGGTGCTTCGCGCATATCGTCTGTGTTTGGTTTGAAAGACAAACCCCAGAGGGCGATTATCTTTCCATGTAAATCATTTTTAAAGTATTGAGAAATTTTGCTAAATAAAAGTTTTTTTTGTGCATCATTAACTTGGTGTACAGCATTTAATAGTCGAGGTTGATAATCAACTGTTTTTGCAGTGGCCTCTAAAGCCACTACATCCTTAGGAAAACAAGAACCACCATAACCACATCCTGGATTAATAAAATGATAACCGATACGAGGATCGGAGCCGATGCCAATGCGAACTTGCTCTATGTCAGCATTTAAATGCTCTGCTAACTGACTCATTTCATTTATAAAACTAATCTTGGTGGCTAAAAATGCATTGGCTGCATATTTGGTCAGTTCGGCAGAGCGAATATCCATAGCGATTAAACGATCGCTATTACGATTAAAGGGTCTATAGAGGTGTCGTAAATGGGTTTCTGCAGAATTATTATCGGTTCCAATAATAATTCGGTCAGAACGCATAAAATCATTTACTGCCGCTCCTTCACGTAAAAACTCAGGATTTGAAGCGACATCGAATGCAATGTTGACGTTACGATGATCTAATTGCTTTTGAATAATGGCCTTCACTTTATTAGCAGTGCCAACAGGCACGGTCGATTTATTGATAATCAGTTTGGGCTCCCGCAGAGTTTTACCGATATATTCTGCAACCTCTAAAACATAAGTTAAATCCGCTGAGCCATCTTCATCTTGAGGCGTGCCTACGGTAATAAATTGATAAAAACCATGTTCAATGCCTTGTTGAGGGTCTGTACTAAAATTTAGCCGTCCAGCGCTTAAATTTTTTTGTAATAAAGCGGGCAAATCGGGCTCATGAATAGGACATTCGCCTGATTTTAAGCGTTTTATTTTTTCTTGGTCGACGTCGATACAAAGCACTTTATTTCCCTGTTCGGCTAAACAAGCCGCTGTGACCAAACCTACATAACCAGCACCAAAGAGATTTATTCGCATAAATATTTTTAAAATAGACTAGAAAATACTAGAAGTTTAACAAAAGCGGTATAGTATCGCAGAAAAGTGATTGCTTCAATTTTGGCTTAGTATACGCTAGACTTTGATGTTTAGAGAGTAATTCTGATGCAAGTCTATTTAGATTTTTTACAGCATATTCTTAATAAGGGGCAAGCTAAAACCGATAGGACGGGCACAGGCACACTCAGTACTTTTGCCTATCAAATGCGCTTTGATTTGAGTGAGGGTTTTCCTTTAGTCACTACAAAAAAGGTCCATTTAAAAAGCATTATTTATGAATTACTATGGTTTTTACGTGGCGATACCAATATTCGTTTCTTAAATGAACATCAAGTGACTATTTGGGATGAATGGGCTGATGCGGCGGGCAACTTAGGGCCTATTTACGGTAAACAATGGCGTTCTTGGCTTACAGCCGATCATCAAGCGATTGATCAGATCAGTCAGCTTATGCAACAAATAAAAACTAACCCGGATTCACGTCGCTTAATTATTAGCGCTTGGAATGTGGGAGAATTGGCAAAAATGGCCTTGCCGCCTTGTCATTTATTATTTCAATTTTATGTAGCGAATTCACGGCTTTCTTGTCAACTTTACCAACGCAGTGCCGATGCATTTTTAGGCGTACCCTTTAATATTGCCTCTTATGCTTTATTAACCTATATGATTGCGCAACAATGTGATTTGCAAGTAGGTGAATTTATTTGGACTGGCGGCGATTGTCATATCTACAGCAATCATCTCGAACAAGTACATTGTCAATTATCACGACAACCCCATGCGGTACCACAATTAAATATGTTGCGTAAACCGAAATCATTATTTGATTATTGCTTTGATGATTTCGTATTAGCAAATTATAAATTTCACCCGCCGATTAAAGCAGCAGTTGCAGTTTAATAAATTTATTTAATAAAATATTGTTTTTTATCAAAAAAATAAATAGTTTGTCATTTATTTTCCTTTCTTAAGGAAACCTTAAGAATCTAACTTTAGCCTATTATTTTATTGAATAATTTATAGGTTTATTTTATGCAACTTGATGGTTATCGTTTTAAATGGAATAAAATATTAATTATTTTTAGAAAAATAGACGATAAGATTAAGGGTAAGGAAAGACCTTTTGATCAGACATTAGCTTGGAAGCAAGCAGAATTTTATATGGATTTTTATCGTAATGTCGATGAAAATTCAAAAGCAGACAAAATTCCTTTAAGAAAATCTGTAGAAGCTCTAGAAAAACAATTAGAAAAAAATAAAAATCTAAATTTAGAAGATATAATTTCTTTAGGTGTTATTCCTGGAAATTTATTGTGTCAAACTGATTCTTTTTCAAATGCAGATAGTGGCCATTTTTCACAAGATTCTAGTGCTTCTAGCTCTTTAGCATCTATTCCGTCGACTCAATCTTCTGCTGGTTTAAATAGAGTTAGTTGTGTATCAAATTTATTTACTAACGAATTAAACAATTATTCAGAAAGAAGAATTAAAAAAATTTATACAAATAAATCTAAACATACAAAAGATGTTGTATTATCGGAAAATGATTCGTTTTTAGATGATATTGTGAAAAATAGAATAAAACCAGCGATCAGCTTTCGAAAATGTGTTCGAGTATCAAATGTAACAAAAAAAGAAATGTTGATTTTGGAAGACAATCCAAAAAAACCAATGATATTAGGGAATAGAGTTAACTAAAGGGATTTTAGCTAGAATTCTTTTTAATTTTAAAACTTAAATATATTCTACTTTATCGATCTCTAAATTAACCAAACCCGCTGGCGTTTGTACATCGACAGAATCGCCTTCCTCTTTGCCGATGAGTGCACGGGCAATGGGGGAGGCGACCGATATTTTCGAATGTTTGATATCAGCTTCATCTTCACCGACTATTTGATAGGTAACCTCTTTATCATTCTTGGTATTAAGTAAATGTATGGTAGAGCCAAAAATGACTTTGCCATGATTGTTTATTTTGGTGACGTCAATGATTTGTGCACTGCCTAATTTATTTTCGATTTCGGTAATACGACCTTCGATAAAGCCTTGCATTTCTTTGGCGGCATGATATTCGGCATTTTCTTTGAGATCTCCGTGCGCACGCGCTTCAGCAATAGCGGCAATGACTTGTGGCCGTTTTAAGGTTTTTAATTGGTGGAGTTCTTCCTTTAAATGTTCAGCACCGCTGATAGTCATAGGAACTTTTTTCATGATTTCTCTCTAACTTATTGTATCTTTCTTCAGCGTCCATACTGAATCATTGATTGTCCGATAATACCTTTTTTTATCCAATTTTTCGAGTTTCAGTTTTGCTTACTGAAAAATTTCCTGACACTTTCAAACCATAAACGGGCTTTAGGGTAGTGATTACCATTTTGTAATTCTTTTTCAAGCGCAATGACCAACTCTTTCTGTGCTTTGCTCAAATTAACTGGAGTTTCTACAAAAACACGACAAAGAAGATCGCCTGTTGCACCTGGGCGTCCAGGAACTCCCTTGCCCCGTAAACGTAATACTTTTCCGCTTTGGGTTTCGGGTGGTATATGTAAGTTTACCACACCAGTTAAAGTGGGAATTTGTATATCGCCACCTAATAACGCGAGTGTTAAGTTAATAGGAACATCGCAATATAAGTGACTACCTTCACGTTTAAATAAAGGATGTGGTTTTAGATGAATTTGGACATAGAGATCACCAGCAGGAGCACCACGACTACCGGCTTCACCTTCGCCGGCTAAACGAATGCGATTGCCTTCATCTATACCGGCTGGAATTTTCACGGATAAAGTCTTAGTTTCTTGAATTTGACCTTGACCACGACACTCTGGACAAGGATCAGTAATAATACGACCTTCACCGTGACATTCAGGACAGGTTTGTTGAATGGTGAAAAAACCTTGTTGAATGCGAACTTGTCCTTGACCTTCACAGGTTTTGCAAATAACGGGTTTAGTACCTTTACGTGCACCTGATCCTTGGCAGCTTTTACAGGTTACAAGACGTGGAATACGAATTTGTACGGTCGTACCATGAATCGCGGATTCTAGATCCAATTCTAAGGTATAACGTAAATCGGCTCCACGTTGTGCACGCTGGCTTTGTTGTGAACCGCCGCCACGGTTACCAAAAATATTACCGAAGACATCGCCGATGTCGCCAAAAACATCATTAAAGTTAAATCCATGTGCTCCTTGTGCGCCACCCATGCCGGAAGCCTCTACGCCAGCATGACCAAATTGATCATAAGCGGCACGTTTATTAGGATCTGATAAAACTTCGTAGGCTTCACTGATTTCTTTGAATTTTTCTTCAGCATCTTTGGCTGATTTACCTGCAGCAGCATGATGTTTATCAGGATGATATTTCATCGCCAATTTGCGATAGGCTTTTTTTAGTTCGTTCTCATCTGCCTTGCGTGACACGCCCAGTGTTTCGTAATAATCAGTTTTTTTTGCCATAAATAGAGAACCAAAGATAGAAAATCCCCTGCGAGTAAACTATATAACAAGGGATTTTGAGATTTTTAATTTTTAATGGATATAGATCATCGATCTAGTTACTAGCCGCAGTCTCCAGCCAGTAACGAATGCTTATTCTTTGTCCTTATCGTTATCTTTTTTATCCTTATCTTTGCCTTTCACTTCTTCGAATACCGCATCAACAACATCATCTTTATTGTCTTTAGTATTATCCTGAGCAGTATCAGTTTGATTTCCGCTATCACTTGATCCAGCACTCGGTTGGGCATACAAACGATCAGACATTTTTCCAGAGATCTCAGTAAGCTCTTTAAGCTTAGATTCTATGTCTGCTTTATCAGTGCCTTTCAGCGCTTCTGTTAAGGCATTTATAGCGTTTTCTAATTGAGCTTTTTCGTCTGCACTGATTTTATCACCGGCATCGGTTATGGCTTTGCTTGTACTATGGATCAAACTATCCGCTTGATTACGAGTCTGGATGAGTTCGTGGAATTTACGATCGTCATCAGCGTGTACTTCAGCATCTTTGATCATTTGTTGAATTTCTGCTTCAGATAAACCACTACCGGATTTAATCACAATCTTTTGCTCTTTTCCGGTGGTTTTATTTTTAGCGGATACGTTGATAATACCATTCGCATCAATGTCAAAGGTTACTTCGATCTGTGGTGTACCACGTGGACCAGGTGGGATATCCGCGAGATCAAAACGACCTAATGTTTTATTCGCCGAAGCCATTTCACGTTCCCCTTGCAGTACATGAATCGTAACTGCAGGTTGGTTATCTTCAGCAGTTGAAAACACTTGGCTTTTCTTTGTTGGTATGGTGGTGTTCCTGTCGATCAATTTAGTCATTACTCCACCTAAGGTTTCTATTCCTAGTGAAAGTGGAGTTACATCGAGTAATAAGACATCCTTGACATCACCTGCTAATACACCACCTTGAATAGCAGCACCAATAGCGACTGCTTCATCTGGGTTAACGTCATGACGAGCGTCTTTTCCAAAATAAGCTTTAACGACTTCTTGTACTTTCGGCATACGCGTTTGCCCACCAACCAAGATAACTTGCGATATTTTGTCGAGAGAAATCTTGGCATCTTTAATGGCTTTTTTGCAGGGTTCAATGGTACGTGTAATCAAGTCTTCTACCAGTGACTCAAGTTTAGCTCGAGTTAATTTAATATGTAGATGTTTAGGGCCACTGCTGTCAGCCGTAATATAAGGAAGATTGATGTCTGTTTCTTGGGCTGAAGAGAGTTCAATTTTCGCTTTTTCAGCAGCTTCTTTTAAACGTTGTAACGCAAGCGGGTCGTTATGTAAATCAATGCCTTGATCCTTTTTAAATTCGTCTGCCAAATAATTAATAACACGTAGATCAAAATCTTCACCGCCAAGAAAGGTATCGCCATTGGTAGCGAGCACTTCAAATTGATGTTCACCATCGATTTCAGCGATTTCAATAATAGAAATATCGAAAGTACCACCACCTAAATCATAAACGGCTACTGTGGAGTCGCCACGTTTTTTGTCGAGTCCATAGGCAAGCGCTGCAGCAGTGGGTTCGTTGATAATTCGTTTAACTTCAAGTCCTGCAATGCGACCGGCATCTTTGGTTGCTTGGCGTTGTGAATCGTTAAAATAGGCGGGTACAGTAATAACTGCTTCTTTTACTTCATATCCTAAATAAGCTTCAGCGTCTCTTTTTAATTTCATTAAAATTTGCGCAGAAACTTCCTGAGGCGATAATTTTTTACCGTTGACTTCTACCCAAGCATCTCCATTTTTAGCAGGAACGATTTTATAGGGTACCATCTTGATATCTTTTTGTACGGCATCATCTTCGTATTTCCGACCTATTAATCGTTTTACTGCATAAATTGTTTCTGCAGGTTTGGTGACAGACTGACGTTTTGCCACTTCACCCACTTTAATCTCGTTATGGTCAAAACTAATAATAGAGGGAGTCGTTCGCCGTCCTTCTTTGTTGTCGATTACTTTTGGTTTACCGCCTTCCATGATGGCCATACACGAGTTGGTAGTACCCAAATCGATGCCGATTATAGTGTTTCTTGGTTGTGCACTTGCCATAAATTTCTCCGCGTTAAGTAGCTCATTCTTTACTGGTATCAATAGAGTTGAAAATGACTGGTTGATTGAAAATTAACAACTCCTACTAAAATTGGGTTAGGAAGTTTAATTTTCAAGATACAGGATCATGAAGTTTTCTCTTTAGCTTTCGCGACTACGACTAAAGCAGGCCGCATCAGTCTTTCATGAAGTAAATAACCTTTTTGAAGTACCCTGATAATAGTATTCGGGGCTAACTCATCACTTTCTTCAGCGAGCATCGCTTCATGAAAATGCGAATCGAAAGCTTGACCAGCAGGCTCTATCGATTTTACGCCGTTTTTTTCTAATAGACTTTGTAGTTGTTTAAGCATGAGTTGGATCCCTGATAAAGCAGCATCCTGTTCTTCAGCTTTAGCGTGTGCGAGAGCCGTTTCTAAACTATCTTTTACTGGCAGTAATTCTTTGATAAATTTTTCTAATGAAAATTTGTAGGCATTTTCAATGTCGCGTTTAGTGCGACGTTGAATATTGTCCATTTCTGCCAGTTGGTAAATTTTTTGCTCCTCAAGCTTAATTAGCTGGCTTTTAGAGTCATTAAGTTGATTTTCCGTCGCCAGTAATTGAGCTTCAAGTGTTTCGTAAGAAGGATGGGTTAATTGTTTTTTCTGATCGGGCTTTTCCTTTTCTGCAGAAGCTACTTTTTCCTCATTAGTAGTCTTAGAAGTATCTTGCTTTGCTGTAATATTGAGCTTTTCCCAAGTGGACTTTTTAGATGTATCTTTTTCAGTCATTTCTGACAGGCTCCCATTTTTTTAAAGAAAGAAATAACTACTCTATATTAGAATAGAGGCACATGCATAAATAATGGAGACTCGAATGCTTGGATTCAAGTGTTTGGGCTCTAGCGGGATAAAAATTTTAATTAGGTCTCTAATATACTAGTATTCCAGTTGACTACCTGAATAGTTTCGACCAGGATATCGCCAATCTTTAAAAATGTATGAATAAAGTTATGAGCAAAATTTTTACAACTATCGGTTTGATCGGCAGACAAGGAATGAAGGATGTCAGTGATACACTCATCGCTGTATTAGATTATTTGCAATCCCATCAATATGAAATTTTGGTGGAAGAAGAAACGGCACGTTGTTTTAAAAATCGCCAATTTACTTCTTGCAAACGTGATGAATTAGCACAAAAAGTTGATTTGCTGATCGTAGTAGGAGGTGATGGAAGTCTTATCAATGCAGCGCATAGTGCTGTAAAACATAATACGCCGGTGTTAGGTGTCAATCGCGGTCGTCTCGGCTTTCTTACCGATATCCATCCCCAAGATTTAGAAAAAAAGATAGGTGAAGTATTAAACGGCAATTACCAAGAGGAAAGTCGTTTTTTATTAAATGCCACGATTGCTATGCAATTAGATAAGCAGCAAGCAGGGATTGCTTTAAATGAAGTCGTGTTAATGCCAGGCAATGTGGCGCGCATGATCGAGTTTTCTATTATGATTGATGACCAATTTGTTTGTGCTCAGCAAGCGGACGGTTTAATAGTAGCAACACCAACCGGTTCAACAGCTTATGCTTTATCTGGCGGCGGACCGATTTTATACCCACAACTTGAAGCTATTGTACTTGTCCCGATGTTTCCACATACCTTAAGCGCAAGACCGATTGTTGTTTCGTCAAAAAGTCGTATTGTAATCCATATTGATACGCATAGCACCGCTGCTCCTTGGCTAAGTTGCGATGGTCAAAAACGTATTTCAGTGCCTATTGGCGCTAGCATTAGCATTCAAAAGAATGTTAAATCACTCAAATTAATTCATCCTTTAGATTATAATTATTTTGAAACATTACGCACCAAGTTACATTGGCATAAACACAATCATACTAAATAATTAAAATTTAAATTGTTCATTGCATTTCTGCATATATCACTTTATTCCATAAATAAATAATTTTTATTGAAAATTTTTATAATTTTTTGTATCCTTTACAAATTAAAAATAATAATAAAAGAAATTTTTTATGTCTGATCCTTACACCGAGTTATCAGTTTTTAATAATACTTTAGATGAACTTAAACCTTTTAAAGATAAGAAAACTGCGCAAGAATTTCAAAAAAACAATCCTACTATCGATACTAATATCCTAATTCCTTATCTTGAAGATGAACGAATTGAGTTGTTGCTACCCGGTCCGGTACATTCTAGTTCCTCAGAGCTAAATAAAAATGTAAGAGTTATCGGCGCTAGGAATCCCAGTAAAAGAAAAAATTTTTTGGTTAGAATCAAGCATTTTTTTTATCAAAAACTACATATGCACTATGTGCGCAATATAAATGATCTCGTTGGAGATAGCATTTGTTTAGATGAAGGTAGATTTATTATTATTTATAATCAAATCAACACTAATGATAATGATACTGCATTCGAAAAATTTATTGAAAAAGAAAATCAGGAAAGTTCTAAACAATTTGAAGAAAATCTTTTTTCTGGAAAACCGCTTATTAATGATGCTGAGCTTTTGGAAAATCTTACTAAATTATCCGTAGATTTAAAATTAGAAGGAGGAATGACTTATTTTATTTTTAAAGAAAAGGATGGCAGTGAAAAAATATTACGTCAGACCTTTAAACAAGATAATAACGAACAAGTAACGAAATTTTTAAATAACGAAAAAGAACTTGGTCTAGCCAAATCTGCTGAGTTAAAACCACATAAATATAAAAATCATCACTTACCTGGGTTTGTACGTGATTTAACCAAATGGACAGTTTTTGCCGCGGTGACTGGAATAATAGCGGGCTTAATTTTAGGTTTTTTTCTTGCTCCTCCATTAGGTACAATTTTAGCTCCATTAGTAGCGGTAATTACTTTTGTAGGAATTAGTAGTTTTGGTTTTTCAAAAGCAACCCAAAATAATAGAACAACCATTGAGTTCGGAAAATCTGAATTGATAGATGAAACATCGATTAGCTTTGCTTCTAAAATGAGAAAAATTTTACAAAGCATATTTATGAGAAAGCCAACAAAAAATTTCGTTGTGTTTGCTGAGGATACCAAGCCTGAAATATTCACTACCACGATGCCATCTCTTGTATCCAATTCTGTATTTAATTCGAATCCATCTTGCGCAACACTAATTAAATTAAGTTTTCCTTTGAGTTTGTTATTTAAGCAACAAAATGACGCTTCAATCACTGAAGCTAGTCATTTGCATACCATTCATACCACATTGAAAAATTAATGCTTTAATTGATATTATCTGATTTCTCGATGCATTAGTGCTAAAAACATTTTGCTAAGTTAGTATACCCAAAGAAAATAACAAGGAAGTTTATGTTGCTGAGTCGATTAGACAATCAAAAAAGCACGCGGAAAATATTAGTTGATTTGCTTTTTAGAAAAGACTATTGCCTATGTATTCCTGATCCAAAATTGATTAAGTTACATTTCCAACAGGTTCGATCCAGTTGGATACAAAAATTTTTGTTAAGTAAAAATGCGCTTGGACTTTCCATAATCCCGATGTTCATGCTTATTTTTATAAAAAATAAAAGTTTAACTGCCGATCAAAGTAAACGTTTATTTGACTTAATGCATATATTATTGTCACAAACAGAATTCGATACCATCGAAGAGATATTCTTTGATAATAATTTCAAGCAAATGGCTTGGGCTTATTATTTGTTAAGTGAGCTAATTAAATTTACACTAGATGATTTTGTCGCCTCTGATAAAAATGGCAAAAGAATTATGGCAATGGCAGCAAGCATAGAGCTGTTTTTGGATAAGGCCAGTATTCTTACCATAAGCAAATTAACTTTAAATACCGAAAATATCGGATTTAATATTCTTCACAAACTGGTTTATGTGATTGCTTATGAAAGTTTAGATCCCAGTCAAATTATTTATTTGAGTACTATTTGTAAAAAAATAATTGATAAAACCATAAATTTTGATTTAGAAACATTAATTTTTCAGACACAGCGTAATGGATATAGTTTTATCTGGTGTACTATTGGAACATGGTTACAGATAGTGTTTGAGCGTGAAAATTCAAATCAATTTAAAATCAAACATTATACCCATTTAATCAATGCTATAGTTGAAAAAATAAATGAAGAAAAATTGTCCACCATACTGTTTGAAAAAGAGACAAAAGGTTACATTATAGTTTTACGTTTTATATTTTTTAAAAGGTTTAGATTTGGCCTATTGCATCGTGATTTAACAGAATCTTTCCATTTTTTTAAGCAATGGTGTAATAAAATATTTTCTACGCTTACTTTTCATCAAATAGAATTAATATTAGAAACTTTACCATCAGTATTAAACAATGACTTGACGTTTTCTATTTTAGATAAGCGTCAATTACAACAACAATTTTTTGATTATTTATTTGAGTTTTGCAAATTACAAGCCCAGGACATTGCTAGATTAAAAGATTTACAAGAACAACTAGAAGATCGATTTTTTCCTAGTAACATAATAAAATTCTTTAAGCAAATTAGAGCGCATTGCCGTTTTTTTAATCATACAAATTTTCAGGGTTCAATAAATAATGGGGACGAAATTTCCTTTAATGAAAGCAGTGATCTGCTGAGACCTGAGTATGCTAGACTAAACACCAATTATTCGTCAGTGAGTAGATAAGAGGAATTTAATCATGCGCAAGCAATATATCGTTGGCAATTGGAAGATGCACGGAAGTAAAACTTCTGTCGCTGAATTATTAAATAAAATTGTTGATTCTGAACAAAAAGAACAATCAAATGTAAATATAGTTGTGTGCCCATCGTATGTTTTTCTTAATCAAACCCAGATGTTGTTAAACAAAACCAAGTTGCAATGGGGCGGTCAAAATATGGCTGCTGAACCTGAAGGGCCTTACACAGGGGAGATATCAGCATCGATGTTATCTGAATTTGGTTGTCAATATGTATTATTAGGTCATTCAGAACGACGCCAATTATATGGAGAGACAGATGCACAAATCGCAAAGAAATTTAGCTTAGCCATAAGAACGGGTCTTACTCCAATCCTTTGCGTAGGTGAGACCTTAGTTGAACGTCAAGCAAATCAAACCTATGCCGTATTGCAAACGCAATTAGAAAAAATTGTGGATTATGGGAGTGATGTTTTAAAACAAGCTATTATCGCCTATGAGCCCGTTTGGGCGATTGGCACAGGATTGTCTGCCCAACCTCAGCAAGCCCAGGAAGTACATCAATTTTTACGTGAACAACTTAATTTTTTGGGTTCGGATCTTGCGCAAGAATTACCTATCCTGTATGGTGGCAGCGTTAAAGCTGGCAATGCTGGAGCCTTGTTTCAAATGCCAGATATTGACGGTGGATTGATTGGCGGGGCTTCGTTAGATGCTGCAGATTTTTTGCGCATTTATGAAATACTTGCTTCAACAGCAGGCCATAGGGTTTAATTTTTAGTATTTTTATATAATATGCTACAACAGTTTTTAGTTTTAATGCACGTTGTTATTTCGATAGCATTGATTGCTTTGGTTCTAATACAACAAGGTAAAGGTGCCGAATTAGGTGCGACTTTTGGAAGCGCTGCTTCACAGACAGTCTTTGGCAGTCAAGGATCAGGTTCTTTTTTACTTAAATTAACCGGTTTACTCGCATTATTATTTTTTGTTACTAGCCTTAGTTTAGGATATTTAGCGGGACATACCACTAGACAAGATCCCATTCAAAATTTAGCCAACATGGCTCTGCAATCATCATCCATAGTTAATAAAACTAATAATGCAGAGAAAAATTTATCTTTAAACAAAAATACAGGAAAAGCAAATATCGACCATCAACAATCCTATCCTCTACCGTCTGAATTTTCTTAATATTGTTTGGTATTATTGCCGAAATGGTGGAATTGGTAGACACGCCGTCTTGAGGGGGCGGTGGCGCAAGCTGTGCCGGTTCGAGTCCGGCTTTCGGCACCAACTATTTTAAAAATTAAATACGCCAATACCAATCGTAAATTTTTTCTGCTGTTTTATTTTTATTTAAAAACGTTTATTCTTTTTTTTCAGGCAATACAGATGAATGATGGGATGAAATCAGCCATTTGTGTCCATCCCATCGATACGTAAATGTATAACGAGCGTGAACTTTTTTTCCATCTTTCAATGTGAATGTATATATACCTGTATCAATAGCTTTATTACAGCCGATTTTTATTGTGCGTGAATCAATTTTACCGACTGGGTGTTTTGTTAAAAAATCTTTAAAATAGTCAATCCGTTCTGCGCTATTCACTCTGGGTTTATTGGATATAGTTGCCAATAATATGGCATTATCCGAATAATTAGCATTAACTTTAACTGGGTTTCTGGTTTTAAGAGAGTTGTTCCAGCGATCGAATAGTGCGGCAATCTCTTGGGGGTTAGTTTTAACACAAGCCATATGGTTGCTTGAGCTCATAGCCATGATGCCAGATGTTGCTAATAAGCCGCTTAATAAAACGGCTGTAATAATACTTTTCTTTTGCATTAGGAAAATCCTTAGGAAAAAAAATAGTTAGACTTAGTAATAATAGTAGGCTAGTTATTTGATCTGTGCAATTATACTTTTGGCATTTAAATTTTTGTCTGCGTTGCTGATCAATCCACAATTCTCATTTACATTATAGTACAGCGATTGCTCAGTTTTCGCAGCTTGGCAAAAGTCCAATGGCTGTGAGTATACTTTAACTATCTCTAAGTAATTCATTAATTGCAACTTTGGCTCGAGTTCGATCATCTATTTGTTTGATAATAATGGCGCAATTAAGATGGCAATGTCCGGTTTTAGACGGCAGACTTCCAGCAAGAACGACAGAGCCTTTAGGAACCCGGCCGTAAATAATTTCTTCCGTTTTACGATTATAAATTGGCGTGTTACTTCCTATGAACACACCCATACCAATGACACTATTTTCTTCAACCACGACACCTTCTACGATTTCAGAACGTGCACCAATAAAACAATGATCTTCAATAATAGTTGGTTTGGCTTGTAATGGTTCTAATACTCCACCAATACCTACGCCGCCTGATAAATGTACATGTTTACCAATCTGTGCACAGGAACCTACGGTTGCCCAAGTATCTATCATGCTACCTTCATCAATGTAAGCACCTATGTTAACGAATGAAGGCATAAGAATAGTATTTTTACCAATATAGGACCCATGACGGACGCAGGCATTAGGTACGATGCGAAGACCTTGTTGTTGGAATTGCTGTTTATCATAATGAGAGAATTTAAGTGGAATTTTATCGAAGTAATGTGTATAACCCGCATTAAATAATTCATTCTGATTGATACGAAAAGATAGTAAAATAGCTTCTTTTACCCAGGTATGGACTAACCATTGATCATGTTGTTTTTCAACGACTCGTAGTTTACCTTTATCGAGTAGCTGAATAACTTCTAAAATTCCTGATTTACTTGCATTGTCAATCGTTTCAGCATTAATTTCATTTATATTTTGATAAGCTTTTTCGATAATCGTTTTTAATGGCGTCATAGATAAGAGACCTTTTAAATTTAAATAAAATAATTATTCGCTTGCAGTAATTGTTTCGGTTTTATTTTCTGGTTCATTAATTTTATCAGGACTTGATTTGGAATGATAAATCAAAGTATAGACTACCGGCAAAATAAATAAGGTAAAAAGTGTACCGATAGACATTCCCCCTAAAATAACCCAACCCAATTGATTACGCGCATGTGCGCCTGGACCATTCGCCATTACCAATGGAACGGCCGCCAACAACATAGTTGCTGTGGTCATGAAAATAGGGCGTAAACGTAATGCAGAGGCTTCGATGACAGCTTGTTGCACAGAAACATGTAGATGTTTTTGTAATTGTTTGGCAAATTCTACAATTAAAATACCATGCTTAGTAATGAGTCCAATTAAAGTAATTAATCCAATTTGCGTATAAATATTTAAACTTCCACCCGCACAATGCAGTGCAAATAAAGCTCCGGTTAACGATAAGGGTACGGTAATTAGGATAATAAAAGCTGCACGAAAGCTTTCAAATTGAGCAGCCAGGACCAGAAAAATAAACAACAATGCAAACAGAAATGTTTGCTCCATACTATTTCCCGCTTGAAAAAATTGACGTGTTTCTCCTGAAAAATCAATTTGGACATTTTGAGGAAGAATTTTATCCGCCATTTGTATTAAATACGGGACAGCCTGACCGATGGTATAACCTGGAGCAAGATTAGCACTAAAAGTAACGGAACGTAATTGTTGAAAATGATTAAGGCTTAAGGCGGTAAATGAATTTTTTATATTGACGAAATTAGCTAAAGGAATCAGTTTGTTATTTTGTCCACGTACATTAATGAGTTTTAGTTGTTGATCGGTACTCATATAATTTCTATATAATTGTGGGATAACTTGATAACTACGACCATCCCAGTTTATAAGACTTGCTTGTGGTGTACCAATAAGTATATTCAAACTATTTGCTATGTCACTCATAGCGATACCTAGTGAATTGGCTTTATCTCTATCAATATTGAGTTGGATTTGATCGGCATCCATTTTGAGATCGGATTGTAGACCTAAAATACGCGGATTATTTTTTGTAATGGCTAATTGTAATTTATTGCTTAACTGATTCAAGGTGTCATAGCTATCGGTACTCTTAAGAACGAACATCAAGGGAGCATGGCCCGTTGCGCCAGGTAAGGCATGGGGACTAAATGAAAATGCTTGTAGACCCGTGATTCCCCAAAGACGCTTAAATAAAGTTTGAATAATATCGGCGCTAGATTTATTTCGCTCTTGCCAAGGCTTTAAGATTAAAAAAGAGAGCGCGTTATTAGTGATAGGATTCCCTATTAAGGTAATAAAAGTATCTATTTCGGGCATGGATTTATAGATAGCTTGAATTTTAGCCATGTACTTTTCCATATAGGCTAGATTAGTAGACGTAGGTCCAGTTGCAGCGGTTATGATGAAGCCTTGATCTTCTTGCGGAGCTAACTCGCTAGGTAAGGTTTTAAATAATCCGAAACAAACAAAATAAATTATTACACCCATTCCTAACAGTATTTTTCGATGTGTTATTGCTAAAAGTAAATACTTTTTATAAGCGGCTATCATGACATTAAAAAAATGATCGACTTTTAGACTAAAACGAGAGGCTTGCTGCTCATGTTTTAAAAGTTTAGCGCACATCATCGGTGAAAGTATTAAAGCAATGAAGCCTGAAATAATCACTGCTGAGGCTAAAGTGAACGCAAATTCACGAAATAATAAACCGCTCATATCGTTGATAAAGCCGATGGGCGCATAAACAGCGGCTAAGGTTAATGTCATAGCAACGATAGCAAACCCAATTTCCTTAGTGCCGATAATGGCTGCATTTTCCGGTGTTTTTCCTAAACTGATATGACGATGAATATTTTCTAATACAACGATTGCATCATCTACGACTAAGCCAATACCCAAAACCCAGGCTAAGAAAGTTAATACATTTAGCGAGTAACCTAGAATTAACATAGCGGTGCAGACGCCCATTAATGATAAAGGAATAGTGACTAAAGGGATTAAACCCGCACGAAAATTAGCAAGAAATAAAAAAATGATGGCAAATACAAATAAACATGCTTCAAAAATAGTTTGTTTGACATCATGTAAGGATGCAGCAATAAATTTTGACGAATTCCATACCAAATGAATTTTTATATCGGCCGGAGCTGCCTTTTCTAATTCAGGTAATAGTGCTAAGACTGCTTTGGAAACATCTAAAGGATTAGCTGTACTAAGGGGTACGATACCCATAATGACTGATTGTTTATTCCCATTAATAGTAGCGCTAGTTTCATCGGATTCAACACCAAGAACAGCTTGTCCCACATCGGACAAACGCACTAAATAATTATTTTGTTTCCGAATAACTAAATTATTTAATTCTGCTGCGGTATGTATATCTGTGTTGGTATTGATATTAATGATTTGATTCGGAGTAATCAGTGACCCAGAGGCTGATTGAATATTATTTTGTTGTAGGGCCGTCATAATATCGCTAGCAGTGATTTGATGAGCAGTCATTTTTATCGGATCAAGCCATATTCGCAGCGCATAATTATTATCACCAAATATTTGTGCTTGGCTAACTCCAGGAATAGTTTGTAATTGTGGTTGGATAACTCGAACCAGGTAGTCAGTAATTGCAGGAAGACTTAATGTATTACTAGTAAATGAAATGAAAAGTGTTGGATCGGCCTCTGGGTCTTTGGTATTAATAACTGGATCTAATACTGCTTTAGGTAATTGCTTGCGTACTGAAGCAATCGCATTACTGACATTAGTCATCGCTTTAGTCAGATCATAACCGAGCTTAAATTGTAAGGTGATTTTACTAGTACTTTGTTTGCTAGAAGAATGCATAATATCTATCCCTTCAATACCGCCTAAAGCATTTTCTAAAGGGGTAGTAACAAAGCTTTCCATTAATTGTGCAGGTGCCCCAGGATAAGTGGTTTGTATGTTTATGACAGAAGGGGATATGGAAGGATATAAACGTATGGGTAATGATAAAAATGCTTTAACACCGACTAGCAAAATGAACAAACTTAAAACGATACTTAATATGGGTTTGCGGATGAACAGTTCAGTGAATTGCATGAGTCTATCTCTTAACTATTACGACTGAATTGGCTTGTACTTTAAAACCACCGACACTAATAATTTGGTCGCCTGCATGAATACCTGAACTTAAACCTATTTCTCCATTTTGATGAAAGCGAATAATGACCGGAGTTTTAATCGCTCTTTGTTTAATGATGCGATAAACATAATTGCCATTTTGATCACTATTGACCGCGGTTTCTGGAACGATAATTAAGTTTTCTGGAGGACCTAAATTGATGTTGATATCGACAAATGCACCAGGTAATAATTCTTTTTTTGGGTTGTTAAGACTTGCTCGCACACTTAAACTGCGCGTATCGTTATCGATGTATGAATCTACAGCATAAATAGTGCCAACAAAGGTTTTATCTGGATAAGCACTCGAGTGAATAAATACCTTACTACCTAGAGTGATTTTATTGGCAGCGGTTCCAGGAATGTTAAAATCAACTCGCAATGGGTTGATAGCTTCTAAATTAACGATAGGTTTATTCGGATCGATGATATCCCCTAAGTTGACCATGCGTAGTCCTAATTGGCCACTAAAAGGTGCACGTATGAGCATTTGGTCGAGTGCGGCTGCAATTTGTGCTTGCTTGCCAAGATTAGCATGATAACTCGCTGCAACTTTATCTAGATCAGCTTTTGCAAACACCTTTTTTTTAAAAAGGGTTAAACCACGTGTATAATCGGCTTTACTGAGTTGAGTTTCGGCCTGCGCAGCATCTAACTGGGCTTTTAAAATAGCTGGATTAAGTTGTACTAACGGATCCCCCATTTTAACGTTATCACCCGATCGGAAATAAATAGCACTAATACGGCCAGTGGTTTCAGCTTTAATAACCACACCCTGGCTTGCCGATAAACTTCCAATAGCCTCAAGTGTGTTTTGCCAGGATATTGAGCGAGCTTGGGTTGCCTCAACCAATGTAGGAGGGGATAGAGCAGTGTTTTTTTTACTATCTAATATTAGACAAATAGTACTAACAGCAATTAAGCCAAATAGAAATATATAACTAATTAAGCGTTTTAACATATTATTATCTTTTTTTGACGCTTTTATTTACGAAATATGTAGAATTATAGACTATAGAGGCTTAACAACCTGAAATCAACAGGTATTCTAGTTATGCAAAGTAAAGGGGACGCAATAGAATTGCTATTTTTCCAAAAGCTAGATCAAATCTTGCTCTTCACCACGCTTAGTAAATACTTCATAGCCGGTTTCTGTGACAAGTAACGTATGCTCCCATTGCGCTGACAAGCTATGATCTTTGGTCACCACCGTCCATTGATCAGGCATAAGTTTAGTAAAACGTTTACCCGCATTGATCATCGGTTCAATAGTGAAAGTCATACCAGGGAGCAATTGAATGTCTGTACCGGCTTGACCATAGTGTAGTACTTGCAGATCTTCATGGAATAGCTGACCAATACCATGACCACAATATTCACGTACTACAGAAAAGCCCTCTGATTCCGCATACTGTTGTATACACGCACCAATATCACCTAGATAAGTACCAGGTTTAACTAAGCGTATTGCTTTATACAAACATTCTTGAGTTATTTTAGATAAACGTTGCGCTAATATCGAAGGCTTACCCACAAAAAACATTTTACTGGTATCGCCATGATAACCGTCTTTAATAACAGTGATATCAATATTAATTAGATCTCCGTCTTTTAATATACGTTCGCTAGGAATACCATGACAGACCTGATGATTGATAGACGTACAAATTGATTTCGGAAAACCTCGGTAATTTAAAGGGGCGGGGATTGCCTGTTGCTCATTAACGATATAATCGTGACAGATTTTATCGATCTGATTGGTGGTAACGCCCAATTTCACATGGGGTTCAACCATTTCTAAAACTTCTGCAGCGAGCTGACCAGCGATGCGCATTTTCTCAATCTCTGCGGCCGTTTTTATAATAATAGGGGACATAATTATTTAATTAAGCTCTTCAAAGTTAACTTATTTGACCATGGCAATGTTTATATTTTTTTCCAGAACCGCAAGGACAAGGATCATTACGGCCGGTTTTATTCGAATTTCGTTGTGTACTAAGATGCGCAGAGGTGGTTTCGCTAGTTAATGATTTTTCCTCAGCAGCTAGTAAATCTTGATGTTTAAAATCAAGTAATTGTGGCATTTGTTGGCGTCGTTGTTCTTCTAAACGTTCCGCATCTTCAGGTGCTTTTATTTGCAGACAACTAAGTAAACTAATGACTTGATATTTTAACTGATCTAAAAGTTCAGCGAATAACATAAAGGATTCACGCTTGTATTCTTGCTTGGGATTTTTTTGCGCATAACCACGCAAATGTATTCCTTGGCGTAAATGATCCATTGCAGCTAAATGATCTTTCCATAAACTATCAAGTGTTTGTAGCATCAAAGTTTTTTCAACTTGATGTAATGTCGCTGAACCAAATAATTTTTCTTTCTCAGCATAAGAGTTTTCAGCAGCGAGTAATATTTTTTCGCGAAGATTTTCTTCCAGACAATTAGGATCTTCTAACCAAGTATCTAGAGGTAAATCTAGACAAAAATCTTGTTTCAATTGATTTTTTAGGCCGGGTATATCCCATTGCTCTTCTAAACTTTGTGGAGGGATATAATGCTCAATAGCACTATAGATAACATCAGCCCAGAGATTATTAATGACGGGAGAAATATCTTCTGTAGCTAATAATTCGTTACGTTGCTCATAAATTACTTTACGTTGTTCATTTGCGACGTTATCAAATTCTAATAATTGCTTGCGTACATCAAAATTACGACCCTCAACTTTACGTTGCGCATTTTCAATAGCACGTGTTATCCAGCGATGTTCAATGGCTTCACCGGGCTGCATGCCAATTTTTTGCATAATCATGGCCACTCGATCCGAGGCAAAAATCCGCATTAAATTATCTTGTAATGATAAGTAAAAACGTGAAGAGCCAGGATCACCTTGTCGTCCTGAGCGACCACGTAATTGATTATCGATACGGCGTGATTCATGACGTTCGCTACCGAGGATATGTAGACCACCTGCGGCAATTACTTCATCATGCTTTTTTTGCCAATTAAGTTTATGTTGCGCAATTTCTTCCGCGGAGCTTTCAATCGGCAGAGCGGCAAGCTCGGCTTTTAAATTACCGCCTAAGACAATGTCTGTTCCTCGTCCAGCCATGTTTGTGGCAATCGTTACCGTTCCAGGCCGGCCGGCTTCAGCAATAATTTGAGCTTCTTTTTCGTGAAATTTGGCATTCAGTACTTGATGGGGAATATTTTCTTTTTCTAATAGTTGCGACAAATATTCCGATGTTTCTATCGATGCGGTACCGACTAATACCGGTTGCTTACGTGCTTGACAGGCTTTAATATCATCGATGATCGCATTAAATTTTTCATCTTTAGTCAGATAGATTTGATCGGCTAAATCTGAACGAGAAACGGGTAAGTGCGTGGGAATTACAACAACTTCTAAATTATAAATTTGTTGAAATTCATACGCTTCGGTATCGGCGGTGCCCGTCATCCCGGCCAGTTTATGATACAAGCGGAAATAATTTTGAAACGTAATCGAAGCTAAGGTTTGATTTTCGTTTTGGATATTGGCTTTTTCTTTTGCTTCAACTGCTTGATGTAAACCATCTGACCAGCGCCGACCTGACATTAAACGGCCAGTATGTTCATCAACAATAATAACTTGATTATTTTGCACAATATAATCAATGTCACGTTGGAATAAATAATGGGCACGTAAAGCCGCATAAACATGATGCATCAAACCAATATTAGTCAGATGGTATAAATTTTCGCCTGGATTTAATAAGCCTTGTTTAACTAATAACTCTTCTAATTTTTGATGTCCTTCTTCGGTTAAGTAGGCTTGTTTGGCTTTTTCATCGAGATAAAAATCACCAGGACCGTCCTCTTCTTTTCTTAAAACGAGTTTAGGTATAATTTGATTGATCTTGATATAAAGTTCCGAGCTTTCTTCACTGGCACCGGAAATGATTAACGGAGTACGCGCTTCATCAATCAAGATGGAATCCACTTCATCGACAATAGCAAAATTTAAAATACGTTGGGATTTTTCTGCCAATGAAAAAGCCATATTATCGCGTAGATAATCAAAGCCAAATTCGTTATTAGTACCATAGGTAATATCCGCAGCATACGCCGCTTGACGTTCAGCTAATGGAAGATCAGAAACAATCACGCCCGTAGTTAAACCTAAAAAGTCATAAACAGGTTTCATCCATTCTGCATCGCGTTTGGCAAGATAATCGTTGACAGTAACAATGTGTACACCTAAACCACTTAACGCATTCAGGTAAGCAGGTAAGGTAGCGACTAAAGTTTTACCTTCTCCAGTACGCATTTCAGCAATTTTACCATTATGTAAAACCATGCCACCAATTAATTGTACGTCGAAATGACGCAAACCTAACATACGAGTACTCGCTTCGCGCACGACTGCAAATGCTTCGATTAACAATTCATCTAAAGAGCAGCCGTCTTGTAGACGAGCTTTAAATTCTGATGTTTTTGTTTGTAATTGCGAATCAGATAAGCTTTGCATGCTGGGTTCTAGCGCATTAATGTCAACAACAGTTTTTTCAAATTGTTTTAGCAGTCGTTGATTACGGCTAGGAATAAATTTACTTAACAGCTTAGAAATCATAAATATAAAAAAGTCTCAGAGTGCTTTACTCAGCAAAAGCCCAGAAAATGTGCTCACTGTACTAAAAAGTCAGTGATAGTGCTAGTCGTTGTTCAATAACGGACAAGATAGTGGTTGCATCTAAATCAACTCCTGCAAGCAATGTACTTGGGTCACCATGTTCAATAAACCGATCCGGAAGTCCTAAGATCAATACATCACAAGCAATCCCTTGTTGATGTAAAAATTCACTCACCGCTGATCCTGCACCACCTACCTTAACATTTTCTTCTAAACTGACCAATAAGCCATGAGTTTTTGCTAGGTTTCGCAACAGTTTTTCGTCTAAAGGTTTGACGAAACGCATATTGACCACAGTGGCATCCAATGACTCACCAACGCTGAGTGCGGGTTGTAGCATTGAGCCAAACGCCAGTAATGCAATTGAATGCCCCTTACGACGGAGTTCCGCTTTACCGATAGGTATACATGACATTTCTTTTTCAACTGAAACACCTATTCCTACGCCGCGTGGATAGCGTACCGCACATGGCGTTGGGAGCTGAAAACCAGTATAAAGCATTTGTCTTAATTCGTTTTCATTACTCGGTGTCATGATAGTCAGATTTGGAATACAACGCAGATAGGATAGATCAAAACAACCATGGTGCGTAGCGCCATCCCCACCGACGATTCCGGACCTATCTAAAGCAAACAATACCGGGAGATTTTGTAATGCAACATCATGTATCAGTTGATCATAAGCGCGTTGTAAAAAGGTAGAATAGATGGCGACGACCGGTTTTTGACCTGCGCAGGCTAGACCTGCCGCGAAAGTAACTGCATGTTGTTCCGCGATACCAACGTCAAAGTAACGATCCGGATAACGTTCGGAAAATTCTATCAGGTCAGATCCTTCGCGCATAGCCGGTGTAATCGCGATTACACGTTCATCGATAGCGGCCATATCACAAATCCATTGCCCAAAAATATTTGCATAGGTTTTAGATTTGGGTTTGTCCACACTAGAGGGTAAAACAGGGGCTAAAAAATGTGGATTGACGGCATGATAAGTAACCGGGTTTTGTTCAGCAGCGGCATAACCTTTGCCTTTGGTTGTAATAACATGAACAAGTTGTGGTCCGGCTAACTGACTTAAATTACTTAAAGTATTTATTAATAAAGGTAAGTCATGACCATCAATAGGACCAATATAATTAAAACCTAATTCTTCAAATAAAGTACCTGGAACTAACATCCCTTTAACATGCTCTTCAGTACGTTTAGCAAGTTTACGTACACTAGGAATAGATTCTAAAATTCTTTTACTGCCTTCTCTGACACTAGAATAAAGTTTACTGGATAATATGCGGGCAAAATAATTAGATAAAGCGCCGACATTATTGGAAATCGACATATCGTTGTCATTGAGTACGACTAAAAGATCGGCATGAATATCGCCAGCGTGATTTAAAGCTTCAAAAGCCATACCCGCGGTCATCGCACCGTCGCCTATAACTGCAATCGTTTTTTGGCCAGTGTTGTTTTTTTTTGCTGCGACACTAAATCCTAATGCGGCACTAATGGAAGTACTCGAGTGACCAACGCCAAAGCTATCAAATGAGCTTTCCTCGCGGGAAGGAAAGGGCGCTAAACCGTGAGTTTTTCGAATGCTACATAGTTGCTCACGTCGACCGGTAATAATTTTATGCGCATAAGCCTGATGGCCGACATCCCAAATAATATGATCATGCGGCGTATTAAACACATAATGCAAAGCAATGGTTAATTCTACGGTTCCTAAGTTAGCCGCAAAGTGACCTCCACATTGATCCAGTGTTTGAATAAGAAATGCTCTGAGCTCAGTTGTTAATTGCGGCAGTTGCGTAGGTGTGAGTTCACGCAACTGCATGGGAGAATTAATCTGTTCTAATAAAGAGCATGTGATATTTTTAAATTCCATGTAATTTATAAGAGAAAATTATCCTGATGTTTGCTGAGGGTTATTAATACTTTGTATTTGAGTTTGCAATTGGGTGCGAATTTGTCCATTAAACTCTAAAACTAAAACGGACATAGTAGCGAGTAAACGCTCTAATGTCATCCGGATTTGATAACTTTCAGCTAAATTTTCTGCTAATAACTCCACTTGTTGGCGTTGTAAAGTAGCGGGATTTTCATTAATCAAATCATTTTTATACCAGTTTTTATCCAGAATTCGGCGTGTTGTCATAATATTTTCTAATTTTAGTAAACTGATAGGGCCCGATGTCTGGCCACTTAATGTTGCTAGTAAAGACCGCACAGCAGGATCTGCTTTACTAGGATCGATGGGTTGCCTTTCTGCATAAAGTTGATAAAGATTACTGAGTGCCATAGTTTGCGTGGCTAAATAACTACGCAAAGATGCAAGATAGGTTTGAGTTTGTTTTTTTTGCAGTTCATATTTCAGGTTATTTTCTTTGTCTCCAGATAAACTTTTAACTAATTGATCGAAATTTATAGTGCTAATTGGCATTAAAGAACCACTTAAGGCATTAATAGTATTTTTAGCTGCAGCTGCTTCAGTATCATTATAACTAATAGGCTGAAGTAAGCTATTAATATCAATAGAGCTTAAAGGATTTTTTTCTAGACTAGGGTTGATTTTTGAATTTGGATTCCAAAGAAAGGCTAATATGTTATTGTTTTTATCGTTTAAATTAGCAGATTGGATCAGTAGTTGTTGGGTTAAAGGGCTTACTAAAGGAGAACTGCCCGATAATAAATAAGCCGCTTGGGCATTGTTAATAGCGATAGTTAAATCATCACCCATTGGTGCAGTGTTCATTAGATTTTTTGAAATGGCTGTACTACCATAGCCCGCTACTAAGTTTTTTATGCTGATCGTTGTAAAATCGGGTGTGGGGACTGGACCTATATTGGCATAACTGCTTAGAGCATACAAACTGCTTGTGACTAAAGAAATACTTAAAAAGACATTTTTTAAAGTTTTTATTTTTGATAAATGTGACATAGTAACATCCTCACGAAGTTTTAAAGTAAATTTTTTTATGAGTGAGCATTGGATGGTAAATTGTTTGTGTTAGAGGTTGGTGATGATGGTGCAAAAATATTTGGTGGACTAGGAATAGCTACATTTGTTGATGGTGTTGGTCCAGGAATAGGTGCATTTGAATAAGGATTTAGTTTGGCATTTTTTTCCCAAATATTTGGCGGTTGTTTTGCCCAAGGATTAGATTGCAACCAAGGATTTTTATTGGGTGGATTGCCTGTGTTTGCAGATTTATCTAAAGGGATAAAGGCTTTATCGTTATTTGAACGAGGTTTCGACGTCGTTGCGGATGTTCCGGGTGCTGGTTGATTTTGCTGAGAAGAGTTGTCGGTGCCGGTATTGGCTTGTAAGGCATCTAAAACAGCTTGCGAGGCATTGGTTTCAGATTGTTTAATTTCATCACGGTAGGTCTGCAAGGAGTCACTTTTTGGTGATTTAGAATAAGCATACGCTAAACCAATGAAGAAACAGCTGAAAAAAATTAAAGCGCATCGAGATTGCCATGACCTTAGCATAATTATTCACCTTCTAATGCTTTTAAAACTAAATCCAAGCGATCTTGGGAAAACACTCTAGCGAGTAGACGTAAGCGTTCAAAGCTAATATTTCTACGCAAAAATAAGCCTGCTTCATCTTCAGGGCCATTACTGACTTCTTCGGCATGCATGAGTAATTTAGCGGCAGAACCTGGATGTGAAGTGTCTATTGCTTGAAGTAGACGCAAGGTCCGAGACATACCTAAATGATTACCTAAACGAATAAACAAAGTTTGTTGAGCAAGTTTATCTAGATCAATTTTATCGATATCAGCTAGCTCTTTACCCAGCTCTAAGATGCTTGCTTCAAGTGTGGTATCACCATCTTTAGTCCAAGATTCAACGCTTTCCATGAAGCAAAGAACCCTATAGATCAAGGGGTCTTGGTATTGTTTCCAGTAGAGGTGTGAACCTTTGTGAGTTAAGTCAGGCATAAGTATGTATTGTTTTATTTGTAATACCCAATTTAATTGAGTATAAACTGCGGCAAAGGAACCTTGATTATCCAACTTAATGCAAGCTAAATCAAATCCTATCTCGATCGATAGGAACCTCGTTTAGAATTGTGCAAGAATTTAAGCAGTTGAATAGGGTTTTTCGCTCGTCTTTGCGAGCGCGTAGCGCGCGACAATCTAAAGAGCATCTACCAAGCTGGGTTTTTTAACGAGAAATTTGCAAGTTGGATGCAGTCGAGATAACATAGGATATTAAACCGCGGGGTGATACGTGAGTTTTTTTGGTGTTATAAAAAAAATAATTAAGCCAGCTGTTGATGTTCCAAAGTGGATAGACTATCAACAATTGGTAAAAAACAATCGTTCTGTTTTCGGGTTCATTAAAAAATTCTTTATTCCTGATCATGCCAAGACACAGGAATCCTTTGAAGAAGCACTGATACGTCTTAAATTAACTTCAGACGATTTAATGCAACGCAACAAAGAATTTACGCGTTTGCTGTGGATATGGATTTTTCTTTTCTTCATTAGCGTTAGCTATAGTGTTTATCTCCTCTATAACCACTCCTTACGGGGATTTTTTCCTTGCCTAGGCATTTGTATTATTATTTTGACGCAAATCTTTCGTTATCATTTTTGGTTATTTCAAATTAAACAGCGTCGTTTAGGTTGTAATTTTCGTGATTGGTTCAGTTATCAATTCTTTAATAGGAAGAAAAATAATGCGTAAGTTTCTATTAACCAGCTTACTTTACTTATTTCCATCGTTGTTGTTAGCAGATACCTTAAGCTTAACACCTCCTAGCACTGATTTATCGATGTCGTATTTAGCGACTATTTTTGGTGTTGTAGATGGGGTGTTGCATGGAACAGGAAGTCATATTTTAGGAGCGATGTTTGGGGAATTTAATTCCATCATATTAGTCATGGCCTCTGTAGTATTAAGTTATGTTTTATTTTCCTCCATTTTAAATACTTCACATGAGGGGGAGTTTCTTGGTAAGAAATGGTCGTCAATTTGGATTCCACTGCGAACGGTCGGTGGTATAGGTTTATTGTTACCGAAAGCTACCGGTTACTCTTTTATACAAATTCTTGTTATGTGGGTAGTGGTACAAGGTGTTGGTGCTGCGGATGAGGTTTGGAATATCACTTTAAATTATATTAATCGTAACGGAACGATAATTGAGCCTATTCAATCATTGGATCCAAAAAAAGGTGCTAATAATACTTTTTTAATTAACAAAGCGGGTAGTATTCTAAAATCAGAAGTATGTATGTTGGCTGTACATAATGCTTTAGCTAATCAATATTACAACACTGATCCAAATGAAAAGGTAGTAGTGCCTAATTTTTTAACCTCCCTGGCTATAACAGGTAAAGGGCCCGATGGAAAAAATACGGGTCTACCTATCGATTATACAAAAGATATCGGTGGGTATTATACTTTTCCTGGAAAATTACCCGGTGCTTTTGCTAGTTTACAAGGTATGTGTGGTATGGTCTCCTGGAATTTTATCGGCAATAAAGCGGATAATGGCCAGGTCGATAACCCAGCTAATTTGAGCGCTAATGATAGTGCAAGTATTGCCATGAGACAAATGACACTGGATTTAACTGCCCAGGCAAACAGTATTGCTAATACAATATCCCCTCCTTCTACAGCACATACACCTGCGCAGAGGATTCAGTTAGATTCGACTAGTTTTGAACCCTTTAAAAATAATTTGGTCGATGCAGGAGAGGATTATTTTGGGATTGTAAAACCTGCTTTACGCTCTTTAGCAGATGATGGAAGTAAAAAATATAAAGACTTTATTAATAATGCAAAAAAATCAGGATGGATACTGGCCGGTAGCTATTATTATAATATGGCTCGTTTAAATCAAAGTATTAGAAAAAGCACTGGAGAGCTTGCAATCACCGATAAAATTTACCCTGAATTTAGTCCTGATTATGATTCAAATACCTTTTCTCAAATCAAAGACGATAATGTAATATATAATCTAAAAAATAACCTGCCAAGTGTAAACGGTGTTATCGATAGTTATATGGCAACAGAAATAACACGAGCAGCTAGCAATAATAATCCTGGTGATGAAGCTGATCCTTCTCTGCCAGAACATCCAGCGAATGTAGATGCAATTGGTAAGGTAGTATCTGCTATTTTGGATACGATATTTCCTCGAGTGCAGGATTTTGAAAAAAGATTAGCCGATGGAATTAATAATAAAGATATGGATCCTATTGTGGCTTTAGCATCAGTGGGAAATGGCTTAGTATCGATGGTAGAACAGGTTTGGATATCACTCTTAGCCGCCATGACTGGATTAGGTATTGCAGGTATTGCAGCGGGATTTGCTTCGGGTTTTTGGACAGTGGGAGGGGCAGTAAACGCCATGTTAGCGATTACTAATCTACTGATGTTGGTTGTTCCTATGCTCACTGTTTGGATGGGGATTAATTTTGTTTTGGGTTCTATTCTTTCCTATTATGTGCCATTAATTCCGTTCTTTTTGTTCGCATTTGGTAGTATTACCTGGTTTGCAGTGGTGTTAGAGGCAATTTTAGCGGCGCCATTGGTGGCATTGGGAATTACGCATCCAGAAGGGCATGACTTTTTGGGTAAAGCGGAACAATCGATTATGTTGCTTGCTAGTGTTTTCTTAAGACCTATGTTAATGGTATTTGGTTTTATTTTTGGGATTATTTTATCGTATGTTGCCCTTTCAGTATTTAATCACGGGTTTAGTATCGCAGTGCAATTTTTAAACGATTATAACGGTGATATTTTTGCCATTGTTTACCAAACCGCGATGATGTCTATTTATGCGGCGGCGGTGCTAGCCATTGTTAACCGTTGTTTTTCAATGATTTATGAAGTTCCGAATAAAGTACTGCGTTGGATAGGTGGTCCACAGGAAAGTGGTCACGAAGAATCAATGTTACAAGGTATACGTGGTCAGCACGATCGAGATGTTGGACAAATTACACAGCAAATGCCTACTAGCCAGGGTCTTAGCGAAAGTGCTGCTGGTGGTATGCAATTAGGTCGCCGTTTAAGAGAAATGAAACAAACCAAAGCCGGTGTATCTAATTCAGATCCAGCTGCCGGTGGAGGAGGTGCTGCAGCGCCTTAATCTGTAAAGGTGAACTCAATGACTAATAATAATGCAATTGATAAAATTAATTTAAACATAGATGAGTTATTGAGTCAGATTGCTGGACTTATCGATAGCCCTATAAATTCTGAACAAGCTCATTTGTTTTTGTTATTGCTATGGGGCAATTTTGAAGTTTCCATAGTAGAAACTCATGAGGATAGTGATGGAGGAGAAAGCGGGACGTTGCTGACACTGCCCGACATTATTCAAGTTGAGAAAGGCTATCCAATTTTTGATTATGGAACTCTATTAAAAACCTCTCCCGGTAAACTCTATGGAAGTTATACAACCGGTCGACTGCTAACGACGGTAAGTGCTATGATCGATCTACTAGTTCAGCGCGGTGCTAAGCGGGTTAAAATAGATGGGCTTGCTCCTGCGAAACGTTTTGCCTGGATTGAATGCGAAAATAAAGCCATTCAAGTGGTTAATTTTAAACCCGATCACAAAGAAAAAGTCCTGCGCTTTCAATTATAGGGCTTGATAAGCCAGGTTTAATGCCCTTAGAGGGGGCTCTTGTCAACCTTTTTTTAATCTTTTTTAGCTTCTTGAGCCGTCCCAGCTATTTTTTATATAAAAAATTTCAGCATTTAATAAAAGTTTAATATTTATTTTGTAAAATAATTGTGGGAAAATTTAACCAATAAAAAATAAAAAGACTTTCCATCTAAGGAAGCGTAAAATGCCAGTTTCTAGCCTTTCGAAAACAGCATCGGAATCTTCGATTGAAGGAATAAGAGAAAATCTTAAAAATTGCTCAACATTCATTCAAAAAAATAAAAATAATGAGATAAATAATTTTTGGGATGATAGCTTTCCGGGCTCAGTACCTTTTTCAGGTTTATCTGCTGATGCTGCAAAATCTGATAATAAATTACTTATAGATCTATTCGAAAGTGCTGTAAAAAGTGCAAAATCAGTAAATAATACGCAAATTGTAACTGGAAATGAAAAGGAAGTTTTGATAAGAGAATTCTCTGAGATAGTACGAGAATTAAAAGCTGACTCTCAAAAAGTAATAACTAGCAAAGATATAACAAAATTAAAAAACTATTACGAAAAAGATATTCAGAATAAATTATTAAATAGTTCTAAGCAGAAAAGTACTGAAGATAGTGAGGCTAATCTATATAGAGCAATACCTCATATTGTTTCTTTATTAAGATTTTTAGCTATAAAAAAAATTGTAGAAGACAGTTTACTATGGGGCTGTCTTAAAAATGAAGCTTTGATAGCGGTTAAAAAACAAGCACAAGGTTCTTTGAATGAAGTTCAAAAGAAGAACACGGAATCAATAAAACCGAAGCTTATTAAAAAAGAAAGTCAAAAAAATAATAAGAAATTAGAAAATTTAAAGCCTACTTTAATTAATTTGGAAAAAATTGAAGATTTTGAAAATTTTAAAATTAAGCTCAAAGCTGCATTGAAAAGCCTAGAGGATGAAAACCAAAATAAAATAGATGAAGAAAAGAAACGACGAGATGAAGAAATCAGGCAGTTACGCAAAAGATTTAGTGAATGTCAGAGCCAGTTTATAGAAATACAAAGTGATTTTGATAACGCTAAAAAAAATACTAATCCAATTGAGAAGCAGAGATTACTGCAGGATCTGCAAAAGAGAATACAAAAAAATTTACAATCTATAGAAGAAATTTTTACTAAACTTACAGAGCAAAAAACTCAGTTAGAAATACAAAAAGAGGATCTTGAGACATTAAAACAGCAATATACTGATTTAAATACCAAGATTGAGGCTGAACTCAAAGGGGAGTTAATATTATCAGTATCCACCATTCAAGAATTAATTGACGGGTTGAAACCAAATACGCTGCCAACAGTGATTATTAATCTAGAAAATGGCTTTTCTATAAGTGATGAGGACTATGATTCACTTCGCCAACTCCATGCGAAAGATCCCATTATTCAAAAAATTACCATCAATAGAGCAGAAAATTGTCAAAATGATGAAAATTTACAGCGATATTGTATTTATGCGGAGAACTGTGCTGTTAGAAACCGTTTTTTAGAGGCACAATTTAAAGAGTCGATTCAACAAAAGTATCCTTCAGCTGAAGCGCGAGCTGCACTTTGGGATGACACCGCTCAATATCTCGATCCATTGCTGAATAATGATATCAAAAATGTAACAGGTTATATTCAGAAAAAAGCATGTTGGCATACTGATAATTGGGATCCTAAATTTAACGAAAAAAATACTATTCCAACAGAATTATGGCATTGGATGCATTTGGCAGAAATGGGCGAAGAGGGTTTAAAGTCTTTATTTAAGCTACTACGCGAAAAAGCAGCTTCTGAATCCTTAGCGCTTGATGTCAGTTTTGATCTGGCAGGTAGTCAGAATCAGACTGATTTAACAGCTGTTCTTTATAATGAATTAAAGCAATGTTACGGCCAAAATGTAAAATTACCTTTATTCGATTGTTTGGGTGTCATTTTACCGAAGAAAGACTTAGATAATAAAAATATAGGTAATATTCTTAGTTTATTAAATGAAAATGATAATAATTCGCAATTAGATAAACAATTCGTTTTGCATCATTTTGATGTGAGTAATTCTGATCATGAAAATTTACTTACACAGTTAAAAGAAAAAGTTCTACGAGATAATTCAATCACTACACAGATTATTATTCCTAAGCTTGATGAATCTTCTGTGGAAAACCAGATTAGATCGATTTATAAAGAATTACAAAATGCAGTATTAGCTAATCGACATAGCGCGCGTCAGCCCGACTTGCAAAAAAATACTGAGAATATAAAAAATTTAAAACAGACTCGCTTAGAAAATCAATCCAGATTATTACCCGGAGATAGAAGCTGGCCGTTAACGGCTAATGTGGGTCTGCAACAACAACAACAGCAACAACAACAGCAGCAGCAACAGCAACAGCAGCAACAGCAGCAGCAGCAACAACAGCAGCAGCAACCACTCCCGAAGCCACAATCTAAGCTTTTTACAGGAGATGAAAGTCAGCTGATTACCCGCGACAATATCCAGTCTAGATGCCAAGGTGACGTTTGGCAAACTAATTTAGATAAATTAGATCTATCTTTAGGGGATGAAGAAAAAAATAATACTAATTTGGAGGAATTATTTAATCAATGGGTAGGTAGTTCGCAGAATGCCAAACAAATCATTGGTAAACTGACAGAAGCAGCAATTAGAAAGATTATGGAAAATGCCCGGCATTTTAAATTTTCATTTCCCCTGCTTAATCCACCCGCTGGTTTTACGGTATTGCTTAGCGGACAAGACCGCAGTAGTCTCATTTTAGACTTTTCTGCTGAAAAAGAGCAAAATGATTTAAATAAAAAAAATCAATCGTCCGATCTCTTTACCTTAAAAATAACTGATCCTATGCCTGCAGTAGAGAACTGCGAAGGAAATTATCGACTATTTGATCGGATAAATAATAAGGAACTCCAGGAAATCTGCTGGAAAGACTCAAATGAAAATGAAATTAATGATTTACGTTTTTCCCTAAAAACTTGGTTGCTCACTTTGAATCAGGAAGAAAGTAAACCGATTTTATCTAGTGAATTTATAGACTCATTTATCTCTAATCTAACCATTAGGAATTTCAAAGCCTTAGGTCAGTTATTCTATCATTATGGCTGTTCTAAACAATTTACACGCGATGCATCGGTCTTTTTTGAACTAGTACAAGCTATCTATAAAAAAGACCAACTTTTTTTTCATTGGAAAAAATACTTTGTTGATTCAGCGGTTAACTTATCAGAATTGTTAGAAAAAGCAGAAATCGATGCCATTGTCGATTGTGTGAATAATTTAAAAACCACTGAAGCCAATGATCTATGGTGGAAGCTTGTTGAAAAACACTTTACTTCAATTGGTTATTCGCGTTTCTCATCACTCTGGGGCGCATTTAAATCTTTTACAGACTATCTAGAGTTAAATGAACAGCGCGGCTTGTCTTTTAATTCAAAATTACTAAAAGATTTATTAACGCAACAAGATTCTTTACATATACCTGTTTTATTGGACCGTGTGCTGCAGGTTTTACAGGCCTGTGAAAATATGGCCGAACCCTTAGAAAATCAGAAACGTTTATTAAATAATCTGGATAAATTTGATTGGAGCCAATCAGGTATTTATTATGCCGTAGTTAATGAAGGTATTAATGTAATCGAACAACCCGATGCTCCCATAAATGCCCATCTCAGTAAATTCAAAGACTGCAATACGACATCTGGCAGTTATATTCCACGGATGAATACATCGATAGCTGAAGATGGTGCTTGGCAGACGCGTGCAATACGCTTTGTACAACGCTTACCGAATGTGACTCAGCAACAGCTTAAGCTTTATAGCGAATTTTTTGAAAAAATCGCTGCAAGAGCCATTTCTGTCCAGACTAAAGATAATTTAGCCCGTTGTTTATTAGCCTGTACCGCACAGGGTGTTAATACGATAAAAGGTGATGAATTATTTGCTTATTTTAAAAGTCTAACCAATCAACAATTAAGCGATGATAATTTTTCTCAATTTCTAAGTCGATTAAATACACAGATCGATTGGGATAACAAAGAATCAAGACTTCTTCATTTTGACTTTAAGCAATTGTTAGATTTTTCTAAAATTTTGAATAATGATCTATTGAATCGCTTTACACTTAATTTATTGAACAGCTCAAGTCATTTGCTAGATTTTTTTAACAGTCGATTTAATAATAACGCACAAAAAATATCTGACAATGTAAAAAATCTCAATGCATATTATCAATTTATTTCAAGTAATAAGATAGCTTTAGATTCAGTGCTGTTAACAACGCTAGGTTGGTTGTGTTACCCCTCCTATTCCACTAATAATCCCTTAGTTTCTGGATTGGTTAATTTAGTTAACCAAGTCAAAAATAAATCTCAAGTGGAATTATTATTTAAACAATTGGACTCTATCAATTTCTCAGAGTTTAAACAGGGTTATCAATTACCGGCTCTGCAAGAAATATATGACATTACTAAAAAAATTGTTGAAACAGATACAGAAGAACAAGCAATTAGCTTACGACGTGATTTTATTAAAAAAGCCAGTGGGTATTGTGATATTCGATTACAAGATGCTGATTTAAGATCTTTAAATGCCCAAGAAATTAATTCATTTATTGGCGAAACAAATAAGCATTTACCAAACGTGCATCGCGATGAACATGTAGCCATTCTTCGTAAGCTTTTGCACTGTTTAGCTGTACCTAATGAAGGAATGGATCTGACAATATTTAAGAAAAAAATCCTACAACTTACGGAAAAGGATTATTTTGATGAATTAACCCCCGTGTTTAATGTATTACTCAATACTCATTCTAAAAATACCGCACACATCAGCTTACTGCAATTGCAAGCTATTTTAGAGACATTATTGCCAGAAAATAGTAATAATGCGATAGCACAGTTTTTTCCTATTAATATACTGGAAAAACTTTTTAATAAAGAACGGGAAAATGCTAGATCGACATTAATCAATAATCATTTATCCTTACTAAAAAGTGAAAAAAATGCAGAAGTTCTATCGGCTATTGGCAAATTGAACAATAGTTCGTTAAGTCCGAAGCAAAAATCATTATGTGTTGATTTCGCGTTAAACGATGTTAAGTATTTTAGCGATTGCTTTGAATTTTTAGTAGAACAAAAAGACTCAAAAAACTGGTTCGATTATTTAGCGCTTATTCAATGTGCGGCCGCTGAAAACATAGAAAAAGAAAATAAAAATAAACTTATTTCGGATCTTAAAGAATTAGTTCAATATAAAACCCCATTTTGGCCAGAAAGTTTGGCAATTTTATTGCAGTTAAACTTAAAAAAATTTGGATCAACAGATTTTTTCAATAAATTTAATGGAAAATATAAAGATTCATCAATTGACCAGCGGATTATTTTACTGCAAGCGATTGATCAAGCAGAAAATAGTACTGAGTGGTTCAATAATGCTGAGCAATTAATTTCTCTGTTGAAGAAACTTAGTGCATCAGAAATGGAAAAATTAGCTAACTATTATCAACAAACACCGAAACCAACACTGCAATTCTTTCTTGACTATGCTAAAGAACACAATAATGCTTTAGGAACGGTGGATGACTTATTATATTGTTTTGAAACTACTTATGAAAAGGAAGTCAAACGTAGCTACGGTGAAAGTGATGAGGATAAAGAGAATATAAAAAGAGTCATAGCGAGTTTTAAATTAAAAGGAGACAAAGCACTCACTACTGAAGAAAAACAACATCTCAGCACGCTTTTTTGTTTTGCAAATATGCACAGTCAAGAACAGAAGTTGGCTGCAAAGAAAACCGATGATTTGGTCATCAGTAATTTGCATGAATTTGGTAAGCAATTACAGAACGATAGCAATGCAGAAAATGATTGGCTGAAGGCAAAACAGTTAGTAGTCATTCGTGAGCTGCTATTACGTCAGACAGGAAAATGGCTAAATGATACACAGATGCTGGTGTTGCTGTATGCACTTACCCATGATAATGAAAATTTAATTTTGCAAATTCCCACCGGTCAAGGTAAGAGTCTTATTTCCTTAAGCTGGGATATTTATCTCGCTTTAAAAGGAATTACGCTAGATAACTTAAGTTCTAAATCCGCTCTCTCAGAACGAGACCATAAAGAAGCTGAAGCCGCTTATCGCAGAGCGCTCTTGGACAGTAGTTACATTAATTCATCCTCTTCGGCAAACGCATATAAACAAATTAACAAAAAAGAAAGAGGCGGTCTTAATTATTCCACTTTAGGTAATTTGACGGTTAATCGTCAACGTTGGTTAGTGAATGATAGCATTATTCATGATAAAAAAAATTGCTATGGAGTTTTGGATGAAGCGGATTTTCATCTTTTTGATGAAAACACCATATTCCGTTATGCAGACGCTGGAAAAGATCGCTTTAATTATGATGTTTGGGTTTATGAAGTTGTTGCAAGGTATTATTTAGAGAAAATCGCTCCTTTAAAACTTGATAAAATTGATACAAAAGATCATCTGGATCCTTTATTGCAAGCCATACTGGCAGAAAGATATAAGGCACCCAAAGCATCTAATTTTATTAGCGCCAATAAGTTAGAACAACCCAACGACCAAACTGTCGATAAACTTGCGGAATTGCTGTTGGATATGCATGCCGCCGCTAGTTTAAAAAAAGGTATCCATTATGCTATTAAATCCATTGATATAGAAATAAATGAACAGATCTATCGCAAGCAGTTTGCAATGGTCATTGATAAAAACCAACTACAACCCGGTTCTACCTATGACGTCCAGTATGCATTACATACACTTCTCAATGAAGAAAGTAAAAAAAGAGGCGAAGCGCCTGAATTTTTTGTTGAACCTATCGCTCCGTTGGTTTTATCAGAAAATGCTGAACAATCTTTGCAGAACTATGAAAAATTAATAGGAATGACCGCCACCGCTGGAAATAAGCGTGAGCGTGAACAAATTAATAGCCAGTTTGGTATTAACAAGATTTTTAAAACCACCAGTCATCAACCATCGAAATTAACACTATTGCCCAACGTTTATGCTGAGGACGACAATAAGCTTATCGAGGCTATCACTGGACAGATTTTAAATTCGTATAAAAATCAGCCGATATTAATTCTTTTGGATAATGATCAGGTGGTATCGAAAGTCTATCAACAATTGCAAGCAAAAGAGTTAGGGAGACAATCAGGTTTAACATTAATAGAAGATACCAATGCACAGCAAAAATCTGAGCAAGACGTAGTTAATAAAGCTGGACAGCCAGGTACAGTGACAATCAGTTCACGCCTGCAGCGAGGTACAGATATTAAAACAGAAGCAGAAAATGGATTAAAGGTTGTCTTAGCTTACATCGGTGCTGATCAATTATCGAATCGACGTGATGAAAAACAAGCGATTGGTCGCGCAGCCCGGAATGGCCAAGCCGGTAGTTCAGTGAGTATTTATAACTATGGATTAGTGTTAAAAGAATATGAAAAACTTAAAGAGACTGAATCGAAATTGGTTTCTGCTTGGGAGGACTATGCTCGACAAAAGATTACGAATAGAGAACAATCTTTGCAACGGAAAGGACAAACAATTCCTTGGTCAGATGCTCAAGAAAATGCCATTATCGTCGAAGTGGTAACACAAGTCAGTAACATCCTAAAGAAAAGGGGAAATCAATTTACTGATGCAAAAGAAAAGTTTCTTTCAAAATTATCCAATGAAATAAAACAGATTATCAAAGTTAAAAACGATCCAAATGTTACTCAATTAAGTTCTCGTTTATTTAAACAGTTAAATGAAAAATGGCTAAATCGTTTAGCGGATGATAATAACAATGAAATAAAACAAGATAATAGAAAAGTCTTTAATCACTATGTGGATGAAGCGCAAAAACTTTGGAGTAAATTTTGTTCAGAAGTTAATTATTCAGATAAATTGAATTTTTCAGAGTTTCATCTCCCTGATTCTCAGTTAAATGAAATGCCCCCTGTAGTGAGTGATAAAAGCACAGCTAATCAGCAAAATGAAGACAATAGTAAACTAGTGAATGAATTTTTTTCGAATTTAACCGATTGGTCCCAATGGGTTTATGAAAAAATTATTAAAAATCCTGTTTTACAAGATGTTTTTATGGCTGGTATGCCAAAGGAGAAAGAACTGAAGCAATTTTATGCGCTGATTGATGCCATCAGCCAATCAGAAGCAGTTAATTTACAGCTCTACAAACAGGATATTATTAAATTGCTCTGTTCTGAAAAGGGTCGATTGTTTCCTCTCGCTAGTAGTTGTGCATTTTTGAAAACTTTGCTTGATAAAAATACTAGTGATCAATTTGAAACTAAATTTAATTTTTTAAAACAATTATTGGAACATGATGTATTAACCGATAAAGGACTCTCTGAAGAAACATTAAAAAAGCGACAGATTGTTGCAGATATAACATTGAATTTGATGTCTTATCCCAATGCGGATCAATACGGTGAATTATTTACTATTTTACTGGATCGGATAAAAAAATATTCACCAAATCTTGACCAATTGAAAGCGGTGAAACTTCTTTTTGCAAAACAAGATTTTTGTAAATTATTTAAATTCGGTTGTAGCAATAAGATTGATGGCATGTTACAGAGGATCACGCAAGACTTACCGTTCTTAACAAGAAGAGTACAGGATTTTATTGATTTAGTTCTTACAAGTTCAATAGCTAATAAGGATGATCAATTATTTAAGCTATTCATGACAGTCTTTTTGCAAGCTCTGCAATCAAAAGAATTAAGTCTACAGGAAAATGATGTGGACATATCTGCTCTTAGAGAACAACTTTTGCAATTATCTATAGAAGATTTGTTCTCTTGCAACCAATTAATTGAGTTAGTTAATCAGTGTGATAACAGTCTACACATTATCAAACAACGTTTAGATTTGTTAGCTAATACTCTGAAAAAATTTAAAGAATTTTCAAATGTAGCGAAGAAGACTATACCAACCGTTGAGGAAAGTCTTAAAAACGCAAATTTGGATGACTTATTAGGAAGAGTCGTTACAATTGCTGATGGATATAAAAACCTAATAATAGAACAAGCTAGTCGGTCTACTCAAGGAATTGAAGCTTTAAAAGAACTTTCTCAGGAAGCAGAAGATAAACTGCTCGAGAAGAAACTTGCTCTAAATGAGGAAATAAAGAAATTCAATACCGAAGTTACTGAGTATCAAAAAGCTGAGAATACTTTAGCAAGTGATTTGACTAAACCAGTAGCTGAAGTAAAGGACTTAAAAACACAAATAGAGACGAAGCAAGGACAGCTTGAAAAACACAAAACTAATTTATCTGCAAAAGAGAATAAGCTCGAGGAATTAAAGACAGAGTTAGAAAGGTTAACGACAGAGGAAGCAATCAAAGGACTTACTCATAAAATAGAAACATTAAAAACGGAGCTAACAGATTTAGAGAATAATATAGACACTTTGAATACAGAAAAGGACAGCTTAGCAAGTCTACTCAGCGAACAAGAGCAAAAAATTCAAGATTTGAAATTACAAAATGGAAATTTAGCAAAAAAGAAAGCAAATTTAGAGCAAGATAAAACCCAATTAGAAGAAAAAGTAAAAATATTTTCTGCAGCGATAGATAAAAAATCTGCGCAGGAAGCAATGATTGGCCAGTTAGAAAAAAATCTTGTGATGACGGTTAAAGGAAAACTTACTCAGGCAAACACTGATTTAAGTAACTTAACAAGAAAAGTCGATCAACTTAACAAGGATTACAGTCGTCTAGGAACAGAACAATCCAATCGATCTGCTGAAAAAATTGAAGTTATACAAAAACTTTCACAAGAAGCAACAGGTAAACTGTGGGATGAAAGAACCAAGCTAAATGGGGAAATAGAAGAATTTAATGAAGAATTAACAAGCTTTTCAAAAAAAGAAACTAAGTTAAAAGCTAATTTGAATAAATCTAATGACGAAGTAAAGAAATTAGAAGCTCAAGTAAAAGAAAAGCAAGAACAGCTTGAGAAACATAAAAATGATTTATCTGTAAAAGAAGGACAGATAGATAAATTAAAGACGGGGTTAAATCAGTTAACCAACGATGATGAGCTTAAACAACATGCTCAGAAAATAGTGTCATTGGAAACTGAGCTAAAAGGTTTACAGGGAAGTGTAGGTGATTTAAATACTGCAAAAGACAGCTTAGCAGAACAACTCAACAAACAAGAACAAAGACTTGAAAAGTTTAAATTGGATAATGAACAATTAAAGCAACAAAAAACAAACTTGGAGAGAGATAAAACCCAATTAGAAGAAAAAGTAAATAAATTTACTGGAGCGGTTGCTCAAAAATCTGCACAGGAAGAAAAGAATGTCGAGTTAAAAACTCTTGTGATAGCGATTAACGGAAAGCTTAGACAAGCTAACATGGATGATTTAACAGGAAGAGTCCACCAGCTTATCAATGGATACGAAAACCTAAGAACAGAACAAGTTAGTCGGTCTGCTCAAGAAATTGAAGCTATAAAAGAACTTTCTCAGAAATCAGAAGGTGCGTTGTTAGAAAACGGAAATGCTCTAAATGAGGAAATAGAAGGGTTCAATGCAAAATTAACAGAGTATCAAAGAGCTGAGGCTACTTTAGCAGCTAGTTTGGCTGAATCTGAAACTGAAATAAAGAAATTAGAAAGAGAAATAGGGCAGCATAAAGAACAGCTGAAAACGCAAGAAACAGAGTTGACTGCAAAAGAAAAAGAGATAAAGATATTAAGGGATAATTTAGGGACGTTAACAAGCAATGAAGATCTCAAACAACATGCTCAGAAAATAGTGTCATTGGAAAATGAGCTAAAAGGTTTACAGGAAAGTGTAGATGATTTGAACACTGTAAAAAATAACTTAGCAGGACAACTCAGCGAACAAGAGCAAAAAATTCAAGATTTGGAATTACAAAATGGAGATTTAAAAAAAGAAAAGGCAGAATTAGAAGAAAAAACCAGAGAACTTTTGAATGCTACTTCTAACTTTGAAGATCAATTACAAAAATCGGAGAATGGATCGATGAGTGAATTAGAAAGAAAATTAATGGAGGATGATTTTAATTTTTCAAGTGAGGAATTACAAAAATTAATTTTATTACAATACATCGATACACAAGAAGAATTTTGTGTCGTATTGAAACAACTTAATTTCAGCCAAGCGTATAAAAAATATCAGGAAAATGATGCAGAAGATACCATTCATAAGATACATAAGATAATACGTTGTCAAATTGTTGATATTGAAAATAGAGACTCTAGTGATGACGAAAGTCTTGAAAGTAGTGCCTCTCAAACCAGTTCAACCCTTGAAAATAATAACTTAGACCAGAAAGCAAATAAATACTCCTCAATGGACTCTCAGGAATGGATAGAAGAAAGATTGCAGTTAAAAACAAAACATGATGTATCACTCAAATTAAACAAAAAAGAACAAAATCTTATTACGCATTGGTTTAAGAAAGAGAATATCCAATTATTTCCTGAACTTGACCACTATGTGATTAGTAGTTTATCTGAAAAAGAACTAGGTGATGAAATAACTAAGCGTCAAGACTTAAAAGAGCAATTAATTTCGACATCATTAATGTGTTATAAAAAAATAGATAGTTACTGGGAAGCGGATTATCCAGATTTAGTGATCAAGCCTGAAGGGATTTCCGATGAAGAAAGTGGTTATGGAAGTGAATCAGAGGATGAAAACTCTGACACGGTGGAAGAATATTTTCACAAGGCAATTGATAGCAAACTTGCTGAGGAAGAACAATTAAATAGGGTACAACAGCAAAAATTAACTTATATTATTAATAATATTAATCAAACCGCGCTTCAACCAATAAAAAAATTTCGTCCATTCAACGATGATTACTTTACACCGCTAAAAAAACAAATTGATGAAGCTAACCGGCCAATTAATGACGATGATAAATCTTTATCACCTATTCAGCTAAAGAAATTTAAAGAAATTTTACTGCGCGATAAGATGCATGAGAAATGCAAAAAAAGTATGGATTCTAGAATAGACTACGAACGTAATACACGCATACTTTATGGGTTGATCGACAAAATAAAGCCGTATCGCGAAGCGTTAACCCAGCAACAAAAACTATTTGAAACTATGCTAGAGTTGCGGCGAGAGGAGCCTCTAAGCAAGCTCGAATCAAGGTATGAACCTGGTGAAAGTTATTTGCCCTTGCAATGTCGCGAAATCTTTTCAGCTGAGGATAGTTTTCAGAATTCACCAGATTTGGTTGCGACCGCTCAGGGCGGCGCTTTTTATAAACAGAATGAAATTTTAGATAAAAACAGAGTTTATTATGAACAGGATTTAGGATATAAGAAAAAAATCTGGTCAATAGCACGAGAAAAAAATACACTCGAATATAAAAATGAAAAAGCAAGCTGGTTTTCTGTTACGGTCCCCTTAGATGTTGCCAGAGCACAAATTTTAGATGTCATGAATCGATTTAATGACTCAATTGTGACGGTCAGTGTTAACAATTGTAATAAAAAAAGTGAGTATAATTACCGATTAGTGATTGAGGCTTATAATTTAACGCATCCGGATCGTCAAATTTTGTGTTCTTCAAATGAAAAGGTTAAAATAAAAGATAAGAAAATAGCCGAACAATCAGCGCTATTTAAGCATCATCATGAGAGATGTAGTAAGACAGTCAATAACATTGAAGAACTTACTATGGAAAATACAAAATCCTTAATGAACTCAAGATAAATAGTGGCGAGGTGATCATTATGAATGAAATAGAAAAAAATCAAATCCAAATAGCCCATCAAGCTGCTGTTAAAAATATAAAAGTAGCTTTGGTGGATAAAGCTAAGCAGCAAGTGGATTTTAGCAATGATGCATACATAAATGAAAATACTCAGTTGAAAGCGAAAGAGGATGTATTAAAGGCTTATCATGAGGTTCTTACAGGGATGGCTAACGAGCATTTAATGAGGCCTCAAACAGAAGCGATCGTTGTAAATGCTCAGCAACAATTACAAGCTAAATTCAAATTAATTAAGACTAAACTATTTGAAGACTTGAGAGACAATATTCAACCAGACCAAGAAGAAGAATTTGGTAAATCTTTTGCTGAAAAAACTAAGCAATTGTGTGATTCACTAGTTGGTTTTTCGCCTATTGCTATTAATACTTATAAAGCGAAGCTTTCTTTGCATAATGAACAATTAAAAAATAAAAAAACAGATGCACACCTCATCGCTAAAGTTTTTGATCCAGAGTCATTTTCTTCTGATCCAATGAATCCTGTAGATTATGATTATAAAATTAATATCGATAACTTGCGTTTACAGATTAAGGATAACCTAGCTAAGTTAAAGCCAGGCGAGAAACTTCATATAGCGTTAGAGATTCCACCGGATCGGGCTGATATTTTAAAAAAAGTAGCTGAAACTGGTTTTCAGTATAGAATTTCTTTTGTTGCTTTATTACTTTTATTTTTTATTCAAATTAAAATGATTAATAAGGACGACGAAACGCGAACGATTTCTGCAATCAAGAAATTAGCAGAAAAAGATCATATACCGCTTCAGCCAAAAGATATTACATTTTCAATTAAAGCACGAGGTAACGATGGTAAGCTGCAGACTGTACTGGAGCCACGTCCTTTGGATCCTGCTATTGTTGCATGGAAGTTAAATAAATCTTTGTACGCTTTAAATAATATTTTACATCCTGCTATGGGAGCGAAAAAGCAAGAAGATGGACTACCAGAAAATAACTTTCGACGTAATTGCCGAGAATCACAGCTTAGTTTAAACAATAACGCACAGTCTCCTAGCATGATCCGTTAAGAAAGATTATTTCTTTTTCATGATCATGCTAGTGTATCTAGAGAATAAAAAGTAGAGCAAGATATCTGTAATGTCCATGGAATTAACTCAAATTTTATTTCATGGATAAATTGTAAAATTCAGCGATGATTTTCCAGGCTTGCTCTGCGGTTTCAACAAAACGGAAAAATTTCAAGTCTTTGGCATCGATCATGCCTTCACTCACTAAAAAATTGAAATCGATTAACTTTGACCAATATTTTTTGCCAAATAATAATAAAGGAATGGGTTTGATTTTTTTGGTTTGTAACAGCGTTAAGGTTTCAAAGAGCTCATCTAAGGTGCCGTAACCGCCAGGGAAGCAGACTAATGCTCGAGCACGGATCAAGAAGTGCATTTTGCGGATTGCAAAATAATGGAATTGAAAACAGAGCTCCGGTGAAATGTATGGATTAGGACTTTGTTCGTGTGGTAGCACAATATTTAAACCGATACTTTTTGCTTTGACATCCTGAGCGCCGCGGTTGGCGGCTTCCATGATGCCAGGCCCACCGCCAGTGACGATGACGAAATGTCGACGTCGATTTTTTTGACACTTTTCAGAGACTATTTGACTAAAACGTTGCGATTCTTCGTAATATTTCCCTTTTTCGAGTTGATTTTTAAGCAGTTTTTCCTCTTTTTTTGCTGAGGGGCTTTGTGGGTTCTGTTTTAATTTCTGTTGCACTTGCTTAAGTTGTTGCTTGGTCACTTCTGGATCGGCCACTCGAGCGCTGCCAAACACAACAATAGTCGATTCGATTTTTAGTTTTTGTTGCGAGAGCTCTGGTTTCAATAATTCTAATTGTAAACGTACTGAACGTAATGATTTATGCAGCAAAAAATCATGATCCAAAAAAGCCAGTTCATACGCTGGCCAGGCAACTTTTTGTCGGCTACGTTTTTTAACTTCGACTTTTGCGGATGAAAAAGGCTTGGAATCTGCAATATCCATTCGTTAACCTTGGTGGTATAAATGTTAAGTATATCAGCGCTCAACGAGTGTGCCTAATATGAAATAGATGCTTTTAATTTATGGTGAAATAGAGCAAATTGTTATAGATATTTTACGGGCTATTAATCTGTTTATAGAGTTGAATCAGCGCCTGCGTTGAAGAGTCTAAACTTGTCTGCATCTGCTGACTAGGATTATTTAAATTTTGGAATATCTTTTTATTTAATTGTTTTCCATATTCCACGCCCCATTGATCAAACGGATTAATTTGCCAGATGACACTTTGCACAAAGACTTTATGTTCATAAAGTGCAATCAACTGTCCTAAACTAAAAGGAGTCAGTTCATTCAGTGCCAGCATATTATTGGCATGATTTCCGCGTAAATTTTTATAGCTAATATCACTGAGGCAGCCTTCCATAAAGACCTTACTTTGACTTAAAGCACTAGCGATAACATGTTGATGATGCTGAATATTGAGTTTAGGATCACGCAGCGTACAAATAAAATCAGCTGAAAAATTGCCCGTACCTTGATGAAACAATTGATTAAACGCATGTTGAGCATTTAAACCAATGTCACCAAAAATAATCGGACAGGTGGCATAATCCACGGGTTCACCGTCGATGCGTGTCGATTTACCATTACTTTCCATCTCTAATTGCTGTAAATAAGCTGGGAAATACTTTAAACCCGAATCGTAAGGTAAAACTGCATGGGCTGAAGATTGAAAAAAATTGACTTGCCAGATACCTAACAGGCCTAACAACACCGGCATATTAGATAACCAAGCTTGTTGAAAAAAATGTTGATCCATAGCATGTGCGCCGCTTAGCAATTCACGGAAATTTAACATACCGATAGCTAAAATAATGGGTAGACCAACCGCAGACCATAATGAATAACGACCACCGACCCAATCCCAGAGCGGAAATATACACTCAGGATCGATACCGAATGCGATAGCTTTTTCAACTTCACTGGTGACGGCTAAAAAATGTGGTTTGCTCGATGCTGGGCTAAATTTTTCTTGAAATCGTTTTAGCAATGTAGAAGCATTCAACAGTGTTTCACAAGTGGTAAAGGATTTGCTGGTAATAATAAATAAACTGGTTTCTAAGTTAATTTTTTCTAACAAGCTTTGTAATGTTCGGTTGTCAATTTGCGAGATAAAATGAAAATGTAGTGAGTTTTGTTGAAAAGACTTCAATGCATGGACTGCCATTAAAGGACCTAAATCTGATCCACCTATACCTAAATTGATAACGTCGGTTATTTTTTTGCCGCTAAAGCTTAGCCATTGGTGTTGATGTATTTGTTCTGCAAAATGTTGCATTTTATCTAAACAAGCGTGAATTTTGACTAAGATATCTTCGCCATTCACGATTAATCCAGATTTTCTGGGGTCGCGTAATGCCGTGTGTAAGGCAGGGAGTTGTTGCGTGGTATTTACACAGGCACCTGAAAATAAATCATTGATCTGTTTTTTCAGATGAGCATTGTTTGCCAATTGTGTTAACAAAGTCAGTGTTTTTTCGTCTATTGGATTTTTTGAATAATCAAAATGTAAGTTTTTTTCGGTTAATGTAAATTTTTTAGCACGCAGCGGATCACTAAGAAATAATTCTGCGAGTGGTGTTTTTTTAATCTGCAAAAAATGTTGGTTTAAATTCTTCCAGCTAGCCGACTGAGTAAGTCTGGGTTCAATTCCATTCATATTGTTCTTCCTCGTTTTTTGGAGCGTTTGGTTCCTCGAGGTGTTTGCGTGATGCTTTGAATTAATTGTTTCTTGGTTTCATCGTCCGCTTCTAAAAAGTGGGTCCACCAGCTCGCGATATTTGGATCTATTTCCTTGATTTCGGCACGTAATAGTAAAAAATCATAAGCTGCGCGAAAGCGTGGATGATTTATTAAACGATGCAGCAGATAAGGACGCCGTTGTAATAATCGATGCTGTAAATCCCATATTTCACGAATCGCAGTACTATAGCGACGCGGGATAGTAATTAATTTCTGTTGTTTGTTCAATGCATCACTCACTGCATGTTGATAGGCAATAAATGTGGGTGTGTGTTGGGCAATGAGTTGTTCGGCTTTGCTTTGTACGCTAGGCCATAAAAACACGGCAAACAAAAATGCAGGAGAAACGGTTTTTCCTTGTTGGATACGTTTATCAGTATTTTCACAAGCTAGTTCTAGAATTTTGTCGTTTGTGTCGTCTAGAGAATCTTGCTTAGTTTGCGGAAATAATTCGTTGAGTAATTGATATTGCTGGAGTAGTTGATAGGTTTTTAAGGCTTGGCCATGATGAAAAAGTTTAAGTACTTCTTCAAATAAGCGCGCGGGTGGTACATGACGGAGTAGGGGTGCAAGTTCTTGTATGGGCTCTGCGGTAGCCGGATCCAATTCAAAATCTAATTTGCTAGCAAAGCGTATCGCCCGTAATAATCGAACGGGATCTTCTTGATAACGCAATCGTGGCTCACCAATAATCCGTACTATTTTATTTTGTATATCGGCAAGTCCGCCACAATAATCGACTAAAGAAAAATCAGCGATGTTATAATAGAGGGCATTCATAGTAAAATCCCGTCGCCAAACATCTTCTTCGATTGTTCCATAAACATTATCTCGCAATAGCATACCGTGTGTGGCAATCTTACGATGTTTAAAGGATTTTTTTTTGCTTTGTGCCCGAAAGGTGCTGACTTCAATGATTTCTCGGCCAAAGCGTATATGCGCAAGACGAAAACGTCTGCCAATCAATAAACAATTGCGGAAAAGTTTTTTGATATTTTCAGGACTGGCATTGGTGGCAATATCAAAGTCTTTTGGTTTTTGCTTGAGTAAAATATCACGTAAACACCCACCTACTAAATAAGCGCTGTATTTGTGCTGATTCAGGCGATATAAAACCTTGAGTGCATTAGAATTAATATCTTTGCGCGAAATAGTATGTTCAGCCCTAGGGATAATTTTGGCTTGTGGGTGAGCTATTTTTTTGGGGAATAGTCGATGAAAAAACTGCTTAATAATGATGATCTTCCTCTTTATGTGTAATTCATTAAGTATAGGTAAGCAAAAGGTTCAGCTGATATTTTACTCAAATCAGTAATATGGTAGGAACCGTAGTGCTCTTAGCATGTATGCTATCAAAATTCTTCCATAATAGTATAAAAAAATCATCGTCATGGCGAGCGAACGAAATGGGCATGGCCACCTAATTTATAGAATTTCTTAGATTGTTTGTTACCGTTTGCAATGACGACGGTTTGGTATGCAAGCAATGACAAATAAATGATGCTAAGTCGAGGCTTTATAAACTAACAAAATTAAGAGATCTTCTTTGCGCAGAAGAGTGTCTTTACGGGGATTAATTTTTCTGACACCTTTGCGTTCCATGCCTAATACTATGCCGTCGATATGATTTTTTTGCATGGCTTCTTCAATGCTAAGTCCCACGAAAGGATGGCTTTTACCAAGTAAAAAAGTTTTTAATTCAAGATGATTGTATAATTCTAGTTCTTCTTGGTAGGTGGTGACCTGCAATAATTGGCTAAAGCTATCGATTTGTTCATCGCTACCTAAAATAAACAGCTTATCGTAAAGCCTAATTTTTTCTTGGTGTTGTGGAGTCAAAATAATTTTAGGGCCACGATAAAGTGCAACCACATGGATGCCAAATTGTTCCGCAAGATTCAATTCTTGTAAGGTTTTATTGATAAAATAATAATTATTCTGGATATCAGTCCCTTTTAAATTAATGCCCCAGGCAGTTAATTCATCCTTGGAAGTTTCTTGAATGCTAGGTGTTTTAATATTGGCTAGAAATCTTTTTTCTAACCACGGGTAAAATTTTTGCAACGGTTTATGTAGTAAACTAAATAATGTTAACGAAATAATAATTAACAGTAAAATAATAGACCAGGTATGGAAATAAGTAACGGCTAAGGTAATGATGACGGTTAAAGTAAAAATCCATCCTATGGCGATGATAGGCCGAATCGCGGCATGGCGTCGATGTGGGAAAGCACGATAAGCAAATATCATACCCCAGATAAAAGGTGAAGCCAATAATAAAGCAATCAGACAACTTAAGGTATTTACCCAATACGTTGAATTGATCCATTCGCTAATTTTTGGAAATATCCATTTTTCACTCAAACTAAAAATAATCGCTACCATGACACTATTAATAAGTAGTCGAGTAATATATTGGCTATACACCACTCGTTTTTTCTTCAGTCTTAAGTAGCGATGGATAAGTATCGTGTAATGGCTTAATAGTTGTTTTGCACGTATTGGAAGATTTTTTTCCAATAGTTTACTCAGCGCAGTCGAGGACATGATGAGATAGGGTGTAGTAAAAGTAGTGACGGCCGATACCGCAATAATAATCGGGAAGAGTGCTGGGCGTGTAACCTGTAATGTCAGGCCTAATCCTGCAATAATAAAGGAAAACTCCCCAATTTGCGCCATACTAAAACCTGCGCGCACCGAAGTGCTTAAACTCTGACCCGCTGCTAAAGCACCGGTGCCCGTAGCAAAGATTTTGGCAAGGATAGTGATGATGGAAATGAGTAATACTATCCAAATATTTTGCAGGATCATGCTTGGGTCAATAAGCATACCCACTGAAATAAAAAACACTGCCGCAAAAATGTCACGAATAGGACGCATATATTGTTCAATAAACTGAATTAAATCCGTTTCAGCTAATATCGAGCCCATGATAAAGGCACCTAATGCCGTAGAGTAGCCAAAGTACGCCGCAATACAGACCAATATTAAACACAACGCCACCGAAACGATGGTTAAGGTTTCTTGATTGGCGACATCCACTAATTTTCTAATTAAAGTAGGAATTAAAAAATAACCGATCAAAAACCAACTACCGACAACGATAAAAAGTTTAATGGCAGAGTCTGCGAGTGTCGCAGAAATAACGGCATGTGTACCGACTACAATAGAGAGTCCAGCCAGTAATAAAATGGCTAGCAGATCTTCAACAATCAACACTCCAAACACTAATTCGGCAAAGTGTTTGCTTTTTAAACCCAATTCTTCCATGGCTTTGATAATAATTGTTGTCGACGAGATGGAAAGCGCAGCGCCTAAAAAAATACAATCATAAATAGACCAGCCTAAAATTTTACCTAGAGCGAAACCAATCAATAAAACGACTAATACTTCAAACAAACCCGTTACAATAGCGGGTGTTCCTACCCGTTTAAGTTTATGAAAACTAAAATCTAATCCAAGAGAAAACATCAAAAAGATAACACCTAGCTCGGAGAGTGTATGTAAACTGGGTACATCGGTAACTAGGTCATATGGAGGAACATGCGGACCGACAATAATTCCGGATAATAGATAGCCTAATACCACAGGTTGTCTTATTTTTTGAAATAAAAGTGTGACTAAGCTGGCTACGCCTAGTATGACAGCAAGATCTTTAATAAGTGGAGCAAGGGGTTGCATAGATCTATTGTTAGTTGTCTTTTAGGATATATCAAGTTTTTGCAGATCAAATTCGCTAGAAATCTTCTTTTCTACTTACAAAATCTGAATTGCTAAACCTAATAGATTAGGTTATAAATTTTATAAATAAAAGATAATATTAGTAAAATTCGTTATTGGTTTACTTGCTACTAATACTTTTTTTTATTTTTATGAAAAAATATTTGAATCAACAATACAAAAAAGAGGTTTAAAATATTTTGAAAACATCACTATCTCTGATTGGTTATGCATCTGGTATTGCTGCGAATGACGTAGGTTGCGCCGAAGGTCCATTGCAATTGCAGAATAATAGCTTAGAGCAAAAGCTATCCGAACATCATTTGCCCAATCATTGGCAAGCTATATTAAAGCCACGCAGTGGTGATAAAAGCGATAGGTTGCAACGTGTGGTAGAACTTAATACTGAATTAGCTGCTATAACTTACGATTTAATCCAACAACATAAACCTTTTGCTGTGTTGGGTGGAGATCATTCCTGTGCAATAGGCACTTGGAGTGGCGTCGCGGCTGCACTAGCACAACAACAGCAAAATGGAGAATTGGGCTTAATTTGGATCGATGCGCACATGGATAGTCATACGTTTGAAACGACAGCGACCAATAATATTCATGGCATGCCATTAGCGGCACTTTTAGGTTATGGTGATACTTCACTTACACATATCGCTATACCTCGGCCTAAAATAAATCCGAAACGCCTGGTTTTAATTGGCACCCGTAGTTTTGAAACGGAAGAAGAAAAATTATTACAGCGTTTAGGCGTACGTATCTATAATATGCAAGCAATTGTACAGCGTGGTTTAGATACTGTATTTTCCGAAGCGATCGCCTATGTTAAAGAAAACAATTCTGGATTTGGAGTCAGTTTGGATTTAGATGCTATTGATCCTTTTGATGCGCCCGGCGTCGGTGTGCCAGAAGCAAATGGTATTTCAGGAGAGGATTTATGCCAAGTACTGATCCAATTACGCCGAGAATTACAACTTATTGGTGTTGAAGTGGTTGAATACAACCCTTATCATGATAAGAATCAAAAAACGGAAAGATTAATTCAAGAAATATTGCTGAGTATTTTTGGAGTTTAAACTAAATGAGTAAGCAAAGCGTTATCGTTGATCAACAATCCACCTTTTCTAATGACCAAATGCATAATAACCCTATCGAGCTTGAACAACGTTATGGTGCGGCCAATTACGATCCTTTGCCCGTAGTGCTCAGTCGCGGCTTAGGTGCAGAGCTTTGGGATATTTCTGGTAAGCGCTACATCGATATGATGAGTGCTTATTCCGCAGTCAGTCATGGACACAGCCATCCGCGCTTAGTAAAGGTTTTAACACAGCAAGCGCAACGCTTATCGATTTGCTCGCGCGCTTTTTATAGTGATAGGTTGGGTGCTTTTTTAAAGCGTGTTTGTGATTTAACGCAGATGGATAGCGCTTTACCGATGAATACCGGCGTTGAAGCGGTAGAAACAGCGATTAAAGCCGCTAGGAAATGGGCTTACACCGTAAAGAAAGTGACAGAGAACCAAGCCGAAATCATTGTTTGTCGAGGCAACTTTCATGGTCGTACTACTACCGTGGTGGGTATGTCATCAAAGCCACAGTATCAGTTCGGTTTTGGCCCGTTTGCGCCAGGATTCAAAACTATAGAATATGGTGATGCAGAAGCCTTAGTGGCGGCAATAACTCCTAATACAGCTGCTTTTTTGGTTGAGCCTATTCAAGGTGAACGTGGCATTGTTGTACCACCTAAAGGCTATTTGCAAACCGTTGCCCAAATTTGTCGAGAACGTAATGTTTTACTTATTCTTGATGAAATACAAACTGGCTTAGGTAGAACCGGTAAATTTTTAGCCTGTGAGTATGAAAACGTTAAACCGGATGCTTTAATTTTAGGTAAAGCATTAGGCGGTGGTTTATTACCGGTGTCATTATTTTTAAGTCGTCGTGATGTCATGAATGTTTTTACACCGGGTGATCACGGCAGCACTTTTGGCGGTAACCCTTTAGCCGCAATAGTTGCGTTAGAAGCTTTAAATACCCTGTTTGATGAAAATCTAATCCAGCGTTCAGAAGAGTTGGGTGATTATTTGCATCGAAGTCTATTAGAAATTTCATCTCCGTTAATCAAAGAAATTCGCGGAAAAGGTTTATTTATCGGTGTAGAACTTGACTCACGTTACGCGAAAGGTCGTGCTATTGTTTTACAATTACTAGAGCATGGTTTATTAAGTTACGAAACGCACAATACGGTTATTCGTTTAGCGCCACCTTTAGTCATCAGTAAAGAACAATTGGATGAAGCCTTAGCCATATTGAAAAAGGTGTTGTTAGCCAAGACTGCTTAGGTAGGTACCGAGACCAGTTAAAAACATTTGTACAGCAATCGTGGTTAATATCATCCCCATTAAACGTTCTAATGCTGCAATGACTTTGACGCCCAACAATTTTTGTAAGGGTACGGCAATTAAAAGTAATAGTGTTGCTATCAATGACGCGGCCGCTAAAGCGGTAAACCACTTGCCCATTTGATGAGGTGCTTGGCTGGCGAATAAGATGACAGTGGTCATGGAAGAAGGTCCAGCGAGCAAAGGAATGGCCATAGGAACAATAAAAGGTTCTCCTTGCGTTTGTTCCGCTATTTTTTGTGCCATAGGAAACAACATTTTAATTGCTATAAGAAATAAAATAATTCCACCGGCGATGCCTAAGGCTTCTTCACTAATATGTAAGCTAGTTAAGATAGATTTTCCACAAAATAAAAAAAGCGTCAAAATAGCAAACGCAATTAAACTTTCACGCAAAATAATTTTGGTGCGTCGCATTGGATCAACTTGTTTAAGTAATGATAAAAAAACCGGAATATTTCCGAGCGGATCCATTACTAAAAAAAGTGTCACCGTGGCAGAATAGATATTCATTTGAAAATGCATAATAAATTACCCACAGCAATTAGGTTTTTGGCATGCCGCGTGTATGCAGCAATCTGGTATATACAATATACATGAAGATTGCGAATTGAACGGCAACACAGACAAAAATTTAAGTGCGAAGAGTACTCAAAAAAACTTTTATGTATTGTAATGAGAATAGTGGTTGACATCCAGCCTTGACTTTCGCAAAATAGCCCCTCAATTTTGAGGAGGGGTTCCCGAGCGGCCAAAGGGAGCAGACTGTAAATCTGCCGGCTCAGCCTTCGAAGGTTCGAATCCTTCCCCCTCCACCAGTTATTTTTTTAGATATACTTGCGGGTGTAGTTCAACGGTTAGAATTCCAGCCTTCCAAGCTGGCTATGTGGGTTCGATTCCCATCACCCGCTCCAAAAAAAGCGATGCAGGGCGTAAGTGGCATCACGGCAACAATTTAAACGCAATGATTAATGCATGCAGGCCCACATGGCTCAGTGGTAGAGCACTTCCTTGGTAAGGAAGAGGTCACCGGTTCGATCCCGGTTGTGGGCTCCAAAAGACAAAGAATACAAGTAAAGAATTAGGCCAGTAGCTCAATTGGCAGAGCGGCGGTCTCCAAAACCGCAGGTTGGGGGTTCGATTCCCTCCTGGCCTGCCAAAAATCTAGTTTGGCAAGGTAAAAATGAAGAACGCAAAGCTTGAAAACAAGGCAACTAAAAGAGACTCCATAATCTGGATAATGATGGGAGTTATTTTACTATTGGCTATTTATACCAATAATTATTTTTCCCACCAGGCCATTGCTATTCGTTTGATAGGCTGGATAATAGACGCACTTGTGTTGGCATCATTATTTTTTTATACGGTACTAGGGCGGCGGTTTTGGGCATTTGCACAAGCTTCACGTGCTGAACTACGCAAAGTAATCTGGCCAACACGAGAAGAAACGGTGCGTACTACTTTGATCGTGATGGCGATGGTTGTTGTAGCGGGTTTGTTTTTATGGGGTATAGATACACTCTTATTATGGGCAGTTGCTTTTTTAACAGCGTAAATGAAGAGGATAGTTAACTTATGACAGATAAAAAAACAGAACTTCATTCCGATGTTTCAGAGCAATCGTCGAACGATCCTATTTCAGCTAATGAAAAACTATCTACAACAGAGGAAAAAACTGCGCATGGATCATCGATGCAATGGTATGTTGTACAAGCACGTTCAGGGTATGAACGCAAAGTTTTAGATGCTTTAAATGAACGGATTAAACAACAAGATTTAACGGAGAAATTTGGCCAAATTATCGTGCCGACTGAAGAAGTAGTTGAAATTCATCAAGGCCGTAAGCGTAAAACTGCACGCAAATTTTATCCGGGATATGTTTTAGTCGAAATGGATATGGATGAAGATAGTTGGTATCTCGTTCAAAAGACACCAGGCGTGATTAAATTTATCGGTGGAACCAGTGATAAGCCAGTGCCTCTGAGTAGTAAAGAGGTGGATAAGATTTTACAGCGTATGCAAGAAGGCGTGGATAAGCCTCGGCCTAAAGTCTTGTTTGAGGTAGGTGAGGTGGTGCGTGTTGTGGACGGACCTTTTGCTGACTTTAATGGTGAAGTTGAGGAAGTAAACTATGAAAAAAATCGCATGCGGGTTTCAGTTATTATTTTTGGTCGTGCCACACCGGTTGAATTAGAATTTGGTCAAGTTAAAAAAGCTTGATGCATTGTAGGGCCCTTTAAAAAAGGGAATAAAAAAATATATACTCATAGCAATGGTTTTTTTGTCAAGTGTCGTGTCATTTGGGAGTTTGGTAACAATAACCTTAGTGAATTGAGCGGCAACATGGACAAAAAATTCAACTGCGGAGAGTATTCATCAATGGGAAGCTTAGCGATAATGCTAAGCGCTATACCCGGAGGTAAACATGGCAAAGAAAGTTCAAGCCTATGTGAAGTTACAGGTAAAAGCCGGCGAGGCTAATCCTGCACCACCTATTGGTCCTGCTTTGGGACAACAAGGGGTGAATATTATGGAGTTCTGCAAAGCTTTTAATGCACGTACTCAAAGTTCAGAAAAAGGTATGCCGATGCCGGTCGTGATTACGGTGTACTCCGATCGTAGTTTTACATTTATTATCAAAACTCCTCCTGCTTCCTATTTAATTATGAAGGCAGCGGCGATCAATAAAGGCAGTAGCATCCCCAACAAAAATAAAGTCGGTAAAATTACTCGTAAACAGCTGGCTGAGATTGCAACGATTAAAATGCCTGATTTAACCGCAGGTGATTTAGAAGCCGCAATGCGCACAATAGCTGGCACAGCGCGTAATATGGGTGTTGAAGTTGAAGGAGGGCGCGAACGTGGCTAAACTCAGTAAACGTTTTCGTTTGATTAAAGAAAAACTGCTTCCGGGTAAGGTATATACGGTAATAGAAGCCGTTGGCTTACTCAAGGAATTTCCGGTTAAATTCAATCAAAGTGTTGATGTTAGTATCAATTTAGGTATAGACCCGCGTAAATCGGATCAAACCGTGCGTGGTGCCGTTGTATTGCCGCATGGAATTGGTAAAACACCTCGAGTCGCTGTGTTTGCTCAGGCAGCCAATGCCGAGGCGGCGAAAATAGCAGGTGCTGATATCGTCGGTTTTGAGGATTTGGCTGAGAGCATAAAAGCCGGGAACTTAGACTTTGATGTGCTTATTGCAACACCAGATGCGATGCGCTTAGTGGGTCAACTTGGCCAAATATTAGGACCTAGAAACTTGATGCCTAATCCTAAGATTGGCACAGTAACGATGGATGTCAATACGGCAGTTACCAATGCGAAATCGGGTCAAGTGCGTTACCGTGCTGATAAAGGCGGGATAATCCACTGTACGATAGGTAAGCTAAGTTTTGAGCCTCAGCAATTATTGCAAAATTTAGAAGTATTGGTAGGGGCGATTAAAAAAGCCAAGCCTGCTACAGCCAAAGGAATTTATTTAAAAAAGCTAAGTTTATCTAGTACGATGGGACCTGGCTTATTAATTAATTTGGCATCGCTAGAAGCAAGCTAAAATGATTGCCAATTTTATGTTATATGCTCACGGCAATTGGATTTTTGGCAAGTATTGTGTTATTGGGGGCGGTTACAATAAAAACCATTGCGATTGAGCGGTAACACAGTAAAAATTCAGTTCGAAGAGTATATGGAATCACATAAAATGAGAGGCCTACATCTTGACTATTTAGTGGATTTAGGATAGAAGAGCTACCCCCACTTGTATAAATAGTGGGAATGAATTCGCAGTTAAAGGGCTTTCCCTCTAGCTGTCGGAGACCGTAGGCGCACCGACGTTAAGAGAGATAGGTATCAATGTCTATTATTTAATATGGGTGCTTAATTTTACCTACGCAGACGGTGAACCTTTGGGCCACCGAGCCTTTAATCATCAACTACTACGGCTGATGGTTAAATAATACATGAGGAGAAAACCAACGTGACATTAAGACTTGCAGATAAACAGGCCATTGTTGCGGAAGTTGGAGAGGTTGCAAAAAATGCGTTATCAGCAGTTACTGCTGAATATCGTGGTTTAAGTGTGGGGGAAATGAGTCAATTACGTATACAAGCACGCAGCGCAGGAGTGTATTTACGCGTAGTGCGTAATACCTTGGCGCGACGTGCTTTAGAAGGCACAGGCTTTGCGTGTTTACAAGACACGTTGGTAGGGCCTTTACTTCTAGCATTTTCCCAACAAGAGCCAGGTGCAGCAGCGCGGCTTATTCGAACATTTACTAAGCAAAATGAAAAATTGGTTGTCAAGGCAGTCGCTTTAGATGGTCAATTACTAGCAGTGAATGAACTCGAAAAAATCGCGAACCTTCCAACCCGTGATGAAGCAATTGCTACATTGATGGCAGTTATGAAAGCACCAATTACTAAGCTAGTGCGTACATTGGCTGAACCACAAGCCAAATTACTACGTACCATGATTGCTGTGCGTGAAAAGCAACAAACAGCCGCATAATTGCGGTTAATTAATTAAAGTTTTTTTTATTTTTTGGAGTGATAGTTATATGAGTGCAGATGATAAACGCAAAGAAGTATTAGATACCGTTGCTAAAATGAGCGTCCTGGAAGTGGTCGATCTTATTAAGAATATGGAAGATAAATTTGGTGTTTCTGCAGCAGCTGCTCCAGTTGCCGTATCAGCAGCGCCAGGTGCAGCCCCCGCAGCAGCTGAAGAAAAGACCGAGTTCAATGTTGAGTTGAAAGAAGTGGGTCCTAATAAGATCAATGTGATTAAAGTAGTGCGCGAAGAAACGGGTCTTGGCTTAAAAGAAGCTAAAGATTTAGTTGAATCAGCACCTAAAGCGGTCATTAAAGAAGGTATGTCTAAAGCAGATGCCGAAAAGCTTATGGCTAAGCTTACAGATGCTAAAGCTGTATGCGAAATGAAATAAGTTTATAACACTAAAAGAAAATGCTCAGATTTATGCTGGGCATTCTTTATGCTATGAAACTAGTTTCATAGCATATATTTTTAATCTTTAAATGTGTAGCAGCACATTTTATAAGATTTAGATTTAAGACGATGTTGGTCGTAGGCTAAATAGGGACTAAGAGCGAGATTGAAGTTCTATAATTCACTGAAATTGTGTAAAAAAATAGACTTTGAAGCGTTATTAACCAACATAAACATAAGCCCAGCTAGATATGGGCGCGATTTTTCTTTATTTATTCTGTTCTCTAACTAGGTGAACTTTAGATGGTAATTCGGACATCCCCAGCAACTGAGCAAGCAAATACTCCATATTCATTTACTGAAAAAAAACGTATTCGTAAAAATTTTGGTAAACAAGCGACCATAATGGAAGCGCCCTATTTATTAGCGACGCAAATTGAGTCTTATCATCGATTTTTACAAGTAGATACCTCGCCGGATGCACTAGAAGATATAGGGCTTAATGCGGCATTTAAATCGATATTTCCTATCTCTTCTTATTCTGGTGGTGAAGCCACTTTAGAATATATTAATTATCGAATAGGGCAACCGCCTTTTGATGTTAAAGAATGTCAAGCACGTGGTTTAACTTATGGTGCGCCTTTACGCGTGAAAATGCGTTTAATTATTTACGATAAAGAAGCAGCGCCAGGCTCCACGAAACTTAAATATATTAAAGAACAAGAAGTGTATATGGGTGAGCTGCCGTTGATGACAGACACAGGAAGTTTTGTGATTAATGGAACCGATCGTGTGGTCGTTTCACAATTACATCGTTCACCGGGTGTGTTTTTCGAGCATGATAAAGGTAAAACTCATTCTTCAGGTAAGTTATTGTACGCGGCGAGAATTATTCCATACCGTGGTTCTTGGTTAGATTTTGAATTTGACCCTAAGGATAATTTATTTGTTCGTATTGATAGACGACGTAAATTAGCTGCTACCATACTATTACGCGCATTAGGATATACCTCAGAAGAGATCTTAGAATTATTTTTTAGTAACAATGTTTTGCATCTAAAAGGTGAAACAGTTGTTTTAGATTTAGTTCCTGAGCGTTTACGTGGTGAAACCGCTAGCTTTGATATTAAAGATGCAAGTGGCAAGGTGATTGTTGAGCAAGGGCGACGTATTGCAGTAAGACAAATCCGTGAAATAGAAAAAGCCAAGATTAAACATCTCGAGTTGCCGATTGATTATTTAATTGGTAAAACACTCGCTAAGCCTATTATTAATTCAGAAACCGGTGAGATTCTCTTTGAAGCAAACACAGAATTAACTGCAGACGTGGTTAAAAAATTAATAGAAGCACAAGTAGAAAAAGTAGAAACCTTATATACCAACGATTTAGATTCTGGTGCGTATATTTCAACAACCTTACGCATTGATCCAAGTCACAGTCAGCAAGAAGCATTAGTTGAAATTTATCGTATGATGCGCCCAGGCGAGCCACCCACTAAAGAAGCGGCGGAAGCCTTATTTAAAAATTTGTTTTTTGTTTTGGATCGCTATGATTTGTCTGCAGTAGGACGAATGAAATTTAATCGACGCTTAGGTCGAGAAGAAATTACTGGACCAGGTACTTTGACCAAAGACGATATTGTCGCTGTTTTACGCGCATTGATCGAAATACGCAATGGTAAAGGCGATGTGGATGATATCGATCATTTAGGTAATCGTCGTGTACGTAGTGTTGGTGAAATGGCAGAGAATCAATTTCGTATTGGTTTAGTGCGTGTGGAACGAGCTGTCAGAGATCGATTAAGTGTGGCCGAATCTGAAAATTTAATGCCACAAGATCTCATTAATGCTAAACCTATCTCAGCGGCCATCAAAGAATTCTTTGGTTCAAGTCAGTTATCACAGTTCATGGATCAAGTGAATCCTCTTTCCGAGATTACGCATAAACGACGTGTCTCTGCCTTAGGGCCTGGCGGTTTAACACGTGAGCGAGCGGGTTTTGAAGTTCGAGACGTGCATCCAACGCATTATGGTCGTGTTTGTCCGATTGAAACACCCGAAGGACCAAATATTGGTTTGATCAATTCCTTGGCGGTATATGCTCGAACCAATCATTATGGATTTCTTGAAACACCTTACCGTAAAGTTGAAAATGGGAAAGTAACTAAAGAGATTCAATATTTATCTGCCATCGAAGAAGGTAAATATGTCATTGCTCAGGCTAATACTCGTCTTGACAACCATGGTAAGTTGATCGATGACTTGATTCCTTGTCGACATCGTAATGAGTCGATGCTGACAACAGCGGATAAAGTCAATTATATGGATATTTCACCGGCACAAGTTGTTTCTGTGGCCGCTTCTTTGATTCCTTTCTTAGAACATGATGATGCCAACCGTGCGTTAATGGGTTCGAACATGCAACGTCAAGCGGTACCAACCTTGCGTACTGAAAAACCTTTAGTCGGTACCGGTATGGAACGTAAAGTAGCAGTCGATTCAGGCGTAGTCGTGGTGGCTAAACGGGGCGGTTTTATTGACTCAGTCGATGCAGGTCGTATCGTAGTTCGTGTTAATGACAAGGAAGCGACAGCAGGTACAGCAGGTGTCGATATTTACAATCTGACTAAATATACACGTTCGAATCAAAATACCTGTATTAATCAAAGGCCTTTAGTAAAAAAAGGGGATAAGATCCAAAAAGGCGATGTCATGGCGGATGGTCCTTCTACTGACTTAGGAGAGTTGGCTTTAGGACGTAATCTTCTTGTAGCCTTTATGCCATGGAATGGTTATAACTTTGAAGATTCTATCTTAATTTCAGAGCGTGTTGTTTCTGAAGATCGTTTTACCACAATACATATCGAAGAATTAACCTGTATTGCACGTGACACTAAATTAGGAACAGAAGAAGTTTCATCAGATATTCCTAATGTCGGAGAAAGTGCACTTTCTAAATTAGATGAATCCGGTATTGTACATTTAGGCGCTTGGGTAGAAGCGGGTGATATATTGGTGGGTAAAGTGACACCTAAAGGTGAAACACAGTTAACGCCCGAAGAAAAACTATTGCGTGCTATATTTGGTGAAAAAGCTTCAGATGTAAAAGACAGTTCGTTACGTGTTCCTTCTGGAATGCGTGGTACAGTCATTGATGTTCAAGTCTTTACGCGAGATGGTTTAGAAAAAGATAAACGCGCATTAAGTATCGAAGAAATGGCCTTAGATAAAATTAAAAAAGACTTATATGACGAATTTAGAATTTTAGAGAATGATTGTTATCAACGTCTAGAGACTTTATTAGTTGGCGCTACGGCAAGCAGCGGACCGAATAAATTAAAATCAGGTAGTAAAGTGACATTAGACTATTTACAAGGCCTAGCTAAGGATCAATGGTTTTCTGTCAGCTTACGTGATGAAGCGGCTAATCAGCAATTGGAAGCCGTTGCAAAACAATTAGAAGAAGCACGTCTTGCATTAGATGAGAAATTTGAGAATAAACGTAAAAAACTAACCCAAGGTGATGATTTAGCACCAGGTATACTCAAGATTGTTAAAGTTCATTTAGCTATCAAACGTTGTATTCAGCCGGGTGACAAAATGGCCGGGCGACACGGTAATAAAGGGGTTATTTCTACCATTATTCCTGTCGAAGATATGCCTTATATGGAAGATGGTACGCCGGTTGATATCGTTCTTAATCCTTTAGGTGTGCCATCACGTATGAACGTTGGGCAGGTACTCGAAACGCATTTAGGTTGGGCAGCAAAAGGTTTAGGTATCAAGATTGCGGGTATGCTCGATGCGCAAAAAAATATTAAAGAAATTAAAAACTTCTTAGGATCTATTTACAACGATACTAAGGAAACGGCACAAAAAGTAGATTTAGACAAATTATCAGATGAATCTGTTGTTGAGCTGGCGCAAAATTTACGTAACGGTGTGCCGATGGCTACTCCGGTCTTTGATGGAGTGACCGAAGCAGAAATTAAACGCATGTTAAGCTTAGCAGATTTACCGGAATCAGGACAAACCACGCTATATGATGGCAGAACCGGCGAACGTTTTGAACGGCCTGTTACCGTGGGTTATATGTACATGCTGAAGTTGAATCATTTAGTTGACGATAAGATGCATGCCCGTTCTACCGGATCGTATAGTTTAGTAACCCAACAACCATTGGGCGGTAAAGCGCAATTTGGTGGTCAACGATTTGGTGAAATGGAGGTTTGGGCATTAGAAGCTTATGGAGCAGCTTATACTTTACAAGAAATGTTAACCGTCAAATCGGATGACGTTGCCGGTCGAACGAAGATGTACAAGAACATTGTTGATGGTGACCATCAAATGGAAGCGGGTATGCCAGAATCATTTAATGTATTAGTCAAGGAAATACGCTCCTTGGCAATTAATGCAGAATTAGAAACCAAAGATTAATCTGAAGTGGAGAGTATAACCTTGGCAACTAAACCAAAAGCAGACATTGTAAAGTCAGAACTAGAGCATGCTATGACGACTGCATCAGAAATGGCTAAAGCTGCGCCATCATCTTCCGAACAAGTGAAACCAGAGTTAGCTCAAGAAAGTTTGGCGAGCATGGCGGAAGCGATTGAGTCAAATTCAAGCAACGAAAGAATTAAAGTGCTTGTTGATAAGCCATTGATGTCGGATTTATTGGGAATACTGAAACAAGAAGATTATTTAGACGAGTTTGATAATATTCGTATCTCCTTAGCTTCGCCAGAAATGATTCGCACCTGGTCTTATGGTGAAGTCAAAAAACCTGAAACTATTAATTACCGTACTTTCAAACCTGAAAGAGATGGTTTGTTTTGCGCAAAAATTTTTGGTCCGATTAAAGACTATGAATGCTTATGTGGTAAGTACAAACGGCTTAAACATCGCGGTGTGATTTGTGAGAAATGTGGTGTCGAAGTGGCATTGACGAAAGTACGACGCGAGCGTATGGGTCATGTCGAACTGGCAAGTCCTGTCGCCCATATTTGGTTTTTAAAGTCCCTACCTTCACGTATTGGTTTATTACTCGATATGACTTTACGCGATATAGAACGTGTTCTGTATTTTGAAGCATTTGTGGTTATAGAGCCTGGTATGACGGCTTTGGAACGTGGTCAGCTTTTAACAGATGAGCAATATTTAGAAGCTATCGAGGAACATGGTGACGAATTTGATGCGCGTATGGGAGCTGAAGCGATACAGCAATTACTGATTACCTTGAATCTGAAGGAAGAAATTAATACCTTACGTGAAGAGATTCCTAATACCAGTTCAGAAACCAAATTAAAAAAATTCTCTAAACGCTTAAAACTGCTGGAAGGATTTGATCAATCCGGCAATAAACCGGAATGGATGGTTTTAACGGTACTACCGGTACTACCGCCGGATTTACGTCCTTTAGTTCCTTTAGATGGCGGACGCTTTGCGACATCGGATCTGAATGATCTCTATCGTCGTGTGATCAATCGTAATAATCGCCTAAAACGTTTACTCGATCTGAACGCACCCGATATTATTGTGCGTAATGAAAAACGTATGTTGCAAGAATCTGTAGATGCCTTGTTGGATAATGGTCGTCGTGGCCGAGCTATTACCGGCAGTAATAAACGACCTTTGAAGTCTTTGGCGGATATGATCAAAGGTAAACAAGGTCGATTTAGGCAAAACTTACTGGGTAAACGCGTTGATTATTCAGGTCGTTCAGTCATCGTAGTCGGTCCTACATTAAAACTGCATCAATGTGGCTTGCCAAAAAAAATGGCCTTAGAATTATTTAAACCTTTTATTTTAAGTAAATTACAATTCCGTGGCTTAGCGTCTACGATTAAAGCTGCTAAGAAAATGGTAGAAAATGAATCGCCTGAAGTTTGGGATATTCTCGAAGATGTGATTCGTGAGCATCCGGTCTTATTAAACCGAGCACCCACATTGCATCGTTTAGGTATTCAGGCATTCGAGCCTATTTTAGTTGAAGGCAAGGCTATCCAATTGCATCCTCTGGTTTGTACCGCGTACAACGCCGACTTTGACGGTGACCAAATGGCAGTACACGTGCCATTGACCATCGAAGCGCAGTTAGAAGCGCGTACATTGATGATGTCGACTAATAACATTTTATCTCCTGCGAATGGCGAGCCGATTATCCTTCCGACTCAGGATGTCGTTTTAGGACTTTATTATTTAACACGCGATAAAATCAATGCCAAAGGAGAAGGTTTAACTTGTTCCGATGTTAACGATGTCCGCCAGCTATATGATGCAGGCTATGCCGATTTGCACGCCAAGATTAAAGTTAGAATAACTGAAGTGTTATTCGATACGAAAGGTGAACGTAAAGAATCAGTCAAACTAATCGATACCACTGTCGGTAGAGCTTTATTACGCGAAACGCTGCCAGATGGTTTACCCTTTTCTTTAATTAATAAAACGCTGAATAAAAAAGCGATATTAAGTCTTATCAATGAATGTTATCGACGTTTAGGTTTGAAGGCGACGGTTATTTTTGCTGATAAATTGATGTATACCGGTTTTGGTTATGCTACACGTGCGGGTATTTCGGTTGGAATTGAAGATTTGATCATTCCTGAAAGTAAAGCAGATATTATTGCCGGTGCTGAAACCGAAGTAAAAGAAATTGAATCCCAATACGCTTCAGGTTTAGTGACACAAGGGGAACGTTATAACAAGGTTGTTGATATTTGGTCGCGTACTAATGACCAGGTTGCTAAAGCGATGATGGAAAAATTAGCGACAGAGAATGTAAAAGCCGCGGATGGTAAAATTGTATCACAAGAGTCATTTAATCCTGTGTACATGATGGCAGATTCTGGCGCTCGGGGTTCACCCGCGCAAATGCGCCAGCTAGCGGGTATGCGAGGTTTGATGACTAAACCGGACGGTACTATTATTGAGACACCGATTACGGCTAACTTCCGTGAAGGTTTAGACGTATTACAATACTTTATCTCTACACACGGTGCGCGTAAAGGTTTGGCAGACACCGCGCTTAAGACTGCTAATTCCGGTTACCTGACACGACGTTTAGTTGACGTAGCGCAGGATATGGTTGTTACTGAAGATGACTGTGGAGCGACCTTAGGTATCGCTATTACTCCCCACGTTGAAGGTGGAGAAATTATGGTGCCATTACGAGAACGTGTTTTAGGTCGTGTGCTCGCAGAAGATGTCAGCTTGCCAGGCAGTGATGATATCGTGGTGAATAGGGGAACTTTATTAGATGAAGATTGGGTTAATATCTTAGAAGAGCGGGCTGTGGATCAAGTGAATGTGCGCTCGCCAATTACTTGTGAAGCTAAATATGGTATCTGTGCCGCTTGTTATGGTCGTGACCTAGCGCGTGGGCATTTAGTAGGTATCGGTGAGTCAGTCGGTGTTATCGCTGCTCAATCGATAGGAGAGCCGGGTACACAGCTAACTATGCGTACCTTCCATATCGGTGGAGCGGCTTCCCAGGTTGCTTTAGCTAATCATATCCAAGTAAAGTCTAAGGGTCGCATTAAATTGCATAATATAAAACTCGTCAAACACAATGATGGACATTATGTGACTGTCTCACGTTCTGGTGAGTTAACGCTGTTGGATCCTCAAGGTCGCGAAAGAGAGCGTTACAAACTACCTTATGGTGCTGCCATTAAAGTTTCTGACGGCACTGAAGTGGTACCAGGTCAATTAATTGCTCAATGGGATCCACATACACATCCCGTTGTCACTGAAGTTGCCGGTTATGTTAAATTTATTGACTTAATCGATGGTATCACCATGAATCGACAAACCGATGAACTCACCGGTTTAACCAGTATTGTAGTCATGGATTCCAAACAACGTGGCTCAGGAGGTAAGGAATTGCGTCCTATGGTACGACTGACCGATAAAGAAGGGAATGATCTGTTCTTACCGGGTACCCGTTTACCAGCGCATTATTTCTTGCCGATTAATGCTATTTTGAGCTTGGAAGATGGTGCTGCGGTGGGCGTAGGTGACATCGTTGCACGTATTCCACAAGAAACTTCAAAAACACGCGATATTACCGGTGGTTTACCTCGTGTGGCGGATCTTTTTGAAGCGCGTAAGCCTAAAGAACCTGCTATCTTGGCGGAAATTTCCGGTATCATTAGTTTTGGTAAAGAAACTAAAGGTAAAAGACGTTTAGTGATTACCGGTAATAACGGTGAAGCGTTTGAAGCATTAATTCCTAAATGGCGTCATGTGACGGTTTTTGAAGGTGAACACGTAGAACGAGGTGAAATTGTTGCCGATGGACCTTTAAATCCACATGATATCTTACGTTTGTTAGGGATTAATGCACTAACTAATTATATCGTCAGTGAAGTACAAGAAGTTTATCGATTACAAGGTGTGAAGATCAATGATAAACACATTGAAGTTATCGTTCGTCAAATGCTACGTAAAGTAAACATTCTTGATTCCGGTGAAAGCCGCTATGTAAAAGGCGAGCAATTGGAAGAATCACGTCTCAAAGAAGAAAATAAGAAGTTGATTGCTGAAAATAAATTACCTGCACGCTTTGAAGTGGTATTGTTAGGTATTACTAAAGCTTCTTTAGCGACAGATTCTTTTATCTCAGCTGCATCATTCCAAGAAACGACACGCGTATTAACCGAAGCGGCAGTCACTGGAAAACGTGATGAACTGAAAGGATTAAAAGAAAACGTGATTGTAGGCCGTTTGATTCCTGCAGGGACTGGCTTTGCTTATCATGCTGAAGCTCGTCGTCAGCGTGCTGCTAATGTATTGGCAAGACAACAACGTTTAAGTGCCACAGCAGCACCACAGATGACAGCGAGTGATGTAGAACAAGCCTTGAGTCAGGCCTTATCTGAGCCTAAGAAAGATGATAAATCATAGTTTCTATCGTTAACTCTTTTTCTTTCATTAAAAAATGCACTTTTAGGGTGCATTTTTTTAATCTTTTGTAATACAAAACTTACTGGCTTTTTTGGCCAATAGCCAAAATCCTGTGCACTGATCTTGCAACGAATTATTGGACACTAAGAATCGAGACGTTGATAAAATCGTCGTTCAAATTCAACGGGAGTTAAATATCCTAAAGTTGAATGACGCCGATGATTATTATAAAAGACCTCAATATATTCAAAAATACT